>CAZTSX010000018.1:0-61052 GCA_964616825.1 uncultured Prolixibacteraceae bacterium
GAAATACGGAAATACGAAATACGAAAATCGTAAATCTAAAATCGTAAATCTAAAATAAAAATGTACCGATTGGGTATCGATCTCGGATCATCTTATACAAAAGGGGTTTTAGTTGATAAAAACAACCAGATGGTCGCTTTTCACTGCGTGAAGACCGGTTATGATTTCAACAATGCCTCAAAGAAGATCATCTCCCATTTTACAGAAAATTATGAAATCGAATATCCTGTTTTTACTTGTGGTTATGGCCGGGAAGAGATCGAGCAGTCATTTGTATCAAATTCCGAACTCAGTGCGCTTTCCAGGTCGGTATTTGAAATTTATAATCATGCCTGTTCCATCATCGACATCGGCGGACAGGACACCAAGTATATCCATGTGAATGCACTCGGCCAGGTAGAAAAATTCAAGATGAACCGGAAATGTGCAGCCGGAACAGGTTCTTTCCTGGAAGAGATCGCTTTCCGGTTGGATATCACTCCCGAAGAATTCACGAAGTTTGCAAACAAAGCTACTGAAGAAGTGAAGATCAACAGTTTCTGCACTGTGTTTGCTGTTTCGGAAATCATTGGCCTGATCAAGAAGGGAGCCACGTTGCCAAACATCATCATAGGCATCTATAACTCCATTGTTTTACGATCATTTGAATTATCTTTGTTTGAGGATCACCTGGTGATCACCGGTGGATTACCGGCCATGCACCCGATGATCGTCAGCCTTTTTAGAAATAGATATCCCGATTCTGACAGTCCGGAGCACTCTCAGTTCCTCGCTGCTCACGGATCGGTACTTTTAAACAGTGAATAATTATCAAGAAGGAGGTATAAATGAAAGTAGTTGAATCCATGTTTCCCAACGCACGAATTCCATACGGCACATGGGGCAGCAGCTATTTCCCGGCATGGCAGACATCGGCATTATCAGAAGTTAACATCGGTCAGTTTGCAGGGGAGGCTATGGCAAGCATATTGGGAAAAAGAAAAGTTCACAGTAAAAACCTGGAATATCTCATTATAGGATCAACGATCCCTTTCCACTGGAAATTCTGGAATGCTCCGCTCATTGCAAGTTGTTTGGGTCAACGGATACCAGGGTATCATATGGAACAGGCTTGTGCTACCGGACTTTCGTCGGTAGTGATAGCAGGCTCTGAAGTAAATTCAGGATCATACGATACTATCGGGGTACTGACCTTTGACAGGACAAGCGATTCGCCCGTGGGTGTGTTTCCTGAACGCCGCTCTTATCGTAGAACCGAAGCCCTGGTTGATGTCTGGGATAATTTCGGCTTTGATCCGTCTACAGGTGGTGCGATGATTGCAACCGCCGGCATAGCCGCCAGAAAATACAAAATTGACCGTTCCGAAGTTGACGAGCTCACCTACCTGAGGTATAAACAATATTTTGAGGCTAAACATTCAGGCTTTCTTGATCGTGTTCTTTTCCCCTTTACAATCTTGAATGTCCAGGGAAGGCTTGCCGGAAAAATAGATGATGATTTCGGCGTCCGTCAGATAACCCTCCAGGCATTGAAGGATATGCGTGAATTGGATACCTGTGTGACAGCAGGAGGGCAAACACATGCATCAGACGGAATGGCTACACTTCTTGTAACCTCCCCTGGGAAGGCAAGGGAATTAAGCCCAAAACCCGAAATTGATATTCAATTTATCGCTAAAGTGGATATCCGTACACTTCCGGGGCTCATGCCTGAAGCTCCAGCGCTAGCGGTCAAGAAGCTCTTACAGCGAACCGGGTTGACAATGGATGATATGATTGTGGTGAAAAACCATAATCCTTTCGCTGTCAACGATGCGATATTCGCGAAAGCGATGAATTACGACTGGCGGAACATGAATAAAACAGGTTGTTCGCTTGTCTGGGGGCATCCCCAGGCACCGACGCTTACACGGAGCCTGATCGAAGCACTTGAAGAAGCGGTGGATCTGGGAGGGGGTTATGTGTTGCTCTTCGGATGTGCAGCCGGCGATGTAGGTACTGCAGGAATTTTTAAAATTTCATAAGAAAGATAGAGGAACAGATATGATAAATCAAATGAGACCATCAACACTCCAGACACTGGGGCTTGGTTCAGTATTAGAAATTTTTCAACAAGGGAAGCTCCCGGTTGCAGCAGATGAGCTGGTTGACCAGGTTTTCGGTGAGTCCGGTAATAGAGGCGCCCTCGTTATTTCAGGGGCTAATGGTATTGTCGGAGCCGGAAAAGCCATGCAACTTGGTTCACGACTTGAACCTTACGGAGTTCCCATTATAGCACTTGATTTCCCCGGTGTATCCGATGGAATGGCTAAACAGTATCCAGGACTTGTTGCATCGTTCGGTAAAGGAAATGCTGATAAAATCATGGGAAATATTATCACCTATTCCTATGACGGAAAAGGCCTTCCTGAAGCTCTGTCGGCTCATAACCCCAGATTCCTTCTCGAAGCTATTCCTGAAATTCTCGATATCAAAAAAGAACATTATAAGCTGTTCAGATCAAAATTTCCTGAAATAGATATCTGGTCGGTTACTTCAGGGTTCCCGCGTTCCGCTCTTGGCGTTGGTATCGCCCATCCGGCATTCCCTCACGAGATCAATAAGATCTGGGAGATCGTAGAACCCGAACCTTCCCCAAGTTCTCAACTTCTCTGGGCGTTGGGATTGATCCCCATGCCTGTTGGTGATAACTGGTCTTTTGTTCTCGATGTATTTTTCTGCGGACTCACAAATGCCGGGACAAGGTTCTGTGAAGCGACCAACATGCCTTTCTGGAAGACGGATAAATATATCCGCAAATATTTAGGCCCGAATCCCTTCAGGGCACATGACGCTATCGGGGCAGCCGGAGCCAACTTCCTTTCATGGTCATGCCTTCATCATTTAAGTGAGCATTACGGGGAGCTGTTTACCCCGACTTCAACGTTTGATGAAAAGAAAGACAGCGGACAAAACTGGTATCCTCCCGATCACTTCCGCCCACTGGTCGACTGGTCAATGAACGACGAAGAGTATGCCGAATTTAATGCCTGGATTATCGGTGCCCTCTTCCAGATGACAAGCCTGATGATCCATGAAAACCGTTCGCATCTTGCGCAGATGAATCTGATAGGCGAACTATGTGCACAGTTCAGTAGAGGAATCCCGGCAGTTATCCGCAATTTCGGAGCTGAGGGTGCCCGCAGATTGGTAGAGGAGTACCATAAGTTAGATCCTTTGGCAGCCAAAAAAGCATGGTATCCCGAAGTCTTTGACAGGATTGACACACCCGAATGGCAACAATTGTATGTGAACGCCGAACACGATGGAAAGGTCGGAGTCATTTCAATAAATCGTGAAAGCTATAACTTTGATGTGAATGCTGAATTGAACAGAGCGATTGACTGGCTGAAGCTGGCAGGAATTGAACATGTAATCGTATCTGGCGATTTCCATCTTTCAACCCAAATGACCGGCGCCGATACCACCGATTTCTTTCCGGCTATTGAAGATGCACAAAAAGGTGTCGACCTGTGTAACTCCTGGTCAGCTACTGCAAGAAGACTGAATAATGATTTCCAAACATCCGTCGGCGTCATTACCGGGAAGCGTTGTCTTGGAGGTTTTCTTGAACTCATGATGCATTGCCATTATCTCGTTGCAGAAGAGAACGCCACCCTTGGCATGCCAGAGGTCACCCTGCCTGTCATCCCAGGTATGGAAGGCTGTCATTGGCCCTTTAGAAAAGTGACACCTGAAAATTATCCCAACCTGCTCCGGTTATTATTGACAGGTAAACCTGTAAAGGCAAAGAAATCCGTTGGCTGGCTGACCGATTTCGCCGGTCCATTGGAAGAGACCATCAACATAGCATGGAAACTCGCTTCCGGTGCAGATCATGGTTTGAAAAAGCGGGAAGTGGTTCAGGATCATCTTAAAAATGTAACGAAAGACCTGCCCGGATTGGACGATACAGATGATCCATCCCTGGAGAAAACACGGAAAGCTATTATCGGTTGTATACAAAATACCTGCGATGCACCATTGTCTGAAGCCATTTCAATACAATCAAAACTTTCAGGCAACTTTATGACCACCTCACTTTTTAAAAAAGGTGCTATCGGTTCAGTCTATACAAAAACATGGCTGGTATGATTCTTATCTAAAAAAAACCACGAATGGCAAAAAGCGAAATGTTATGCCCCTTTTCGGAAAAATTATGTTTTGAGTGCCCTCAATATAGAGGTCGTCACTACTATGTATGTTATAACACCAATTATCGCGGATATTTAGGCGACCAAAAAGATGAAAACAAGCAAAACGCAGGCCTGAGGGGTGTAGTACCCTTTCAAATGCCAGCAAATCTGACTCCTAGTCCGACCTGGTTAACAATTAATACGCTGGCAGAAAGAAATTATACCAAAATCCAATGATACGAGATTTCGTTTATTTTAAAGCCGAAACAGTTAAGGAAACTCTTAACCTGCTCGATAAACATAAGGATGATTATAAGATTATCTGCGGAGGCCAGTCCCTGCTTATTCTTATGAGGCAAGGTCTTGTTGCCCCGGCAACTCTTATTGACATCAAAAACGTGAAAGAGTTAAGTTTTGTAGAGTTTGATCCAAAAAAAGGATTGAAGATCGGAGCTACTACTTCTCACAGGGAAATAGAAGAATCAAAAGTTCTTAAAAAGCATTACCCCATTTTAGTTGATATGGAAGAGACCATTGCTTCTAACCAAACAAGAAACTGGGGGACTATTGGTGGAAACCTTTGTCATGGAGATCCAACAGGTGACCCGGGGCCCGTGTTTATTGCCCTGAATGCATCGGTTAAAATCGCCGATAACAAAAAAGAACGGATCATCCTCCTTGAAGATTTTTTTGTGGATTATTTTGAAACTGCGCTTCAGGAAGGAGAACTTCTGCTCGAGATCCAAATTCCCATTATCTCTCCCCTGACTGCTGTAGCCTATGAGAAATTTAATATTATCAAGAATGACCAGGGAATCGTATCGGTCGCTGTCTCAATAACTCTTACTAAGAATGACAACTCCTGTAAAGATGCAAGGATCGCCCTGGGAGGTGCTGCATCAAAACCTTTAAGAATAAAAGAAGCTGAACAGCTACTGATAGGAAAGAAACTTACTGATAAACTCCTTGAAAAGACAGGGAAATTAGCTGCGGAACTGACCGATCCTGTCTCCGATATTCATGCTTCCGATGTCTATAGAAGATATTTGGTTGAGGTGTTGACAAAAAGGATGGTGAAGAAAGCCTGGGAACAGGCAAAACTGAATATAAGTTAATAGATAATTGTTAGTTGGTTATGGAAAAACAATTGTTACGCATTACGGTCAATAATCAATACCACGAGCTTTATATCGAGCCAAAAAGACTGCTGGTTGAAGTTTTAAGAAATGAGTTGGAACTTACAGGCACCAAAAGAGCTTGCAGTACCGGAGCGTGTTGTGCATGCTCGGTTATTTTAAATGGTATGGCGGTTAAATCATGTTCGGTTCTTGCGATGCAAGCCGATGAGTGCGAAGTATCAACTGTCGAAAGCCTTTCCGAAAGCGGAGATTTAACCCCTCTGCAAAAGGCTTTTCTGGATTTCGGAGCATTCCAGTGTGGATTCTGTACCTCAGGGATGCTGATGTCTGCAACAGCCTTCCTGAGTGAAAATCCAAAACCGACAGTTGATCAGATCCGGGAAGCTATGCACGGCAATCTTTGCCGGTGTACAGGTTATAACAGTATCATAAGAGCAATGAAGGCAGTTGCTGATGGTAAATATTAGGGAAAAATGAATAAGTTCAACGTAGTTAACACTCCTGTCCACAACATTGACGGTATTGCAAAGATCACCGGAAGGGCGGAATATACATTTGACGTAAAATTACCAGGAATGCTGTATGGTAAGATATTACGAAGCCCGCACGCCCATGCAAAGATTCTCAACATAGATACATCGAAGGCAGAGGAGCTGACCGGTGTAAAAGGGATTGTTACCGGTAAAGATACAATCGGCGTTCATCAGGGTATATGGCGGCGTTTTAAAGAGCTTTGCGATGAAGAAATTCTTGCAAGCGAAAAAGTCCGTTATATCGGAGAACCTGTGGCGGCTATTGCTGCAGTTGATGAGGATACTGCCGAAGAAGCGATGGATTTGATCGAAGTTGAATACGAACCTCTGCTTGGTGTTTTTGAACCGCTTGATGCAATAAAAGCAGAAGCCCCTCAACTCCATGATCATGCTGAACGGAATATTAACGTAACACGTCATATCGAATGGGGTGATGTTGATGAAGCTTTTCTGAAAGCTGATTATATCCGTGAAGACTGGTTCCGCTGCTCTTCCCAGCACCATGTATGTATGGAAACCCACTGCGCTGTTGCTAACTACACGCCTGATAAAAAACTGACCGTCTATACCTCCACCCAAAGTCATTATTACATCCAGGTATTATTAGCCTGGACCCTGGGATTGAGGGAAAATGACATCCGGGTTATTTCAAGATACACAGGAGGAGGATTCGGCAGTAAATTTGAACTTGATTCTGCCCAGTTCTGCAGTTCGCTATTATCCATGAAACTATTCAAACCCGTTAAAATTGTTCTTACACGCGAAGAAGAATTCATAGCAACAAAGCGCAGAACTGCTATGTTCTATTACCTGAGAACCGGCGTTAAAAATGATGGTTCTTTCGTTGCAAAGGAAGCAAGAGTATTTACCGAGGGGGGCGCGTACACTTCTATGGGAGCAACCGCTCTTTATCTCACAGGTTTTTTCCAGGCATTTCCTTACGTATGGCCCAGTTACAGGTACGACGGATACAGGGTCTATACAAATACCGCCCCTTCTTCCGCAATGCGCGGCTTTGGCGCTCCCCAGGCAACTTTCTGCGCCGAAACACAGATTGACCTGATCGCTAAAGAACTGGGAATTGATAATATTGACATACGGCGTAAAAATGCAATGTATCCCGGGTATGAAGTGCCGGGACAGGCAACCATCCAAAGTTGCGGGCTTATGGAATGTCTCGACAAGGTTGATGATTGGATAAAATCAAGAGGGAAGCTTCCCGACAACCAGGGTATCGGTATTGCCGCCTATGGATTTATGTCAGGAGGAATTTTTAACTGGTTTGATACACCTTATGCCTTTTCTTCAGCAATAGTTCAGGTAAACATTGATGGTAAAGTTGATCTCTATATCGGCTCCCAGGATATGGGTCAGGGCTCCAACACTACCATGTCTATTATCTGTGCCGAAGAGCTCGGAGTTAAGATTGAAGATATCCGGATTCACATGGGTGATACTGAGACTTGCCCGGTGGATATCGGCGCATGGGGAAGCCGTGAAACCCTTATGCAGGGGAATGCCGTAAAGAGAGCCGCTGCTGATGCCAAAAAGCAAATCATTAAATTTGCCTCAGCAAAATTATCTCCGAATATTGTCTATGACCTTGACATTAAAGACTGCTGGATACACCTTGTCTCCCGCCCCGAAAGAGGTCTTTCCTTTTTTGATGTGGTAAAAGATGCTATTCGTGCGAAGGAAGGTCAGACCATTATCGGAAGAGGACATTATACCCCCCACAGGAAAGGGATGATTTCTCCGGCATATAGCTTTGGAGTTCAGGCTGTCGAAGCAAATGTCGATCCTGATACCGGTAAAATAACCCTGAAAAATTGCGTGACTGCTCATGATTGCGGTCAGGTAATCAATCCGATTGGCGTCGAAGGACAACTGGAAGGCGCAATGGCTATGGCAGCAGGATATGGATTCACAGAAGATCTTCCGATGGAGGATGGAAAGATTATGAATCCCAACCTGGTTGACTATAAACTTCTGAGAACAACCGAAATGCCCGAAACAAAAGTTATTGAAGTTGAAACATATGAGCCCGAAGGACCCTTCGGCTCCAAAGAAGCAGGAGAAGGACTGACAAATCCCACTGCCGGAGCGCTTGGTAATGCTATCTATCATGCAACCGGATTGAGTATTAAAGAACTTCCTTTTACACCCGAAAAAATCCTCCATGCACTCAGAGAACAGAAAAAGAAGAAATAAAAAATAAAAAGGTAATCAATATGGCTTACAAATGTCCGTCGTGCGGTAAAATCTGGCCTGATACATTAAATCTTGCCAGACATATCTTTGGAACCGGAGACCAGTCCCATAAAGACTGGGTCAATTCAAAAGGTTACAATTTTATTGAACTCCTGCTCATTCAAACCATGGAACCAGGAAACAAAGGTTATAAGACTCTGGCAGATTTGCTTGAAAAGGAAGCGGAGAAAGTCTAATCATAAATTTACCGAGGAAATCATGTTATTAGAAGGCAAATTTTTACTAAATGCTCCCATTGAAAAACTCTTTGATTCGATTTTGGAGGCGGAAACGTTGCGCGCATGTGTCCCCGGCGCAGAAAAGATAGACCGAATTGACGAGAAAACGTATAATTGTATTGTTAAACAAAAAGTGGGGCCTATCAAAGTCCGGTTCAAGTTTAAAATATCTCTTACAAACTTAGATCCTCCATATCATATAGAAATGAGAGGTGAAGGTGAAGATATTGGGAAAGCCGGCCGGTTTACAAAAAAAACTACGATTGATTTTAAAGAGGTAAATAACGGAGAAGTTCAGATATCTTACACGTGTGATGCAAACATAATAGGTAAGCTGGCAATGTTCGGGAACAGGATTATACAAGCTAAAGCTAAACAAGTGGAGAAGGAGTTTACAACGAATCTTAAAGAGAGACTTGAAGCCGTGGCGTGAAATTTATTTCTAAATTCCAAAGAGTGTATCCAATTCAACAACTAATCAACATAATCATTATATGGTCTTAATTGACGGTTCACGGGTAATCATAGAATCTCTGGTAAAAACAGGAGCCGAAGTATTTATCGGATACCCTATCACCCCGGCGAACTTACTTTATGCTTACGGCCGACAACGATTTCCTATGTTTATTCCCGCCTCTGATGAAATTACAGCCCTTCAGATGGCTGCCGGCTTTGCAGCATCCGGGAAATTACCGGTTACCGCCACATCTTTTCCCGGCTTGGCTTTAATGCTTGAATCCATAAACATGGCCTACATGATGGAGATGCCTATGGTGATCATTCTTGTGCAACGGATGGGGCCGAGTACAGGCTCGGCCACTACAGGAGCACAGGGAGATTTACTGTTATTAAGGGGCGTCATTTCAGGTGGCAATCCAATCCCTGTACTCTGTCCGTCAAACCTTGAAGATTGCTGGGATCTTGCCTCGAAAAGCCTTCACATCGCAGTTGAACTACGCACACCCGTCGTGTTGCTGACATCAAAAGAGATGATCATGACTAACATGAGTTTTAATCTGGCTGAGTTTGCTCCTGTCAAACCTGTTGAAAAAAAATACTTCCAAAGCGACACGACTTACAAGCCTTATTCTGCTGATGAGAATATGGCGCCTCCTTTTTTACCTTTAGGCCATGATACTCACCAGGTGCGTATTAATTCATCCACACATGATCCGGAAGGATTTATTAAAAAAAACACGCCAGATGCCCTGGCTAACACCACTCGCTTAAAAGATAAAATCGAAAAAAGAATCGCTGAATATTCCGAATTTCAACTTGACAAGCAGGAAAATTCTGACACCATTGTTGTCTCTTATGGTATTTCGGCCCTTGCAGCTTATGAAGCGGTTAAAACAATGCGATCAGATGGTCGGAGCATTTCAAATTTGACCCTGAAAACATTATTACCCGTACCTCCTGAAATCCTTAAAATTCTGAATCAGTTTGATCACATTATTTTTGTTGAGGAAAACGCTTCCGGGTTATTAAGAGAAATCATTTACGGTCAGTTCAGAAACGAGAATATACGTGGAGTTTATAAAATTGGTGATATGATCACCCCACAGGAAATAATCAATGAGGTATTTCTATGTCAGCCAGTTTAAGAACAGAAAGAAAGATGCCTTACTGCCCCGGATGCAGTTATCAAATGGTCATTGAGGGTATTGCAGGGTCGCTTCAGGATATGGGAATCAATCCGCTGGATGTGATTCTGGTAAGTGATATCGGCTGTTGCGGATTAATTGACCCGCTGTTATCATGTCATACCATTCATGGGCTGCATGGAAGGGTCACTGCGCTCGCGATGGGAGTTGCCATCGGATTAAATAATCCTCATAAAAAAGTAATCGCAATACAGGGTGACGGTGGAGTTACTATAGGTTTGCAGCATTTAATGGAAGCAGCCCGGTTGAATGTGAACCTCTCGCTGATTGTCCAAAACAACATGGTTTATGGCATGACAGGCGGGCAGATAAGCGGACTTTCAGCCTGCGAGTTTAAGGCTGAAAAAATGCCGGAAGAGAAGAACATACCTCCCTATGATATCTGTGAATTAGCCCATAAAGCGGGTGCGTCCTACAGTTCCAGGGTTGTTGCACAAGGGGATCTTAACCAGAAAATGGCTGAGGTATTTGGCACCAAAGGCTTTTCATTGTTGGAAATATGGGGATTATGTCCTTCCTATTCATATAAAAAAATAAAAGATATCAATAAACTCCCCTGTAATGAGAGGACATTAGAAAATCCAAATGATCCCTACTATCTTCATATTAAAAATTCATCATCTCTTTTTGATGAGTTGAGTCAAATTGAAAATCGTTTTGAATCAACCCTTAAGGAGAGGTTACAGGTTATCATTGCCGGTTCTGCAGGTGGGGGTGTTCAATTGGCAGCCGATATACTTGCGTTTGCAGGAATTGCTTCCGGATTGAACACCAAAAAAAAAGGCGAATATCCTGTTACGGTCGGAACAGGGTTTTCCGTCGCCGAAATCATATTTTCCCGCAACGAAATTTATTACACACGCATAGATACACCTGATGTGGCTATCATTGTTACACAAGATGGTCTTGATAAAATAAAAAACCGGATCGGGAAAGATACTTTGCTGGTCATCAATGACGGTCTGGATATACCTGGCATGAGCGAATCATCTTTAAAAGCTGATTTTCGCAAAATTTCAGGCAAAAAAGGGGCGGCTCTTTCAGCTATTGCACTTTGGCTGCAACAAAATGAACTATTCCCGGTTGAAGCCTTGAAATTTGCCGCAAAAACCAAACGGTCTGCTGACACATTAATTGAAGCAATTGAAAATATTAATTAATCGTATAAGCTTAATGAACCAAGACTGTGAAAGGTCATACTGAAACACAATTCAACTGGTTTGTTTAACCATTAAATAATGATTCAAATCAAACCTGAACATGTTGGAGCAGTCATACTGGCAGCTGGCCGATCGGAACGGATGAAGGAGTTCAAAGCGCTTCTCCCGTTTGATGCAAAGACCCGGTTCCTGGAGAAGATCCTCTTGGCTTATGCCAACTGGGGTTGCTGCGAAATCATTGTAGTGACCAACATTGAAGCATTCAGACAGATAGAGAAAATGGAGTTGATCCCCTCCGCTGTCAAGGTCGTTATCAATGATAAACTTGAACTTGAACGTTTCTACTCGGTGAAGCTGGGACTTGGAGCTATTAGCAAATCCTTGTTTTGCTTTATCCAGGATGTTGATAATCCGTTTATTGATGGACAAATACTTAATCTTCTTTATACGCACAGGAGTAATGAAAAATACATTTCGCCTGCTTTTGAGAATAAACGAGGTCATCCGGTGTTGCTGAACCGGGAAAACATCAATCAAATCCGCAACTGGCCAGTAGATTCAGCTAACTTCAGGGAGGTACTAAATACAATGAAATACAAGAAGGTTGAGATGCAGGATGATCGGGTGCTGATCAATATCAACAGCCCGGAGGAGTATGCGAAATATTTTGCTGAATGGAATTAATCTATAAAAAAATAGTTGAGGTCCTGGATGCCGGTCAGGTAGCAGCTATCTGTACCGTGGTCGCTACCAGGGGATCTTCCCCACTGAAAGCGGGTGCCAAGATGCTTGTCTGGGAAAACGGCCGGATCTTCGGAACAATAGGTGGAGGCACCCTGGAAAAATCCACGATCGAAGATGCGATCCGGATCATCAAGAAAAGAACACCGGAACTTATCGTCCATGACCTGAAAGCCCAACATGACATGTGTTGCGGAGGATCTATGGAAATTTATATTGAACCCCTTATGCCATTAAAAAAACTATTTATGTTTGGAGGCGGCCATGTGGGGAAAGCAGTCGTAAAACATACGTTGGATCTTGATTTCGAAATTACTGTCATCGACAACCGGAAAGAGATCTTCAGCGACTGGCCTTTCGCAGGCTACCATACCGTAATCGGAGACTACCCTAAAGTGCTCCCGACCCTGCCATATGACGATAATACCTTTATCGTCATAGCCACACCGGATCACCCAACTGATAACGAAGTGCTGGCCTTTTGCATTCACAAACCCCACTGCTACCTGGGGATGATTGGAAGCAAAAACAAGGTGGCTACGTTTAAAAAGAACCTGATATCGGAAGGCATCGCTACGGACGAGGAGCTCAACCGGGTTGACATGCCCATTGGTATTGATATTCATGCTGTTACCGCAGATGAGATCGCACTCAGCATTGTGGCAAAACTGATCAAGGAAAAGAATAAATAAAAAACCAGGGATATGTTTTTACCGGACTTTCGTTTTCACCAGCCAGTTACCGTTCAGGATGCCGTCGGCCTTCTCATGCAGAAACCAAATGCTGCTGCAATAGCCGGAGGAACCGACCTGCTGGTTGAAATGAAAAAAGGTCTCCGCCTGCACGACGATATCGTGTCACTGGCAAAGATCCCTGAACTGAAATGCATTACTGAGGATGAACAAAACCTGCTCATTGGTGCCTGTTCGACACACAGTGAGGTCATGGCTTCCCCGCTTGTCGGCAACTTTGCCCCTGCACTGGCGGAAGCGACTTCAAAGATTGGTTCCGAGCAGATCAGAAATACAGGTACGATCGGTGGAAACATCTGTACTGCTGCCTCATGCTGCGATACCGCACCCATATTGCTTGCGATGAATGCGGCAGTGGAGATCGCGTGTGTGGATAATATCAGGATTGTGCCTCTCAGGGATTTTTTCTCTTTCAACAAAAAAACAATCCTTGAAAAGGGCGATCTTGTCACCCGGATCATTGTTCCGAAAACAAGACCCGGAACAGGCACCTGTTATGAGAAATTCGGACTGCGTGAAGCAGGCTCCATTGCAGTGGTTTCAGTAGCTGCAAACATACACATACACAAAGATGCCATTACCGACGCCTGCATCGTTATTGGCGCCGTTGCACCGACGCCTAAAATCAGCGATCAGGCTGTGGACAGTCTCAAAGGGAAAAAAGTCCATGAGTTCACTGAAGATTCGCCTTCACTTGAAGAGGCAGGAGATGCTGCCGTGAGGGATTCCATTCCGATCGACGACATACGGGGAGGAGCTCAATTCAGGAGGGATGTGCTGAAGGTGTTGACAAAGCGGGCGATAGGAAGGGCGATAAAAAACACGGAAATTGGAACCGGAGCGAACCGACCGAAGGGAGCTCATGACCGAAGGGAATAACATAGCGGAGCTCGGTGGAGCCAAATTAGAATTTAGGATTGAAATTTTAAGACTGTGGATTAAGGACTTCAGACTGAAGACTGAATAATTAGGAACTGAAATGAAACAACTAATAACGATCAACGTCAACGGGGATGAATACGAGGTAGCGGTGAGTACAAAAATGACACTGCTTGATTTGTTGCGCGACGAGTTGAAACTCACAGGGACAAAGAGGGGCTGTGAACTGGGTGACTGCGGTGCATGTACGGTCATTCTGGACGGAAAAGTAGTGAATGCATGCCTTGTGCTGGCTTTGGATTCGGCCGGGAAAAAGGTGGAGACGATTGAGGGTCTGTCGACAGGCGGCGAACTACACCCGATACAACGAGCTTATGTTGAGAAAGGGGCCATCCAATGTGGTTACTGTACCCCGGGAATGATCATGCGGACAAAAAGCATCCTGGATAACAATTCAAACCCGACAAAAAAAGAGATCCAGGAGGAGCTGAGCGGTAATTTATGCAGGTGTACAGGGTATACAAAGATTGTCGAAGCTGTTGAAACGGCCCGGGATTACATTAACGGTGTACCGCCTCCGGAACTGGAATTCATGCCGCAGAAGTCAGCAATAGATCTTTCGGTGGTAGGGAAACGCCTCCCCAAGATCGATGCACCTGAAAAAGCCACAGGCAGGGCCTTGTATACCGACGACATTGACCTTCCGAACATGATATACGGGAAGCTCCTGCATAGCACCGTGCCGCATGCACGGATCTTGTCGATTGATACCAGCAAGGCGAAAGCGCTCCCGGGAGTTAAGGTTATCCTAACTGGTTCCGATGTACCTGATGTACGGTGGGGAACCTCTCCCCCACGCTATGATGAAACGATCCTGGCCAAGGATAAAGTCCGGTTCGTTGGTGATGTGGTGGCAGCTGTGGCTGCGATCGACGAGGAGACCTGTTATAAAGCCCTTGATCTGATAACGGTTGAGTATGAGGAACTCCCGGCTGTATTCGATCCCATGGAAGCCATGAAAGAGGGTGCTCCACGCCTATTCGATGATAAATACGAGAACAACATCAACACGCATGTCGATCATCATTTCGGGGATGTGGACAAAGGATTTGCAGAGGCAGACCACATCCGGGAGCAACGGTTTGTCGGCAACCGGACCTACCAGAACCCGATGGAACCCCATTGCTCCATTGCCGAATGGGACAGTCTCGGCAGGGTAACGCTTCATACCTCTACACAGGTAGTTCATTATGTACACCATCAGCTGTCGCACATCCTGGGTATTCCGCTGGGTGATATACGGGTGATTATGACACATTGTGGTGGCGGATTTGGATGTAAAGCTGCTACCACTACCATTGAAGTGATTTCGATCTTTCTTTCTAAGGCTGCAGGTTGCCCGGTAAAGATGCGTTTCAGCCGGGAGGAGATGTATCTGTTTGGCCGGGGTCGCCATAAACAATACATCGACCTGAAGATCGGAGTGAAGAATGATGGTACCATCACGGCCGTAAAACAGAAAGCGGTCCTCGAAGGAGGCGCCTATTCCAGTTTCGGGATCGTGTCAACCTATTATGCCGGTTCTATGCTGACTACGTTATACAAATTTCCGAACTACAAGTATGAAGGTTTCCGGGTCAACACCAACCTGCCTCCCTGCGGAGCTTTCCGCGGGCATGGTTGTCCGCACCCACGATTTGCCTTCGAGTCGCTGCTGACAATGATTGCCGATGATATTGGGATGGACTCGATCGATATCCGCCTGAAAAATGCCATGACTCCCGAGTATCATACCATCAACGATCTGGATATCCATTCCTGCGAGTTTACAGCCTGCATTGAGGAGGTACGGACTAAATCCGGCTGGGACCAGAAGAAAGGGAATCTTCCCAGGGGCAACGGTATCGGGATCGGTTGCGGGGGATTTGTCTCCGGTGCCGGTTATCCCATTTATCGTTCCAAGTTCCCCCACTCCAACGCCACCATCAAGGTGGTGGAAGATGGTTCACGGGCGATCCTCTTCATTGGGGATGCTGACATCGGCCAGGGATCGGATACAGTACTGGCGATGGCTGCCTGTGAAGCGATGGGGATTACATTCGACCGGATCAGCGTGGTGTCGGCTGACAGCGACCTAACGCCCATCGGCTTTGGAGCCTATTCAAGCCGGGTGACTTTGATGGGGGGTAATGCCTCCAAAATGGCCGGCGAAGAGGTGAAAAAACAGATCCTTACACAGGCAGCAGAGATCATGCATGTGGAAGCAGATAAACTGGAAGCGAAAGATAACAGAGTCTTTCTGAAAGAGGATCCCGCTACATTTATTTCCTGGGAAGAGGCCGGTTTTGCCTGTTTCTCCAAACACGGGCCGCTACTCGGGAAAGGACATTACTCTCCGCCCGAAGGGTTGGGTGGTACATACAAGGGTGCCGCCGTTGGAACCTCTCCCGCCTACTCATTTTCAGCCACCGTATGCGAAGTTGAGGTGGATATGGAGACAGGAAAGGTGAAGGTGCTCAATTTCTATGATGCCCATGATTGTGGTACCGCGGTGAATCCGATGCTTGTCGAAGGCCAGGCCGAAGGGGCAGTCCTGATGGGAATGAGTGAAGTGCTTTTTGAGAACGAAGTATTTGATAATAAAGGGAAGATGATCAATCCCGATCTGCATAATTACTTGATAGCTACCTCCGCCGACATGCCTGAGATCCATTCTACGATTGTCGATAGCTATGAACCCCATGGCCCGTATGGCGCAAAAGAAGTGGGAGAAGGCGCTACCCTTCCTGTTCTGGGTGCCATTGCCAACGCGGTAGCTGATGCCATTGGGACACGTGTATTTGAGCTTCCAATTACACCCCAGAGGGTGCTGGAAGCAATTCAAAAATCAGGACAGTTTTGACATGGCCAGTACCAAATAAAAACTTTTCAATGATAATTTTAACAGGTAATACTGAATTTTCTGCACCATTTGTATTCTCTTCAAATTTTTTCAAATAATTAATTACTTTTGCAGGAATAGAAGAATTATCATTGAATTATTATAAACCAGAATAGATCTAACGAATGAAGGATATTCTTGATAAAAAAATAAAATCTGAAAACATGACAGAAGACGAATGGATTAATACTTCATGTGGTGGATGTTACGGACAATGTGGTATCAGGGTACGCCGGAGTGACGGTGTGATTGTCGAGATCGAAGGAAATCCTGAAAGCCCGGCCGGAAGCGGAAGAATCTGTGCTAAAGGCTCTGCTCAACTTATGACGCTTTATGACCCGCACCGGATAAACTATCCTGTAAAGCGGACAAATCCTGAAAAAGGAGTCGGTGTGGACCCAAAATGGGAGCGAATCTCATGGGAAGAAGCTATGGATACGATCATTTCTAAGCTTAAAGCGGTTTACGACAAAGATCCGCGAGGGGTTTACTGGCAAGCTACAACTGTGCAAACCAGCGAAATCCGTTTTGCTGTACCCGCTTTTATGAAAGCGTTCGGATTCAAAAATTACTGGGTTTCCGGGGGTGGTCTCTGGTGTGGCAACGGCGCTCATTTTATGAACGGTATCATGCATGCGGCCTGGTCAATTATTCCGGACTGGAATTACAATAACTATACGCTTTATTTCGGCTGTTCCAAAGGTCATGGCGCCGGACATGCCGCACTTCAAACTGCCCAGTTTGTGGCAGATGCAAGGGCAAGAGGAATGAAAGCCGTTGTCTTTGATCCCTTCCTCTCAACCCAGGCATCAAAAGCTCATGAATGGGTTCCCTGTATTGTGGGAACCGACGGCGCTGCCGCCCTTGGCATGATCAATGTGATCCTTAATGAACTCAATACCTGGGATGCAGAATACCTGAAACTGAAAACAAACGCTGCTTATCTCATACAACCCGATGGACATTATATGAGAGATGCCCAAACCAATAAACCATTGATCTGGGATCCTGAAGATAAAAAAGCCAAAACCTTTGATGATGAATCCATTAAGGATTTCGCACTACTAGGAGAATTTGAGGTTAACGGCACAAAATGTCACCCGTCATTTCAGTTGTTCAGAGAACATGTAAAAAAAGAATACCCTCTTGAAAAGGTATCGGAAATAACTTCAGTACCTGTTTCAACATTACGCCGTGTGGCAAAGGAATTTGTCGATCATGCCCAGATAGGCAGCACAATCGTTATTGATGGAAAGACCCTTCCCCTTAGGCCATCCGCTGCCATATTCTTCAGAGGAAGCCAGGGCCATGTCAATTCGGGCTGGACCTGCCTGTCAATAGACCTCATGAACCACATCATTGGAGCATGTGATGTTCCGGGTGGAGCCATGGGACACGGCCCGCCGGTAAGTTTAGGTTATCCCGCTACAGGCAAACCCAACACGGTTCCTTATCCATGCGAAGATGGCCTGATGGTTGTTAAAGGCTGGGTTTATGACCACAAGCCCTATCCTCTTTCTGAACCTAAAGCACCAACCAGGCTTGACCTTCATGATATGTTCCCCTGTTCGGTTTATAATGCATTTACGATTATGTCACCCGATTGGGAGGGGTACAGAAAACAATTCAAGATAGATTATGAACCTTCCATAATGATAAACTTCGGTTCAAATTCTGTCATGACGATGGGTAACGCCGAACAGGTAACTGAAAATTTCCTTAAGAAATTTGAATTCATCTTCTCTTTTAATATCATTCACAACGAATTTACTGAAGCGGTTGCTGATATCGTGCTTCCTGATACCTGCTTCCTGGAAAGGTACACTCCCTGTGTTACATTTCCATCAACATTCTGCCATCCCACCGGAATGGACCATTGGGTGTGGCAGATACGACAACCTGTTATTGAGCCGTTACATGAGCGCAGGGATTTCAATCAGATTATGCTTGAAATTGCTAAAGGACTCGGAATTCAGGATAAATATTTCGAAGCCATTAATAATCTTATTCCGATCCGCTACGGAGGGGAGATGGATGAAAAATACAAACTCGATCCTCAGGGCGATTATAACTGGTATGACATCTGTGACAGGGTATTAAAAGACAGGTTGGGAGAAGATAAAGGAATGGAAGAGGTGAAAAAGACCGGGCTGGTAAAATGGAAAGCCAAAGTCGAAGAAACCTATTGGAGGTGGTTTGTTCCTGTTAGAGTGCCTATCTATTTTGAATACTTTATTGATGCAGGAAAAAAACTCCGGGAAGTGACGACCGAATTCGGCAGACCAGATATGTTCGACATGTCTTTCTTCGAACCACTGGCACAATGGAATCCGTGTCCTTCTCATTCCGAGACTAATCCCGAATATGATCTTTGGGGATTCTCATGGCGTCCTTCCTTCCACACCCAGTCTTCCACCCAGTGTAATCCATGGCTTGATGAGATATCTGTAAATGATCCGTTTGTTTATTTGATACAGATCAATGCAGAAACAGGCAAAAAGAAAGGACTTAAAGACGGTGATATTATTTGGGTTGAAAATAAATTAGGCAAAAAGATCAAAGGTCCCGTAAAACTTGTCCAGGGCATGCACCCTCAGCATCTTGGCATCGCCGGGTGCCATGGTCACTGGGCAAAAGGACAACCTATTGCAGAAGGAAAAGGACAGTTCTTTGATGATCTCATTATTGTTGATGAAGCTCATACCGACTCATTGACATTGGGATCTGATGCGTGTGTGAAATTAAAAATCTATAAATACAACAATTGATCATGATAAAGTACGGTTTTGTTATTGATCTGAAAAGATGTTACGGCTGTTATTCCTGTACCGCAGCATGTAAAGCAGCAAACAACTCACCTATGGGAGTTGATTTTGCCAAGTGTATTTCAGGCGAAACAGGGACTTATCCTTCTGCACAACGGCAGTTGCTTCCAACACTTTGCATGCAATGTGAAGAACCGGAATGTAAGACTGTATGTCCTACCGGAGCTACCGTGCAAAATGAAAATGGCATCGTGACAGTGGATAAAGAACTCTGCATGGGTTGCGGTTATTGTATGATGGCTTGTCCCTATGGGCAACGGCACAAAATTTCTACGTGGAAGACATATTTTCCTGCTGCCACAGGAGACCTTGATGCTTATCAGTCTTATTCTAAAAGAAAATGGGAAAAGAGTAACGGTTACGGGATTGCAGCAAAATGTGATTTTTGTATGGAGCGGGTCGAAGATGGAAGATTACCTGCCTGCGTGGAATCCTGTCCGGCTAAAGCACGTTCTTTCGGGGATATCAATGATCCTGAAAGTGAAGTGTCAATTTTAATCAGAAGGGATCGGGGCTTCCAACTCAACCCTGAGTTTGGTACGAATCCTTCGGTGTATTACTTGCCGGCCAGGTAAAAAAATTAGGATTCAGGATTAACGTTAAACTAATAAACTGTGTAATATATGAAAGCACAAACAAAATGGGGGTGGATGATTGCTATGTATCTTTTTCTGGCCGGACTCGGCGGAGGTGCATATATAGCCGGAGTTCTGACTGATTTTATGGGACTGTCGACCGGCATTTCAAAAATTGGAGTCTTTTTAGGATTTCCTTGTGTATTGCTGGGATGTATATTCCTGATAGCAGACCTGGGTAAACCAATCAATTTCTGGCGGGCTTTTATGAAACCCAAAACATCATGGATTGCCAGAGGTACGATCATCATCACTTTTTTTCTGATCATAGATTTTATCCATATTATCCTTTGGATATGGCCATTTGATGTGTTGACCGATTTTACCGGCGCCCGACATTTAATCAATCTCCTGGGACTCATTTTTGCTTTTGGAACAATCATTTATACAGGGCTGCTTCTGGGAGCATCACGTCCGATTGCTTTCTGGAGTACGGCAATGTTACCTCTGCTTTTTCTTGTTTCTGCTTTATCGACAGGATTCATGGCTGTTATCCTGGGTTCATCAGTTATCAATGTGTCGAAAGTGGGCCTGGGCCTGCTCGAAAGAATTGATATCGCGCTTATTATTCTTGAACTATTTATTGTCGTTTTTTACCTCCAGGCAACTCACCGTGTCTCTGAATCACGAGCTTCAGCAAAACTTGTTCTCAGCGGATCCGTAGCACCTATGTTCTGGTTTGGCGTTGTTATTCTCGGTCTTCTGCTCCCCCTTCTTTTTGACTTGGTTGGCCTCTATGCCCTCTCTGGAAGCAGCAGTCATATATTTATTCTTCTCGCATCAGCCTTCGGGATTATTGGAGGATTCTTCCTCAGACAAGTTGTTCTGAAAGGAGGAATACATGCTCCTCTTAAATCAGGACGGTTTGAATATGGATTGACGAATGTATAAAACTGATCTAAGTTACTTCCTTAGCCCCCGCTCCATTGCTATTATCGGGGCTTCTGAGAATTTTGCCAGCATCAGTGGTAAACCCCTTCATTTTTTACTTGAACATGATTACAAAGGCAAAATATTTCCTGTAAATCCTAAGTATGATACGCTTGGAGGAATCAACTGTTATAAATCTGTTCTTGATATACCTGAACCTGTTGATCTTGCTCTTCTGGCAGTAAACTTCAAACTGGTTCTTCCCACGTTAAAACAATGTGCGGAAAAAAAAATAAAATTTGCTACCATCTTTGCTTCCGGTTTTGCCGAATCCGGTGAAGAAGGCAAGATCGTCCAGCAACAAATAGCTGAACTGGTAAACGAGTCAGGCATGCGCATTTGTGGACCCAACTGCCAGGGTTCGGTAAGTTTAAAAGACCATGCAATAGGCGGCTTCAGTGCATCTCTAGGGGTAAAACCTTTAGTGGTCGGGCCCATCGGTTATGTTACCCAGAGTGGAGCTTTAGGTTATTCCATTTTCAGCCTCGCACAGGAAGCAGGTGTCGGATTCAGTTATGTTGCAAGTACTGGTAATGAAGTTGACCTTCACACACTTGACTTCATGGAGTTCATTCTTGAAGATGCCGATACAAAAATGATCATAAGCTATCTCGAGGGTATAAAGGACGGCAGACAATTTGCGCGATTAGCTGATAGAGCACTTGAACTGGGGAAGCCCATCGTTACGTTGAAAGTAGGCCGCTCTGAGGTAGGGCAAAAAGCAGCTTCTTCTCATACGGCATCATTAACTGGCTCAGATGCTGTCTGCGATGCCTTCTTCCGGCAAAAAGGAATTATCAGGGCTCATGATATTGAAGAGATGATTGACGTTGCTGCCCTGATGCAAAAGATACCTGCTTTGCCCGATGGCAAGGGAATAGGTCTCATCACAACTTCAGGCGGTGGTGGTATCCTGATGGCCGATGAAGCATCCGATATGAACCTGGACATCCCGGAATTAGACCCTGAAACCAGAAAAATTCTTATGGAGTTCATTCCTCCCTATGGTTCAGCGCTTAATCCCGTGGATGTAACGGCACAGGTAATCAACAAAGCCGAAGACTTTATGCAGGTGCTCAAGGTAATCATTGCAAACCCTCAACTTCACGCTCTCGTTATCGTGATTACACAGATCACCGGCGGTCAGGGCAGGCAAATGGCAGAGGATATCGTAAAAATCTCAAAACTTACTCAAAAACCAATAACAGTAGCATGGACCACCGGAGACCTCCTGGTTGCTGATAATCTGAAAATATTGTCCGAAGGCGGGATACAGTATTATAAATCCCCGGTCAGGGCAGTCAGGGCAATGGGAGTATTAATGAATTATAGTGTTTTCAGAAAGGAAGTTTTATCAAGGACAAGAATTGATTCACCGGAAAGCAAGGTCGGAAAGGTCCATGAATCGGCGCTATCTTTTCTCGCTGACAAACCACAAAGCCTCACTGAATATGAAGGGAAAAAGCTGCTTGCTCTGTATGATATTCCGGTTACAAAGGAAGAGATCGCCTCTTCAGAAAAACAAGCGGTCAGTATTGCGGAAACCATCGGGTACCCGGTTGCATTAAAAATCAACTCACCGGATATTTTACATAAAACAGAAGCCGGTGGGTTAAAGCTCAATATTAAAACTAAAGAAGAGCTACTGGTCGCTTATCATGAAATATTAACGAACGCCCGTAAATACAATCCAGAAGCAAAACTGAACGGAGTTCTCGTTCAGCAAATGGTCAGTGGAGGTATAGAAGTGATTATAGGAGTGAATAATAATCCCCAGTTCGGACCGACCGTGATGTTTGGTCTTGGCGGCATTTTTGTTGAGATCCTTCAGGACGTTTCGATGCGAGTGGCCCCTCTATCAGTTGACGATGCCATGGAAATGATCAAAGAGATCAAGGGATTTAAGGTGCTCGCAGGTGCAAGAGGACGGGCAAAAGCCGATATTCATGCTATTGCCGGTGTACTGGTTAAAGTTAGCCGCATGGCTCTAGACCTGGAAGAGCAGATCGCTGAACTGGATATCAATCCATTGTTGGTTATGCCTGAAGGCAAGGGAGTTTGCGTTGCTGATGCACTTGTCTTAAAATTCAATGAATAAAACAACGAATATAGCCGGGGTAATTCTGGCAGGAGGAAAAAACACCAGGATTGGTGGAAAGTCCAAAGCGTTTATTCAACTTAATGATACAAGTTTTCTGAATCTTATTGTTTCTACAATAGATCAGCTATTCAATGAAATCATTATTGTCACAAACAAGCCTCAGGAATATTGTGACATGAAGAACAATTATTCCATCATCACGGATAAAATAAAAGGGATCGGGCCTCTTGGCGGAATATATTCAGCCTTATATCATTGTTCTTCCGAAGCTATTTTCGTTGTTCCCTGCGACATGCCATATTTGAATAAAAAGGTGATTGAACAGGAGATTGAATGTTATAACAAATCTGATTGTGATGCCCTGATACCCAGAATGGATTCATTTATTGAACCACTTCATGCTATATATAAAAAATCAACTTTTAATATTCTTCAGTCATTGATAAACGAAACAGAGGATTATTCTATCCGAAATTTTTTAAAACTAATCCATGTTCAATATATGGAGATGGAAGATAATGAACCAAACAGACAGGCTTTTACAAATATCAATACACATGAAGATTTTGAAAGAATTATCACTTAATTGAGGCTAAATTTATTATATTTATTGAATCATAAACACCTAAAAAAATGAATACATCAATGAATCTAGAAGGAAAATCTGCCATCGTTACCGGAGGCAGTGTTGGTATCGGAGCTTCTATCGCCGTTAAACTGGCTGAAGCCGGAGCCAATGTCGCCCTCAATTACAGAAAACACAAGGAAGAGGCTGAGGCCATCCTGGACAGAGTTGAACAGCTGGGACACAAAGGATTGCTGGTTCAGGCTGACATCTCAAATTTCGAAGAGGCATCCAACATGGTAAAGGCCGTGCAAGACGCATTCGGGCAGATCGATATCCTGGTCAACAACGCAGGCGTAAACTGGGATGGGGTGATCTGGAAGATGACTGAAGAGCAATGGGACAGTGTGCTGGATATTAACCTGAAAGGGTATTTCAATTACATCCGGGCTGTAGCGCCACTTTTCCGCGAACAAAAATCGGGGAGAATTATCAACGTCACTTCCATCAACGGTCTTCGGGGAAAATTCGGCCAGTCGAATTATTCCGCTTCCAAAGCCGGGATAATCGGACTCACCAAAACAGTTGCCAGGGAGTTGGGGAAATACGGGATCACTGTGAATGCTGTTGCTCCGGGTCTTATTGAAACCGATATGATGAAAAACGCTGATGAGAGTGTTCGTGTGGCAGCCCTGGAAGATATCGTGCTGAAACGGATGGGCCAGCCGGAAGATGTAGCCAACGTTGTGGCTTTCTTGTGCACCGGCCTGGCTCGTCATATTACCGGGGAAGTGATCAAAGTAGATGGCGGACAATATATTTAACAACCTCACCCCCAGCCCCTCTCCTCAAGGAGAGGGGAGTAGGGTGGTAATAAACGGAAAACACTATGGAATTAAAAGACATTGTAATTATCTCAGCCTGCCGTACAGCTATGGGCAGGTTCGGAGGTTCATTAAAAGATATTCCGGCGTTTGATCTCGGAGCTGCCGCAGTGAAAGAATCCCTTCGCCGTGCTTCGCTTACCGGTGAACAGGTCGATGATGTGATCCTGGGAAGCTGCCGCCAGGCCGGGAATGGTCCGAATCCGGCCAGAACTGCTTCTGTACGGGGTGGTGTATCCACTTCAGCCCCTGTTATCACATTAAATATGGCCTGTCCTTCCGGGATGCGGTCTGTAGCTTTTGCTTCCCAGGCGATCCGATTGGGTGAGTCTGAGGTTGTAGTGACTGGTGGATTCGACAGCATGAGTACCATCCCATACCTGCTGAAAGGCGCCAGATGGGAAGGATTTAAAATGGGAAATAAGACCATCGAAGATGGCTGGAGCGACAGCATCGATCCGCTGATTAAACAGGGAATGGGCGAGACCGCTGAGAACCTGTTCGATAAATTCGGCATCTCCCGGGAAGCGCAGGATGAATACGCTGTTGGCAGTCATCAGAAAGCCTCTGCGGCACAAAAGAACGGGTGGTTTGATGAGGAGATCGTCCCGGTTGAAATTCCAGCTAAAGGTAAAGTTCCTGCATCGATGTTCAACAAAGATGAGACGATCCGGCACGAAATCAAGCTGGAGAAAATGGCTGTGATCAGGCCCGCTTTCCGAAAAGAGGGCACCGTCACAGCAGGAAATGCATGTGGTTTGAGCGATGGGGCTGTGGCCCTGGTAGTGACATCCCGTCAAAAAGCCGAAGAGCTGGGCGTGAAGCCCCTTTTCTCCATCGTCTCCTATGCCCAGACGGCCGTTGACCCGTCGACGATGGGTGAAGGTCCTGCCTATTCCATCCCTGCCGCTCTGAAGAAAGCCGGAATGACATTGGCCGACATGGATATCATTGAGATAAATGAAGCGTTTGCTATCCAGGTGCTGGCCAACCAGGAAGTATTGAAACTGGATCCTGCTAAACTGAATGTTCATGGTGGCGCTATCGCTCTCGGGCATCCTACAGGTATCAGCGGAGCCCGTATTCTCCTCACTGGCTATCATGCTCTCAGGCGTCTGGACAAAACCTACGCTGTAGCCGGAATCTGCGGAGGAGGAGGAGTCACCAGCGCCATGGTGATCCGCCGGGAGTCGTAAGCATTGAATATGCTTCTGGTTTTATCTCATCTTTACCTGACTAACTGTCGCAGGTTGTTCCCTTTATTAAAATTGTATCACAATCTGCTCCTTTTAATCTATGCTTCAATATATCTTGATAATCCCTCGAATTGTACCACTCTTCGAAATCTTCTCTAGTCTCAAATTTTATCAATACTGTACGCGAATAATCCCAATTCCCTTCTACTATTTGTGGGTTGTTATCCACTGATAGGTACTCTCCTTTGTGCTTTTTAAAAATATCTCTGGCACCATCAAGATACATTTGATATTCAGCAGGATCTGTTATTTTAATCTGGGCAACAAAATAATACATTATCTCTCTAATTAATTTTGTTAATATGAACAGCTACAACCACAGAATCTTTGTCAGGATAAGTTATCCCTTTAGCTGCTTTTAATACGTATCATCTTTCTTGACAAATTATCCAGGAGCTGAATTCAAGTAATAAGCGCAAATGAAAAGATTCCAAAGCCGGCTAATAGCCTGGGGATATACTTCGACTTGAAAAATAAATAAGAAAATATCATCATATCCAGGCCAAGAAATACCATAAGAATAGAATAAAGGACGGTATGCTTGTTGAGAAGAAATCCGACGGGGGCTTGCAATTGCTCCGGGGTCAATCCTGTCAAAGATGCAGCACCATTTAACATCTGCAAAGCAATGAATAACACAACCACCATAACGGCCACAAGAATTGCCTCTGCCACTTTTAACAAAAGCGCAAGCAACGCAAGATTCCGGTTTACCGTCTTGAGTATTGAATAGAGAGCCACAGCCAGAACGATGAGACCGACCGACATGATTAGTTCGATCGAAATACCAATGCGAAATTGTAACTCATTGGCTATAATATTATTAGCAGTCGCATGAGCATCTTCAACAACAATCAGTGATGAGAGCCCGAAAGTCCAGTTAAGCAAGGGGACTAACAAGCTGAACAAAAACATGAAGCCTGCAACTCTTGCCATGTTTTTTATTTTTTGATCCATTTTTTTACCTCCTGATTTTAATTTATTTGATGATTTGGTTATTGCGAATAAATGTAGTCAATTTATATTAATTAGATGGATTTTTTGACAGCTTCAAGATGAATATAAATTTGGAGGCAGAAAAAATGCTTAATTTCGTTTGAAGGATTAACGATTATATCTGACCTAACTTCATCGAAAATAAAGAAGTATAACTAACAGAAATATTAACACCATGAATAAGATCATTATTCAGGGAATACCTTATGATGAAAAGTCCTCTTTTCAACGGGGACCTGCATTGGCGCCGCCTTTGATCAGGGAGATTCTGCATAATAGTGATGTACTGAATCTTTTTACTGAACAGGGTATTACAATTGATAATCCAGCCATTGAGGACAGAGGCGATTTTGAGATTTCAGACTATTTTGAGATTGAAAAAATTACCGGGAAACACCTGGAGGCTGGCTATAAACTATTGACACTGGGGGGAGACCACTCCATCACTTTCCCTATCCTGAAAGCGTTTCATGAGAGCTATCCGGCACTGGATGTGTTGCACATTGACGCACACCCCGATCTATACCACGAATATGACAACGATCCGTTTTCTCACGCGTCTCCGTTTGCACGGATCATGGAGAATGGGTTGGCTGCAAGACTGGTTCAGGTTGGCGTTCGAACCTTAAACACACATCAGGCTGAACAGGCTGAAAAATTCAATGTGGAGATCCATCAAATGAAAGAGTTGAATCTCCAACGCATATCCAGGTTTGAAAATCCCCTGTACGTTTCACTTGACATGGATAGTTTTGATCCGGCATTCGCTCCGGGAGTCTCTCATCAGGAGCCGGGTGGACTGTCATCGAGAGAGGTGATAAGCCTGCTTCAGGATATTGACGCTGAGATTGTTGGGGCCGATATTGTGGAATATAATCCCCACCGTGATTTACAACAGATGACAGGATATTTAGCCGTCAAACTAGTTAAAGAGATCCTTGGGAAGATGATGTAATACAGTCTTTTTGATCACATCAATACCTTTTGTTCAAATCCTTTCAATCATATGGCTGAAAGGTCGTAGGGAAAACTTATTGTGTGGCCTTAGAGTAGGGATTGAACATGAATGCTCAACTTTCCCTGCTTTCAGTCTATAATATTCCTATATTGCATCTGTTTTAATGAATATTAGTTAATCAAACAGGTAAAACCTTAAACAAAATTACCATGAAAAAACTTTTTTCTTTTATTCCAATCCTCCTGATCATCATCCTGTTGGGAAGTTGTTCGACGAAGGATCCAGATGATGACTTCCTGATGGAATACCGCTTTTCGACCGTTGGGGAATTAGCGGCAGCGCTCATCAAAATCGATTCTCTATGCCAGGCTCATGAAGTGATGGCTTACATGGACACTCTGCCAAATGGCCTGCCGGATACAAACGGAGAGGTGATTCCTTTATCATTACGTATTGGTTACATCTATGAGTTAGTCATGAATGAACAACTTATAGAGGCCGTTTATGATATCTATCGGTTCGATACGGAACCATTCTCGCTGATCTCCTTCCTGATGAAAGCCCAGATGGCGGGAAATATTTCGCCTGCTGTGATGGCCCAGATCCTGGTACATATCCCGCTTCCACCAATCGTGGTACCTATTTTTGTTCCACCGCTCCAACCAATACCGGCTCCCGTTTGCCTTTGTGACAATCCGAGAGTGAAGATTCGGGTAACCTGGGCATATGGTCCATCTTGCGGGAATAACTCTCCACAAACTTCCGGTTATGCCGCTAACAATACGTTGTCGAATATGAAGGCAGGAACCTGGTTCCGTCTGGATGCAGAGATGCATGATTGCAAATGCCCCGGAGGAATAACGTGGACCAGCACGGTCACTACCACCTCGACAAGCTATGGATACAGCGCCCCTCCAGGGCCCTCAGTGGGATTGACATCTTATTCATCCGGAACCTTTACCGTAACCTTTAAGGGTGTATGTGCATGTAACGGGAAAGAAGCTACGGCTACCTTTACGATTACGTTCTAGAATAGGTAGTCGGACATATCGACCCAGAAATAGTGACCTAACCCTACGGTGAAGACAACATCCCCTAGAGCCCCGTGCAATACGGAGGTAAACAGAACACTTCTTGTTTTGGTATACTCATAGGCAAAATAGAGGCCTGCAAGCAGGGTGAGGATGATCGAGATCCAACTGAAATAGATGACGTGTGCGAAGCTGAAAGTGATCCCGCTGGCGATGATCAACACCATCTCCTTTTTGAACAGATTCCTGTACCGGTGAAAAAGAAAGGTTCGGTAAATAATCTCCTGTCCATATGCAGAGAAGAGCGGATAGAAGATGCAGAGAAAAATCCAGATCCTCAGGTTGCCCTTCGGAAGATTGAACAGGTTTTGCGGATCGAAAATGATCACGCTGAACAACAGTATTATAGAGATAGCCAATACAATCAATCCGTTTTTGATCAGGCTCTTCCTGCTAACACGGAAAGAGATCAGCTCCCGGAAACGAAACGATGTGGTATACCATAATAAAAGAAAAATTACAAGCAATACAGGCAGGATCAATACTGTGGGGTGAATGATGGGAGTGCCATAGAGGATACCAAGGGGTATTCCGAAAAAAAGAAGTGTAAACTCAAAACCCAGGTATATCCGTTTTAAAACCATTCGATTCAGGTGATAATGAAGCACAAAGATATTTGATAATAGTTTATCTTTGCCAAAACTTAACCTGGTAGGAATAGAACCTGAATTAAATGCTGCAATTTCTGAATAGGCCATATCCATATCATGATGATCTTCGTTACAACCTGAAGGTGGTAACCGGCATCACCCTGGGGATATTTCTCTTCCTTCTCTTTTTTCAGCCTATCGGTGCCATTCAGTCAAACTTCGATAATAAACTTCTGTTCTATGCCGGGTATGCAGGGATCATCCTGATCATTCTCACACTTCTAAAAATTGTGATTCCTTCAATGTTTCCATCATGGTTCAGTGGCTCTTCCTGGAAATTATCCTGGGATATCCTGCTGAATGCCATCGCCTGGGGTTTCCTCTGTGTGGCGTTCGGATTCTACACCCGGTTTGTTGTGCAGGTTCCTGTTACATTTTTCCTGGTTGTAAAGATTGTTCTTATCGCTCTTGCTCCGGTTGTTATTTATATCATCATCAATGAATACAGGAGAAACCGAAAACACACCCTGTTAACCCAAAGGAAAGAGTCGGGAAAGCCAGGGACGAATGTTGAAGAGTTAAAGGAAAAACCGGTTGAAATTGAATTTACTTCAGGAACGAAATCCGAAACACTTCACCTTCCCCTCCACCAAATTATTCTGATCAAATCGGCCAACAACTACATCGAAGTCTTCTGGAAAACAGATGATGGGATTCAGCGGCAACTGATCCGTGCTACCCTCTCCAAAACCGAACGGATGTTGAAAAAACACCCCGAAATAATCCGTTGTCACCGGATGTATATCATCAATACAAATTGTGTAAAAAAACTTTCCGGCGGCACAAATACCTCACAACTTATCCTGGCCGACTTCCCGGAACCCATTCCTGTATCCCGGCATTACCTTCTCCGGGTCAAAGAGACCCTCAATTTCATGTCGGTGTGAGTGTCACTCACCCCAGGCCAACTGTCATTCACCCCATTTTAAGCTTCATTCGTCACAAAAAACATCTTTTCATCCCTAATTATTGCAGTGGTTTGCTCCCCGTAGTATCATTGTAAAAAAATGTGATGAAATGAATTTTCAGTTAACTGATACAGCGGGGCTGGAAAACCGAAACATGAACAAACAGCAACTACTGACTGGTTTCGATCACATCATACGAGGCGTGTATGACGGGAAGACATTTTATGCCCGGATGCACAAGTTCTTTCATCTCTTTAAATCCAATAAGCAAGATCCAGTCACAATCTCATTTTTCCGGTTGGGCTTATTGATAAAACCTCTTTTTCTGCTTGGCTGTTTTGACTCCTCCCGAAAGGATTTCTGGCGACTGATATTCTGGTCTTTTCGACGGAAACCTGAAGTCATTTTCCTGGCCATCACCTACTCGATTTACGGATACTACTTCCGCAAAGCATACAATAAAGCTTTTTAACAGATATTCCTTATGTCCACCCTTTCTTTACTTTCTCGCGGAAAGGCAACTGGGAGGTAATATACCAGAAAACATACAAAGCAAGGGCAGAGATAATAATACTGGCGAAGATCAGAAAGAGACTGGTTGAAAAGCCAAAGTCCTGAAACCGTGTACCTATCCATCCTTGTCTCTCCATGAAGGATATCGTAACAGCCACGCCATTGTTCAGAAAATGGGCGAATATCGGGATCCATAGTGAACCTGACCAGTAGAAGAGATAACCAAACAAGACACCCAGTACCATCCGGGGCAGGATGCCAAAGAACTGCAGGTGCATCGCTCCAAAAAGAAATCCAGCCAGGATAATAGCCAAATGAATGTTCTTGAACCAGTCGTTGAAGAGCCGCTGAAGGAGTCCCCTGAAGAGCAATTCCTCACCGATTGCCGGAAGCAAGGCTATCATCACAATGTTGAATATAAATTCCCCCCATGAATCGATGGTCAGAAAAGCTTCCGTCAGGTCCATCGCTTTGGTCTCTGTCTCCTGCATCCAAGCTTCAATCCCACTCATCCACTCAGGCAGTTGCAACGCTTCATTCAAATCAATCAAAAGGTTGATTAGAGGCAAGGTGGATGCCATGATGATAATGGTCAGGATCCAGCATTGCCACCGTGATGGGTTGTTCAGCTTCAGGAAGTGGAGCGGCTTGACGGCAAAGAAGAGAGCCGCCAGCAATGGCGGTATGATAAAAAGCCCGAACTCCTGAACAACCTGGAAGTATTTCAGCAAGGAGATTGCTTTCGGACTTGTGAAGTCCGACAACATTGTCATGGTCTCTGTCAGGGAGAGATCGAAGAGGGGCAAAGCAACCAGCAAGCCGATCATGAAAATGCTAAAAAAGCAGATGATGATCAGCAGTATTGAAAAGATAATTCTTGAAAACGGATTAAGGCTGTGGAGTAGCGGGGTTTTCATATTCGTATCCGATTTCACTATTTTTGTTGCGAATATAGATCATTTTGATTAAAATTGGAAATAGAGAACTTCCTGCCTGTCCATTGATACTGGCTCCTATGGAGGACATCACCGATTCCCCGTTTCGTTCTATCTGTAAGCGGTTCGGTGCTGACCTGGTGGTTACGGAGTTTGTCTCGTCGGAGGGATTGATCCGGGACGCGGTGAAGAGTAAGGCCAAGCTTACCTTTGGCGAGGATGAACGTCCGATCGCCGTGCAGATCTTCGGGCACGATGTTGATTCGATGCAGAAAGCTGCTGAAATGGCTGAAGAAGCTAATCCGGATTTCATCGATCTCAATTTTGGCTGCCCTGTCCGCAAGGTGGTAAAAAAAGGAGCTGGCGCGGCGATGCTGAAAGATATCCCCAGGATGTTGAAGATGACGGATGCTGTCGTGAAGTCAACCCGGCTTCCGGTAACTGTCAAAACCCGACTGGGTTGGGATTCCGGTAACCAACCCATTGTAGAGCTCTCGGAGCAACTTCAGGATCTGGGCATTGCTGCTATTACCATTCACGGACGTACTGCTGTTCAACTTTATGGAGGACGGGCCGACTGGAGTCTGATTCGTCAGGTGAAACTTAATCCGCGGATGCGGATTCCTGTGTTTGGCAATGGTGATATCACCAACGCCCTTGTGGCAAAAGAAAGGTTAGAGCAAACGGCGGTCGACGGCCTCATGGTAGGTCGGGCAGCAATCGGGAATCCATGGATCTTCCGGGAGATCCGGTCATACCTTGAAACCGGTATGATCCCACCACAACCCTCTATCCGGGAGCGTCTGGAAGTATTACAGGAGCATCTCCGTAAATCGTTGGAATACAAAAAGGAGCGGAGAGCAATCCTGGAGTTCCGGAAGTTTTACAGTGGCTATTTCAGGGGACTCCCAAATATGAAGCCCATTCGGATAGAGTTGATGAAAGCAATCTCCGTTTCTGAGGTTGAAGGAGTCCTTCGAAATCTTGTTTTAAAATCCTAAATTCTAAGGGTTTAAATATTCATTAGCCCCCTATATGGGATTTAGGGGTTAACCGGGGAACTTCTTCTCCAAAATCTCTTTCAGCTTCATGAATGTACCTGATCCCAGTTCCCACAAGTTTTTTTTGCGGAAGTGATCGAGGGCATCCATGGCTTCGTTCTTATCCTTGAAGTCGTTGAGCACCTCAATTGCTTCGTTATATTCTTTCAGGTTTCCGTCGAAAAGTTCGTTGATGAAAATAAACTTGTCGTTGATGCTGATCAGGCTTTTCAGATGTTCTACCTGTTCAGGCTTTTGCGGGAGGCTTTTCTCCCGGGCTTCCTGAAGTTTGATATTAAACGTAGGTTCTTCACCTCCAAAGAGGTCCATTTCAGCCTCTTTTGATGTTTTCTCCTCCTCTGCCTCCTCTTTGCGGATAGCTGCTTTCGGGCGCTCTGCCGATTTGATCTCCGGCCTGGGGATCTCTGGTTCAGGAGGGCCGGGCTTCATCCGCGACTTCGGGGCAGGCCCTGGCTTTGCCGGTGACGGAGGTACACCTTGTGGGGGTTCAACTGATGGATCATTCATTCGCTGGAGCAAATGTACCTGCTCGTAGATTTTACGGAGGTTCTCCTGCAGAATATCAAATTCGATCTGAGGAATCCGTCCCTTAGTTTTGCTGATCACTTCGTATTGCTCCTGAATAGTATCGAAAAGTTCCTGAAGTTGATTATGGATGATATCACTGTTCATTCCAATAGAATTTTCCTTTGTTTTATTAATTTTGTAATCGAGTGTAAAGATACGAGTTTCTTGCTTTGCGGGAAATGATTTCCGGAGATAGAGAAAAACCAGTAGGATTTTCCTGATCCTGACAAATTTTTCTGTAATATTGCCCTGGTTTTTAAGTTATATCATCTGATTAATCATCAAACTAAATTATACGCTTATGAAAAAAGGAATGATCGTTTTAATCCTCGGATTATTGATGTTAAACATTACAGCTATGTCACAGAAAGAATCAAAAGAACAGGTAATCAAGTTTGTCGTTCATACCGACTATGGTGATATGAAAGGGATTCTTTACAACGAAACACCTCAGCATCGGGATAACTTTGTCAAACTGGTAAAAGAAGGATTTTACAACGATCTCCTTTTTCACCGTGTGATCCCCGACTTTATGATTCAGGGTGGTGATCCTGATTCAAAGGATGCAAAGCCTGGTGTGCCACTGGGTTCAGGTGGCCCAGGTTACACTGTTCCTGCAGAGTTTAATAAAAACCTGATCCATAAGAAAGGAGCTCTTTCTGCCGCACGTACAGGCGACAACATAAATCCAAAGAAAGCCTCTTCCGGTTCCCAATTTTATATTGTTGAGGGAAAGCCATACAGCGAAAGCATGTTGAAGAACATGACCCTCCAGACAGGCCTCGAGTGGACTCCCGAGCAAGCGAAGGTTTACGAAGAGGTTGGTGGAACTCCTTTCCTGGATATGAACTACACGGTGTATGGGGAGATTACAGAGGGGCTTGATATAATTGATAAGATTGCTAATGTCCAGAGAGATAAAGGGAACCGTCCTGTTAAGGATGTTAAAATGACGATCAAGCTGATTGATTAAATGCAGGAAAAGATTGACCGGCTACTGGAAGAGGTTCAACTTCTTACTGCTTCCACGCGTGAAGAGGTTGGACAACTTCGCCTGAAGTACCTGAGCAAAAAGGGGCTTGTTTCGCTCCTTTTTGAAGAGTTCCGCACCATTCCAAAGGAACAGAAAAAGGTTTTCGGCCAGCAGGTTAATGAACTGAAATCAAAAGTAAACCGGAAACTGGATGAATTGGATGCCTCGTTTGAAGACAAAGATGAGGCTGAAAGTCCGGACCTGGACCTGACACGACCTGTCGATCAGATTCAGATTGGTTCCAGGCATCCTCTTTCAATTGTCAGAAATCAGATCCTCGAAATTTTCTCCCGGATCGGTTATACCGTTGCTGAAGGTCCGGAGATTGAATCCGACTGGTACAATTTTTCTGCACTGAATTTTCCTGCAGAACACCCTGCGAAAGATATGCAGGACACTTATTTCATTGAGAAAGATCCTGATATGGTCCTGCGAACCCATACTTCATCGGTCCAGGTGAGGGTGATGGAGACCACAACCCCTCCAATCCGGAAGGTCTTTCCAGGCAGAGTGTTCCGTAATGAAGCGATCTCTGCCAGGGCACATTGTATCTTTCACCAGGTGGAAGGCCTTTATGTAGATAAAAATGTTACGTTTGGGGATCTTAAACAATCTCTTTTCTTTTTTGCCAGGGAGATGTTCGGCGAGGAGACCAAAATCCGTTTACGCCCCTCCTTCTTCCCGTTTACCGAACCTTCCGGGGAGATGGATATCTCCTGCAATATCTGTGAAGGCAACGGGTGTAATATCTGCAAATATACCGGATGGGTTGAGATCCTGGGCTGCGGGATGGTTGATCCTCAGGTGCTCATCAACTGCAAGATCGATTCGGAAAAATATACAGGATTTGCATTCGGTATGGGCATTGAGCGGATCGCGATGTTAAAATACCAGATTAACGATCTGCGGCTGTTTTTTGAAAACGACTTACGGTTTCTGAAGCAGTTTCAGGGAACGTGTTAATCGTCCGATCACATTACAAACCTCAAGCTCCAGATTTCAACTAAGTTCCCTGACTGAATGTTTGTTGACACTCATTATGTGTATTTCCAGATCTGTGATCAGGCTTTCAAACTGCTTAATAGTCGTTGGGTTCACTTCAACGGCCAGTAGCAGATTGGGGATGGCCCTGAGCGCCTTTAACAATTCATCTTTCTGTTTCTTCTTAAACGGCCCTTCGATGATCATCAGGTAATCCGTTTGTTTCAGTGAGGGGACCAGAAAATGCTCCTGATTCCGGTTCGAAATAAGGTAGTAGGTTTTGAATGCTTCTTCGTCTGAACTGGTAAAGAGAGAGTAAATGGCAGGAGTTTCCATGTCAGGAAAGGGAACAGGCAGGTCTTCAAAGCGGGCAAAGTGTAAACCAGGGATCTTATTCAGCATAAACGATAGATGATAATCCTTCAATTGCGTGGAGAGGCCAACGAGTGTATAGGAACTCGATTCATTATGAATATCCAGAAATATCCGTTTGGCCATTTCCTTATGTATTGCCCCCTCTATCTACAAAGATAACAACTTATCAGGAATTAGTCAAAGTCTGACTGTGAGATTTGCGTCCAGGCTTTCTCCGCAGAAAGCTGCTCAGCGCCCTTGATAGAGTAATGCTGACTTTGTGCAACGATTTTACCATTTACGACAACCGCTACGATGTATTGCTTTCTATACCCACTTCCCACTTCATCTATCACCTTGAATTGGAGCTGGTTGCGTTCTTTCTGTGCCCACTCAATAATCTTACTTTTATAGTTCAATTCCTGATTCTCCAGCACTCCCAGGTCAAAATAGTGATCAATGATCCGGTTGAGCAGGATCTTCCGGGTAAAGAGATAGCCTTTGTCAAGGAATATCGCGCCGATCAATGCTTCAAATGCATCTCCACCGTAGGAACGGTATTGGCCGTTAGAGTTTGAATCCAGTTTGATCAACTCGTCGATGCCCAACTTCTGTGATAATTTATTGAGTTGAACCCGGCTCACAATCTTGGATCTCATTTCGGTAAGGAAGCCTTCATCACGAGTAGGGAACTTTTTAAAGAGAAAATCGGCAATGACTGCATCCAGGATAGCATCTCCCAGGAATTCCAGCCTTTCGTTGTTGAATGTAATTCCACCATCCGTTTCATAGCCACCCGATTTGTGCAAAAATGCCAGTTTAAACAAGGAGATATTTCCAGGACGGAACCCAAAAATATTCTTCATATAATTGGATAATGTTCTGTCAGTTTTGGATTTGATTATGTTGCGCAATCCGGGGGTGAGGTCTGTTACTCGTTGAACTTCCTGAAAATAAGAGAAGCATTGTGTCCTCCAAACCCAAATGTATTGCTCAGGGCGGTGTTGATCTCACGTTCCTGAGCTACATTGAAAGTAAAGTTCAACTTGCTATCGATCTCCATATCGTCCGTAAAATGGTTGATGGTGGGGGGGACGAGATTATGATTAATAGCCAGCAGGCTGGCAATCGCTTCAATCGCTCCTGCGGCACCCAAAAGATGGCCTGTCATCGATTTCGTGGAGTTGATGTTGATAGTATAGGCGTGGTCGCCAAAAAGCGAGACAATTGCTTTCGGTTCCGATATATCTCCTGCAGGAGTAGAGGTTCCGTGTGTGTTGATGTGATCAATATCTGTTAGTTCCAACTCAGCATCTTCAATAGCCGATCTCATTGATAGAATAGCCCCCAGGCCATCCGGGTGTGGAGAAGTCATATGATAGGCATCTCCTGAGAGGCCGGCTCCAACGATCTCAGCATATATCCTGGCTCCCCGTTTTTTTGCATGTTCTAACTCTTCGAATACAAGGGCTCCACCTCCTTCCCCGATCACAAAGCCATCACGGTCCTTATCGAAAGGCCTTGATGCAGTCTTCGGATCATCATTTCGGGTAGAGATGGCATGCATTGCGTTGAATCCACCGACACCAGCCGGGTTGATCGCAGCTTCCGAGCCACCGGTTACAAAGACATCAGCTTTACCTAAACGGATATAGTTGTATGAATCGGCCAATGCATTGGCAGAAGAGGCACATGCTGATACGGTAGCGAAATTGGGCCCCATGAATCCATACCGGATAGAGATGTGTCCGGCTGTAATATCCGCAATCATTTTCGGGATAAAAAATGGATTGTATCTTGGAACTCCATCCCCTTTCAGGTAGCCGGAGACCTCAAAGATAAGGGTGTCCAATCCTCCGATACCGGAAGCCCAGATTACACCGACTCTTGTCTTGTCAATGGACTCATCAGAAATGTCGGCATCTTTGATTGCCTCATCGCTTGCAACAAGTCCGTAATGGGTATAGAGATCATACTTGCGAACCTCTTTCCGGTCAAAGAAATCCCCCGGATTAAAGTTCTTTACTTCACATGCAAATCGTGTTTTAAATTTGGATGCATCAAACTTGGTAATATCAGCTGCACCGCTTTCACCATTAATAAGGCTCTGCCAGTATGTATCTGTATCATTACCTATTGGTGTAACAGAACCAAGGCCAGTAACTACAACCCGTCTTAGATTCACGTGAAAAGTTTTCTTATTTCGTGTTGTTTTCAATATATGCAATGGCCTCGCCTACCGTGCTGATTTTTTCAGCTTGATCATCGGGAATGGCGATGTCAAATTCTTTCTCAAACTCCATGATGAGTTCAACGGTATCCAGAGAGTCAGCACCTAAATCATTTGTGAAGCTAGCTTCAGCAGTCACTTCACTTTCATCAACGCCAAGCTTATCAACAATGATAGCATTAACTTTTGCTGCAATGTCAGACATATTTCTCTTTTTGTTGGTTAAACGGAGTGCAAAGAAATGAATAATATCATTACCACCCAAAGAATTTTAACGATTTTTAACATTTGAAAGGATCATTGATTTGGATTCCAACACCTTAAGTTAATGATAGTTATGATAAAAAATCGAACATCCCGAACCTTTTGTACATTTGTGATGTAATAAACAACCAACCCTATGCATCGAATCTCCATTTTTGCATCCGGATCAGGGACCAATGCGCAGAAGATCATGGAAAAATTCCAGGATCATCCGACAATTTCTGTCCGACTTGTCCTGAGTAACAACCCTGATGCTTACATACTTAGCCGTGCCCGTCAGTTCCATATTCCTACGCTTACATTTTCGCGTCCGGAGCTTTACCAATCAAATCATATCATGGATATCCTTTCAGTTCAGGGAATCGATTATATCGTACTGGCCGGGTTTTTATGGCTCATCCCTGCCTATATTCTGAAAGCCTATCCCAACCGGATCGTAAATATCCATCCTGCCTTGCTACCCAACTACGGAGGAAAAGGGATGTATGGCAGGCGGGTTCATGAGGCTGTCATTGCTGCGGGAGAGAAAGAGTCTGGGATATCGATTCACTATGTGAATGAAAAATATGACGATGGGGAGATTATTTTCCAGGCGAAATGTCCGGTGGAATCAGGGGATACACCTGAAACCCTGGCAGCCAGGATCCTCGAACTGGAACATGAGCACTACCCGGAGGTCATTGAGAAAGTGGTGCTGGATAACTGGATGACTGGATGACTGGATGACTGGATGACTGGATGCTGGATGCTAGAATCCGGGTTTACCCAGAAGTGCAAACATATTCCGTTTATATGCTTCGACTCCGGGCTGGTCAAAAGGGTTGACACCCAGGGTATATCCGCTTAGTGCACAAGCAAATTCATAAAAATAGATGAGCTCACCCAGGTTGTATTCATCCAGAGAAGGGATCGAGATCCGGATGTTCGGCACGCCTCCGTCCACATGTGCCATAAGGGTTCCTAATTCCGCCTGGCAATTAACTTCCGAGAGTGTTTTTCCAGCCAGAAAGTTCAATCCGTCATTGTCGCCAGTGTCTGTTGGGATCCTCAACTCTCTGCCTGATCGCTCCACCGACAGAACAGTTTCAAACAGGTTTCGGGTTCCCTCCTGAATAAATTGTCCCATAGAGTGAAGGTCGGTAGTGAAGGTAACCCCTGCAGGGAAAATTCCTTTTCCTTCTTTCCCTTCACTCTCTCCGAAAAGTTGTTTCCACCATTCTGTCAGGATGACCAGGTGAGGCTGGTAAGTGACCATGATCTCAGTTGTTTTGCCTGATCGGTAAAGTATGTTGCGTATAGCAGCGTAGAGAGCTGCAGGATTCAAATCAACATCTGATTTTCTTCGGGTCACCTGCTCCATTTCGATAGCTCCTTCCAGCAGACGTGTAATATCCAACCCTGCCACAGCAATCGGTAGTAGTCCCACTGGTGTCAATACGGAATAACGACCACCTATGTCGTCAGGGATCACATAGGTTTCATAGCCCTCAATACCGGAAATCTTCTTCAATGCTCCTTTGGATGCGTCTGTGATGGCGATGATCCGCTCCCGGGCTCCCTTTCTGCCATACTTCTGTTCCAGGTGGTTCCTGATCAACCTGAATGCGACAGCAGGCTCTGTTGTTGTTCCCGATTTTGAGATGATCGCTACCGCATAGGAGTATCGGTCTAGAAGATCCATCAGGTCAGCGTGATAATCTTCACTCAGATTCTCGCCGGCATAGATAATCACCGGATTTTTCCTGTCGCTGAGCAGAGAGTGAAAAGATGGGCTCAGGGCTTCTATCACTGCACGGGATCCCAGGTATGATCCTCCAATTCCAATGACAACGAATACCTCTGCCAATCGCCTGATCCGTGTAGCACTCCTGTTGATCTTTTCAAACAGCTCGGGATCTTTCTTAGAAGGCAAACGAATCCATCCAAGGAACTCATTCCCAACTCCTGTGCCACTCATTAATTTGTCGTGAGCAGATGCTATCTCCGGTTGGATAGACTCCATTGAGCCTTCCGGAAGAAAGGAAATTGCATTGCTGATGTCGATAGATACCTGCATAAACTGAAATTTTGAGGTAAAGATAACAGATTCCCGGCAATGCAGGGTATATGAAACAAACAGGGGCGCAATTCAATGCGCCCCTGAAAAATCAATAAACAAACTCAGATGAAAAAGTACGTTAATCAGCAAACAAAATTAGGTAAGATTTTCTCTTCCATCTGTTAATGAATATTAAGATACGTTAAAAAATGTTAAAATGAATGTTTGAGAATTTCCTCTACATTTGTATAAATGAATCGCAAAGCCCTAATCGGAATCATCATTATTATGACTGCAGCTCTGATTGGCCTGCTGGGAATTCAGCTCTACTGGATCCAGAGTGCCTCATCGGTGAAAGAGGCCAGTTTCAGGCGGAGTGTCAATGAAGCGATGGCCAGGGTCGTATACAAGCTCGAACGGCTCGAAAAGAGAAGGGCTGCGGAGATCAGTCCTTTTGGTGGTATGCTAAGCTTTAACCGCCATCTCGATTATTCCCTCTTTATCACCGAACATGAGATGGATTCGTTGATCTCACTGGAGTTAAATATCCGGGGGGTGGATACACGATACCAATTCGGTATTTATAAACCTGAACGGGATCAGTTTATCATGGAGAAGTCGAGTGAACAACGTATGCAACTGATCCAGAAAGGCTATGCCTACCCGCTCTTCTCTTTTGATATGTTCACGACTCCTGAATACCTGCTGATCTACTTTCCTCGTGAACGGCAATTTTTGTTAACCGAACTCTGGGGAATGCTCCTGATATCCATTGTGTTGATCGTTGTGATCGTCTATACATTCTCCTATACGATTACGATCCTGGTCCGGCAGAGAAAGTTGTCGGATATGAAAACTGACTTTATCAATAACATGACCCATGAATTCAAGACACCTATCTCAACGATCTCTCTTGCCTGTGAAGCGCTGAGTGATAAAGAGATCCCGAAATCCGAATCTGTCTACGACAGCTATATCGAAATGATCAGTGAGGAGAATAGACGGTTATCGATGCTGTCGGAGCGGATCTTACATGCTTCTGTGCTGGAGAAAGGAGAGTTGAAAATGCATAAAGAGCTGGTTAACCTGCATACGATCATCAGGGATGTAATTAAAAGCATCCGGATCCAGGTTGAGATAAAAGATGGTGTGATCTATGCTAACCTGCGGGCTAAACCGGCTCAGCTGGAAGGTGATCGTGTTCATTTGACCAACCTCGTTTTTAACCTCCTCGATAATGCCAACAAATATACCCCCAGAAAACCTGTTATCCGGATCCGGACAGAAAATAGTGGACATGGAATTACGTTAAAGGTAGAAGACAATGGCTCTGGTATCAGTAAAACTGAGCAGAAAAAAATCTTTGATAAGCTTTACCGGATCCCTACAGGTAACATCCATGATGTTCGGGGTTTCGGATTGGGCCTTAGCTATGTAAAAGCCATTGTGGAGGAGCATAAAGGAAAGATCAACATCGAGAGTGAAATGAATAAACGAACCATATTTACCATCTATTTACCCTTCAAAATACCAGAATAACAGCCATGGAAAAGAACCAGATCAACATCCTGCTGGCAGAAGATGACCGGAATCTCGGGAATCTTCTGAAAAATTACCTTGATGCCAAAGGATATAACACAACCCTGTGTATGAACGGACAGGAAGCGACAGAGACATTCTCGACCAATGAATTCGATTTCTGTATCCTCGATATCATGATGCCCGTGAAAGATGGATTCGCTGTGGCCAAAGAGATCCGGGCCCTGGATAAGAAGATTCCAATTCTGTTTCTTACCGCCAAGTCGATGCAGGAGGACAAACTGAAAGGCTTTGAGCTGGGGGGAGACGATTACCTGACCAAACCATTCAGTATGGAAGAGTTATTGATGCGTATGCAGGCAATCCTGAGACGAATGGATGATCACCCGAAGTCGGCACAAGATGAAGCGCTATTCCAAATCGGAGCCTACACATTCGATGTGCACCGGCAAATCCTTACAATCAAAGGTAACGAACAGAAACTGACCTCCAAGGAGACCGGCTTGCTCCAGCTTCTGTGCATTCGCATCAATGATGTACTGACTCGTAGTGAAGCGCTAACAAAGATCTGGAATAACGACAGCTACTTCAATGCCCGGAGCATGGATGTCTACATCGTGAAGCTCAGGAAATATCTGAAAGAGGATCCTTCCGTCGGGCTCATCAACGTGCATGGTGTGGGATTTAAACTGGTCACAGATTCATGAGACGGGTACCATCACTATACCTGGTTCCGACACCAATCGGAAATCTGGAAGATATCACGCAACGTGCAATCCGTATCCTGACTGAAGTAGATTTTATCCTTTCGGAAGATACGCGTAGAACCGGAATCCTTCTGAAACATTATGGGATCAGTAAAAAAATGGTTTCTCATCATCAATTCAACGAACACCAGGCAGTTTCATCAATCGTTGATCAACTGAAATCCGGAAAGGTTGCTGCACTGGTCAGCGAAGCAGGATCCCCTGGCATCTCCGATGCCGGATTTCTCCTTGTTCGTGCCTGTCTGCGTGAAGGATTAGAGGTAGAGACGTTGCCTGGAGCTACTGCACTGATCCCTGCATTGGTGAATTCCGGAATCCCCTGTGACAGTTTTCTCTTCGTAGGATTCCTTCCTCATAAAAAAGGAAGACAGCGTAAGCTGAATGAGCTGGCAACCCTGCCTTATACCCTGATTTTTTATGAATCTCCCTATAGATTGAGTAAATTTCTTACTCAACTTATCGAACATTTCGGACCAACCAGAAAGGCATCTGTCTCAAGGGAATTAACCAAAATCCATGAAGAGACTGTTCGGGGAGCACTTCAGGAGCTCTCAGATCATTTCAGGGAAAAAGATGTTAAAGGGGAGATCGTTGTGGTGGTTGAGGGTGTCCAATAATTAACCGAATCGTTCAGGAATCATTATTCAGCTATTTTCTCCGGTTCTTTATCTCGAACGAGGTAAATCCGATTGGTTCGTCTTCAACATACGAAACATCTTCTATTGTCGCTCCCAGCGGACCGGTTTGACACCATGACAGAAAATCATCCACAGCTTCGGACTCTCCTTCTGCTTCAATGTAAACCGAATCATCATCCTTATTCATTACGATCCCGTTGACGCCGTATTTATATGCGGCTTCCATGGTATAAAACCGGAATCCTATCCCTTGTACCCGCCCTTTAATAGTGATCTTCAGATGTTTCATTTGATTGTTCTTCTGTGGTAGCAATATCCTTGTGGAATTTAGGTTTCCGGGAAGGACTTTTATGTGATCTTTTCTTCTTGAAAGATCTCTGCACACGATTATAGACCAGTGAGGCAGTCATAAATACGGCACCTGTTACAAACAACAGGATGACCCGTGTCAGCAGATCGATTCTTTTCAGATCGAAGTAGATCAGTTTAAAAGCGGCTATCACGAGCAGGATCAAGGCCAGGGTTCGGATAAACCGCTTACGGGTGATAAATCCCCAGGCCAGCAGGATCCATCCAACAGCAGCCATGATCAGGGTAGCCGGGAATCCAACTAACTGTTTCTGAATTTCAATGGCATCATGAGGCCTTTCCGCTGCTATGGAGACTCCAAACAGGATCATCTCCGAGATCAATACAAACAATAACATCAATACGGCATAGATCAGGAAGATTCGTTTTGCCAGGGTATTTTCCTTAAATGCTTTGCCGGCGTATTGCAGTACGACAGCGAGAAAAATCAGGAAAAATCCTGCCGGAATATAGTGTGCCGTGAATGTCAATAAGCCTGATGGAACTTCCCGAATGTAGTGATCCAGCAATGTGATATTCTGGAGGCTTAACAGGGTGGGGTAGATCAGGGTGAGGATCGTGGAAAAGAGGATGGCGACAGATAAAAATGAAGATCGTAGCGATGCTAGCCAGGGGATAGCTATGATGAAAAAGATGCAATGGAATGTAAACCAGCTCAGGAATTGGATTCCCTCTTCATGAATCCGGGCATACCAGAAATACTGCCAGATCCAGAACAGGCCAGCATAGAGAGCGGCCAGGAAGATGCCTTTCAACAGCTTCATATACCTTCTCCGGCTGAACCATTTGCGGGAATATTTTATGTCCAGTTTTTTCAGCATCCTCCTGTCTGTGTACGCCACCAGCGCTATAAACAGGCTTGCGACCAGGCCTTTGTAAAAGAGAGGAGAGTTGTCCATGAGTCCGCCGAGGAAAGCAGCCGGGAAGTAACCAAAGAAAATATCTTTTGAAAATACCAGGAGCATAACAGCTACCAGACCGAGCGCTATGATTATAGAGGGTTGATCTTTGGTTTGCTTCGAATAGATCATCAACAGGATAGAGAGACTGCCTGTTAGCAGTATGATTTGATTGTTACGGAACAAAAGCGGTAACAATAAACTCAACAGGATCAGGGTGCAGATCAGGAACGGAACGTTTCGAAAAGGCCGGTCAAGCTGTGCCATCAGGAATAAGGATGCCAGATAAACGACTGATAGGCCCAGGGCAAAGAAAAAGAGAGGGATGCTGCTATAAAATTTGAGCAGGGTTACCGCTATCATCGCGAAATATATGAAGAGGTTCAGGATGATAGCGCCCACCTCAAAATATCTGCTCGTGACACGGTGACCGACAAATCCTCTGAAGAGAAGGATGAAATGAAATGTAAGAAACAGCAACGAGGCAAACAGGAAAAATGGAACCAGTTGCTCCCTTTCGCTGTTGATCATCGTCTTCAATAACCACCAGAGGGCAAATAGTCCCCAGGTGAAAATAAAGTTGATTCGTGTACCGTTATGGCTCAGGTGACGGCCAAAATAATAGAGTCCGGCTGAGATGAGAATCAATAAGGAGAAATAGAGTTCAACGTGCCATCCGTAGCTGCGTATCAATACCAGTATCACCAGAAAGACCAGAAACACCGATATGATCTGAAATTCTGCCCGTTTTCGCCACCGTGTAAGCCATTGCAGACCAAGCCACCCAATCAGGGTAAGAACCAGCCAGAGGATCATCAATACCGATATTGTTGAAGCAGGTTTTGGTGTTATCTGAACCTGAGATTGTTGATCTGTCGGGGTCGGGGGAGATCCTTGCCCTGATATCATTTCTGTAGGCGAAAGCAAGTTTTTCGCGATCTTATATAGCGTATCGGATGAGCTGGCAGCAAACCACAAACTAGCACCCAGAAACAGCACGCCAATTATTTTCAGCAGCTGTCGGGAAAAGAGCGATTCAATGCTTCGCAGGGTGAAACCATCCTGCTTGGAAGAGCGTTTGCGCTTTTTTCGGATTGGAGAGGGCATAATTTGAAATTGCTGACAAATCTATGTTTTTTTTTCAACTTTATCCCGTACCTTTACAGATAACCCAAACATATAGCCATGTGTGGAAGATACTCCTTTGCCATTGAAGATGAGTTGATCAAAGAACGATTCGGGATTTCTGTTCGTTCAGCCATCTATAAAGCCCGATACAACTGTGCGCCATCCCAGGAACTTGCTGTGATCAGCAACGCTCATCCGGATGAGCTGCGCTGCTTCAGATGGGGGTTGATCCCTTTCTGGGCAAAGAGTCCTTCAATCAGCTATAAGATGATCAATGCAAAAGCAGAAACCATTGACGAAAGGCCTGCTTACAGGAATGCTTTCAAAAAGCGCCGGTGCCTGGTTCCGGCAGATGGTTTCTATGAATGGAAGAAGAATGGGAGCAAAATACCCTACCGGATCGTACTCAAAAACGGAGATCCATTTGCTATGGCCGGCATCTGGGAAAAGTGGGTCAGCAGAGACGGGGAGATCATCCACTCTTTTTCAATCATCACCACCGAGCCCAATGAGCTGATGGCCCCGGTCCATGACCGGATGCCTGTGATCCTGCTTCCGGAAACTGAGAAGATGTGGCTGGATGATACCAGTGAAGAGGTGTTGAAAGGGCTCTTAAAACCATACCCTCCCGGTCTGATGAAAGCATTCCCCGTCTCCACACTGGTGAACTCGCCGAAGAATGACTCACCGGAGATTAGTAAACCATTGAATCGTGAGACGTGAGACGTGAGACGTGAGACGTGAGACGTGAGACGTAAGAAGTAGGAGGTAGAAAAAGACAAGTAAAAAGAAAATGATGAAATAGAGATTAGGGTATGGAGAAAATGAGGTCAGTATTGTTTGTTATTACATTTACTCTAACCTTTACTGCATGTTTTGGACAATCATGGTCTGATCCAATCACCATAAGTCATGCCGGTTCTAATCATAATCCAAGCTTCACGATTGATAAAGATGGTGGCATTCATTGTGTTTGGGCTCAAAAGTTCACCTACAATTTTAAAAAAATCTATTATTCCAAATCAACTGATGATGGATTAATCTGGACTGATCCAATACCAATCACAACAAATACGGATTTATGGCTCGATGAGCCTCACATCATCGCTGATACATCCAACAATTTATATGCGAGTTACGATTACAATGTCGGAGGTTGGCCAAATAGTAAAATCTGTTACGTGAAATTTATTGCCCAAAGCTCGACATGGAGTCAACAAACGGAAATTGCTACTGGAATATCAAACAGACTTGTTATCGATCAAGACACCAGGGTCTATTTCTTCTGGTTTGCAGGAACAGAATATTACAGGTATTTAGATAACGATGTTTTAAGCGACATAATATCACTTTCTTCGTGGATTGAAGTAGACTGCTTTTTCGACAACTTTTCAGTCGATAAACAAAACCAAATACACTGTATAGGTAATCGAAAAGCAGGAGACTATTCAAGAGGGGCCTATTTTCCAAATATTAATGGAAATTGGAGTTATGTAGATTTAAGCAATAATTCATTTTACGAAAGCGGAATAAGTTTAAACAGTATTGGATTACACTCTTTTGCACTTATTAGTTGAACTTAGAAAAGAAAATATAAATGCAAAATCAAATATAATTCTGAGGAAACTCGAAATTCCACCTGGCGTTGTTGAGAATTCCAAAAAATCAGCATTGATTGTATATCCAAATCCATTTTCAGAAAAAATCACAATTGAATGGTTCAATCCAATTTCCGATAACATTTATTTAAAAATCCTTGACATTCATGGCCGTACTTTGTTCAATGATAGATCTACTGCTACATCATCAGGATTAATCCGATTTGAATGGAATGGAATAAACACAATCGGAAAACAAGTTGAAAATGGTAGTTATTTCATTCAAATTTCGTCCGGATCAAACGTCCTGAATAAAACGATCATTCTGAGGAAGGACTAGTGTAGCAGTTTAGGAAAGTGAGAAATTGGGAATAAGATTGAGTCTTGAGTCTTGAACCTCGTCCTTCGACCCTCATCCCTCGACCCTCTACTCTATCATTAAATTACAGCCGCGCAGATCAGAATAATCAAACCTGCCGAGAACTTCAAAAGATCCGTCGTCGTTTAATTTTCCCAGGTCCTGGGTGGCAATGAACGGAGAGGAGTAGATATTGGCCAGATCAATGATATTGATGCCACCGGTTCGGCCATGCCTTTCCCTGGTCAGCGGATCGTTGACATCACGGATTAGTATTTTCATCCAGGGGGGAGCCCGAAACACGCCATTGCCCTTCGAGTAGGCTTGCGAAAGAATCTCCGACATGCCGTACTCCGAATGGATTTCATCGACACCAAATGCCTCTTTCAGGATCTCATGGATCTCTTCCCGGATCAGTTCTCTTCTTTTTCCTTTCATCCCACCGGTCTCCATGATGATTGTGTCAGCCAGCTGAATCGGGTATTGTTCGGCGAAATCGAGAAGTGCAAAGGTGAGGCCTATAATTAACGTTGAAGGATGTTGATTCAGGTTGCTTCGCTGCGTTCGCAATGACAATGATTGTGATGGTTGTAGGATTTCGAACAGTTGACTTTGGTTGTTGAGGTAGAAGCCACTTCCTGGGCTGGCGCCGGACTGGATCAAGGTGTCGATCATATATGCCAGGGAGGATTCGGGTTTTTCCTTCGGAGAGGGGGTCAGGGCACAAATCAGATAATCTTCCGGACTACCATAGAAGCGACTGAAAGACTCCAGGATGGAAGAGCGGTAGAGGATTGCATCTGCTACTTCATGGGTGCTGCGCTTCATACCGGTAGTTCCACTGCTTCTGAAAATGATCTCAGGCTCTCTCGGCGAAGCATACACTTTCCGGGTTTTAAACAACTCAACCGGCAAAAACGGGATTCCCGAATAGTGCTTGATAGCAGATATATCCACACCCAGGCCCTTCACAAAATCAGCATAAATCGCATTCTCCTCCATCTGAAATTGAACAGCATCCAGAGCCATCCGGTTGAACTGATCTTCTGTATGATCGTGAAATAGTTCCTGAAAAAATCGTAATTTTAGCATCTCATCAAAGATACAAAATGAAATTGCATTCCTTCCACAGTCGTTTCCGGAGCCTTATCTTGTCTTTGATCCCCCTGCTGATCCTCTCTTCGTGTATCAAACAGGAAGTGTATTCTGATATTCCTGCGATCAGTTCCCGCCAGTTTCTACTGGTTTTCGACACAGGACAATATGCTACCAGGGGAATCCTTTCATTCAATTTCCAGGATGGTGATGGTGACATCGGATTGAGGCCATCAGATACATTTCCTCCTTTCGAGCGTACCGGAAACTTTTACTACAACCTGGTGATCAGCTATTTTGAAAAGCAGAACGGCATCTGGGTGGAGGTGGATCTGACCCCCCCGTACAGTGCGCGTATCCCGATGTTGAATCCCAGTTATCCAGGCAAAGCGATCAAAGGATTTATATCAGACACCCTGGCCATGGATCCTGCGCCCGATTTCGACACGGTGAAGTTTGAACTATTTATTTACGACCGGGCCCTCAACCAGAGCAACATCCTCTCCACTCCCGACATTGTGCTGAAGAGGTCATTGTAACCATGGAAAAGCTCTACTTCAATCGGAAATATGTCTTCATCGGGCTTTTTCTCTTCACGGGTCTGGTATTTTTAGTTCGTCTCTTTTATGTACAAATCCTTGCCGACAGGTTTATCCTTTCCGCAAGTAACAATGTGTTGCGATACATCACCCAGTACCCGGCCAGGGGGCTGATCTACGACAGGAATGGTGAGCTACTCGTTTACAATGAAGCGGCCTACGACATGATGGTGATCCCGCGACAGGTGAAAGAGATGGATACGGTAGAATTTTGCCGGCTGCTGGAGATTGATTTGGAAGATTTCAGGGAGCGGATAAAGAAAGCCACTCAGTACTCTTCATATAAACCTTCCATTTTTGAATCTCAGATCAGTCGTGAGAATTTCGGGGCGCTCCAGGAGAAGATGTTCATGTTTCCCGGCTTCTTTGTTCAACCTCGTACCTTACGAAAGTACCCCAACCCTATTGCCGCACATATGCTTGGATATGTCGGCGAAGCGAATCCGCGCACCATCAAACGAAATCCTTATTACAAGCCGGGCGACTACATCGGGATCAGCGGCATTGAAAAATCGTATGAAGAGTTACTTCGGGGAAAGAAAGGGATGAAGATCCGGGTGGTGGATGTCCACAACCAGGATATGGGTAGCTTTCAAAAAGGTCGTTACGACACGACCTCTGCTCCCGGAACCGATCTCTGGTCTTCGATTGATATCAACCTGCAAGCTTATGGGGAGTTGCTGATGAGAAATAAAAAAGGGAGCATTGTCGCCATCGAACCCTCCAGCGGTGAAATCCTCTGCCTGATAACCAGTCCCTCGTACGATCCCAACCTGCTGATCGGCCGAATCCGTAACAAAAACTTCTCTCTTCTTAGCGCTGACTCTGTCAATATCCCTCTTTTCAACCGGGCTTTGATGGCTACCTACCCGCCCGGTTCCACATTTAAAGTTGCCAATGCCCTGGTGGCGGAGCAGGAAGAGATCATTTTTCCCAATACCCGACATAACTGCACGGGTGGATTTCCGCTGGGGAAAGGACATATGGTAGCCTGCCATGAACATGAAAGCCCGGTAAACCTGGTCACTTCGATCCAGTACTCCTGCAATACCTATTACTGTAAAGTTTTTAAAGGCATCCTCGATAAATATGGTTTCTATGAAACGGAGAAAGGGTACAATGGCTGGCGGAATCACATCCTTACTTTCGGATTTGGAAACAGGCTGGGATTAGACCTTCCCGGGGAATTAAGCGGAAACATTCCGGTAACCGCCTATTATGATAAATATTACGGGAAAAACCGCTGGCGATCATTGACGGTGATCTCCATGGCCATCGGACAGGGTGAGATCCTGACTACACCTGTTCAGCTGGCTAACATGACTGCACTGATCGCCAATCGGGGATACTATTATACGCCACATATCGTCAGAGGAATTGGAAAACCAAACAGTATCAACAAATCTTTCATGCGGAAAAACACCAGCAGCATTAACGCGGCCTTTTTCGATCCGGTGATTGATGGAATGGAGAGGGTGGTACTGGCCGGAACTGCAATGAATGCACGTCTCGACACAATAGCTATTTGTGCCAAGACCGGAACGGCACAAAATCCACATGGTGACAACCACTCTATTTTCATTGCATTTGCTCCAAAAGAGAATCCGAAGATCGCCCTCTCTGTGGTCGTCGAAAATGCAGGATGGGGGACGACCTGGGCTGCTCCTATTGCCAGTCTGATGATCGAGAAATACTTGCGTGGTGAAGTGAAGAGAAAACACGTTGAAGAGTGGTTGGTCAACGGTAATCTGATCGATAAATGAGAATCGAGCATGGCATATTCTATCGAATCGACTGGGTGATGATTGTCCTCTACCTGGTGCTTGTCTTTTTCGGCTGGTTCAATGTCTATTCGGCGGTTTATGATGAGCAGCATACCAGCATGTTCGACTTCTCCCAGCGCTATGGCAAACAATTGATCTGGATTGTGGCAGCCCTTGTTCTGGCCATTGTCACCCTGGCGATAGATCCCAAATTCTTTTCCCAGTTTACCTGGCTCTTTTATGGAGGGATCCTCATCCTGCTGCTCGTTGTCGTCTTTCTGGGAAGAGAAGTCTCAGGAGCGCGCTCATGGCTTCATATAGGTCAGGTTTCCATTCAGCCTGCAGAATTTGCTAAAATGGTTACAGCCCTGATCATAGCCAAAAAACTTAGTAAAATAGACCTCAACATCTATAAAAGCCGTACCTGGCTCCAACTCTGTTCCCTGGCTTTCCTTCCGGCTATCCTGATCCTCCTGCAACGGGATATGGGATCAGCCCTCATTTTCCTGGCTTTTTTGCTTGTGTTTTACCGGTTTGGAATGAGTGGCTATGTGCTGATAGGTTTGATAGCGCTCCCGGTTATCGGGATCCTGGCTCTGCTGATCAACAAATTCATCCTGATCGGGATCCTCTTTTTTCTTGCTTTCGTATTTTTTCTCTTTACCAGAAAAACATTCCGCCATCTGTTGATCATTTTTGTGATCTTTCTGGCATCTGCCGGATATATGTTTTCGGTAGATTATGCCTTTAACCGAATACTGAAATCCCACCAGCGAGACCGGATTGATGTGCTGATTGGCAAGACGAGTGATCCTAAGGGCGCAGGATACAATGTCAATCAATCGCTGATTGCGATCGGATCAGGACAGATCTTCGGAAAAGGGTATCTCAACGGCACCCAGACAAAATACCATTTTGTGCCGGAACAGAGCACCGACTTTATCTTCTGTACTGTTGGTGAGGAGTGGGGTTTTACAGGCAGCCTGGTATTAATCGTTTTGTATATTGGACTCTTTGTCCGGATTATTCTGATCGCTGAACGACAACGGGCAAAATTCAGTCGTGTCTACGGCTATTGCGTCGCTTCTATCCTCTTTTTTCATTTCGCTATCAACATCGGCATGACTCTGGGTCTGATGCCGGTGATCGGCATTCCATTGCCCTTCCTGAGCTATGGAGGCTCTTCCCTCTGGGCGTTCACTATATTATTATTTATTTTTATCAGACAGGACTCCTATCGGAGTGAGCTGGTCTGAGGGATGAGGGTCGAGTATCGAGCATCGGGCATCGAGCACCGAGCACCGAGCATCGAGCAACCAGCATCCAGAATACGAAATATTTTGTTCTATTGCTTGATGAAGGAGACTTTGTTCAAATCAGTGTTACAGGTATACTTAACTTCCCACTGTGTTCCTCCGTTTGAAGTTTTAATAATTGGCACATTTTTAGGTACCTGTTCTGATGTTCCAACAACCAATGCCAGCTGGCTATCCCAGGCATCAATGCCAACCAGATAGTAACCTCCCTGACCTGTATGCTGGGAAGTCCAGGTTGATCCTCCATCCATGGTAAGGCAAATATGCCCTTCATCTAATGCTCCCCACCATGTTTGTTGATTGAGCATGATCAGGTGGTTGATATCGGCTCCTCCACCTCCTCCTGAAACATGAATCGAATCATTCTTCCAGATGGTGCCACCATTCGTACTGACCATATAGTGAGACTTCCCTCCATAAACAACTATGGTATTCCCGGCAGAGGTCACGCCGATCCACTCGTTCCGGTTGTAATCGTCGGCAGGGAATACCGAATCCCAGGTTGCTCCGCCATTGAGCGTATAGCCTATAAACCCTCTTTCAGACCTACTCATACCACCAATCCCTCCGACAACATAAACCTTTTCCGGGGTGATCGCCCAGATTCCCTGCATTCCTCCATTATGAAAGAAGGTTGTATCAAACAGGGTCCATGTATTTCCACCATCTGACGAGTTATAGACGGTCCCGCCGGAACCACTGATCCATATATTGGTATTATTCACAATTGAGATAGCCATCAGGTTTGGATTGCCATCATGTGGAGGAGCCTGGATTTGGATCCATCCCGCCCCTCCGTTTTGTGAGCGAAGGATTGCGTTATTCGAGCCAATCGCCCAGACCACATCTTCATCCACTGCCCAGATGTCTCCCACATTGATTCCCTGTAATGGGGCAAGGCCCTCTCCCTGTCGTACCCAGGTTTCACCGGCATCGGCCGAATAGAGAATTAACCCATAACCAGTACTGTCCTCCATACCTGCAACCCAGGCATATTTTTTCTTAACAACAGGAGGATTTTTATCTTCCTTCTTACTGCAGCTATTGGTAACTATGAGGATCGTCATTACTATTGTGAAAAAACTTATTGATTTTCTCATAACACTTGTTATTGTTTTCACACCAAAGATACAAATATATATTGTGGAAGTCAGTGCATAAATTTTATTCAGCTTTTTATGAATCATGTAACAATTATCAACTAAATTCCGTTTAATATTGCATCATGAAATTAAAAGCATCATGAAAATCAACAAGAATATTGCTATCAGCGAAACTGGCTTGCTCTTTCATCCCGGCAGCGGTGAGTCCTACTCGGTGAATCCCATCGGCGTGGAGATCATTAACCGGATGAAGCAGGGAAGCTCCTTTGATGAGATCGCCGCAGAGATCCTTGCCAAATACAACACCGACCGGGCAACTTTCGAAAAAGACTATCATGATTTCATCCGGCTGATGAAAGAGAATGGTCTCCTTGAAGAAAAGGATCATGAAACCGAAGGTTAATATCGGCGTCACCGGCCTGAATGCAATCGACAGCCCGGGTCCGGGCATTGCCGTGATCCGCTGCCTGCGTGAAGCTACTGCATTCGATGTACGGATCATTGGTCTCGCTTACGAGTCGCTGGAACCCGGGATCTATATGCACGACCTGGTGGATCACACCTACCAGATCCCCTATCCCACAGCAGGTACCGAATTGCTTCACTCCCGTTTGGAGTATATCCAATCGATAGAGAAACTGGATCTGATCATCCCCAATTTCGACGCTGAGCTTTACCCTTTTATCAAACTGGAACCAAAACTGAAGAAACTGGGCATCCGGCTGTTTACACCAACATTGAAGCAGTTTGAAGAGCGTGAAAAAGTCAATCTCAATGAGTTTGGGGAGAAATATCATCTGCATGTTCCAAAAAGCAAAGCGATCTATGAACTGAATGCTATCAATAACCTGGGTAATGATTTTACATTTCCGGTTATCGTAAAAGGAAAATTTTACGATGCAGTCCGTGCATACAACTACGACCAGGTGAGGAGTGCCTTCAGCAAGATCAGCGCTCAATGGGGTCTTCCCATCATCATCCAGGAGTTCATCCAGGGTACTGAATTCAATGTAACCGGACTGGGTGACGGAAAAGGGAATACCATCTCCCTGGTTCCGATGCGCAAACAATACATCACCGAAAAGGGAAAAGCGTGGGGTGGCATTTCGATTTCCGATGAGAAAATGCAGGAGATGACCCGGAAATTCATTAAACAGACAAAATGGCGGGGAGGATTTGAGTTGGAGCTGATGAAAGACAAAAAAGGAAAGATCTACCTGTTTGAGATCAACCCCCGGATGCCCGCCTGGATATACCTTTCTGCGGGCGTGGGACAAAACATCCCTGAAGCACTGGTGAGACTTGCTATGGGTGAAAAGGTAGAGCCCTTTACCGATTACAAGGTCGGCAAAATGTTCATCCGCTTTGCCTGGGACATGATCGTCGACCGCAACGAATTTGAACAGATATCAATCAACGGAGAATTATGACAAAAATACGATATGAACGTCCGGTTCTGAAGAAACTGGAATCTAGCATGCCCAACAAATTCGGCACACGTACAGAATACGCTCCCATGACACAAATCGATGGTGTGGGAGTGGCTGACCTGATCATGGAGTATGGATCTCCACTCTTTGTAATTTCGGAGAAGACCATCCGCTCCAACATCCGCAAAGCGAAGAAAGCCTTTGAGACCCGTTATCCGAAGGTGCAGTTTGCCTGGTCGTACAAAACCAACTACATGGATGCCATTTGCAGCATCTTTCACCAGGAGGGCTCCTGGGCCGAAGTGGTGTCGGGATTTGAGTATGATAAAGCGCTGGCTCTTGGGGTGAATGGTAAGAAGATCATCTTCAACGGACCGGATAAGACAGAAGTTGACCTGACTAAGGCCATTGAGCACGACTCGCTCATCCACATTGATCACCTGGAAGAGCTCTATACGATCATCGAACTCACCGGTAAGTTGGGCAAACGCCCCCGGGTGGCTATCCGTGTCAATATGGACACCGGAATCTATCCGATGTGGGATCGTTTTGGATTCAATTACGAGAATGGTCAGGCATGGGATGCGATCAACAAGATCATGCATTCAGGCAAGATGGAGCTGGTCGGACTGCATAGCCATATCGGCACGTTTATGCTTGCTCCATTCGCTTACGGGACGGCAGCCATGAAACTGGCCGAGCTGGCCTCATCACTCAAAGAGAAGTTCAACCAAGAGATCAAATACATCGACATGGGTGGCGGATTTGCTTCGAAGAACACCCTGAAAGGGGCTTACCTTCCCGGAAGTGACACGAATCCATCAATCGATGAATTTGCTGAAGCGATTGCCACAGCATTACTAAACGCCAATTTCAAGAAAGACAAGCTGCCTCTGCTGATCCTGGAGACAGGAAGAGCGCTGGTAGACGACGCCGGTTACCTGCTGGGCACAGTCATCTCGAACAAACGGTCCAGCACCGGGAAACGAACCACGATCCTGGACGTTGGCGTGAACATCCTCTTTACCTCTTTCTGGTACGACCATAAGATCACACCGGCTCAATCCTTTACCCACTATTCCGAAGATACCATGCTCTATGGCCCACTCTGTATGAATATAGACGTGATCCGTGAAAACGTGAGCCTGCCGCTGCTGAACAAAGGGGAGCATGTGGTGATTCACAATGTTGGCGCATACAACATGACCCAGTGGATGCAGTTCATTACCCTCAGGCCACGGGTGGTGCTGATCGATGCAGAGAGTCATCCTCATGTAATCAGGGAACTGGAAAAGATGGAGACCATCTCCTCGATGGAGAACGTTCCTGATTACCTGAAGAAATTTGAACTTTAATCACCGCTTGATGATCAGTAAGCTGAAAGCCTTGTGTCCCTATTTCTGTACCTGCGTACTGAACAGTTATAGCCAGGTCTTCTTTTCGAACAACCGGCTCTTTGCCCTGATACTGCTCGGTGTCAGCTTCTTTGATGTTGCCGCAGGTATCAGTGGCCTGATCGCTGTCCTGCTGACCAACTTCTTTGCTTATCTGATCGGATTTAACACCCACAGCATCAAATCGGGATACTATGGCTTCAACAGCCTCCTGGTAGGACTTGGCATCGGGGTTTACTACCAGCCCGGTATCGAATTCTATGTGCTGTTGCTGTTTATCACTGTCCTGACCCTATTTCTGACCGTTACCATGGAAGGAGTTGTTGGGAAATACGGGCTCCCTTTCCTGAGCATCTCTTTCCTGATCTCGATCTGGGTGGTCACCCTGGCTGCCCGGCAGTTTACTGCTCTAGCAGTTAGCGAAAACGGGGTCTTCATGATGAACGAGATGTTTAATATGGGGGAGATTACAGCAGTTCGAACCTACAACTGGTTTAATGAACTTAACCTGCCCTGGTCGATCAAACTCTACTTCCGTTCGCTGGGCGCTATCTTCTTCCAGTATCACCTCCTGGCCGGCATCCTGGTAGCTATCGGCCTGCTGATCTATTCACGCATTGCCTTCTCACTTACGCTGATAGGGTTCTTCTCCGCATACGCCTATTATATGTTCATTGGTGCAAATGTCTATGAGCTGAGTGCCGGGTACATCGGATTCAACTTCATCCTGACCTCTATTGCCATCGGAGGATTTTTCATTGTTCCTTCGCGTTACTCTTACCTGTGGGTGATCCTGCTGACACCCGTTATCTCTATCCTTCTCACCAGCACAAATACCCTCTTTTCACTGTTTCAACTATCGATCTTCTCCCTGCCATTTAATATTGTGGTACTGGTCTTCCTCTACATCCTGAAATTCAGAGAACGCGCTTACCGTAAACCGGAGATCGTCGCCTTCCAGCAATTTTCTCCGGAGAAAAATCTTTACTCCCAATTGAACTACAAAGGGCGATTCGGGACCACTGCCTGGTTTCCGCTTTCCCTGCCTTTTTTCGGGACCTGGAAGATCACACAGGCACACGATGGAGAGCATACCCATCAAACCGACTGGAAACACGCCTGGGACTTTGAGATCGCCAACGAGCAGGGCAATACATTTTCGGGCAAAGGCAACCAGCTGGAAGAGTATTACGCTTTCGATAAACCGGTCCTGGCACCAGCCGATGGAATCGTTGAAGAGGTGGTGAATCATGTCGATGACAATGATGCCGGTTCAGTTAACCTGAATGATAACTGGGGCAATAGCGTGGTGATCCGTCATGGATACCAGTTATACACCCAGCTGAGCCACCTGAAAAAGGGCTCCGTGTCTGTCAACGTTGGTGATTCGGTTAAACAAGGTGACCTTATAGGCAAATGCGGGAACTCAGGACGTTCACCTGTTCCTCACCTTCACTTCCAGGTTCAGACCACCCCTTCCATCGGATCCAAAACGATCGATTATCCACTGGGGCAGTATATCCTTCATGCCGCCATTGGATTTGAATTGAAGTCGCTTGAAAAACCGGAGCGAGGTGAGACCGTTTCCAACATTGAGCAACAGGATGTGCTGGAGAAAGCGTTTCATTTCATCCCCGGGCAAAAATTCAACTGCCAGGTCACATTGCCAGATGGCAGACAGCACGAACTTACATGGGAGGTGATGACAGATCCGTTGAATTACACCTACATCAATTGTCAACAGACCAAATCCAAAGCCTATTACAAATATGCCGGGGATATCCACTACTTCACACACTTTGAAGGGAAGAGAGACTCAATCCTCTACTATTTCTTTTTGGGAGGCTGGAAAGTGGTGACCGGTTTTTACAAAGACTTGAAGGTGAACGACACCTACCCTGTGAATCTGTTGAATAACCGCTTGATGATGTTCCTGCAGGATTTCATCGCTCCTTTCTGGTTGTTTCTGAAGGCAGATTACTCCATGACATACCTTGATCTGGAAGATGATCTGACAGATGCTGTGGTAAAATTAAGATCATCTACAACTGCGCGAACCGGGAACAACGAGTCGCGAAAAATCGACGTTGAATTTCAAGCAGGGAAAAAAGGGATCGAACGATTCAGGGTCACAGAAAAGAGTCGTGTTATATTAGTAGAGTTGAAGGTAGAATAATTGATGAAATTGGTTTTCAAACATATCATTATATTCATTTTCCTGCCCATCATCGGTTTGTCGCAAATCACATTCCCGGAGGCAGACCGTGAAACTTACCGCTTCTATACCGAACAGAAGTGGGACAGCCTGCTGATTGTAGGAAAAAAAGCGCTGAAACAGGATATCGACTACTTCTACCTCCGCACCCGGATGGGTACTGCATTGTATGAGCTGGGAAAACCGATTAAAGCCGCATGGCAATTCCGGAAAGCCAGGGAGTTTAACACATCAGACAACTACACCAACGCGAGCCTCTATTATTCCTTGCTCGATGCAAACCGTACCGGCCAGGCCAGGGCCATCTCATCTACGATACCCGTGAGTGAACAAGCCCGGATAGGGATCAGTAAAAATATCCTCCGTGGCATCAACCTGGAAGTGGGTGTTATGTACAACAACGCATACAACAAGAGCAATTCCTCAACGGTTATGGGACCCGACAGCATCTTTGGTGAACAGGATATGTATGGGAACAGCTACTATGGCCATCTGGATTTCACGTTGAACCTGACCAAACATATCAGCCTCAACATCGGCTACAGCTACCTGAATTTCAAAAAACGCAAACTGTATCAATATTCATATTATGAAGATCAGCTGGAACGGCGGGTCGACACCACCTGGGGGTATTATAACATCTACTCCTTTCCCCGGATCACAAAACAACCCTCTTTTGATTATGTCATCAACCAGAATGAGTTCACTCTCTCTCCTGCATTTTTTCTGAATTCGGGTATCTCCATCAAACCGATGTTTCACCTGGTGCAGGTAAGTTATAACAAGACAACCGTGGAGTACAATGCCGAAACAGTGCAGGAGAGTTATCGTTTCCACCAGGCTGACACCTCCTTTTTCAACTACCTCATCTCCCTGCTCATCACCAAAGACATCAACCTCTTTACATTCGGCCTGACCGGAAGCTGGTCGAACCTGAACGGACGCGATCAATACCAGGTCGGGCTTGTGGTGGATTACCACCTACTGGGAAACCTGAACTTTTACGGGAATACAACCCTCTTCGGAATATTCGGGCAGACCAAAGACAACCGGTTAATTGCCCGCCAGATGCTTGGAGCAAAAGTTACCCGGTGGCTCTGGCTGGAAGGATCGTTTATCTATGGAGATTACTCCAACGGAAACCTTTTAAACGGAATGCTTGTCTACAACATGAGTGACAAGATCCGGTACAGCGCTACCGGAAAATTGATCTTCCCCATATTCAAGCAACTGGAACTTACGTTGATCTATCAATATTTTGCCCGGGAAAATCTGATCTACACATTAACAGAAGTCCAGCAGGAGTCAACTACAAGAGTCGTCCCGCAAAACAACTATATGAAATATCAAACAAACAGCGTATTTTTGGGTATAAAATGGAAACTATGAAAAAGCAGATCAGCATATTTATCGTAACGGGAATCGCTCTCCTTTTCACCGGCCAGGCCATATCGCAAATCAACTACAAAGTATTGCAGGAAGCCTTTAATGAGAGCTACACCCTGGAGGGAAAAGCCGATTATCCCGGCGCCATCAACGCATTGAAAGCTGTCTATGACGAAGACTCCTACGAGACCAACCTTCGTCTGGGCTGGCTCCACTACCTGGCCGGTCTCTTCACCGAATCGACAGCCTATTACCAGAAAGCGATCACCCTGAAACCCTATTCCCTGGAAGCAAAATTTGGTTTCGCTTACCCTGCCTCTGCTCTAGGAAACTGGGACCAGGTAGAAGCACAGTATGGAGAGATCCTGAAGATTGACCCGCAAAATACGCTGGCTCTCTACCGGATGGGTTCGATCTATTACGGCCGGGAAGATTTCATCAAAGCTTCAACATACCTCGAAAAGGTAATCAACCTCTGGCCTTTCGATTACGACAGCATGATTCTTTTTGCCTGGACCACCCTGAAGCTCGGCAAATTCCGCGAAGCCCAGGTCCTCTTCAACAAAGTTCTCCTGATCCAACCCGGCGATAAGTCGGCCGTGGAGGGGTTGGGGAAGATTAAGTAAGAATCGTTTTCAGGTCTATTCTCTATTACCCGTTTTGACAAATCAACATTTATTCAATATCTTTGGATTCTTAGGACAATTTTATGGAAGCAGCTATTCCTCAAAAGCTATTGGTTGTTGATGATATCAACGCGAATAATCTTCTTATTCAGAGATATTTAATATTTGACGGTGTTACGGTCGACGCTGCATTGAGTGGGGAAGAAGCCCTCGACCTGATCAGTAAAAATCATTATTGTCTGTTTATTCTGGATGTGATGATGCAAGGAATGGATGGATTTGATCTGGCTGTAAAGATAAGGGAGGATGAAAACCATAAATTCACCCCCATTATTTTTTTAACTGCTGTCTATTCTGATGAACAGGATGTTTTTAAAGGATATGAATCAGGAGCTATTGATTATCTGATAAAACCGGTACCCCGGGAGATTCTTACTCAGAAGGTGAGTGTTTTTCTGGAGCTGGATAAACAAAAGAGTGAATTGCGTTTCCAGGCTGATCTCCTTCAGAATGTAAACGATAGTATCATTTATACAGATCTGGAAGGAGTCATCAAATATGTTAATCAGGGCACAGAATAT
>CAZTSX010000019.1:0-48325 GCA_964616825.1 uncultured Prolixibacteraceae bacterium
TTTCCGTATTTCCGTATTTCCGTATGACCGTATTACTGTATTTCCGTATTTCCGTATTTCCGTATGACCGTATTACTGTATTTCCGTATTTCCGTATTTCCGAAGCTCCATACAACAATCATGTAGCGCCTCTTTTGCTTTGTGCAGCACGTTGCCAAAGATAAGGAAATCGTGGATCTGACCGGAATATCTCTTCCATTTTGCCTCCACGCCTGCTTGTTGCAACCGTTTTGCATATGCTTCTGCTTCATCACGTAACACATCAAACTCGGCCGTAAGGATAAATGCCGGTGGCAATCCGGTCAGGTCAGGTTCCAGCAATGGTGAAACGTAGGGATCTTTGACTTCCTCTGGTTTTGAAAGGTAGTGATCGATATACCAATCCATCATTTCTTCGGAGAGCCAAATACCCTTGCTAAACGATTTGTATGAAGATGTATCCATCTTCGACAAGTTGGTAGCCGGACAGATCAGCAGCTGAAAAAAGAGATCCGGCCCTTTTCTGTCACGTGCCATAAGAGCCAGCACTGCAGCCATTGTCGCCCCTGCACTATCGCCACCTACCGCAATCCGTCCGGGATCTGCACCCAGGGAGGAAGCTTGATCTGAAATCCATTTTAACACTGTATACCCCTCTTCTATCGCTACCGGGAATTTTGCTTCCGGCGCCAGTTGATAGTCGACTGAAACCACCATGTATCCTGAACCGGCACATAATGATCTGCAGACTGAATCAAAATCATTCAGCGTTCCTATCACCCATCCTCCCCCGTGCATATAGAGCAATAATGGAAATCCCCCGTCTCCTTTTGGCGTATATATCCGGAATGGAATATCACCATAAGGGCCGGGAATTACTTTGTCATACACCTTCCCTATCGGTTCTGCTTTAATGGAAAAAGCTCTCACCATATTTCTCTGACGGGCCATTTCCGGAGTTAGTTCACTTACAGGCGGAAGACCGGCTGCAGCGATAGCGGTAATAAACTGTATCGTATCGGCATCCAGTTTCCCCTCAGAATAAGAGGTGTAATAAAGATCGTCCATGGTAACTCTATTTGCTTTCCAGAAGCTCAAACCGTTCCTCTTCGACAACGACAAAACTTTTCCGGAATCGGTTGTAATGATAATAAACCTCCGGCCTGAATCCCTGTGGGAGGTTGAAAGCGATGTATTGATTCAGAAAGAAATCGTAAAGATAGCTGGCATGCACCTTTCCCAGGAAACCAGCGATCTCATAAATATCAGGAACAGAAAGCGAGTCGATTGTATAACTGTACTTCACATCCTGGCGGAAAGGATCCAGCAAGAAGCTGCCGGCAAAATCATCAGTCGCCATATGAGATGAATAGAGAACCGTCTTCTGCTTCCTGGAACTCTTCAGTTTTGCGAGCTCAATCCAGGTTGAAAAATCGACCGCATTCAGGTTGACTGATTTGTAATAGAGAGTATCGTAATAGTACTCTTTATCTTCAAACGGATAAAAATACTCATCAAGTTGTACTTGGATCATGTCAATCAAATATGACTGGGCCTGCTGCAAGAGAAACGAATCTGCCTCATCTCCCAAATAGACTTTGAAATCCAGCTTACGGAGTTCGTCAACGAATCCGTTTACATATCTCTCCAGGAAAACTGAATCATCGATATGCCGGGTGAAAAAGCTGGATGCATCAAGGGCAGAGTCCTGTTGTGAACCACTCAATTTTTCAAAATCCTCTATCATTTCTCCTTTGTGGTTATATTTAAAGAGGTGTGCGGGAGGTTTTACCTTAAGATAAAAATCCGGGGGATCCTGCTGAAACTCCTTCGCCAGCTTATATTCAAATGAACAGGAACTCAGGATGAGCAGGATGATGAATGAAAGAAAGAGGCGGATTCTATTCATATCAAATGTCTAATTCCATCTGGCCTTTGCTGTCAGATGGCTCGCTGTTCGCTGTTCGCTTTTCGCTTTTCGCTTTTCGCTGTTCGCGGTTCGCTTTTCGCTTTTCGGGTTTCGTTTTTGGTTTTTCAATCCAGGATATCTTCTTCACGGGATAGTTCGTCAATCGTTTCCCTTTGGCTTTATGACTTTTAATGGCGATGAACTCCTCTACCCTGATCAACTCTTCCTTCGCTCCCCTGGTTTTCTGTTTCATATCAAACAGGATCCTCAGCCCGGGATGTTGGTCGATGGTGATGGAGATAAACTTTTCGCCACCATTCAGAAAGGTCATTTTCTTGTCTTTGACCTCTACCTTGAAACGCTTGATGAAGTGACGTTTTGTTTTTTCATCCTGGTACAGGACCGAATAGACTCTTTCCGGGTCATATTTTTCAATCCTGAACATATCCTCATCGAAGTGTGTAGAGAGGTCAAACGATGTCAGACGGTATCGGCCCGAACGTGTAAAATTGATAATCCTGTCTGAGCCGGAGAAGGCTCCCAGTAACACTCCCCTCTCTTCCGTGTTGAGGCGCCTGACGGTATCATCATACCAGATATTCAGAGAGCCGAGGGTTGAAACACCTTCCTGCCGGATATCAATCCTTCTTACCGCGTTCCTGGTCAGGATATTCCCGATCGAGTTGCGTCCTTTGATAGCCTGATCGGCAAAGTTGAACTCAAAGGATGTCTTTTTCAGCCTGGGTTTCGCCCTGAGGTCAACTTTGACCACCTCTGCTTCCCCATTCGGATTGGCCGAGAAATAAAGCACTTTGGAGCCCGGAGTCCCTTTGGTCATGCTATACTCCTTATCGCGGGTCACACCCGATACGGCAAACCTCTTTACCATCACCTTCCCGTTTCTCCCATCGCGGTAAATCAGGTTGTAAATCGTCCGGACATCATTCCTCTTGAAAATTTTAATATGAATAACCTTCTGGCCGATAAAGATCTTGTCCGATACTTTTGTCACCATAAAGGATCCGTCGCCCCGGAATACGATGATGTCGTCGATGTCGGAGCAATCGCAAATAAATTCATCGCGACGCAGGGAGGTTCCGGCAAACCCTTCTTCCCGGTTGATGTATAATTTTTGCGAAGCGGCAGCTACTTTCGCTGCTTCGATGGTATCGAAGTTCCGGAGCTCTGTACGACGCTCTTTTCCTTTCCCATATTTCTTTCGGATCTGACGGAAGTAATTGATAGCGAAATCGGTGAGGTTCTCCAGGTGATTATTTACCTCATCCATCTCCAACCGGATTTCGTTGATCACTTCATCAGTTTTATCTGCATTATATTTTGAGATCCGCTCAATGGGAATCTTCCTCAGCCGGTTGATATCCCCGTCCTCCAACGGCCTGATAAAATCCTTCTCAAAAGGCTTCATCCCCAGCTTGATAGCGCTGTCGATCGATTCATCGGTTTTGCACTTCTTGATCAGCTCGTAAACTTCGTTCTCGATAAAGATCTTCTCAATAGAGGTGTTGTGCAGGTGATCGTTCAACTCCATCAGCCGGATTTCAAGCTCCCATTTCAGCAGGTTAACCGTATGATCAGCCGAAATCCTGAGGATATCACGCGCACCCAGGAACCGTGGTTTTTCGTTTTCCACGATACAGGAGTTGGGTGAGATAGGCACTTCACACTGCGTGAAGGCATAGAGTGCATCCATCGTGGTATCGGGGGAGACACCGGGTGACAGGTGGATCAGGACCTCCACATCCCTGGCAGTATTGTCATCGATCTTCCTGATCTTGATCTTCCCTTTGTCATTTGCTGACAGGATTGAATCAATAACAGATTCAGTGGTCGTACCGTAGGGGATCTCAGTGATCCCCAATGTCTTTTTGTCGATCTGACTGATTTTCGCCCGTAACCGGACCTTTCCTCCTCTCAATCCGTCGTTGTACCTGGAGATATCTGCCAGGCCACCTGTTGGAAAATCGGGATAAAGCTCAACCTCTTTACCCTGTAATATTTTGATGGAAGCATTGATCAGTTCATTGAAGTTATGGGGCAGAATTTTGGAAGCCAATCCCACAGCAATCCCTTCCACTCCCTGTGTCAGCAACAACGGGAACTTGACAGGCAATGTAACAGGTTCCTTGTTTCTTCCGTCGTATGATGATTTCCATACCGTGGTTTTGCGATTGAACACCACTTCAAGTGCAAATTTAGAGAGGCGTGCTTCGATATATCTCGGAGCCGCTGCGCTATCGCCCGTATGAATATTTCCCCAATTACCCTGGGGATCGATCAGAAGGTCTTTTTGACCTAGCTGAACCAGGGCATCACCGATCGATGCATCCCCATGAGGATGATACTTCATGGTATGCCCGATGATGTTGGCGACTTTATTGTACCGACCGTCATCCAGGTCTTTCATGGCATGAAGAATCCGTCTCTGTACAGGTTTCAATCCATCCAGAATCTCCGGCACAGCCCGTTCCAGAATCACGTATGAGGCATAGTCCAGAAACCAGCTCTGGTACATGGCATCCAGGTGTTTCGCCTCTTCCAGTTTCCCCGACTCGAGTTCCGGATGCTCGCCGTTTGGCTGTTTATCAGACATGTTGCAAAATTAGCAATTCCGTTTTAGCCACAGACGGTTGTTTATAACTTGTTAAAGACTCAAGTTTCAACTACCGAGCATCGAGTACCGAGCATCCAGCATCGAGCATCGAGCATCGAGCATCCAGCATCGAGTACCGAGCATCGAGCATCCAGTCATCCGGCATCATTGTCATTGCGAGAAGCGAAGCGACGAAGAAACAGCATCTGATTACGAGAAACAAATCCTTTAATCCTAGAAATTCGTATTTTTGTAGCCCCATTGCGGTAGCGTGGGTTTCGGTCCCGTAGCTCAGCTGGATAGAGCAACAGCCTTCTAAGCTGTGGGCCGCAGGTTCGAATCCTGCCGGGATCGCTTTTCGAAGGACGAAAGACGACAATCGAGTAACAAGCAACGAGAAATGAAAAGATTAAATAAAAAACAGAATTTGGTTTTGTTGATCGGGATTATCATATTCGTGATCAGCAATATCTTTCCTCCCTGGATTGCAGTCACCGATCCGCCTGACTACCTTATCCAGGAGGCTATCGGCTATAGCTTCATTTTCTCTCCTCCTCAAAGTCCACTGGGTTATGAGTCCTATGTCGTGATCAACTATTCCCGCCTGTTCATTGAATGGGGCATCCTGGTTTTCCTGATGGTTGTGACCATGGCGATTGTCAGAAAAAAGAGGTAGAAGTCAATCCCATACTATGAAAACAGTTTACACGCTCTTTCTATGTTATTTTCTGTCAGGACTCCTCTTCAGTCAGATACCAAGCACAGTTGCCAGCGCAGTAGATAAATCCCACAAAGGAGCTTCAAAGGACAGTACAAAATCCTGGAACATTACCGGATTTGGGTCCCTGAATGTCTCGCAGGCAGCCTATTCAAACTGGGCAGCAGGTGGACAAAATTCGCTCGGACTGGTTGGACTTGTCAACCTGAATATCAACTACTCAAAAGGGAAACACGCCTGGGCAAACATCATTAACCTGGCTTATGGGTTCCAGTTTCTTGGCTTCGCAACCAGTTCCCAGCAATACAATAAAACCGACGACAAGATCGAACTGACCACCTCCTACGGCTATGAGATCCACAGCAATAAAAAATGGTATGCGTCGGTGTTAGCTAACTTCCGGACTCAATTCTCCAATGGTTTTAAATATCCAAACGACAGCACAATCATCTCTACATTCATGGCTCCTGCATACCTGGTTGTAGGTATCGGAATCACCTATGTGCCGGCAAAATGGTTCAGGGTATACCTCTCTCCTACTTCCGGCAGGTTTACATTCCTACTCGACCAGGCACTGGCTGATTCCGGCTCTTACGGACTGAAACCCGGAAATAAGCTCCGTAGTCAGTTTGGTCCTTATCTGCGGGCAGATCTGAATAAGGACCTCGCTAAAAATATCAACCTCACCTCTTCTCTCGAACTTTTCACAGACTACATGAATAACTTTGGCAATATCGATGTAAACTGGAACCTGCTTCTGACCCTGAAGGTTAATAAATGGCTGGCAACCACGATAAATCTGAATTTGATCTACGATGATGATATTATCATCAAATCTGACAAGAACGACCCTGGCGGACCCAAAACGCAGTTTAAAGAGATCCTTGGAGTGGGATTGTCGTATAAGATAGAGTGATGCTCGGTACTGGATAAAAGCCCCCCGACCCCCTAAAGGGGGAGTAAGTCCCCTTCAGGCTTGTCTGCCAATCAGGCAGGGGATTTAGGGGTAAAAAATAAGATCTTGAATTTCGAACCTATAACTTAATCAAAATAAACATGGCTGAAAAATCCCTTTACGACCAGAACCTTCCGCATGATGAGCTCAAATACAAGGAGCATTTTCAGCGTGGGATCGATTTTACAAAGATCGAGTTATACCGCTCTGCACGCGGTGAGTTCAACGCGGCATTATCCTACAAACCAAACGATCAAACTTCGAAAGAGAAAGCCGAAGAGTGCGATCAACAGATCAGGCAGGATGCGAAAAAAGTATATATTCTTGTCCCGATCGTGCTGGCTATCATTGCGCTTGTGAGCATCTTCGGATAATTGCATTCGCCCCAACCTTCTTTATGCAGCAACGCAAATTGAAACTGGCAAAAGAGGACCCGTGGCTTGCTCCTGTCGAAACGGAGATCAACGACAGGTACCTGCGGTTCAGAGAACGGTTGTCGTTGATTGAAAGCGATGACGGAAGTCTGGTTCGTTTTGCCAACGGACATCACTACTTCGGTATCCAGTATGACAAAAAAGGACACGGATGGTTTTACCGTGAGTGGGCGCCTCATGCTGAAGACCTCTATCTGTTCGGAGATTTCAATGACTGGCAACGCTATTCTCACCGGCTAACCCGACAGAAGTATGGTATATGGGAGTTGTTCCTGCCTGAAGAGGAGTACAAAGACCGATTCACTCACGAAAGCAAGATCAAGGTACTGATCCACTCTGATGCAGGATGGCATGAAAAGATCCCGGCCTACATTCGTCGTGTGGTACAGGATCCGGTAACTCTGGGTTACTCAGGCCAGGTTTGGCTGCCACCTGAAAAATTCAATTGGGAAGGCGATCGGTTCGACATCAGCAACCTGAAGGAACTGATCATCTACGAAACCCATGTTGGGATGGCTCAGGAGAGAGAGGGGATCGGAACGTTCGTGGAGTTTGCCGATTACATTTTGCCATACATAAAGAATGCCGGTTACAATACAATCCAGTTGATGGCTATTGCCGAACACCCTTATTACGGTTCGTTCGGGTACCACGTCACGAACTTTTTCGCCGTATCCAGCCGCTTTGGCACACCGGAAGATCTGAAATACCTGATTAAGAAAGCACATGAGCAAGGTATCGCTGTGATCATGGACCTGGTTCATTCACATGCTGCAAAAAACACGCTGGAAGGATTGAACCAGTTTGATGGTTCTGATAACCAGTATTTTCATCCGGGTGAGCGGGGAAACCATCCACACTGGGATTCCAAGATCTTCGATTATGGAAAAACAGAGGTGCTTCGTTTTCTGCTCTCCAACATCAAATTCTGGCTGCAGGAATTTCATTTCGATGGATTCCGCTTCGACGGGATTACCAGCATGATCTATTTTGACCATGGATTTCGTGATGTGTGGGACCTGGAAGGTTTCTTTGGACCAAGTGTGGAGTGGGATGCCATCACATACTTGCAGCTTGCGAATACACTGGCTCACAAGATCAATCCGAAAGCAGTCACCATCGCAGAAGATGTGAGTGGCATGCCGGGGATGTGCCGGCCAGTCAGGGAAGGCGGGATCGGCTTCGGTTACAGGCTGGGGATGGCTGTTCCCGACTTCTGGATCCGGATCCTCAAAGAGAAAAAAGATGAAGAGTGGGATATCCATGAGATGTGGCAGATCCTGAATGACCGTTTACCCAATGTCAGGACAGTGGCTTACTGCGAATCTCATGACCAGGCGCTGGTTGGAGATCAAACCATTGCGTTCCGCCTGATGCAGTCAGAGATCTACTTCCGGATGTCGAAACGGGATCAGAGTGTGATCATCGACCGTGGGATTGCCCTGCATAAGATGATCCGGCTTATCACAGCCGCTCTGGGCGGACAAGCATATATGAATTTCATGGGGAACGAATTCGGACACCCCGACTGGATCGATTTCCCCCGGGAAGGTAACAACTGGAGCTTTAGATATGCACGCCGTCAGTGGTCGCTGGTTGAAAATCCGGATTTGAAATACAGGTTTCTTGGTCTGTTTGACAGGGGGATGGTGAAACTACTGAAATCTCATGTGATCCTTCCGGGCCATTTTGCCACTCAACTCAATATGGATGATGTGAACAAAACGATCATCTTTGAAAAGCAGGAACTCATTTTCGTATTTAATTTTCATCCTGATCTTTCCATCCCTGATTATCAGTTTCAGGTCTCCGAATCCGGGGATTATCGCTCGGTGTTAAATACCGATAACGTGGATTTTGGGGGACAAGGCAGGGTTGATGAAACGAAAAATCACACTACCCTTTTTCATCCTGAAACCAAGACTAACCGGCTGTCAATTTATAACACCAACAGAACTGCCCAGGTATTTCAAAGAATCTGTTAATTTTGCAAAACCAATACCTCCGGAACTATGCGAAAAATCCTTCTTAGGTTAGTCATATCTTTTTTATTGCTGACTGTGATCAACTCCTTATATGCTACTGACAACATCAACGATACCACCTATTACTTCTATTTTGAACTGAATATGACGAAAGCAATCCAGGATGGGATATTCGATCCCGATTCAGGACAGGTCTATGTCGACTTCGACGAGAGCATCCCGGATCTGCTTCTGCTGAAAAGTCCGAATAACGTATTTAACGGACTGCAGATCGGAGGACTCGATTCCGGCACTACCTATCACTTCCGGTTCCGGATTAACGATACGATCTTCGAAAGCGTGAACAGAGAGGCAACTGCCCTCCCCGGAACCACAGATATCCTTGCCTGGTGGAATGATGAGTACCTCAACACAACTACGTTCCGGATCGACGCCAGTGGCATTCCAGATAGCGCCTTCTCAATCGGCAATGACGAGTTACAGATCGATGGTGAGATGAACCAGTGGCAACCTGCACCATTACAACAAATAGGATCGTCAAAGATCTTTGAGATCACCTACCACCTCGATCCCAATCTCTATTATGAATATATATTCAGGATTGAAAAAGATACAGTTATTAACTATGAAGATCTTGGTGGAACAACCCGGCTGTTTCTTCCTCCCGATACGGTTATAGAGGTAATTCAATACTTCAGCAACCAGGATACTGGCAAAATAGCCGTGACATTCCAATGCCATATGGATATCCAGCAGGAACTGGGGAATTTTGATCCTTCAACCGATTACCTGGATATCGCAGCCAACTTCAACGACTGGGGTGCATGGGACCTGTTGTATGATTATTTTCAAACCGGAACATACAAACTAACAAACCTGTTTGACAAAGCCATGATAGGAGGAGCGCCTTTGGAATTCAAATTCCGGATCAATGGTTCATGGGCGCTGGCAGAGCTGCAGGGGCAGGATCCACGAGAGTATGTTATTCAACCTTATGACACCACTTTCAATCCGAATACGATCGAATTCTGGTATAATAACGTGGGGCCGATTGTTCCAGGTCCACCCTGGGTCACAGACCTCTTTATCCAGGGGCAACTGGCTATCAAACAGATTCTTACCGGCTCCTACCTCTATCATAACCTAAGTGGCATTCCGGAGGGCAATTCGTTGTATAAATGGTACCGGGCTGACTCCGTTGGCGGGACCCTGTCTCCAATCGACAGCGCCTGGACAATCAACTACACGACCGATAGCATAGAAGATATCGGAAAATACCTCGTTTTTGAGGTAACACCGGTAGCCGCCGATTCGGGAGACAGCGCTGTCGGACTACCCGCACAGGTTTACACAACCGGTCCTATCGGAGGAGTAGGCATCCAGGAGTTCGCGCAGAACCAGGTCCGTCTCTACCCCAACCCTGTTGAACGGGTGCTTACCTGTGAAGGAACTTACGAGATCAACCGGTTTGAGATCTACAATATCAGCGGAATATTGGTTTTCAACTCAAACCAACGTCCTCAACGCCGGGTCCAGGCTGATGTGTCACATCTTCCTCCCGGAATGTATATTTTCAGGGCCTTCAGCAAGGGAATACTTCCGGTTCATCAGAGGTTTGTGAAAAGGTAACAAGGTGACTCGGGAAAAATCACGATGATTACTGAAAGAGCCGGCGGTGTATTGCTTCATCCAACATCGTTACCTGGGAAATACGGTATCGGAACGCTGGGGCAGGCTGCAAGAGACTTTATTGATTTCCTGTCTAAAGCCAAACAACGTTATTGGCAGGTCCTGCCACTTGGACCAACCGGATTTGCTGATTCCCCTTATCAATGCTTTTCAGCCCACGCAGGCAATCCGAACATGATCGATCTGGATGAACTTGTAAAAGAGAAATGGCTGGACCCGGCTATGTTATTGCAATCACCCCGATTCAATCAGGATCAGGTGGATTTTGACAAGGTTCAAAAATTCCGAGCCCCTTTACTGAAGATGGCATACCGGAGATTTACGGAGTATATGGACCCGGCTATCAAATTGGGATTCAGGAATTTCCTCAAAGAACACTACAGGTGGCTGAATGATTATGCACTTTTTCAAGCTATTAAAAACCATTTCGACGGAGAGCCATGGTACAGGTGGGATAAAAAAATACTGGAACGGGATCCTGACACAATGGCTCATTTTCAAAACCTGTTGAGAGAAGAGATAGAATACCATAAATTTCTTCAGTATCTCTTCTTCAGGCAGTATTTTTCTCTTAAATCCTATGCTCATAATAAATCGATCCGGATCATTGGAGACCTGCCAATCTATGTAGCACTTGACAGCGCTGACACCTGGGCATATCCAACGATCTTTGAGCTTGACTCTGCAATGTACCCAGAACGTGTCGGAGGTGTTCCGCCCGACTATTTCACTGAAGATGGACAACTCTGGGGCAATCCATTATTCCGGTGGAAAGAGAAAGAAGAAGAGGTTTTCCAATGGTGGGCAGACCGTATCGAAACCAATTTGAACCTCTTCGACATCATCCGGATCGACCATTTCAGAGGGTTTGAAGCCTACTGGGCTGTTCCTGCAACTGAAACAACAGCGAGAGATGGCGAGTGGATTGAAGGACCCGGCAAGGGCTTTTTTACTTACCTGACTGAAAAATTTGGTTCACTGCCTTTCATTGCTGAAGATCTGGGTGTCATCACACCGGTGGTGGATGAACTTCGCGATGCATTTAACTTTCCCGGGATGAAAGTCCTGAGTTTTGCATTTGACTCATCAGAAGCGAATAATTACATCCCGTATACGTATAGTAAAAATTGTGTGGTTTACACCGGCACGCATGATAATGATACAACCGTTGGATGGTTTGAATCTGCCAGTGACAACAACCGCAACTATGCACTTGAATACCTTAACAGTTCAGGAGCAGAGATACACTGGGAGATGATACGACTGGCGTGGTCTTCGGTGGCGAATACAGCCATCGTACCGGTTCAGGATCTTCTTGGGCTTGATAGCGGCGCAAGAATGAATATTCCGGGGACAATCCAAAATAACTGGCGTTGGCGCGCCCGTCGCTCCTGTTTCACAGATAAGCTGGCTGAACGGATGGCACACCTCTCCATCCTCTATGGCAGATCCAACGGATAATCGTTATAATAAAAATCCCAGATCGTCTCCTGCATGCAGTTCACGGGTCTCTTCCCCGAACTTAAAGATCCTCAACGGCCGCTTTCCAACCAGTTCTATGGCATCGCCAATCACCTTCAACAAACACCCTTCCCGTAACCCGGCAACATACATATCACGGTTCACAGTCAGGAACTCCAGGATACGTTGTTCGCGTGTTTCACCTGCATGCCCCTGTGGATTGGCATCAAGGTAGTGTGGGTTGATCTGAAACGGGATCAGATTCAGGCAGTTAAATGAAGGGGGTTCGCTGATAGGCATATCGTTGGTTGTCTTCATGGATGGACATGCGACATTGGATCCGGCACTCCACCCGGAATAGGGTATTCCCTCCAGCACCCGGGCACGGATTGCATCCATTGCGCCTGTCTCCTGCATCATCTTCACCAGATGAAAGGTGTTTCCGCCTCCCACCGCAATCGCTTCAGCCTTTCTGACTGCAGCCTCCGGATCAGGTTCTTTGTGAATGGAGTAGATCCCCAGACCCAGTTCACTGAAGACAGAGACTACACGTTTCTCGTATATGTCAAACGAGCTTTCGACGCTCTCCGGATCCAGGTTTACGCCGGCGTAAGGAATAAATAAGATATCTTTTATCCCGTATCCGTGATAAAAGGATTTCAGGTGTTCGCGTGGCCAGGCAAGGTATTGCTCGCCTGCGTTGGTTGAGTTGCTGATCAGTAATAAGTTTCTATTCATGGTTTTATGTTGTTTTGGATGATCGTTTCCGATTCCAGCTGTTTCCATCGGCTGGTGTAAGCCTGTGCAAATTTAGCAAACCAGCGGTTACTTCCTGTATATCTCTGAAGATGCAGGGCTGGGTTCCCGGACGAAGAGATCCTGAAGTCCGTTTCTGCCATCGCTGCTCCAAGTGTTTCCTGTAATTGCCTGACACTCTTTGCCTGCACATCAGCCTGTTTCAGCCAGGTCAGAGAAGCCAATGCCGCTGGTTCGTTTCCTGTCCGAATAAAAAATATTACAGCTTCTGTAGTCATCGGGGCTCTTGCTGCTGTATTTACAAAATCGAGAGTGGAGATAAAAGGAACCTTCTGTAACGCCAAATTCTTATTTCGATAAAATAATTCACTGTCGCTGGCGCTCAGGAGTGCATCCCGGTAATTACCGGTTGCAACCTGATCACGGGCCTGCTTCAGTTTTTCCTGATAAAAAGCGGCAGAGAGGTATCTCTTGATGGTATTGACCAGTTCATCTGTAGGGATCTTGCACTCCGGATGTTGTTGCGCCTGTTGCCGGGCTTCGCCCAGTTGCATAACAGCCACATCGAACTGTTTCATTTCGAGATTTCGTTCAGCTCTGGCTGAAAGTGATTCTACCTCCTGTATGATATTCATACAGATCTTCCGGTCTATCTTCTGTCGGTATCCCCTGAGTGCCGATTGCAAATCAGGATCCAACTCCAGATGATAGAGATCCATCACACTCTCTACCTCCTTCACATACGCCCGAGCCTCGTCCGGTTCATCCTTCCAGATCATCCCGGTTGCCATCGAGATCTCATTCAGCATATGATGTTTGTAACTCTCCCTGTACATCCTTTCGATAGTTGTATCTGGCTCAATCCCAATCGCTATTCCAATCTCTTTCAATTGATCAAACGTACGGAAAGCTGCTTCATGTTTATATGTTAAATAGAGATACGTGCCCAAATCAGACAGCTTCTTGTACCTGACGGGAAGCATCCTTTTGTTCAGTTTACCCAGGGCTTGAAATACATCCGAATCCGCTGAAATCAGCGCCTGAATCCGGACAGCATGATCGTAACAAGCCAGTGCACTATCCACATCATTGGTGCGCATCCATTTCGCGACAAGCGCATCCTGTTCAAAAAATAATCCCTTAAGTGCCTGCTGCCTCCCCGATTCTATGTGGTCGTTGACGTATGCGATCATATCCGGCGGATAACTCGATCCGAAAGAGCTATAACAATCAAGTGCTTCATAGTATTGGCGGGCCGCAAGAATCAGGTCACATTCTGACAACCTGCGACTGAAAAGCTTGCGGAAGATACGCTGAAACATTGTGTCAGAGAGGATCAATCCAGGATAGCTTTTATAGTAATCATCTGCTTTGGTGATATAGCTGTCTGCCATCTTATATTTCTGTTTGTCAATGCAGCTTTCAGCTATGCCCAGGTATGAGGCATAGATCCCTTTTACGGCCATGGATTTCAGGGAACGGAGAACATCTCCTGTGGAAAGAGCGGGATTATGATCGGCAAACTCGTTTGCGTTTTCTAACAACTTAAGGGCTTCGGCAAACTGACTGGCCCGAATCAGATTACCGGCCTTTTGCTTGTATTTCTCCCACATTATAAGCGAAATACGTTCGATGGCTTTGTCTGCATCCTCATGTGGGTACATCTTACCCACCAGTTTCACAAACAGGTCCTGATCGTTTCTGAAACCGGGATGTTGAAACCAGGTATCAAGATAATCCTCATAGATGCTGCCCCGGATTCCATTCATCAGCATTGATCGCTGAATATATCCGGAAAGCTGGTTGAAATAGATTTCAGATAACATTTCCAGATCACTTTCGGGTATCTGCAGGGATAGATCAGAAAGCTGTTGTTCCAGGGTCATTGAAGCACTCCTGGAGAATTTATCAAGTTGTAAAAATTTTGCTGAAAAGTCTTCCGGATCATAGGATTCCAGGTTCAACTTCTCCTCAATGTTTTTCGCTTCAAGCAATCGCAATACTTTGTTGATCTCCATCAACCGGATATATTTCTCAGGGAGATCCTCAACAGAAGTTGGATCCCATGAATCCGTTGCCTGAAGGAGTGAGGCAACAAGTGCCGTCGATGCGAAATAGTCGTTTACCAGCTGAATCCTGTCCCGGAACCGTTTCAAGGCATCATGATTATAATGAAAGATGTAGTCGCTCAGGGTGACCATCATTTTTCCCTCTTCAACCACCGGAATCAAAGAACTCTCGTATCCGGTTTCAAGTTGTTTGATGTCAAGATCCGATAATCTGTATTGCCTCAGCACCATGCTATCAGAAAGATTGACCAGATTCAGGTTACATGATACCCGATTAGGCATGAGGAGGTCGTCAATATTAAGTCCTCTGTATTGAATGGTCCTGAACGGAATTATTTCAGTGAGACGGATGGTCACATCAGGACTTCTTTCCGGATATCGCATAATGGTTATTTCCTCTGTAAAGGAGATACCGATGAGAAGATTTCGCGGATTCTCATCATTAGCGGCAGCAAGATAGAGCAAGATCTCATTACCAATTTGATGGATAAAAGGACCATACTGATGGAAGTTGATTTGAGATTTTCGCTTCAGCCGGGATCGGGAAGGTTCTTCCTGAGCAACTAATGAAAAGCTTATCAGCAGAATTGCAGCTAAAAATAAGTTTTTGAAAACCATCCCTCTTTTGTCCTATGCTGTGAGCGGACAAAATTAACCAATATTACCAAAATTATTTATTTAACTTTGACCTGTAAATGAAACTCTTTTTAACGATGAAGCATCGAATAATACTTCTTCTGAACATTGTTTGCTTAGGCTCCATCCTGTCTCTTTCTCCAGGCTGTAAATCAAAAAACAAGGAACCGATAAAGCCTCCGGAATTAAAAGTCATGAAGATCACAGGAACCCGTGTCCCTCTATCAATTAATATGGTTGGTCAGGCAGAAGGAATCCCTACTGTGGAGATCCGCGCCCGTGTAGAGGGGTATCTTGAAAATTGGTCGTTTAAGGAGGGATCGATCGTTCATAAAGGACAGGTTCTTTTCACGATCGAAAAAGCTGAATATATAAATAACGTGGATTATTCTATTGCTGACCTCGCCAACAAGGAAGCAGCATGGGAGTATGCCAAACTCAATGTTTCCCGGTTAAAACCCCTTGTGAACACCAATGCCATCAGCCAGAATGATTACGATATAGCTGTAACCCAGGAGAAACAATCGAAAGCAGCTGTGGCTAGTGGAAAATCCAGTCTGAAACAGGCCCGGTTGAATCTCTCCTACACCACTCTCACTTCCCCGATCACCGGATATATCGGAGCTGTTCAGGTTCGACCAGGAAACCTTGTAGGACGAGGCACAAGTACTCTACTTGCTACTGTCTCAGCTGTCAATCCCATCTATGTAAACTTCCAGATGAACGAAACAAGTTATCTTGCGATAAAACGATGGGCGATGGAAAACAAAGATAAATTAAAGAATAGAACGGCTCTGAAGGATAACAATTCTCTCCCTGTATACATGACACTGTCTGACAAGAAGCCTTATCCCTATTCCGGGACTATTGATTTTGTCGGACGTGAGATCGATCCTTCCACAGGAACAATTGCATTAAGAGCAAAGTTCCAGAACGAAGAGGGATTTATCAAACCGGGAACTTTTTCGGAGGTTACATTGATCCTTGGAGAGGATGATCATGGGATTGTGATCCCTCAATCAAGTCTCCAGCCTATTCAGAACAAAGACTTTGTTTTTATCCTTGACTCTGCAGACAAAGTTGCACGACTTCCTGTTGTTGCAGGACAGAATATTGATAATATGGTGGTGATCCTCGACGGACTGAAAATTGGTGACCGGATACTCCTGGAAGGGTATCAAAAAATAAAAGACGGAATGAAAGTCACGCCAATTATGGTAAAAGACACCCTGATTGTTCCGCAGGCAGCTCAATTATCAGACTAATTATTCACATCGCAATCCACTTTTTGATATGCTCCGACAATTTATCCAGCGCCCGATTCTAGCTTTCGTCATTGCCATTCTGATCACGATAATCGGGGTGCTGAGCCTCATGGTTCTTCCCATCTCACAATATCCTGATGTGGTTCCTCCTACCGTCCAGGTCACTGCCACATACCCGGGTGCCAGCGCCGAAGTAGTTCAGAAAACGGTTGCTGTCCCACTGGAAGAGCAGATCAATGGCGTGGATAACATGATGTACATGACTTCTCAATGTGCCAACGATGGGTCCTGTAACATCACAGTATATTTTGAAGTGGGAACTGATCCCGATATGGCTACAGTAAATACGCAGAATCGGGCTCAACGCGCGTTCAATGTCCTTCCGGCAGAAGTGAAGCAGGGGGGCGTGATTACCATGAAGCGAAACCCGAGCATTCTCATGCTCTACCCCCTGACATCCAATGATACCGCGTATAACTTTGAGTTTTTATCCAACTATGCAGAGATCAATATAATCAATGTGTTGAAACGAATTAATGGCGTTGGTGATGTTTCCCTGCTTGGCGGTGACAACTACTCTATGAGAATCTGGCTCAACCCTGAGCGGATGGCCGGACTCAGCATCACCACCGATGATGTATCCAATGCGATCAGAGATCAGAACCTGGAAGCCGCTGCCGGAGCCATCGGCAAAAATCCGGCAGCTCCCGGGCAGGAACTCTCATATATTATCCGTGCTGAGGGGAGGCTTAAAACTGTTGGTGAATTCAGCGATATCATCATTAAAACCAAACCTGACGGGTCTATTGTACGGATGGCTGATATCGCTCGTGTCGAATTGGGATTGATGACATATGATGTCCGTACCCGATACAACCAAAAACCTGCCCCTTTCATCGCTGTCTATCAAGCCCCCGGATCCAATGCCACCCAGGTGCGGGCGGATTGTAATGCAACCCTGACAGAGCTTGCCAGCCATTTTCCACCTGGGCTTGAGTATGAAGTTGGACTCGACACGGTTGAATTTGTAGATGCCTCTATCGAAGAGGTGCTTAAGACCCTTTTTGAAGCATTTATCCTGGTCTTTATCGTTGTCTTCATCTTCCTGCAGGATTGGCGAGCCACATTGATTCCTGCTGTCACTGTGCCCGTATCACTGATTGGTGCACTGGCTGCTTTCTCACTCTTCGGTTTTTCAATCAACATGTTGACCCTGTTTGCCTTAGTATTGGCCATCGGAATTGTTGTAGATGATGCGATCGTGGTGCTTGAAGCTGTCCAGGAGAAGATCGATGAAAAGGGTTTGAGCCCGCTGGAAGCGACAAAGGAGACTATGGGTGAGATTGCCCCGGCGATCTTCACTATCACGCTGGTCCTTTCAGCTGTCTTTATCCCCGTATCATTCCTGGGAGGTACTACCGGCCAGATGTATAAACAGTTTGCCCTTACACTCACATCCTCCATCATTATCTCAGGGATGCTCGCCCTCACACTCAGTCCTGCCATGTGTGTTCTTCTCCTGAAACCGAAACCTGAGAGAAAAGGACTGATGGGAAGATTTTTTAACGGCTTCGATAAAGGATTTGGGTATACGACAAGGAAATATATGGCCATCGTCGACAATTTTCTGCGACATGTTAGCCGTCCGATCATCTTCCTTGGAATCGTTACCCTTATGATGGTGTTCGTTATGAGAAATCTGCCCACCGGATTCCTGCCCGAAGAAGACCAGGGCTATTTTTTCATCAATGTTATGACACCTAAAGGAGTATCACTTGAGAAGACGAACAAAGTGATGCAAAAGATAGAGAACATTTTGAGTAAAACAGACGGAGTTCAATCTTACTCAGCTGTTCCCGGATATAGTATCCTGGATGGAATCGTCAATAACACCAGTGGAGCTGTCTTTGTAAAACTCCTACCCTGGAAAGACCGATCAAAAAAATCTCTCCATGTAGAGTCTATTATCAGTAAGTTGCAAGTGACACTAAATGAGATTCAGGACGGAATCTGCATGGCTTTCAATGCTCCCGCCATCAACGGGCTGGGAATTACGGGAGGGCTGGAATTTCAGCTTGAAAATCAAGCCGGAACAGGACTTGAAAAACTAGGGGAAGTGACTGCTAACTTTGCCATTGCCGCTTCGCAGAATAAGAAATTATCCAACGTATATACTGGTTTCAGATTAGATATTCCGCAGTATTTCCTGACAGTGAATAAGAGAAAAGCCAAAACGATGGGAGTTCCTATTAGTGAAATCTATGGGACTCTCCAGGCGCAGTTTGGAAGTCTTTATGTGAACGATTTCAACGAGTTTGGAAAATCCTACAGAGTCATTATACAAGCAGATGCAATCTATCGTGCCAATCCCGAGGATATCAGTTTTCTTTATGTGAGATCCAACCAGGGAGAGATGGTTCCGCTATCGACACTGGTGAGCCTGGATATGATTGAAGGACCTGATGTAGTGCGACGATTCAATCTCTACAGTTCCTCAAGCTTTACTATTGCTGCTGCTCCGGGGTACTCCTCCGGGCAAGCGATCGGAGCAGTTGCAAATGTGGCCAAAGAGACACTTCCTTTCGGTTTTGGTTATGAATATTCAGGATTGACACGACAGGAGCTGATCGCTGGCAACGAAGCTCCGTATGTTTTTGCTCTCTGCTTCCTTTTCGTCTACTTGCTCCTTGCAGCCAAATACGAGAGTTGGTTTCTACCGCTTCCAATCTTGTTAGCTTTACCATTTGGAATACTTGGTGCATTTGGATTGCAGTGGGTCCGTGGGCTTCAAAATAACCTTTACGCTCAGATCGGACTTATCATGTTGATCGGATTAGTAGCCAAGAATGCTATCCTGATCGTTGAATTTGCGCGGCAAAAACATGAAGAGGGAATGGATCTGATCAAAGCCTCTGAAGCTGCTGCAAAACTTCGTTTCAGGCCAATCCTGATGACATCGTTTGCATTTATCCTGGGTGTGGTACCATTAGTTATTGCCGGTGGTGCAGGTGCTGCCAGCAGGCATGCTCTCGGAACATCGGTTTTCGGCGGGATGCTGATGGCGACAATCTGTGGTGTTCTTGTTATCCCAACACTTTATGTATTATTCCAGAGACTGGAAAACTGGATAAAAGGTGTGAAGGATAAGGGACAAGGGATGAAGGAAAGTAAGGAAGTAGGGAAGTAGGGAAGTAGGGATGTGAAATCGAAAATCGAAAATCGTAATTCGAAAATAATAATGGTGATAAAAAGATATTCTTCAGCTTTTATGGCATGGGGTTTACTGATCCTCATCATCGCTGGTTGCAAAGTGGGTCCTAACTACACACGACCGGATATTGATACCGGGAATGCGTATCGATTTTCCAAAACCGGAGATTCCACTTCGTTTGCCGATACTACCTGGACATTTGTATTCAGAGACACGATTTTACAACAACTGATCTGGCAGGGGTTATCCTATAATTTTGACCTCCGGATGGCCATTGAGCGGGTCAACCAGGCTCGCGCTGCTTTTAAATACACCCGGGCAGAAATCTGGCCTTCCCTTGATGTCAGCGGCAATGCGGCTTACCAGAGCCAGCAGACACCTCCATCGGGTACGGTGCAATATCACGATTTCTATGGAACGGCAAACCTCACCTGGGAACTCGATATCTGGGGTAAGCTGAGGCGTGCTAAAGAGTCGGCCAGAGCCAATCTGCTTGCCCAGGAAGCATACCGGCAGTCTGTTTACATCTCACTGATCGCCAACATTGCATCGGGTTTCTTTACTCTCCATGAGTATCGGGATGAACTCCAGATTACCCTCTATAATGTAACGATCCGCGAAGAGGCCCTTGCTCTGGTTAAGGCAAAGATGATCGCAGGAACAGTTTCCGGGCTGGTGGTAGCCCAGGCGGAAGCGGAACTGGCCAGGCTTAGAACACAAATTCCCGCTTACGAAAAAGCAATTGGCAGCCAGGAGAATGCCTTACGCCTGCTTGTTGGCCAGTTACCCGGAAATGTGGCTGAAGGAGATTCCATTATCCAGCAAATCAGTCCTGCCGTGATTCCCGACGCAGGGATCCCTTCACAGCTGATCACACGCCGGCCCGACATCATCCAGGCAGAGCAGGAACTGATCTCGGCAAATGCACAGATCGGAGTAGCCCGCGCCTATATGCTTCCCTCACTGAGCATCAGTGCCAACATCGGCTACTCGCAACTCGGCGCTGGTATTATCGGATCTGCAATTGGTAACCTGGTTGCTCCCATCTTCTCGTGGGGAAAACTCAAAGCGAATGTCAGGAAAACCCAGGCCTATAAGGAGGAGATGCTGTTGAATTATCAGAAAACGATCTATACAGCTATTGGTGAGGTAGCAAATGGAATCCTGGATATCGAAAAGCAGAAGGAGGTGGTGCTGGAAGACAAAAACCTTGTCGCAGCCGCTCAAACGGCCTTCGATCTATCCAACCAGCTCTTCAATGCAGGCTATGCCAGTTACCTCGATGTCATCGATGCCCAACGGAACCTTTACGATGCACAGGTAGAACTTTCAAATGCCCAGGTTGGTGAATTACTCACTGTCGTGAATCTCTACCTGGCGCTTGGAGGAGGGTGGAAGTAGGGTATGAGGGTGTGATAGTTGTCCGGTATCCAGTCATCCAGCATCCAGCATCCAGTTATCGAGTAACTATTTCTCCAAGATAGACTTTCCAAATTTTTAACGTGTCTGATCCAAATGGGGAGGCTGTTTTTGTCGCAATCATATCTATCATCTCCCAATGAGGTGTTGTTAACATAGTATCACCTTCAGTGTATTCTCTGATCTCCAGTCTGAATCCGAGTACTCCCTGGTAACCTGAACTTTCGCTACGTTGCAATGGATGAACCACATGGATGGAGTCAATGAATAATTCGAAGGTTGGATGTCTGGAAATCATGGGTACCTGCTGAAGATAGAAAAGGTTTTTTATCATGGTTTCAGCATGCACCCGGAAAGCGGAATCCAAGGCGCTGTTGTGCGCAATGTTCATGTAATCCGCAAAATCCCTTAGCTTTTGTTTTGCTTTCTGTTCATAAGCAAAAAGGGATTCTTCACGCAGATAATTAGCTTTGAACTCATTTCTCACGCTATCAATCACCACCTTCAATTCAGTTTCTTTGAGTCTACGGTTCTCTTCCGTATCATCATTACAGCGCTTGGCACTGAAGAGGATAAAAGCCAGAAGTAATCCAGGTATGACGACGTATTTTCTCATGGTTTCTCCTCCTTCTGCCTGAATCGAAGTAGAATAATCTGGTCACCTGTATTGTGCTTGGTATCCAGAATCTCAATGTGCTTCAAGCTGCTTGCCGGCATGGTGAGTTTGTTGATAAATTCCCATTTGGTATACAGTTCCATCCCCACAGTTCCGGCGTTGTAAACCTGGTAGATCAGGGCACTGTCGGAGATCATCTTGTCAAGCTGATTCCTGCGTTGCTGCCAGTCTTTGACATTCATCCTGGAGAAGTAGTGGATCATCAGCGCATAGTTATTGGGCTGAAGCCGGATCATCTCTTCCTGTTTAAATCTATCCAAAAGCCTGACTACCGTATCTGTTTGATAGTAGGGAGTTCTGACAACCAGGGTTACACTGACTTCGTCCGTTTTCAGTGCCAGGCATCCATCAGCTCCACAGAGAAAATGAACCGGTGATTCATCGGGAAGCAACAAGCTTACTTCAATGATGTTATTGGTGATCGGCTCCCGGGTGTCGGCATCGTAAAAACAGAACCGATATTCATGGATATTGTAAATCTTGAATGCAAAATAGAGGATTGCCAGCACAGCGATGACCAGGAGAGGAACTACAATAAATACACGATTTGTCTTGCGGAGAGGTGATAAGGAGGAAGCCTGAGATCTGTTCTGATACCTGAAATCATCCCAACCCGTGTACCCTGTATATTGGCTCAACAGGTTCAGCACATCAATGCGGGGCAACGATCCGCTTTCCGATTTCATATGGGTGTAAAACCATTTCTCACTGATGTGACCGTTCACGTTCGATGCCAGCTCTTCCTGGAAATCGGTAATCTCCTGCCCTTTCCATTCCGTCAAATCTGAATTAACAGAAGGATTTGAGCGCTGTATGGTGGCAACGATCTGCTTTTTCAATAACCTGAAAAGGTCTCTCTCCTGCTGTTGCATAATCAATTACAATTATCCTGGTCAATCACTTCGGGATCTTTGTAAAACAATCTACAGCCAATTTACAAAGGAATTACCAAAGAATCACCTTCAGTCAGAATATTTTTACCGCTGATTGTCAATTCAATTGATGTTAAACCAAAATCCAAGCCCATGAAAAAGTTAACTGTTTTGCTCCTTATGATCATCCAGATTGCGGGGAGCTGTTCGTCTCAGAAAGAGATATCCGACAACGATGTAATTAAAGCCTACGATCTCCGAATGCAGGGGAAGGTTGACGAGGCATTGACCCTGCTTGACTCTATCCTTGCCAACGATTCCACCAATGCCATGGCTTATTATGAACTCTCGCGTGTGAAACTTTATATGCTTACAGGAGGGGGAGATGTTTCCATAGATGATATTCTTGCATCGGTCGACAAAGCCACGTTGTATGATCCGGAAAATGTCATATATGCCTATGCCAAAGCCACAGACAACTTCCTGAATGCATACATCTCAATGATGAAAAACCAGGATGATGTAGCGGATGCTGTGGAAAAAACATGCCAGGCGTTTCAACACGTGTTAGAGTTGAAATCCGATTACCCTGAAGCGATGTTATACCTTGTTGAGATCTACGGCCTCCTTCCGCCGGAAATGGGAGGCGACAGTATCAAGGCTGTTTACTATGTTGAGCTGCTTGAAGAAACTGACGATTACTACGCGGCCAAAGCCATGTTGGATATGAATGAAGTGGATGAAGTAACATTCTGGAAGGAGTATCTCTCCTCTCATGGTACCACTGCGGATGTGCTGAAGGAAATTGGCATCGCTTATCTCTATCAGGAAGACCCTGAGCAGGCTGAAGATTATTTCAACCAGGCCATGTTGTTGGACTCAACTCAAAATATCCTGCTTCTTGATCTCGCACGTTATTATATGTACCAGGTCATGCAAAACAGGGAGCTGGCCGATTCTCTTTTGCCAATATCCGCAGACTATACGGAGCAATATCTTGCTGGTGAACCAGCTCCTGTAATCCCACTTCAGGCTTATGCCACCGGCATGCTGGTAAAGACCAAGATGTTTACAGGCCACAAGGAAGAAGCAGAGAAACTGATGGAAAAGGCGAAATCCCTGGACCCCTATTTCTCCAGGGCATCCGGGATCCCTTCACAATCGTTGTTTGAACCACCAGATATTATTAACCATCACTTTGGATCCTTTTTCCGTCCATTTTAAGTATCTTTAACGCATATAACGCTGAATCATATGAAAACCTCACATAAAATATTGTATTGGATTCCCCGGATCCTCTGTATCCTGGCTATCCTGTTTGTCAGCCTTTTTGCCCTGGATGCTTTTGAACCCGGGCTCACCTTCTGGCAACAGATCGGTGGTTTTTTAATCCACCTTATTCCTTCGTTTGTGTTGCTTATTCTTTTAATCGTCTCCTGGAAATGGGAACTTGTCGGAGGGATCATATTTACCATTCTAGGTGCTGGTTTCACACCTTTCATCTTTATACACAACTACCAGATGAACAATTCCGTGTGGATGAGTGTTGGCATCATCATGGCCATTACTTTTCCATTTATCCTCGCAGGGGTACTTTTTATTCTCAGCCATGCTTTGAAGAAAAAAGAGGAAAAAAAACAGGTTCAGTAAATTATATCTTAAATTAGGAGGAACCAACTCATGATTGAACATGTTCATAACCATATTACATCTGAGCTACAGCAAAACACACGAACGGATATTATCTTCATCATTGCTGCTATTTTTCTGAACCTGATTACACTTGCAATAAATTCCGGATTTGCTGAGGATTCCCGCACAGACAGCAGCATGTTGCTTGTAATGTTCATTTTCGTCGGATTACTTGTGCTTGTCAATATCGTAGTTATCTTTGGATTACTGAAGGGGAAACAGACCCGGATAAAACTGCTTAACGGGTTATTGTCGATGTACCGGGATCAGAAAGTAGAAAAGTATTATGATGAATCTCTGCTCAGTAACTACAGTGCCCGTTATAACCTTTTTATCATGGTTGTTATCTGCACCGGTATCATCGCCGTTATTGTGCCGTTTGTGATGAGGTAATTATGGTATCGTCGTAATCACCAGCCGCTTTTCAGCAAAGAGTTGCTGATCGTTGCTGCGCTTAAATCCACGGACTTTCTTTAGAATCTCGCTGGCCTCATCTTTGATAAAGAAGTAGCCATCCTTCTCTTCGGTAAACAGAGGAGGGAGTTTATCAGTTTGGGCGATGACCTGAAGAGCTTCAACACCGAAAGGAGGCGCACAGTCAAACGATGCGGGAATCTCGATCACTTTATTGACCATGTCACTGTCAATAAAGTAATCACCAGGCAGGAGAAGGGTATTAATGCCATCGGCAAAGTAGTAAATGAATTTCAGGTAATCCCCATCTTCCCAATAGGTTCCGGTTAGCATCAGGGGATGTTGCTTACCCACAATCCCCATAGTGGAGACTTTCATGCTTTCTGAAGCCAGTTTCGAATTAAAAAGCGTTCCGAACCGGGCTGAAAGCTCGCTGGCCATCCGGGTATCCTGGTAAGTAAAGGGAACCAACCTGATTGTGTGTTCATTCGTACCCAGTTGTGTCTTCAAACTTCCGGCCAGAAGTTGACACATCTCATCCAATGTGAGATTCGTATTCTGTGTGATATTTGAGATCGATGCAATGATATCATTTTCATAGGCTCCAGGTAATTTTCCTCCCGGATCCAATCCGATCGTGATCAGCATCGCCAGCGCTTCCTCCATCTGCCTCAATATCGGGAAACAAGCCTGATAGGCCTCCAGCGCTTTTTGTTTCTGGTTGCTGGCAAATAGTTGCTTCGCTTTTTGGAGTTTTGCGTCCATTTGAGTGGCATTCATGTTAAGTTGGTCCTGATAGTATCCTGCCAGCTCCTGCTTGCTGATCCAGGCAAAAGCATACGCTGTCTTCTTCTTTTTATCATACCAGGTCTCATCTTCAATACCCGGAAGGCTCACCTTGGAGAACGAGGAGACAGCCTGTTTGTAACTCTCCCTGATCTCCTGATTCTGTTCTGAGAGTTCATGAACAGCGGCACTCTGCACTGTGACCTGGATCGATTCTATCAACTCCTGCTGTGCATATGATTCCGCAGCTTTCAGGTTATCCTCCTGCAATTCCCCTTTGGTCAGTTTGGCCATTCCAAAACCGGTGAAATATTCCGCATCAGGATAACTCACTTTCCGCTTGTCGAAATCGAACCAGGAAGGCTTTTGAGAGAAAGAGGAATGAGAGAGGAGGATTACGGTAAATAGAAGGATGAGAGATGAAGGGCGAGGGATGAGGGACGAGGGACGAAGGACGAGGAAGATTGGTTTCATAGTGTTGTGGATTAGGTAAAACAACTATTATTAATACTGATTTCCAACCTCATTTACATCTTTGATCTCACCGCCTTCAATTGTGAAGACCATCCAAGTGGTACCTTTCTGATCGGGGGTGATGATGTATGTCTTCAGCAGTTGATTGTCCCCATAAACCCGAACGGCAGCTTTGGATTTCGAGAGCGCCTTGGATCGGGGGGACTTCTTGTCGCTGAAGTTCTTGACAAAGTAGGTATATGTAGCTCCTTCATCGATGTTTTTTACGGTGATGGTTTCCGGTCCGAACTTTTTAAGATCATCCCGATCGAGTTTGGCGGTGCCATCTTCAGAGTTATGCATGTCTTGATAAGAGATGTGGTAGTCACCCTCTTTGATCAGATGTGCATCAAGGTCTTTTGGACTTTTCCCCCAGTCGAGGACTAACCGGATGGCGCCCATCTCAATCACCGGTGAAACAGAGAACCGGTTGTAAAAGATGGTTCCTGCCACGATCTCAAAAGGATAAATCGCGGTAATGAAGCCCTCTTTTGAGAACTCCAATGCATAGGTTCCATCTTCCGGAAGTTCGATGTATGCTTTCCCAAGCATATCTGTAGTATACTCTCCGATCTTGTCGACGACCACGGTGGCATCATCAACCGGGGCGCCTGTTTCTGCATTGATAAACCGCAACACCAGCTTGCCGTTTTCGAGCAACTCTTCTTCATCTTCCATGGTCTCAAGCATCTTTTCGTACTGAGCCGTTAGTATGAAAGGGGTAATGAGCATACAGAGAATAATCACAATGCGTTTCATAATTTTCAGGTTTTAATCTCCAATCCGGAGGCAGTTAATACGTTAATCAGGTCAATCATCCAGAATATCCTCACGGATATTCATGGTTGTCTTTGTGTGATCTTTGTCATAATCAAATAAAAGATCACCGGTTTTGCTGAACACCTTGACCGAGTTAAGTGTGAACCATATGAAAAATTTTCCCACCTTCACCCCATTCAATGCATCCACGAAGGCCTCTTCAGTGGAGATGATAGAGACCCGGATCCTGGCATTATTTGTTACCTTCATCTTATCGATAGTGATATCCTTCTCATTTGCGGTGGTGATGGAGATGATGTTGTTTGAATTTTTCATGAAACTAACTTTCCCGATATTCTTATAGAAATCCCAGTTAGCCTCTTTAAAGGTAGGATTGTACCTGTCAAATGCCTCCTGGATGGCTGTCCCGGGAATCACAATGCCAGTGGTCCGGACGAGGCTGGCTATGGCAAACAAGCCGGCGGCAGCACGATCTACATCCTCATCCACAAATCTATCATACTCATTCTTTAACAATTCGGCATAATCCAGGTCTGATGTAGCATTCACAGCCAACGTGGTCTCGATGGGAACCATGGTGTTCTGTATGAAGCCGTTATAGATGATCGCGTTATCCGTCACAAAGAGGCCATAGTCGGAAAAGTTCGGTGAATATTCAACGATACGCAATTCATCTTTCTTCCCCGATCTGCTGAATCCCACGGAATAGATGACCCCGGAATTGGGAGGGATGGTATCCAGCCCCGCATGTTCAATCCAGGTCTGTTTACCGGAAGGAGTATATTTCGCAAGGAAGATGTCGGAGTTTTTTCCTGCCTGCATGGATCCCATTTTTCCGGCATAAGAGCCAGCGATGTAAATGTTTCCTGCATTGCCAATCTCTGCAGCCAAACCTACGGCATTTCCCGTCGATTTCACATGATCGGCCCATTGAACAGTTCCATCTGCATTGACCCTTGCGACAATAAACGACTGTTTTTCTTTAGATCCTTCAAAGTTGAATGAGCCCAGTGTCAGCTTCCCATAGAAGTAACCGGTCAGATAGGCATTTCCATCCGGATCAAAAACAAGACTCTGGAAATAGTTCGCTTTGTCGATTCCGGCAGTCATAGCCATCTCCCATACCTTGTCGCGATTCAGCCACGCATTGCCAAAGTTGTTCATGGCGATCAGTTTGGCCGGTTGATCTCCAACGATAGGCATGGTGCGGCCAAATGGGGCGTTAACGAATGTGGGATCTGCTACAATATACTTTTCTCCCTGGTAGGTCACAAAATCACCGGGGACATCCAGGGTGAAACGGACAGCTGTAGACATATGCCCCGGATATTCCAGGCCGATCACTTTCATCCCCAGAAGCTCTCTGACAAGGTAGGCAAACAACACCGATCGGTCCTCGCAATCACTTGCCGGGTAGTAAAGTACCTCTTCGGCAAAAAAGAATTTCTCGCGATCAAACTGCTCCGGATCTGTTTTATATTCAAAAGCTGTTTGAACAAAGTGAAGGAGAAAATTGATTGCTTCCGGCTCCGACATTTCTACCAGGATGGGCTTCAAAGCATCTATCAGCGAAAGCTTTGCATCCCGTGAGATAGCCGCATTGAAATAGACATCAACATCCACCTGCGGGTAATCCGCAAAAAAATCAATGATCCCCGGGTCATACTGAAGGTCGAAAGCAAATTCTTTCTCCATGAATTTGAATTTCACCTGTTTGTTTACAGGACGATTCCCGAAGTCGATGGGATTAGGGAGATTAAAATCAATCGAGACATGTGCAGGATCATACTTTCGGTCGTACGTCTGGATGTTATTACCTTCAAACGGACTAAAAACAAAATAGTTCATCCCTTTCAGGGTAATATATTTCTTTCCATAGATTGAATTGTATGACGGTAGAAGGATAGCAATTTCGTTATTATTATAAGCCATTTTCACGTCATATCCCGACCGGATCATCAGGAACCAACTCAGGAGCACGCGAAGTGTCTCCTGTTCGGGCATCGGATAGACCACTTCTGCTACATCCTCAAGTAACATATAGTAGCCGTAATCGTTCAGGTTGAACTGATTTTTTGCTTCCGAGAGCTGATCAATCAGTTTGTTGTAGTTGGTTTTGGATGCCTGAGTAAAGTAGCTCGTAATAGCACTTTTCCCTTTTTTTGCCGAGGAAATACGTTTCAGATCCCTGTCAATGTCGAGATAGACTTTTGCCCCACAGAACCTGATGGAGAATGCATCTTCGGGAAAGGTCACCGGTTCAGGTTTCTGGATGACCGGAAGTTTGCAAATCTCTGATAACAGCTTTTGCGTAGTAAGATCGGGAGCGATCACAGGGAGTTGCCTGATCTTTTCCGGTGGTATAGGTTTAGGCTTGGGCTCCGGTTTGAACTCGGGGATAACGACTGGTTTGGGCTTCTCCGGAGCTTTCTTCCCGGCGAAAACCTGGTAGTTTTCCCACTCCTGGTTGAGATAGTCCGAGAACTCTTTGTCGTGCTGGTTCACCCAATCCCGGTAATCCTGCCGGAGTTTCTCCATGAGCTGATTCTGTTCTTCCTGGAATTTCCGGAAGTCGGCCTGATGTTGCTTCAGGTACTCTTCATATGTTTGCGTCCGGGCAACCTGGCAGAATATCAGTAACAACACCAGGAGGAATGAAATTCGGATGTGTGAATGATTCATACGAATGGGTATTTAATTATCAAATTCAGAGCTGTTACAGGAAAAATCAACATGAAGGTGTTGATCTTCCACGATCAGTTTATGTACTCTCCAGCTCAAAAGGAGTGATTTTTTCTCACGATTGAGCTCAATGGAGGTGGCGGAGGTGCGATCGGAAACCCGTGCGGTTTCGACGCTTGCTTTGTTTACGCAAAATGAGATTTGTTCCAGGATTTGCGACAGATAAGCAATCCAAAGTCCCTGGGTCGTGCTTGTTCCTGACTGAAACGGATCATTTGGCGTTTCGGATGATCCTGATGAACTGTAATAAAACTCCAGGGAGTCATAAACAACCTGGCTTTGAGGGATAGAAGATTCAATTCCTGTTGCTTTCCGGTTCAGCCGAAAAAAGGAGATGTCATCAAGGTCATGGAGATCGCCGCCCATGTTGAGTTGCAAAGAGAATTCGTGTTTCCGCATCAGGCGTTTCCGGTTCGACACTTCAAACTCATGGTTGTATAACACGGTTTCCACTATGAGGATGTTATCCTCATCGGTAGCGGATCCCCTTAGTGGTATCTCCAGCAATAAAACTGACTCCTTGCTCTTTAATACCGTATCAGCCAGGACGTTGATATCGTCCAGATCTCCTGAGAAAAGGGTGGAAAAGCGATAGATCTCCTCATACTTTGAATCTGCTCCCTTTTTCACCTCCTTGGTATAGAAATCACTCAGGTATGAGCATTCAGCGCGGATGGCAAGCGATCCGAGGGCTACTCCCCGGATAAAAGCCTGCTGCCTGGCAACAGAATCGGGTAGTCCGGGATCAGATATCCCAACCACCAAAACCTTATCAGGACCTACCTGCAATTGTTCACAAAGCCACGCAGGGATCCTGCTGTAAACGGCAGGGGGGAGAGTTGTCGTTTGTGCCGACAACCTCCCCGTAACCAATACCAAATACAACAAAGAGATTAGACCAATGAACAGGTTAATTCTGATCATCCATCTTGTTCATCTCTTCTTCAAATGTCTTCTTGAACTTCTCGTAGTTGTAGTCGATCTTCAGCATCTCATCATTTGAGATACGATTGTTCAGCGAGCTGAGAAGTTCGTTACCGGCCAGTTCGATGGCAACGTATGTCTTGTAGTTGCCACCCTTGGTCTGGGTCATCTTTTCGCAGATCGTTTTGGTACCGGTGAGTTCTTGTTTGACTACCTCCCGGTTGAGTGATTCATATCGCTCCAGGAGCTCTTCTTTATTGTTGAACTCTCCCGATTTTACATAGTTATCGGTCACGCCTTTCACCATTGTCTTCAACTCAGCAGCCAGTATGGCACGGGCTTCAGAGAGCGCTTTTTTCTTGGATGTCATCTGATCCATGCTCTCACCGATAGCGCTGGCACGAAGATGTTCATTGTCGGTCATGAATTCAGTACCGGCACAGGGAACGACCAGTTCCGTTTCACCCTGGTCCTTAATGGTAGCCGGTTTGCTTGATTTGCAGTTAGTTAGTAAGCCGACAGGAATTGCTGCTACAAGCAGCCATACAAGGAGAAGTGTAAATCTTTTTTTCATGGGAAAAAGTTTTGGTTAATATTCTTTTACCAAATATCGTAAAAAAAATCAATATGAGAGAAAAAACTTAATTTAAAAAAAACACACGTTACCGAGAATCAGATATTTAGTATATTTGTAAGGATACTATGTGGAGAAATTATTAACCAAAAGGATGAATTATGAACAAAGGGCTTTTTCTGTCAACAGCATTGGTAATATCATTACTTTTTAGTGGATGTGATTATCAGCAATCTACTGATATCAGTGATTATATTCCACGACCAACATTAACGAACAATCCTCAATTGGATATGATACTCACGAATCCCCGGCCCGTTTTATCTGTTGGGAATCCATCAGGGATAGACGTTCCATATACCCTGGATTATGAGTTATCATCTGATCCTGAGTTTTCGAAAGATAACACAATTACCTACACAGGAATTACACAGGAAAACAAACATATCTCGGAATTCCAGGTAAAGAAAGGTGATGAATTAGATGATGGCACCTATTACTGGAGGGCGAGAACAGTTACTTCTGATGGTAAAACAAGCACGTGGGTAAAAACCCGTTTTTATGTTGATGTGAAGAATTCCAGGACTTTTTCCGGATTCCTCAGAGCGCCGGTTCGGGATATCACCGTGTCAAGCGGGCAGGATCCAAAGAACATCATAGACTGGAACGATCAGGGACAGATAACCTACTGGAACAGCACTCCTCCTTCCGGAGAACCCTTTTCCTGGATTATCCTGGATATGGGAAAACCCTCTCCGGTTACCCGTTTCTGGATGCTATCGACGAGAAGCACTTCACTTGCTGCAGGATGGCTCACCCATTTTGTATGGCAGGGAAGCAACGACAGAATAACGTGGAGAGATATCGAAGGCACAGAAATAAAGAATAATGATACGTACAGAAATATTATTGATTTCAAGCCTGTGAATACACGATACTACCGCCTGGTTATCTATTCACAAAATGCGTTACAGGCTCAGTTGAATACGATCATCCCTTATACACATGGAGAACCGCGAACGCCTAAAGTTCCAACGGGTAATTATGTGCTTCTTATTGGGAATCAAATGAATGGATATACATACACGGATCTGGCCAAATTTGTTAATGAGAGAGGTTATCAGTCCGTTTCCATCCCTCATTATGAAATGTCACTGAAGGTTTTACGCAATCTGAAAAAACGGCCGATGGCAATTATTTTCAGTGGCAACAATGCTGACTGGCAGTACCTGCCTATGTTTGAATATTACGGGGAATTTGAGATCTACCGGGAGGTGTTTGATATCCCTATGATGGGAATTTGTGCGGGAAATGAGTTTTATGCAATGGCATATGGCATGAGCTTTGCGCACTGGATGGGTTGGTTCGATGATACGATGTTCAGATTGACTGAAGGGCAAACCCCGGCGGAGATTCAGATCCTGCCGGAATATGTCAATGATCCGATATTTAAAGATGTTCCAAATCCATTCAGAGCAGTAGAGATCCACAGTTGGGCGATCAGTCCTTTGAGCGCTCTTTTCATGAAGGATGAGAGATACAGCGAGTTTCATGTCACATCAGAATCGTCATATATTCAGACTCTGAAAAGTTCCGAAAGGCCTGCTTACAGCGAGCAATTTCACGGAGGGGTAATCAATGAATACAACCAGGGGAATATTTACCTGGCTAATTTCCTTGCAATAGCAGAGAAATATCGACAGAAAAAGTAATTGTTCACCAGTCACTATTTTATCCACACAATAGTTAAACCGCCTTTAGTAATCCTGATCTTTTTTTTCCATGGCGAGGCACCTTTCAGTTCCAGCCTTTGCTTGCCGGTAGGCACATTGAACAGCATCACCGTTGAGTTACCTACAATCGTGTGGTGGTATGGTGAGGTGGTGAGGTGGTGGGAGTAGCGAGGTATGGCGTGGTGGTTGTGATGAAAATGATCTCTCCTTTGTCGAGCCTCGGATTCCGGATTTTCCCGTATTGTGGATGCTGTGTATCGCGGGAGTAGTTGATCACGCTCTTCTGAAGGAATTCCCCCAATTCGGTGCCTGTGATATAGCCATCCCGATCATAATCTCCTTCAGCACTGGTCAGGGCTTGAATAAACTGCCGGCAAAAGATGCTTTTATCAGGTACCTGCTCATCCGCTGATCCACTGGTAATAAACTGGCGAACAGGTTCCATCATCTCTTTTGAGAGCGGTTTGGGTAATACTTTACTTGTAAAGAGCGATCCGGAGAAGCAGGCATCGAATAGAAACAGGGCATGGCTTGACTGGATCCGTTTTGAATAAAGGTCAAACTGGGCCATTTCCATAGCCCGGGCCTGAAACTTACCGTATCCCAATTGCGGCCGTGGTGCGTCTACCGGCACCAGGTATCCGATCGACTCTCCATAACTCGATTTGGCCGTATGCCCATGACCGGCAAAATATATCAACAGTCGCGTATCTTGTTGTTGACCGAAGTTTCTGATAAACTCAGTGATGGCATCATCCATCTGGTCCTTATCAGGATCCCAGATTGCCATCACAGCAAATCCATTTTTTTCCAGGGCATTCCTGACCTTGTAGAGATCCTCCTTCACACCGGGGAGAACCGGCCAGCCGTTGGAGTAATTACTGATGCCGATCAGCAGTGCATAGCTATCCTTATATAATAGAAATTTCTCCCCGTTAATAGAAACGGCAATTTCGCCCGTATTCTTCTGGGAAAAGACGGGAGGAAGAATCAGCCAGGAAAGAAAAAAAAAAGCGAAAATGATCTTCATATCACTTTTCTGTCAAAACCAGCCGGAATCCGACATCTGGATATCTGGACTTTTCCCTCAGGTCAAGCCGGGCTGCCGTGCGAATCAGGCTTGCGTCGTATTTATAACTCCCTCCGCGAACGACCCGTTCGACTCCCTTCCGCGGACCAGTTGGGTTGTTGTGTGTTCCTTTGATCCTGTAATAGGTACCCCCGAACCAGTCGCTGCACCACTCCAGTACATTGCCACTCATATCGTAGATCCCCAGTTCGTTTGGTTGCTTCCTCCCTACCGGATGTGTCCGGGCCCTGGAGTTCGATTTCATCCAGGCTACTAGTTTCGGGTCATTGCTGCCGGAATATTTCTGATCCAGGCTCTTATTCCCACCACGGGCGGCATACTCCCATTCGGCTTCTGTCGGCAACCTGTAATTCAATCCTGTTTTCTCATTCAATCTGGTAATAAACGTCTGAACATCTTTCCAACTCACACGGTTGACCGGACAATCCTCACATCCCTTAAAGGCGCTGGGGTTTGTTCCCATGATCTCATACCACTGTTTCTGGGTGATCTCATGGCTGGATATATAGAAATCATCCAGTTTCACATAGTGCAACGGCCGTTCATATCGCTTGCCGCGCTCTGCTCCCATCAAATAGGTTCCTCCCTCTACAAATGCCATCGTGGTGAACACATTAATTTCTCTGTTCATCATGCTAATATCTCTTTGGGATTTTATGTCAGTGGGTCTGGGGGTAGTGACAGTGGCCCTGGGGTGAGTGACACTGGTCCTGGGGGGAGTGGCAGTGGTGGCTGAGATAGCTGTGCTAGCAGACACTGCAGTTTCCTCACTTGATACCGGAAAGACAAAATCACCTTTATCGAGGTTTGGATTACGGATCTTTCCGTATTGAGGATGCTGCCTGCTCATGGTATAATTGACAACATTCGATTGCAGGTAATCACCTAATTCGCTCCCGGTGATAAAGTTGTTCCGGTCAAGGTCAGCTTCTCCATTCAATGCCCTGACAAATAGTTCTGCAAAAATGCTTTTGTCGGGTACCGTTTCCTCGGCACTGCCGCTGGTAATAAACTGCCTTACGGGCAGGGTAGTCTTATAGGTGATAATCTCCGGGATGGAACGTGTGTTTGAAAAGAGGCTTCCGGAGAAACAGGCGTCGAAGATAAAGAGCGCATGCTTCGCCTGCAGGCGACGGGCATTAGATCTCCACCTGGGCCATCTCCATCGCCTGGTTCTGGAATTCGCCAGGATCGTAATTTGGATTGGGTGCGTTCACTGGCACAAGATAGCCGAGTTCCTCGCCCCATGCTGTTTTCAAGGTATATCCATGTCCGGCAAAAAAGAAGAGGAGACGGTTGTCGAGATCATGTCCATACAAGTTGATGAAATCGGTAAAGGCCCGATAGAGTTGATCTGAAGTGGGATTCATCACCACACCGATTAGCAGGGCATGACTGTTGTTATAGAGCGTGGTAGTCTTCCCGTCAACAGGCACCTGGACCGGTTTCATCCCCCGATCCTGTCCGGATAAAAAAGATGAGAACAGGAACACCGATACCAGCAAAATAGTAAATCTTGCTTTCATAATCTCAGGTTGAATTGAATATTCTTCTCAAAGATAACAAAAAACCGATGAAATCGTTCTTTCAAAGAGGGAATTTATTAAGTTTGATAACTAATTACCAGATGAAATGACACGGAAAGAGATAGAGAATAAATGCAAAGAATTGACCAGAGATGTATTCGCTGGAAGGCTTTTCTTTGCCCTTGAAAGTATGAAAGAGTTGATCAGGCAGAGTACCCGTTCAGAATACTTCTACGAGCTGGAATCCATTGAAGAGAATTATAAAAACCTGTTGAGATATGCCTATGAGGGCGTTGCTGATCCTCAACGGAATGAAATATTGCTCTCGATATCCGCTTCGACCCTTAACCTGGCAGATGAATTGAAAAATCACCTTCTGGAAGACACCTACCCTGTAAAACGGCAAATCCGGATTCGCCTGGAAGAGGAGTTTGGAACCGATTCGTCAGCGATCTCGGCAAAGATCGATGAAATCTTCTTCTCTCACGAAGTATCTGAATTGCTTGATAGCGAGAAAGTGCCCACCCCGGTCTCCGACTCTATCTTCAAGCTGATCTGGCTATCAAGGGAGTTGACAGATTCCCATATCAAACTTATTAAATATATCAACCAGGACAAAGATGTTGAATGGCACGAAAAGTGCCTGATTGTAAGCGCATTGACCCTGAGTCTTCTCAACTTTTTTGATCCGCAAAAGCTGCAGCTCCTATCTGAATTCATTCTGAAACGGGACCAACAAGTCTACCACAGAGCGCTAACCGGATTGATACTGGCCTTGATCCGTTACGACGACAGGATTTCTTATTATCCCGACATCATCAAACTGATCGATGACCTGAGTAAGGATGATGAGATCCGGAAGGATGTGGAGGCGATCATTCTGCAACTCCTCATGGCCGGCGAGACGGAACGGATTACCAAAGAGTTTCAGGAGGAGGTGATGCCTGATATGCAGAAAATGATGCCAAAGATCGGTGACAAGCTTCAACTTGATGAAGTAGTTGAAGAGGACGATCCTGAAGAGGAAAATCCTGTGTGGAAAGAGATGATCGACGAAGTTCCGGGACTATTCGAAAAGATTGAAAAGTTCAGCAAGATGCAGATGGAGGGTGCGGATGTTTTCATGAGTACGTTTGCGATGCTGAAACGGTTCGATTTTTTCAACACCCTGAACAATTGGTTTGTCCCGTTTTATCACAAACATCCGGCCCTTCAGACAGCAGACCAGGAAGATGAAGATATCCGGCAACGGCTGATGGAAGGGCTTGAAAAAGCATTTTACATTTGCAATTCCGACAAGTTTTCTTTTGCCCTGAACTTCCAGACTATTCCACCTCAACAACGTTCAATGATCGTTACTCATTTTGAAGCAGAGCTGGAGCAGATGAAAGAGATGGCATCGGAAGAGGAGATCGTCGATCCCGCCATGATCTCCAACGCCATCTTCACACAGTATATCCAGGACCTTTATCGCTTTTACAAACTCTATCCCAATAAAGCCGAGTTCGATGATATCTTCCAATGGAAATTGAAATTTAACCAGCTTGAATTTTATCGGAAATTCTCTGACGAGAAAACCTTTACAGAACAACTTGCAGCATTCTATTTCTCTAAAGACCACTGGAAAGAGGCTATTTCCATGTATCGTTTCATGGAGACACTTGGACTCTCCAGCAGTCAGCTCTATCAGAAGTTAGGGTATGCCTGGCAGAAGATGGGTAACTGGCAGGAGGCGATGGAAGCATACCAGAAAGCGGAATTATTCGATACCGACAGGCTCTGGATCCTGAAGAAGCTGGCCTGGTGTTCGATTAAACTGAATGATTTCAGTCAAGCGCTTAAATATATTAACGAAGCGCTGAAACTTCAGCCCGAAAACCTGAACCTTCATTCGCAAGCCGGAAAGTGTCACCTCAACTTAAAAGAGTATGAAGAGGCGATCAAGAACTACAACCAGGTACGCTTTTTCTCTCCGGGTAACCTGAAAGCACTACGCCCTATTGGCTACAGTCATTTCATCCTCGGAAATATGGAACAGGCAGCTGAAGCGTATCAGGAGATCCTGGAATCGACTAAAGAGCCCGGCGCATACGACCTGATGAATGCCGGGCATGTAGCCCTATGCCAGGGTGAACGGGAAAAAGCATTGGGCTTTTACAGATCAGCATTGACTACAGCCGAATTTGATAAAAAGCTATTCATGGAGGCCTTCAAAGAAGACAGTCCTTATCTTGAACAGCATGGCATCAACACAGAAGAGATTCCTCTGATTATCGATTACCTGATTCTCGAATAACAATCATAATCCCAATTCAGCTCCTCATGATACGTTGCTTTCCTGCTATTCTGTTATTCTCTCTTTGCTATCAGGTCATTACTGCCCAGACAGGGAAAATTATCGGATCAGTTTATGATAAAACCAGCGGTCAAACAATCTCTAATGTAAACATCAAACTGTTGCCACTCGGGATTGGGGCCGTCTCCGAAAATGATGGGAGCTACATCCTGATTAAGATTCCGGAAGGGGTATACCAGATGGTGGTTTCGCATGTCGGATATGTTGAGCAGAGTCGAAAGGTGGTGATGTACAAGGGCAAAACAATTGCTTCAGACTTCTATCTCATTCCTGCTGTGGAGAAGCTGGATGAGGTGCTGGTCAAAGATCTGGCTCCGGAGCATCTGCCTTATCCTGTTGACCAAATCAATACCCTGTTGATCAGAGAGTCACCTAAGAGTGACATTGGCAACTTCATCCGGGAGACACCTAATATCTCTGGCATCCGCAAAGGAGGCACAAATCTTGATCCGGTAATCAGGGGGTTCAAGTTCAGCCAGCTAAACGTGCAGATAAACAACGGCACCAAGATTGAAGGAGGCTGTCCAAACCGTATGGACCCGGCGACATCCCATGTTGAGATCAACGACGTCAAGGCCATCAACATATACAAAGGGCCCTATGCCCTCCGTTTTGGGCCCAATATGGGTGGAATTATCCGGATCAAAACAATGCAACCAAAGCAGTACAAAAAGTTCAACACGGAGATCACCGCCATCCAGGGATTTGAAAGCAACTGGAATGGCACCAAATCGCATCTCAACATTGAAGGAGGGAACAGGTTTGTCTATTTCAACCTGTCGGGGAACTATAACCGTGCAGACAACTACAAATCGGGCAACGGGGAGCGGGTCAGCTCATCGTTCACGAAATATAACTACTCGGCACAGCTTGGATTCAATCCCGTAACGAACCATGGATTCAGCTTCTCCTTTGATGAGTCGTTCGGACGCAATGTGATGTTTCCGGCCCTTCCTATGGATGAGCGTTCAGACGACACCCGGATCATGTCGTTTCACTATGAGGGTAAGCAACTCAGCGATAGAATTATTTCGATAACACTTTCTGCCTACCATTCCAGGGTGAATCATGTAATGGACAACAAGCAAAGACCTTTTTCGGATACTTTAGTAGCCATCTCCAGTATCACCGCCATAAACTATGGTGGCCGCACCGAAATAAACTACATGTTTGGCAAACATCATCTCTATACTGGTATCGACTACGAGTATATTTACAAGGATGGAAATCGCACCAAAAGCCTTATTCTGCAACCGAATCTTCCTGTTAAAACAGAGAAGCTGTGGGATAACGCCCGGATCCGGAATATCGGGATGTTCACCGAATACAATATCCCTATTGGAAAATTTGAACTAACAGGAGCAATCCGTGTTGATCTCAATGATGCCACTTGCCGATCGATGGCATTTTATGCGATGAATGGACAACTGGTCTATTCAGAACCTGATGTCAGTTCCAGCTTTATCAATCTCAGCGTCAGCGCCGGGGCCATCTATCACATCAAGAAGAACCTAAAGATCAACCTGGCCCTCGGGCGTAGTGTCAGAAACCCCGATATGGTCGAGCGATTTATCATGTTGCTCCCGGTTGGATACGATAATTTTGACTATCTCGGCAACCCGCAGCTGAATCCGGAAACAAATAATCAGGTCGACCTATCAGCGAATTACCGACCGGTTAATATCGGGAGTTTCAACTGCAATCTCTTTTTCTCATTCGTCCAGAACTACATCACTGGAAAAGAGGTCCCGCCTTCCGTCGTAAAACCTCAAACAAAAAGTGTAACAGGTGTAAAGAAATTCTACAATGCTGACCATGTATACTTGTATGGCTTTGAATTTTCATACACCACCCCGGAAAGAAACAAATTAGGTATTATTGCGGTAGCCGCACTCACAGCAGGCATAAATCCTTCTGCTACCAAATATATCATTCAAAACAACCAGGTGGTGGGGCAAGAGATCGTTAAAAACGACCCATTACCGGAGATCCCGCCATTTGAATCCACTGTCTCAGTTTTCTATAAGTTCCTGAAAGACAGGCTTATTCCAAAAATATCAATCAGAATGGTAGCCGCCCAGAACCAGATCTCTCAATCCTATTATGAGCTGAAAACACCGGGTTTTGTCCTGGCCGATCTCTCTATCTATTTTAAATACAACAGATACCTGGGGATATCTGCAGGAGTCAACAACATTTTCAACAACGCCTATTACGAGCACTTGAACCGGCGGATCATCGGTAGTGATTTGCCTCTTTATGAGCCCGGCAGAGTCTTTTACGCAAACCTGATCATTACACTATAACGCACGATCATGAAAAAAATCATCTTTGTCATCCTGATCATTCTTGCATTTGCCGCATGTGAGAAAAAAGCGGATATTCCGGTACGATACCTGGCTACCGATGCAGTTTCAGGTTTTACGTTGACATACCGAAACAGTGCCGGAAACCTCATCACCGAGGAGGTAAACGTGGCCAGTACGGAAGATAAATGGGATTATTCATACAAAGCGAAAAAAGGCGAGATCGTATATCTTTCAGCCATCTATAAGGATATAACCTCCGGGATCAAGCTGGCGATCCTAGTGGATGGGAAGATATACAAACAGGCATCCAGCCAGTACGACACCATCAACTATGTGATCGTTTCGGGGACGATCCCTTATTAATTCCAAGCGAATGCAACTATTCGACCCGGATAGTTGTCCATATTGAGAGGAACAAGATTTATGAAGTCACGTATATTTATCGGATTCTTCGCTATCCTGCCGTTTATCTTTCTCCTGGCTACCGGGTGCAAGAAAGAGACGCCAGTTGAGGATCCGTCACAGCAAAAGATCATCCTGTTTTTTGAATTCCAGGTTGACGGAGAGGAGTTGCAAGCCGATACCATAACCTACATCAACGAAGCAGGAAATCATTACCTGATCAACGAGATCCAGTTCTTCATCTCCAATATGACCTTGCTCCATACAGATGGGAGCACCTACTTCATTCAAGCATGGAAAGATATTCACTACATCGACTCGGATCTTCCGGAAACACAGAGCTGGAATGTGTTTGATACCATTCCTGCGGGAACTTACCAGTCCATCTCCTTTATATTTGGGATCAATGAAGAGAAAAATCAATCACTGATGTTTCTCAACCCACCTGAATCGTTCATGTTCTGGCCGCAATACCTGGGAGGGGGTTACCATTATATGAAACTGAATGGCAAATGGCTCGACGAGAACCAGCAGATCAGACCGTTTGATTTCCACCTTGGGATCGGCCAGATCTATTACAGCTATCCAGATTCCATCACCGGGTTCGTCCAGAATTATTTCCAGGTTACCCTTCCGAATTCATCGTTTACCATGGAGAAAAATCAGACGAAGGAGATCCTTTTGATCATGAACATTGAAAACTGGTTCAGGTCACCACATACCTACGATCACGATGTGTGGGGCGGGGATATCATGCAGAATCAGGATGCGATGAAGATGGCGTGTGAGAATGGAGCTGATGTGTTTACCGTACGGACGAATGTAGGAATAAAGGAATTTAAATGATAAATATCCGTAAACATAAGGTAATCATAGTATTAATAGTCGTTTTATTGATATTGAGCTTAATTCTGCTTTACTCCTGTAAGAAAAAAGATCCAACTCCCCCACCGCATCAGACCACACCCTACATCATCGATATTCCGTTTGGATTTCCGACAGATCTGAATATCCCTGCTGACAACCCGATGACGGTTGAAGGCATTGAGCTTGGGAGGTATCTCTTTTACGACGGCCGGCTTTCGGGGCGCACTCATCCCGACTCACTCATGAGTTGCAGCACCTGCCACCTCCAGGCAAACTCGTTTGAATGCGGTATCGATCACCCGGTATTCACCGGTGGGTTCCCTCATGGAATCACCGGCAAACCTACGCCTCATGTCATGTTACCGATGGTCAACCTGCTATGGAACCACACGGGATACCTGTGGAACGGGGCAGTACAGAACATCGAAGATCTTGTATGGATGGGAATTGTTGCTGAGCATGAGATGAACGGAGATACCAATCGTGTCAAAGAGGTATTCCAACATATTCCCGGATATCCCCAACTTTTCTACAACGCATTTGGATCCAAAACCGTTACCATAAAGAACATCGGCCGGGCCATAGCCCAGTTCATCCGGTCATTCATCTCGGCCAACTCAAAATTTGATACCTACCTTCAGGGCAAAGTCCAGCTAACCCCATCGGAACTCAGTGGATTCATTCTCTTCACCACGGAGGAGGGAGCTGATTGCTTTCACTGCCATGGAGGATCCGGAAACCCATTGTTCACCACGCACCTCTTTTATAACAACGGCAAGGATTCGATTTTCACCGGACCGTTTGAAGATCCCCGGGACCGGTATCATGTAACCGGCGATCCGATGGACTATGGCGCTTACAAAGCAACCACCCTGCGAAATATTGCAGTAACGGGGCCTTACATGCATGACGGACGGTTTGCCACCCTTGATGAGGTGATCGAGTTCTACTCCCATCACCTGGTCTGGTCGCCATATATCAACCCGCTGATGCACCACATCAATAACGGAGGAGTTCAGTTAACGTCAGCCGAGAAAAACGACCTGAAAGCTTTCCTCGCCACCCTTCATGATGAGGAGTTTCTTACCAATCCGGCATTCGGTCCGCCAGAGAAATTCCCTGATGATAAATGAGATCCCATCCCTGTTGTACATCATCGAGGGTGGTGTGTGTTTGAGCGGCAACGAAGCGAAGGACAACCTTGCCGTTCAACTTCGTTTGTGTTAAAAATACATTCCCGCTCCGGTTTACATGATCCAGGATTTCTGTGTTTAACAGATCGATCTCCTCTTCTGATGGCAAATTACCCGGGTTGAAGCGAAAACAGATCAGGTTAAGGGGAGCGGGCGCCATGATCTCAACTCCTTCTAAACGGATTATCTCATCTTTCAGCCATTGACCGAAGCGGATGTGATCCCGTATCTTCTCCTGCAATCCTTGTATCCCGTAAGTCCGGATCACAAACCATAACTTCAATGCACGGAATCTCCTTCCCAGGGGGATGCCCCAGTCGCGGTAGTTGTTCACCTGTTTGTCCTCCGAAGTCTTCAGGTAATCGGGAAGGATGCTGAAGGTGTTTATCAACGCTTGCTTATCTTTAACAAAATAGGCCGAACAGTCGAAATTGGTGAACATCCATTTGTGCGGATTGAAGACAAACGAATCGGCCATGTCAACGCCTTCTGCCATCCAGCGCATTTCTGGCAAAAGCAGAGCTGTTCCGGCATAGGATGCATCAATGTGGTGCCAGAGATTGTATTTCCTGCAAATCCGTCCGATCTCACCTACTGGATCTATGGCTGTCGAGCTGGTAGTCCCAATCGTGGAAACCACGCACAATGGGATATAGCCTGCAGTGATATCCTTTTCGATGGCCATTTCCAGGGCGGAAGCGACCATGGCATAGGTGTCATTTACCTCCACTTTCACCAGGTTTTCGATCCCGATACCGGCGATCTTTACATCCTTATCAATAGAGGAGTGCCCCTGTGTGGAGGTATACAGACGAAACCGGTCCAGCGTTGAGAATCCTCTTCTGTTGATCTCAAACTCAGTTCGCTGTTCACGTGCAGTCAGGATCGCTACAAGCGTGGAAGAGGATGCGGTATCCTGTATCACTCCGATAAAATCAGAGGGCAATCCGAGCATATCTCTAAGCCACTCCATCATCCGCTCTTCCAGCTCCTCGGCAGCGGGTGAAGTAAGCCACAGCATGCATTGCGAACCCATGGTTGCGGTCAGCATCTCGGCGAGGATTGAGGGTGCACTGTTGTTTGCCGGGAAATAGGCAAAAAAACCGGGGTGTTGCCAGTGGGTCATCCCTGGCACGATGATCGATTTGAAATCCGCAAAGATCTCTTCAAACGATTCACTCTTCATGGGTGCAGAGCCGGGAAGTTGTTTTTTAATGTCTCCCGGACTGACCTGTGGCGTAACCGGGTACTCTTCGATATGCTCCAGGTAATCGGCCATCCAGTCGACTAACTGATGGGCATGTACTCGGAATTCTTTTGTATCCATGAAAAAAAGTTATGTTCTTAAAAAAGATAGTATTATCGGTTCCCGCTTATAGGGATCCTTAATCCAAACGTATAAAGAAAGCCATTGATATTGGTCTCTTCGGTCGTCAAGGGAATGAAGATATTGTAAGCAACATCGAGGGTTAACAACAATCCTGTTTTCAGCCCATACCTGAGTCCGCCCGAGACCTGAAAGCCATAAGTCATCCCATAGTGGGTTTTCTGCAGGGAGGCATTTTTATCGATTTTCTGCATCAGGCAAAACCCGCCTCCGATCACCGGGAAGAGGCGGGCAAGGGGATTGGGCAGGTGGTAGTGGGCAGTCAGGAATAGCGGGATCATGTAAAGATAGTGCCGGTCGTTGTTGTATTTGCTGGTGTTGAATGAAAGTCCTGATGTCACCTGGAATGAAAGCCGGGAGATCGTCCACACGTCGTATCCGACCAACAATGTTGGTGCAACCACATAGAATTCCCGGGTGGTGAGGTTGGTGAAGTCGTATAATCCGGATCGGACGGAAAGCTCCTGTCCCTTAACCGGATTGGTCAATCCGAAGCCCAACAGCAGGCCGCTAAATATCAAAATCTTCCACGATTTCATTGAATATGCCGATTGTTTTTATATTGATGCGGTTTTCCTGACGGTATATTGACACTTTAACGAAATGGTGATAATCTCCTCCGAATCCGTGATGGAGGTATGCCCCGCCTCCTCCGGATATGATATAGTTGATATTGTCTTTGACAGACCTGTTGTACAGGTGGTCGTGCCCTGAAAAAACGGCCCTAACTTTCCGGGTTGCTTGAAACAGGGAATCTATTTCCGTTGCATTCCACAAACCATTTCCTTGATGGAAGCCCTTCGGAAACAGGGAGTGATGCATGCATATAAAGAGATGATGTACAGTGGTATCCCTTTCAACACGCGTAAGTTGCTCATGTAACCATGATTTTTGGTCATCGAGGATGATGTTCCCTTCTCCCTCCTCATGCGTATCGAGGATCAGGAAAACGATCTCTTCAATGCGGATCGAGCGATAAAAAGGGCCGTTGGGGAACTTGCCATACTGACGAAGCGCATAATTATCTTCCTGCGTGTTTCCTTCATGATTCCCACGGGCCAGGAATACCGGCATCTTTGCAGTGATGGGCTCAGCATAGTTCCAGAAATTCAGCCACTCGATCTCCAGACCGGCTTCCGCCATGTAGTCTCCCAGGAAAAAAGTGGCAGAGGGAGCCGGCTCCAGGTTGCCGATATGGATAGCTAATTGTCTGAAGATGCCCAACCCCTGTTGTATATCTCCAACTACCACAAATGAGAAATCCTCATCCGAAGAAGGAATCCTCTCCGGGAGAGTGGAGCAGGCTATCACAATACCGATCAGCAGGGTGATACAGATGTTATTCCGGTATCTGCCGAAATTTTTCATTGAATCAAAAATAACTATTTTAGCCGGAAGATCAATAGCTTTCATATGACACGACCACGAAAAAGAGCTTTCCCCAATACCTATGTCATTGTCTTTTTTGTTATCATCTTTGCCGCGATCCTCACCTGGTTCGTGCCAGGTGGGACGTTTGACCGGCAAACCATTATTGTCAATGGCGTGGAAAGGCAGGTGATCAATCCGGAGAGTTTTACTTTCACCGGCAACGAACCACAAACATGGGAGATCTTCTCCGCCCTCTTCGACGGCTTCGTGGATAAAGCCGATATCATTGTCTTCATCCTACTGATCGGAGGTGCTTTCTGGATCATGAACCGGACCAAAGCGATCGACATTGGGATCTATGCTTTCCTGCGGTTCACAAAACGGATGGAACACAACCGGTTTCTCCGCTCCCTGGGTGTCGACAATATTATCATCGTTATGATTATGTTGATGTTCAGCATCTTTGGCGCAGTGTTCGGGATGAGTGAAGAGACCATTGCTTTTACGATCATCTTCGTTCCGCTGGCGATCAAGATGGGGTACGACTCCATTGTTGGTGTCAGCCTTTGTTTCGTAGCTGCCGCATTGGGTTTCACCGGCGCGATCCTGAATCCGTTCACCATCGGGATCGCCCAGGGATTGTCGGACCTTCCCCTTTTCTCCGGGATCGAATACCGGTTTATCTGTTTCATCATCATCAATATAATCGGGATCGGATATATCCTCTTGTATGTTAAAAAGATCCGGAGAGACCCCAAAAAATCCCTTGTCTACGAAGACGATGAATATTGGCGGAAAGCTGCTGATGAGCAGGAAGAGAAGATCGAGTTCCAGACTCCCCGGTCTGCCTGGTTTGTCTTCGGCGCTATCCAGATCTGCCTGGTTATCTACTCAGTGATCTATCCCCAATCGACCATACAGGTCGGTAACTTTTCATGGACCTTCCCTATCCTGCCGATCCTGGCCGGACTGTTTCTGGTCACCGGTATTCTGGCCCTCCGAAAGACCGTTCAGTTCTTCATTCTCAACCTCCTCTTCTTCACGATCGCCTTCCTGATTGTAGGTGTGATGGGTTATGGCTGGTATGTGATGGAGATCGCCACTCTCTTCTTTGTCATGGGACTGGCTTCAGGGCTGGCGATGAATTACAGCCTGAATGAGATCACAAAATATTTCCTCGACGGGGTGAAGGATATTCTCTCTGCCGCCCTGATTGTTGGACTCGCCGGAGGAATTATCATCATCCTCAAGAACGGGAAAGTGATCGACACACTTCTTTATTACGTATCAAGCGGCATGGCAGACTGGGGGCGGTTCACCTCTGTCAGCATGATGTATGTGATCCAGACCTTCATCAACCTCTTCATGCCTTCCGGATCAGCTAAAGCGGCGTTGACCATGCCGATCATGTCGCAGTTCTCCGACCTGATCCATGTCTCGCGCCAGGCTACTGTGATGGCTTTCCAGTTTGGCGACGGCTTCACCAACATGATCACCCCTACTTCAGGCGTATTGATGGGAGTCCTGGGTATCGCCCGCATCCCCTATTCCAAGTGGGTTAAATGGGTTTTTCCACTGATCGTGATCCTCTTTACCCTGGGATTACTACTATTGATCCCGACGGTGACGCTGGAGTTGAGCGGATTTTAGTCCATTAAAAAAGTCCACATTGAGATATAACCTTTTGGGTGCAAACCTGATTAATGGGGAAAGTTCTTAAGAAAGTTACCATATTGGTAACTTTTTGTTTATATTTGCATAATTAATACTTAAGTGAGGGTTATTTCAAGAAGAGTTCTTAGAGAATTCTGGGAAAAACATGCTGATTGTGAACAACAATTAAAGGCATGGTTTAGAGAGGTAGAGAAATGTGCCTGGAGAAATCCGACAGAATTAAAGGATGATTATCCAAGTGCAAGTATTCTGGAAGGCAATCGAGTAATTTTTAATATTAAAGGGAATCAATACAGACTACTTGTTCGAATCAATTATAAGTATCAGATTCTATGGATAAGATTTATTGGAACTCATTCTGAATATGATAAAATTAATGTAATTACAATTTGAGAAATGAAAATACATCCGGTAAAAACAGAAAAAGAATATCAAACAGCTTTAGAAAGGTTAGGGGAAATTTTTGATTCAATTCCCGGAACACCTGATGGAGATGAGCTAGAGGTATTGTCAATCCTGCTTGATAAATATGAGAGAGAAAACTTCCCTATTGACATGCCTGATCCGATTGAAGCAATAAAATTCAGGATGACTCAGCTTGGAATGAAGCAAAAAGATCTTGCACAATATGTCGGATTCAAAAGCCGTGTAAGTGAAATTTTAAGTAAGAAGAGAAAATTATCACTTGAAATGATACGGAATCTCAGTGAATATCTGAGAATTCCCACAGAAGTACTAATTCAAAAATATTGATAATAAAAACCGTATCTTTATCAAAAAAAACGCCATGAAAAAAAACGTCTTTCTCATTCTATTCGTTTTAGCAGGTTGCTTTTGTGCAACCGCACAGTGGGCACCCACGAATTATGCCGAGCCAATGGCCGTTTATGGCATCCACTTCCTCAATGAATCGGTTGGTTACGTATGAAGTGTCCGGTAAACCAAACGGATCAACTCACATCACAAAAGTAAAACGGTTTGAGATCAAAGGAAATGGAAAACCCAATAATAACGGAAGGTCATACAACGATCCTGTTACAGTCAAACGCATAGCCTTCTCGATGTGTCAAACCATTGCACGGATGCACTTTGCCAATGCCGAAATTCCTCCCAAATCACCCCAGGAGGTCAATCAACTTGCAGAAATCTATAACAAGTGGGTTACGGCTGGTATTGCAGAGAATGATCCACATTTCCGGGATCTGATCTCACGAAGGTATTATGCTCTTCAGTTGGCTGTGGAGTGCATTTGTTTTACTGATCTGGGAATCATGAGAAGGGAGCAGGTAATTGAAGCAGCTGAAACATTTCTGAAACCTGTAAAAGAGATTGGTCATGCAGTCCAGG
>CAZTSX010000020.1:0-40981 GCA_964616825.1 uncultured Prolixibacteraceae bacterium
GGATATGCAAAAGATTTATGGGAAGTATGAGGGGGTAAATGTAGCTTAACCAGAAATTAGAGAAATTTTAAATGTTTGGTCATTCAGCAAAGATGGAAAAATACATGATAACGACATGGATGACAAAGATTTAAGAAAATAGATTTGCACATACTTTCCAAAGGCACAAATAATACTTTCATCCTCCCATTCTTCTCATCCTCATCACTCTCCTTTCATCCAGTTTCCGATCCATGCACACATACTGTGGGCATCGATGAAGTTATTGACTGTAAACATGGGATGATTCACGTATTTGCCCATTGCATTCTCCACCGCCAACCCGTGCCATCAGCAGGGCAACCACAAAACAGCCAAATTTTCCCAAGGAGATCCCTGCCTCCCGGCACCGGCTGGCTTGTAAACCTCCACCAAAACCCCAGCCTCCACGGGGGCCGCCTTGCTGCTCGTCCCTCGCAGCTTCACCCGCCCCCACCTATGGGTCCGTACGGTGTCAACAAAAAACTAGAATAAATAAGAAGGAAAGCCTTAATAATAATAGTGTAATCGATAGTATTATTAGTCGTAAATCGATTGTTTTTCAGTATCTTTGCATGTGGACCTAATTTGCGTGCAACATGCAGGCCTAATTTTCGTACGACATGCAAGCCTAATTTAAGCAGTAGAAATAAGGAGAAAATCTATATGGCAACACCAGGGGAAAAACTCGCAGCATCACTTGAAGTACTTAGGGAATTGCAGACCAGGAACGGCAATATAGCGATAAAATCTTCAGAAATAAATAGAACGCATAGAGAACGACTTAGCAAGAATGGGTTTTTGAAGGAAGTAACAAATGGATGGTATATATCAACGAATCCTAATGAGCAGGTGGGTGACAGTACTTCTTGGTACACTTCGTATTGGCAATTCTGTTCAAGGTATCTAGAGGATAAGTATGGTGAAGATTATTGTGTTTCAGCCGAACAATCTTTATTGATACATTCTGGCAACAACACAGTCCCTAATCAATTAATTATTCGGGCACCTAGAGCACCGAATTCAAACATGAAACTTCTCTACAACACGTCCCTTTTCGGAATGAAGTCGCCACTCCCAAATACTGCCGATACTACAATAATAAATGGTATTCGTATGATGACTTTACCATCAGCGCTTATACACTGTTCTCACATGATGTTCAAGAAAAATGCTACCGACATGAGAACAGCCTTATCCCAAGTTAAGCATTCATCTGAAATTCTGAGGCAGCTTTTAGATGGTTCTCATACAGTCATTGCTGGAAGATTAGCAGGAGCATTTAGAAATATAGGTAAAAGTCAAATAGCTGATGATATTATTAATACGATGAAATCAGCGGATTTTAAAATTCGTGAAGATGATCCATTTATAATTAACCCACCTAATAAACTTACCGAAGTATTTCGGTCTCCTTATGTGAATAGGATTGAGTTGATGTGGCATAGCATGCGAGAGATCGTGGTGAAACATTTTCCTGAGGAAACTGGCTTACACTCTGATCCGGAAAAATATCTTAAATCGATAGATGAAATATATGCCACAGATGCCTACCATTCACTTTCAATTGAGCGATATACTGTATCTGCCGAGCTTATCGAAAAGGTGAAAGGCGGTAAATGGGACTTGGAAAGAAATGAAGAAGACAGAGAACAACGCAATGCGATAGCAGCAAGAGGTTATTGGCAGGCTACACAATCAGTTAAGGAAAGTATCAAAAGAATTCTCCACGGGGCTAATTCAGGTTTAACTGTAAAAAAAGATCATGGGATTTGGTACCGGGAATTATTTGCCCCAGGTATAATTTCCGGATTATTAAAAACTTCTGACTTAGCCGGCTATAGGACTAATCAAGTGTATATTTCCCAATCGAGGCATGTACCCATGAATAAGGATGCTGTTCGAGACGTAATGCCAATTTTATTTGAATTATTAGAAACAGAGGTCCACCCAGGAGTTCGTGCTGTTCTTGGACATTTTATATTTGTTTATATTCATCCTTATATGGATGGGAACGGAAGAATAGCAAGGTTTCTTATGAATGTGATGCTTGCATCTGGAGGTTACCCTTGGACAGTTATACCTGTGGAGGAGCGTGATACTTATATGAGTTCTATTGAGAAAGCAAGTACAGATGGATATATTGAGCCATTTGTGGAATTTATATCTTACTTGGTTAAAGAGAGTATAAATGGGACTCCTGTTGCGAAATTGAAAGACTGATAAGGAAATCCGACATCAAATTTCAATTCCTTATTCCCTCATCCGTATTAAACCGTATTTTACGGTATACTGGTGTTCAACCCTCACAATGCAAATTTCCTATTCGTAATCCCTCATATTCTTGTCGTATTCACGATGATCTCCTAAAGTTGGTGAAAAGCTCGTAATTATCAGACTTTTCATTTCCAGCCTACTTTTCTTCTGGGTATCGGTGAATGCAATCCGCTATCGTTGTGCCTGGCATTTTCTGTTTGACGATCCCCATTAAAGGGATCATGATTGAAAGGAATAATCCATGTTTTTTTTCCGTGAAAGAATAACACGGTATCAGGTATCTGGCATAAAGATTACCGTCAACCTCACATATTCATTTTTTCATATTTTTGACAACCCACAGGAATATTCGGACACATTTATATGTTCTAAGTTCAACTAATAAGTGCAAAAGAGTGTAAAAGGAAAAGGGAAAGCGAGCTAAATAAAAAAGCAGTTATGAATGACACAACCCCAAAAGTAACGGGTATTGGAGGAATTTTCTTTTTTTCAAATAATCCAAACGAAACAAAAGAATGGTATGGTAAAAACCTGGGACTTGAAATTAATGATTATGGTTCGAGTTTTGAATTTAGAAACGCCAACAGACCTGACGAGATTAATTATCTCCAATGGAGCCCTTTCAAAAAAGGTAGTGAATATTTTGCCCCGTCTAAAAAGGAGTTTATGATTAACTACCGTGTTCAAAATATTGAAGAACTTGTAACAAAGTTCAAAGAAAATGATGTGACCGTAGTTGATGAAATTGAGACCTTTGAATATGGAAAGTTTGTTCACATTATGGATCCTGAAGGAAACAAGATAGAACTTTGGGAACCCATTGATAGTGTATTTACAAAAATGGGTGGAAAGACAACCAAGTAAACAATAAATTTTCCTCCAAATCCCTTGAAAACCACTCATTAAAATCACATCTTTCCTGGTAAACATTTTGCTGATGATTTACACAGCTGAAAATTAAGTAAATGTAAATTAGTGTAAAAATATTTTATACAAAAAGTTGTGTATATACAATAAATGTATTATATTTGCAGCATGAGATCAAGAAAAATATACAACAGGGTAGCTATTTTGAGGCAGGAAAAAGTCATGTCGAGAAAAGAACTTGCAGAGAAAATCGGGGTAAACTTTCAAACAGTCGGATATTTAGAGCGGGAAGAGTACAATCCGAGTTTGGACCTTGCATTTAGAATAAGTGAGAATTTTGGTTTGCCGATTGAGCTTATCTTTTCGACCGAACCGTTAAAACCTCTGATTGAAGAAATCATCCAGCTTAAAACTAAATTAGGAGAACCATAAAATGAACAAGAAGAAATCAATGTCAAAGCAAACCAGAAGATTTTGGGTAATTATTAATTACCTGAGTATTATTTTCATTCTAAGCTTTTTTTATACCGGTAACTATTTTAACTGGACTGTCTTAGTCCTTATTGGTGAAGCAGCCTCACTTTTACTGTTTATCGTTTCTTTTATAAAGGGCTTTATCAAAACACACCTGTGGAGGATGTCTCATGCCTCCACAAAAAATCTTGATGAAAGACAATTACAGGTTTTGTTGAATTCTCTGAAATACTCTTACAGCATTTTTACTATTGTCACCCTGATAGTTATCTACGGTTTTGCTGTTGCTGAACTGGGTCCGATTGATGTGGTTATGGCTGGTTGTTTGCTATACATCGCACATACACTGCCGGCAGCAATTATAGGTTGGAAAGAAAGATCGATTTAAATCCGGCATTCGGCATCCGGCATCCGGCATAAAGCATCGAGCACCGAGCATCGAGCACCGAGCATCGAGCATCATCATTGACACGGGAACGACCATGAAAAACGTGATCTCTGACCTAAAACAGTGTGACGAATATCAAGTTAACAGAAGAAAGTGTATCTCAAATCCGCTTTTGCACTAAATATATATATATGTATTTAGGTTTATAAATTGTTTTTTATAGTTTTACGGCAGCTTACATTTGTTATTAATTAACTATGAAAAAGAACGTATTACAACGTAACAAACTGGAGACCGCCGCAAGCATACTCAGGGCGATCTCACATCCAATGAGAATTGCTATCATTGAACTGCTGACTGTTACCGAAAGGCTCTCCGTAACAGAGATATACGCAAAACTCAGCATTGAACAAGCTTCTGCTTCCCATCACCTGAATATCCTGAAGACCAATGGGATTCTTGAATCAAAGAGAGAAGGGAAGAAGGTCATGTATTCGGTGAAACAGGAGAAAGTCAAGGAGATTATCAACTCGCTGGATCGCTGCATAGAGGTATAAACCAGGCATCCTCTGTATCCCAGATGTTAAATCCTTGAGTCTGGAGTTTTAAACCTTATACTTTCTCCAATGCCTTCTCCAGGTCGGTAATGATATCTTCCGGCTCTTCAATTCCGATAGAGAGTCTGACCAGCCCATCGGTAATGCCACCTGATACCTTTGCTTCCTCAGATAATTTGGAGTGTGTCATCGATGCCGGGTGCTGGATGAGGGTCTCAATCCCTCCGAGCGATACAGCCAGGATACAGAATTCAAGATGATTTATTAACATGCGGCCGGCGGTTAAACCTCCTTTGAGTCCAAAGCTAATGATCGAACCAGGCCCTTTCATCTGCTTCTTGCCCAGCTCATATTGAGGATGTGATTTTAGCCCGGGATACATGACCCATTCTATTTTGGGATGTGAGTCAAGGAATTTGGCAACCTTCATCGCATTTTCCTGAGCCCGGTCGATCCGAATTCCAAGGGTTTTCACACCTCTTCGCACAAGGAATGCCTGGTGTGGGTCCATGTTGAACCCGAAATTGATCATGGTGTAATTCAGCTTGTCATAATCCTCTTTGGTCTTGGGAATCACAATACCACCCACGATGTCGGCATGGCCGTTGATAAATTTGGTCAATGAATGGAGTACAATGTCGGCTCCAAGATCCAGGGGATTTTGTAGATATGGGCTGCAGAAAGTATTGTCGACACAAACCGGAATGTTATTTTTGGATGCGATCGTTGAAATAGCTTCAATATCGGAAATACTAATCGTTGGATTTGCCGGTGTTTCTAAGAAAATCAACTTCGTATTAGGTTGGATTGCGTTTGCTACATTGTTAATTTCTGCCGTATCAACAAATGTGGATTCGATACCCAGTTTTACATATTTTTTTTCCAATATACCCCTCGACGGGCCATAAAGTGTGTTGTGGCAAACGATATGATCTCCAGAACCGAGGTAAGTCAGGTAGACCGTATTTACTGCGGCCATACCGGAAGAGACAGCAATTCCGTTGTAGCCATTTTCCAACGCAGCTATCGTTGCTTCAAATTCAGCAATGGTTGGATTTCCAATACGGGTATAAATGAACCCGTCGCTCTCTCCGGCAAAGCAATCGGCGCCATGTTCAGCACTTTCAAAAGAGAATGTGGATGTCTGGTAGATTGGAGTGGTCACACTACCAAGGGGATCGCATTCCCATACTCCGTGTACAGAAGTGGAATTAAAGCCTTTTTTCGATATTTTCATGTTGCCAGTACAAACCACTCTTTCACATCGAAAGAGGGCTTAAGTTTCGATTGGTGCTCAAATTCATTCGTGTGTTTATTGTAGAGATAATCGGCTCTCCATTTGAGATGGTTTGCCTGGATCTGTTTGATGGCATCAATGATGAACACCACCTCTTCATTGGTCATTGTTGGGTGAAAGGATAATCTTACCCATCCCGGTTTCAGGGAGAGATCTCCATGATCGATCCTTCTGGTGATCTCCCTTGATTTTTCATAGCTCACATTTAATAAATAGTGTCCATAGGTTCCGGCGCATGCACACCCGGCCCGTGCCTGGATGCCGAACCGGTCGCTCATCAGTCTGACAATCAGGTTATAATGTATATCCGGAAAATAAAAAGAGATGACTCCCAACCGGTCCCGGATCTGGTCAGCAAGGATGTAGAGGTTGGGGACTTTATCCAGTTCAGTAAATGCCAGTTTCACCAGTTCCTCTTCCCGTTTCTGCATCTGTATCACGCCCATCTGATCCTTCAGCTCCATACTCAGTGCCGCTTTGATCGCTTGCAGAAAGCCCGGAGTGCCTCCGTCTTCCCGAAGCTCGATGTTATCCATGTATTTATATTCTCCCCATGCATTTGTCCAATCTACAGTTCCTCCTCCCGGTTGATCGGGAACCTCATTATGATACAGGCTGGAATTGAAGATCAAAACACCTGATGATCCCGGACCTCCTAAGAACTTATGGGGAGAGAAAAAGATGGCATCAAGCTTCTCATCCGGATCTTCAGGATGCATGTTGATCTCTTCATACGGGGCCGATGCAGCATAATCTATAAACACGAGGCCCCCATGCTTGTGCATCAGTTTAGCCATTTCGGGAACGGGTGTATGAATACCTGTTACGTTGGAACAAGCTGTGAATGAGCCGATCTTGAGCTCCCTGTCCTGGTATTTGATCAGCGCTTCTTCCAGGCGGTTAAGGTCGACCCGGAGATCAGTCCCTGGTTGGAGCACCACCACATCAGCCACTGTTTCGTACCATGAGGTGTGGTTGGAATGATGTTCCATGTGGGTAATAAACACGACAGGACGGTCATTCCCCTTAAGAGACCTGTGACCATTAATTGTAGCGTTTACCTTCAGGCCAAGAATGCGCTGAAATTTCACGATAGCGCCTGTCATGCCGGAGCCGGTCGTGAGAATAACATCGTCAGAACCGGCATTGACATGTTGTTTGATTCGTTCATGGGCATACTGGTAAGAATGCGTCATCAGCATTCCTGTTTCGCTGGTTCCGGTATGTGTGTTGCTGATGAATGGCCCTATATCACGGGATATCCTCTCCTCAATCGGTTGGTAGAGACGACCGCTTGCTATCCAGTCGGCATACACCAACTGTTGGTTCCCGTAGGGGGAACAAAAGGAAACCTGTTGACCAACGATCTGGTTACGAAATGGTTGAAAATATTTTTCAGTACTCATAAACGTTTCTCTTCATCATGGACTGTAACACATATTCGCCTCTTTCCGATACTCGTTCTTCAGGTAATGGATAATCGCATTAGTGATCAGAATCTCTTTCGTTTCATGACATTCCATATAATGAATATTATCTGCTACAAAATTACACAACAGGACGATTCAAAATACATTTATAAGCGTGATTATCAGCTGGTTGAATGATGTATAATGCAACATCTATATGTGTTTATTGATACATATATTAGTGTGTGTTGTTCTTTTATAATGTGATAAATATCACATATTTGTGTCAAAATTTTTTGCATCTTTGCCGTAAGAAATCAAATCCCTTTATACAAACTATCTATGTACATTGATTCTAATCAGGAGATACTTTCCTGCCGTGACTGCAAGGTCAGGCATTGTGCAGCAGCTGTGCTTGACGTGGAAGAGCTGGACCTGATCAACACGAGCCGTCACGAAACCGCTTTCCGGAAAGGAGATATCATCATTCATGAAGGCTCTCCCACCTCCCACATCATCTATCTGAAAACAGGACTGGTGAAAGAATATGTTAAAGGAACTCAGGAGAAAGAACAGATCCTTCAGATCGTTAAAAACTACAGTTACCTCGGACTCTCGTCACTTTTTGGGGATAAAATCAATCATTATTCCTACGCAGCACTGGAGGACATTACAGTCTGTTATATAGACATCTCGGTGTTTCATCAGCTCATTAAACAAAACGGCTCTTTCGGCTATGAAATCCTGGTTTCGGTTGCACGTGACAACCTAAACAACTTCAACCGGTTTATGAGACAGTCGCAGAAAAAGACTTATGGACGTGTGGCAGATGCCATCCTCTATTTCTCGCAGGTCATTTACGAATCGAAAGAGTTTGAGGTTCCTTTTACCCGCCAGGAACTTGCTAACCTGATCGGTATCTCCAGGGAGAGCGCTACCCGGGTGCTCACCAAATTTAATGAAGATGGGATCGTGTCGCTTCACGACCGGCATATCCATATCGCTAACCTTCCTCTGTTGATGCAGATCAGTGAAAACGGGTAATGCTGAATCCCTCAACCTGTCTCACTGATTCGTTTCAAACGGGGATAATCGAGCACTTTAAAATTCTTGCCATCCATTTGAATTAATTCATCTTCATTAAATTTTTTCAACATCCGGATGACAGTCTCCGAACTCATGCCCGATAGTTCAGCTAACTCCTTTCGGGAGAGGGGTAACTCAAACTCTGTTTTTTTGAAAATTTTGTCCGACAAACAGAGAAGAATATCGGCTAATCTCCCGTATGACTGTTTATGCGTAAGACAGAAAAAACGGCCATTTATCTGTATGCTGTTTGAGCTTAGAATGTTGATAATCTCCTTTGAAAAAGCGGAATTTTGATTCAGTAGTTTTTTGAAGAAATTGATATCGATCTGTACGATCTCCGTATCAATGTAAGCCATAGCAGAGTATTGGAATGTATTGTTTTCCTCATTCACCGAGGTTAGTCCCAGTAAGTTGCCATCAGGTATTATTTTCAGGACCAACATGTTTACACCATTATCCAGAAAAACCTTAACCAATCCTCTTTCCACATACATAACATGCGAAGCAAAGCTGCCCTGTTTGCAGATGATCTCTCCCTTTTTGTATGTTATCGTTACTGAATGAGTCTCTAATTGCCTCTTCTCCTCATCTGTTAGCAAATCGAAGCATTTGCATCGATGTATACTGATCGTACATCCTGAGTACTGTTCCTTTTTGTCCATCATCGTCTTTCTTTCAGGAGGCAAAGATACAAGAAAATCATAAAATAAACTGACACAGATCAGGTTGTTTTCTGGCGCATAGCAGTTTGATTTCATACCGATGCCACTGATTATCTCTTCGGGTGTGCAGGGAAAACATTCAATTTTGCATTGTAAAAATGTTCACAATTAAATCCTTGAACAACAATGGGAACCAGAAACATATCTTGGACAACATTGATGGTTGTGCTATCCATATTGATCATGGTAAGCTGTAAGAAAAAAAACAATGATCCTGCCAATGGGGATACCAACATTGCATCCTGTGAAGGGTGCCATACCAACTATGCACACCTCCAGGCTGTATACACTCCCGATACGACTGAGCCTCCCGGTGGCTGTGGGGGAGGAGCTCCTCATTATGAGCCCTATGACAGAGTTTATATGGGCGGAGAGGGGTATGAAGCGTACAAAACGTCAGGCCATTATGCGCTTGGATGCGTAGCCTGTCATAAAGGAACAGACGCCACTGCGGATAAGAATGTAGCTCACGGTGGTGATTTCATCAGGCATCCCTCACTCTTTAGTGAGGAGTTTTGCGGAACATGTCACAGCGTCATTGTGAACAACTTTAAAACCAGCCTTCACCATGGAACCGGTCAGAAAAGAAAGGTGGCGATTCGAAGCGGATTGAGTGGACCGGATGAGTTTGATCAGCTGCCCGGGCATCAGATCGAAGGCTATAATAAGAACTGCGTCACCTGTCATGCCTCATGTGGCGATTGCCATGTCGTTCGGCCTCCAATGGGTGGTGGTGGTCTGGCAAATGGACACAATTTTGTCAGGACTCCCGATATGATTACTGTTTGTGTGACCTGCCATGTTTCTCGAGGAGGACATGCCTATTTGGGTGTAGCTTCGGGTACAAAACCGGATGTTCATCTAACCGTGATGGGATATGTTTGTACAGATTGTCACGGTAAAGTAGATTTGCACGGTGATGGCCAGAAAGTTGAACAACGGTATGCATATACAAAGCTGCCAAGTTGTGCCGATTGCCATACGGGAATTGGAACTTCCAATACCTATCATTCAGTACACTTCACTGATTTCAATTGCCAGGTTTGTCATTCTCAGGATTATAATAATTGCGGCAGTTGTCATATCCATGGTGATGGGGCCCGAATCCCGTCATATATGGACTTTAAAATTGCTGTGAATCCCATTCCTACCGTTAAACCGGGATTTGATTTCACTCTGGTTCGCCGTACACTGGCTGCTCCCGATAACTGGCAAGTGTATGGGGTAGCGCAATATTCGAATTTCGATGCATTGCCCACATACAATTTTACCACCCCTCATAACATCCTGAAATGGACTCAGAGAACCGAGGTGACCGACGGAAAGGCCTGCTCTTCGAATTGTCACATCCGCAATGAAGGAGGTACACTGATCAACAAAAATTTATTCCTTTTCTACGACAACCTTCTCGTTTGGGAGCAAGGGGCTACAGGACCTATCGTTGTTGATGGAAAGTTACCTCCATCCTGGTTCAGATAATTATAAAGTCCAATCATAATTAAATCCATTTTATACATTAAAAACAAACACTATGAGAAAATCAAAAATCTTATTGCTTAGTATCCTTTGCGTTTTGTTCGTGGTTACTTCATGTAAAAAGAAGGATGATCCAGTCGTGCCGACGGTCAATGAATCGTTGGTATTGGCTCAATTTCTGGAGTCAACGAATAATCCACTCGGTAAAGATTATGTGAATACCGATATGCCTTCAATTATCAAGGCTTCCGATGTCCAGGCCTTGAATTTAACAGGTCAGATTTACATCATTGACATCAGATCTGCCGCAGATTTTGCACTCGGCCATATTGAGAATGCTGTGAATGTTGCCCTTGCTGATCTTCTGACCCATATCGAAGGAACGGACCTTTCCCACTACACGAAAGTGGCGATAGTATGTTATACGGGCCAAACTGCAGGCTTTGCAACAATCTTGTTAAGACTTATGGGCTATGAGAAAGTCTTCTCCATGAAATGGGGAATGTGTTCATGGCATACCGATTTTGCTACCAAATGGCTCAATGCTGTTGCTAACGGAAATGCGTATGCGTCACAATTTACAGCCACCCCTTCACCAAAAGATGCGATCGGTGCAATGCCTGCACTCGCAACGGGTCAAACTACCGGAGCAGCAATTCTTTCAGCACGCGTTGCAGCCCTATTCGCTGAAGGTTATGGGCCGGCTAAAGTGAGTAATACGGATGTGTTTAACAACCTCGCCAATTATTACATCGTAAATTACTGGCCTGCCGATCGTTATGCAGACCCGGGACATATTCCTGGTGCGATACAGTATACACCGAAGGATGCGATGAAAACCACCACAGACCTCAAAACTCTGCCAACCAACAAACCGATCGTCCTTTATTGCTATACCGGCCAAACAAGTTCATTCCTGGCTGCTTACCTTCGCCTGTTAGGCTATGATGCAAAATCATTGCTCTACGGTGCGAATGCGATGATCTATGATATGCTGGTTGCCAAAGGCTGGACTGTCTTTAACAATGATCAGATCATGGACTACCCGTATGTTCTCTAATTTTACCTGACCATATACTACCAAAAGAGGCTGTCTCAAAATTTCGGGGCAGCTTCTTTTTTTTAGTTGAATTCTCCTGCTACTTCAACACCAACAGTTTACATTTTTTAATCTTCTTGAGTCCTTCAGAGACAGACACCTGTTTGAGATAAGGTCTCCCCACCCATGTCCCGCTCTTTACCGAGCCTCGAATAAAATAGCTTTTGCCCGGTTCAATGTCTATGACAATATGGGACTCTCCATTCCCAACTTTAGCCCAGAATTCAGTTTTGCCAGGGTCAGCAAAATAGACGAGGTATCCTCCCGGATAAAGATGCACAGAAGAAACAGGAAGGTCATTGGCATTCACTGTATAATGAATTGCAGCCACCCATTCCACCTAGTCGAAAGACGTACACGACTGCCTTGTTTGGCGGAATTTCGCTAACCTCCTGAAAACGGGTTGTTTTCTTTTGAGCCTGCGTAGCTCCGGAAATGAGGAATAGTCCCCAAAGGATACATCCTAACAGAAATACTTTTTTCATGGGTTTTGATTTTGGACAATGTTAGACAATGAATCTTATCAATACAAATATAACAATGTTTTGGTCATACACGACTTTAATCTATTTTAGCTCTCCAGCTGGCACCACAGGAGCCCTGAATCCATGATAATCTTTTGTAAAAAACGCACATCCTGAAGCAGGATCAGGAAACGGCTGAATAGTGTTGTGGCTACAGTTAACGCAGAAAATGGAAATTAAGGTAACCACACTAAAAAATGCAAAGAGCTTTGTCTTTCCAAACATCAAACTTATTTTTTATCCTGATTCAGTAAAAGCATGAAAAAAAGTACGCTTCCCGGCAATGAATATGATATATATTGTCTAATTTTATATCAAATTTTCCAATTCTGACAATGCCGATGATAATTGATAATAAACACTCTGATAATGGCTCCAGTCATCTTGCTACTCAGGTTTTAAATCTAGCAAGTTTCCATATAAGAAGAGTGGATTATATTCAGGAAATCTCAAAATTATTTCTTCGCTTTTCCAAATGTGATTCAATTGAGATATGGATTAAAAAAGACGATAATTTCCAATTCATTGAGATTGCTCACATTAGCAGGGATTCATTTGAGTTTGATGTAAACCCTTTTTTTTATGAGGGAAAAAACAACGCTGCACATATTGGTAATAATAAAACAGCACTAGCGCTTCTGAGTAAAGAGATTTTTATGGGCAATTATGATCCTGCTTCACCATTGTTTACGAAAAATGGAAGTTTCTGGTCGGGTGAGACAACTAAATCTATTAATCTTGCTATAAAAAGTGAAGATCAAATACATGATATAAAACTTGATTTGACCGGGTCTTGCAAATCACTTTTGTTGATCCCATTAGTATTCGGAAAAAGTAATATCGGACTGATTCAGCTAAAAAGTGAGCGATATAATTTTTTTACTAAGGTGGAATTAGAATTATTTGAACATATTGGCCTGATTCTCGCTTCTACGTTGATGAATAAACGGATTCGTGAAGAACTTAGCGAGCGAATTAAGGAACTGACTTGCCTATACGAGATCGCAAGAATTATGGTTCAAATCAACCGCCCATTAGATGAAATTTTTCATGATATTCTAAAACTACTCCCTCCCGCCTGGCAGTATCCGGAGGTTACTTGTGGGAAAATTATTTTTGATAGCCACTCCTATTCCACCAGGGATATTCACTCATACGCTGAAAAACAAGTGGCAAATTTTTTTGTAGCAGGCAAAAAACGTGGCTCTGTTGAGGTCATTTACATGAAGGAGATGCCAAAACTTGATGAAGGTCCTTTTTTAAATGAAGAGCGAAGTTTAATTAACACAATTGCTGAAAATATCGGATTGATTATTGAGCGTAAAGAGGCTGCTGAAGAACGGAATAAGCTTCAATTACAATTAAGGCATGCCGATCGGTTAGCTACCATCGGACAACTTACTGCAGGAGTGGCTCACGAAATAAATGAACCACTGGGTAATATTCTGGGACTTGCTCAGTTAGCTGCAAAATTCAAGGAGTTACCGAAACAGGTTAAACAGGATCTGCAACGGATTATTGCAATTTCAATGGATGCGAGGGAAATTATCAAACATCTCATGATATTCGCCCGGCAAAAGAAACCCAAAAAAACCAATGTAGATCTTAATGCTGTTGTTAACGACGGGTTGAAGTTTTTCGAATCACGTTGCATGAAGGAGGGAATAGAGTTAGTTCGTAAACTTTCATCAAACGTACCCGAGATAATCGCTGATAAAACGCAGATTCATCAGGTTTTAGTTAATCTGATTACGAATGCTCTTCAAGCAATGCCTCTGGGCGGTAAACTGATGATTAAGACTGAAGCGGACGAAAATCATGTTTCACTAATTGTTGAAGACACGGGTACAGGGATAAGCGATGATGTGAAAAAACAAATGTTTATTCCTTTTTTTACTACTAAAGAGGTTGGTCAGGGTACAGGTATTGGGCTTTCGGTTGTTCATGGTGTCATTACCTCACACAACGGGACCATTAAGGTTGAAAGTGAAATTGGGAAAGGTACAAGATTTGAGGTTCTATTACCACTCATATAAAGAATACTCCAGGAATCTAAAATAATAGTACTATGGCTATTTCTAAAAACAAAAAACAGATATTGGTTGTTGATGATACGCTAATTACCCTGGAAATACTTCAGCGGAATCTGGAAACCAAGGGGTATCAAATTTTTACTGCACAAAACGTAGCCGAAGCACTTAGTGTTTTGGAGGTAAAGAATATAGATTTAGTGATCACTGATTATAAAATGCCCAATGTCACTGGACTTGATTTGATTAAACATATCCGCGAAAATTATAAAAACACAGAGGTGATGATGATTACCGGTTACGCATCAATTGAAGGAGCTGTTCATGCCATTAAAGCCGGTGCCGAGGAATATCTTGCTAAGCCATTCACTGATGAAGAACTTTTTAAAGCAGTAAAGAAAGCTCTTGACAGATCCAAGCTTCGCCAGACCTGGCAAAAATCAGCCCTGACTGAGTATTCAACAACTTACGGAATCATTGGCAAGTCGGAGGTGATGCAAAACGTATTTAATCAAATCAAAAAGGCTGCTTCTACATCCGCAACAGTTCTTATTTCAGGAGAAAGTGGCACGGGCAAGGAGCTTGTGGCCAGGGCTATTCATTACAGTAACCGAAAGGCGTCTGCGCCGTTTGTCCCTGTTAATTGCGGGGGTGTTCCGGAAGGATTACTGGAGAGTGAACTTTTTGGATATGTAAAAGGTGCCTTTACAGGGGCAAATGAAACAAGGGCCGGTTTTTTCTTAACGGCAGACGGAGGCACAATTTTTCTGGATGAAATTAGTAATACCAGCCTTTCTATGCAGGCTAAATTGCTAAGAGTTCTCCAAAATAAAGAAGTATACATGGTTGGATCAAGTCGCGCTCAAATAGTGAATGTAAGAATCATTGCAGCCACAAACAAGGACTTGCATAAGCTGGTTGAAAAAGGGTTGTTCCGTGAAGATCTTTTTTATCGACTGTATGTGATTTCACTTGACCTTCCTCCGTTAAGGGATAGAGATGACGATATCATGTTATTAATTCACAACCTTACCACTAAATTTGCCAACGAATTTGGAAAAGCAAAACCTCAGTTCTCAAAGGATACCTTAAAGGCTCTCCGGAATTATCATTGGCCTGGCAATGTGAGGGAACTCGAAAATGTGATCCAGCGATTAGTAGCCATGACGGACGGTGAGTTGATTGAAGCCACCGATTTACCTTCAATCATGCGCTTTTCTGCCTACGGTAAGGTTGCCCTTCGCAAGACGTTAGCTGAAGTAGAGGTTGATCATATCCGCAATGTTTTATCAACTGCGCAAGGGAATAAAACCAAAGCGGCAGAAATTCTGGGAATTGATCGAAAAACATTGAGAGAGAAACTCAAAAAACTTTCCATACCCACTTCAGAATAACAGGTCGACATCGGGGCGTTTTTCCCCACCGGTTCAAATCTCCCCACTATAAGGAATGTGAAAATCAGCTCTTTTCGTGGCAGATCTAAACTAGCCATAAAAATTTTATCAACTATATTCCATTGATATTCTGATGGTTACAGAAAACCTGTTTCACGTCAGATCCATTGCCCTCCTTTCCCTGATATACCGTGGCATATGAATTGTAATGTCTCCACTTAAAATAGATTTTATTCATGTTATTAAATTAACAAGGAGGATTTTACAATGAAAAAGGAGGATTTCATAATGAAAAAGCATGCAGATACGGATACGAAGCAGTCCAAGACTATTCGTGGTCTTTGTATCACTTGCAACAATATCAGCGATTGTTCCTTTCGGGCAATTGATGCCAATAGGTTGATCTGGTATTGTGAATTGTTTGATTGTTTTGTTGAGGTTGAAAAAGTGGTGGAGACAGCGAAAGCAATTCTGGGTTCACAGCCACTTGAAAAAGGGTATGGCAAATATGAAGGCCTTTGCGCGAATTGCAAGAATTGTCTGACGTGCATTTTTACAAAACCTGAAGGGGGTATCTGGCATTGCGAAGAATACGAATAGAGAAACAGACATCGATAGAATGAAAGAAAGCAGATTGAGTTCCGATACGGAAGAGATTGTTCATAAGCATGATCATGAATTAGGCGGAGTGATTGCCATGCTTGAAGAAATTCAGTCGCAACATAGTTATCTTCCTGAAAGCGCATTAAAAACGGTAGCTACTGAAACCGGCCGTTCCCTGGTTGAGATCTATGGAGTGGCTACATTTTATAGATATTTCAGTTTAAAACCCAGGGGTGAACATTTAATTTCAGTCTGCCTGGGGACGGCTTGTCATGTCCGGCAGGGTTCTATGATCGCCAAAGAACTTGAAGACCAACTAGGTATTCGTGCCGGTGAAACTACACCGGATCAACAATTTTCGTTAGAGACTGTTAACTGTTTGGGCGCCTGTGCCCGTGGGCCTATTGTTCTTGTTGACGGACACTATTTCTCGAATGTAAAGAAAACACAAGTCTCTCAAATACTAAAAAAAACCCTGAAAGGGCTTGATGCAATTGATGTTACGAAAGATCCGCGGGTGTTCCCTGTAAAACTGCGTTGCCCGCATTGCAACCACAGTTTGCTGGATCCGAATTATTTAATTGACAATCATCCAACAGTCCGTCTGACGATCTCATTCGGGGAAAAACATGGCTGGATGCGATTATCCTCATTGTATGGAAGTTACAACATTAAGTCCGAATATAAGATTCCGGTGAATACGATAGTAGATACTTTTTGTCCACATTGTCATGCCGAACTTGTTGGTTCTTCTGCCTGTGCAGTGTGTAATGCGCCAATGGTCCCGATGACTATTTATGGAGGAGGTTTGATTCAGATATGTTCACGGCGCGGATGTAAGAGTCATATCATGGATTTGGCGAATAGCATATGTGTTAATTGTGACAACAGGCATACATGCAAACTGATTAAACCTGAAAAAGGTGTGTGGCATTGCGAGGAGTATGTATGATGGTTATGCATGTATGTAATCAGTAATAATTAGTTAAAAGAAGAATTAGATGGTAAAGGTATCTTCTATTAATGAATTAAAGGACCTGTTTGAAATGGTCAATACGAACCATGATCAGTCCCGACCTCATATTGTTATTTGTGCTGGAACAGCATGTCAGGCAAGTGGGGCGAATGATATCATCCGGGTGGCTAAAAAATATATTTTACAAAACCAATTGCTGGATGCAATCTCAGTACGAATTACGGGATGTCATGGATTTTGCGAAATGGGGCCATTTATTCTTACACAGCCCCAGGGAGCATTCTACCATCAGGTAACCATTCATAATATCAACCGGATCATTGACGCGGTAATTGCTGACGATTATGTCGAAGATTTGCTTTATAGAGACCCCAAAACAAATATAAAGTATTTCAAACAGGACGATATCCCTTTTTTCAAGAAGCAACAGCGTACTATATTTAGCAAAAACCAGGAGATTGATCCGATCCGTATTGACGACTATATCGCGAATGACGGATATAAAGCTCTTTACAAAGTCTTTTCAAGCTTGTCTCCTGAAAAAGTTGTTGATGAGGTAAAGGTTTCAGGTCTTCGCGGAAGAGGTGGTGCTGGCTTCCCTACAGGAGTTAAATGGGAACTGATTGCCAAACAACCATCTGATGATGGTAAGTATGTTGTCTGCAATGCTGATGAGGGTGATCCGGGAGCCTATATGGACAGAAGTCTTCTGGAGGGGAATCCATTTAGTATTATTGAGGGAATGACCATTGGAGCATATGCTACAGGGGCAAATGAGGGTGTGATTTATGTCCGCAATGAGTACCCCCTGGCCATCAAGCATTTAATTATAGCACTGAGACAAGCAAGAGAAATGGGTTTGTTAGGGGAGAATATTCTGGGTAGTAGTTTTTCATTTGATATTCGAATCGTAAAGGGTGCAGGGGCTTTTGTTTGTGGGGAAGAAACCGCGTTAATGAGATCCATCGAAGGGAAGGTAGGTGAACCCCGGCAACGTCCACCATATCCTGTTCAAAAAGGAATAAGAGGCAACCCAACCGTGATCAACAATGTAGAAACCTGGGCAAATATTTCCTTTATCATCAATATGGGTGCCACAGAATACGCGAAAATAGGAACTGATGGTAATTCCGGCACCAAAATTTTTAGTCTTGTCGGGAAAATAAAGAACACGGGCCTTATTGAAGTCCCCATGGGAATCTCCATCAACGAAATTGTGTTTGATATTGGAGGTGGCTCCCCAGGTGACGCGAAAATAAAGGCAGTTCAAACAGGAGGACCTTCAGGCGGTTGCATCCCGGTCAGTAAATTTGACCTGCTCATTGATTATGATTCGCTTGCAAAAGCAGGATCTATCATGGGCTCAGGTGGTATGATCGTCATGGATGAGAATACATGCATGGTCGATGTAGCCAGGTATTTCATGGACTTTCTAAAAGCTGAATCGTGCGGGAAATGCTATACATGCCGCAAAGGCACCCAACGAATGTATGAAATTCTTGACGATATATCTCGTGGAAAAGGGACCCTTGAAGATCTTGACTTGCTGGAGGAACTTGCCCTGGTGGTACAGGATAGTACCATGTGTGGCCTTGGCCAAACAGCCTCAAATCCCGTTCTCAGCACCATGCAATATTTTCGTGCGGAATATGAACGCCATATTATTCAAAAAAGATGTGATGCTTTTGTGTGCAAAGAACTTACAGGAGCGCCCTGCCAGACAGGTTGTCCGGTTGGAACCGAAGCCTGGCGCTATATTGCACATATAGCACGTGGTGACTATGAACAAGCATACTTAGCTATCCGTGAAGCAAATCCATTCCCATCTGTCTGTGCACGGGTTTGCAACCATCAATGTGAAGAACATTGCCGTGTGAAGACCAGTGGAGGAGAGGCTCTGGCTATAAGATCACTGAAGCGTTTCATTACTGACCGGATTGATCCCTCCATTTATAAGCCTGAGAGGAGCGCTGAAATCCAAAAATCTCCCGTGGCTGTCATTGGAGCTGGGCCCGCTGGGCTTACTACTGCCCATTATCTTTCACTATTAGGTTATCAGGTCACGATTTTTGACTCTGAAGTTAAACCTGGAGGAATGTTGTTTAGCACAATTCCTTCTTACCGTCTTCCACAGGAAACTATTAACAAAGAAATTGATTCGCTTTTAAATGAAAATATCACTCTCAAAAGCAACGTTGCATTAGGGACTGATGTGACCATTGATCAATTGTTTGAGGATGGCTTCAAGGCTGTCATGATTTCGATTGGAGCCCATAAGAGCAAGCCCCTTCAACTTGAAAATGAGGATGCTGATGGAGTCTATCCATCCATCGAATTTCTTAAAGCATATAATATTCAAGGCGAACAACTAGCCAGGGGCCGGGTTGGTGTGATCGGCGGGGGAAATTCAGCTCTTGATGCCGCGCGAACAGCACTTCGTCAGAAGGATGTCGAGAGCGTTACCATTCTTTACCGGCGGACACGTGAAGAGATGCCTGCGTTTGCCGAAGAGATTGAAGCGGCTGACCAGGAGGGTATTGATATACAAACATTGGTAACACCATTAAAAGTCATAACCAAAGATGGAGCCTTGTCCAGCCTTGAGTGCTGTAAAAACAGATTGGGTGAGATTGACTCTTCCGGACGACGAAGGCCGGTTCCTATCAAAGATTCCGAATATACTATTGAACTTGACACGCTGATTGTAGCGATCGGCGAGGATGCCGGAGTTGATGCGATCGGACCTGCCGATTCCAGTAACATTGATGTCACGAAATGGAATACCGTTAAAACGGATGACAATACACTGTTAACCAGTCGTCCGGGAGTTTTTGCAGGTGGAGATGTTGTGACTGGCCCAAATACGATTATCGATGCAATTGCTGCAGGGAAGAAAGCAGCTGTAATGATCGACAGGTATCTTCATGGAGAGGAATTGGATCAACCAGTAGAGACCGAGCTTCCTCATGTTTATATTGAACCCATTGAAGTTGAAAGTGAAGATTTATCAATTATCGATCGCGCTGAATCACCAATGATTACTGTTGAAAAGCGCCAGAAAAACTTCAACGAGGTAGAATCTGTTCTTTCGGTCACAGCAGCCAGGAAGGAGGCGGGCAGATGTTTGCGGTGTGACCTGGAATTTACACAACCTGAAGAAGTTGATGAAGAATGTCTCGTAAATGAAGGAGGAGCAAAATGATTACATTAAAAATAAATGGCCTCGAAACCACTGTAGAGGAGGGAACCACTATCCTGGAGGCTGCCGAATTTCTGGGTTTCCCCATTCCAACGCTATGTCACACGGATACACTTCGCTCTTATGGTGCCTGCCGCCTCTGTGTGGTGGAGGTTGGGGAGGGGCCAAGGGCCAAAATAGTTTCTTCGTGTACATATCCAGCTGAGGAAGGGATGTCTGTTAGAACGACATCCAGTCGTGTGATGCGTGCACGAAAGATGATCATTGAATTGCTGTTGGCATCAAGTCCGCAATCAAAAACTATCCAGGATATCGCCTCTGAATTCAATGTAAAACAACAACGGTTCAAACAGGAGTTTGAGGATTGTATCATGTGTGGACTATGTGTTCGCATGTGTGAAGAGCAGATGGTAGCGAAAGCGATCGGTTTTCAGGGGCGGGGAGAGACCAGGCGTATTGGCACTCCGTTCAATATCCAATCTGAGGAGTGTAGATTGTGCGGAGGGTGTATGTATATCTGCCCGGTTTGTTCACTCCGTTGTACATATACTGAGCCCGACAAAGCGATCTGCGGGGGGTGTGGTAACCATAGTCTCCCATGTATTGAAAAGGAGCAGTTTGATGATATGATGTGTTACATGGAACCATGTGTAGATTGTGAAATAAGCAACGATTAATTATATAAACAGAAACATAATATAAGGAGAAAAAAAATGTCAGCAATTCAAGCAAGAATAAATGCATCTGCGGCCACCCTGACCAAAAACAGGACCGAAGACTCAATCACACCAGGTTCCGGTATGTGTGTAACCTGTGTTGACGGATGTGTCGGAATGTGTGAGATCGGTAAATCAGCCTACCGGGGGCATGAAGTGATTTACCCGCAACCGTTTGGCGTTATCACAACCGCTTCAGAAAAAAAATATCCGGTTGATTACGGAGATTTCAACATCATGGGAACAGCTGTCGGTGCTCACGGCATCGAAGCTGACAGTGATAAAGCGATCTTTCCAAAGGTCGACCTTGAAGTAGCTTATGGACACGATAAAGGGATAAAATTTCATTTGCCCTGGGTTATTCCGGGAATCGGTTCAACTAACATCGCTAAGAATAACTGGGAAGGACTGGCCATAGGAACTGCTCTCGCTGGAACAGGACTGACCATTGGTGAGAATGTGGTTGGCATGGACCCGGAAGCTATCATTAAAAACGGGCACATTGTTGATACCGTAGATTTGAAACGACGTGTCAAACTCTTCCAGGATCATCAGATTGATGGCTATGGTGCGATCATCGTTCAGGCAAATGTGGAAGATACACGGTTGGGGGTTCAGGAGTATGCTATTGATAAGCTCGGGGTAGAGATCGTAGAGTTAAAATGGGGCCAGGGAGCAAAAGACATCGGGGGAGAAGTAAAAATTAAAGACCTCAAGAAAGCTCAGTTGCTCTATAAACGTGGGTATGTGGTTATTCCCGATCCAACTGATCCTGATGTAATTAAAGCTCATGAACATGGAGCATTCAAAGAATTTGAACGACATTCCCGTGTAGGTATGGTTACGGAGGAATCTTTCGCAAAAAGAGTAGAAGAGTTACGCAAAGCCGGTGCAAAATATATTTTTCTGAAGACAGGTGCTTACCGCCCTGCCGATCTGGCCCGTGCTGTCCTATTTGCATCTAAATACAAAATTGACCTTCTGACAGTTGACGCTGCCGGAGGAGGAACAGGAATGAGTCCGTGGAGAATGATGAATGAATGGGGTGTCCCGCCGATTGAGCTTCATTCACTACTATACAAGTATACACACCAACTGGCACAAAAAAAGAGACATATTCCGGCTCTGGCTCTGGCAGGCGGATTCACATTTGAAGATCAAATTTTTAAAGGATTAGCGCTGGGCGCACCGTATGTTAAATTAATAGGAATGGCCAGAAGCCCCATTGCAGCTGCGATGGTGGGCAAAACAATAGGTCGCGCTATTAAGGAAGATCAACTTCCTGTGTATGTTGAACGTTTCGGGAGTAAAATCGATGAGATATTCGTTACAGCACATGAATTACGCAAGAAATTAGGAAATGAAGAGTTCGACAAATTACCTCCCGGAGCAATTGGTTTATATACATATTATGAACGGTTAGCTCAGGGCTTGCGTCAGCTCATGTGTGGATCACGTAAGTTTGCACTCGAATATATCACACGTAACGATATAGGCTCCTTAACACAGGATGCAACCACGATCAGTGGCATTCCATCGGTGATGGATCTTGACAAGGATGAAGTCGTAAAAATTCTTGACCAATGAAAATAGCTATTGCCTCTGATGATTGGGTAACTATATCCTCGCATCTTGGGAATAATAAAGGGTATGTTATCTTTGAGCTTGAAGGTTCCAAAATTAAAAGCCAGGAATATCGGTCAAGCAATATTCCTGTCCAGAAAGTAGAATTAAATGGCCCGGTTCGAAAAGTTGATAAGAACAAAAGGATACTGAAAGCAATTGGGGACTGTGACGTGTTAATCCTGAAGAGATCAGAAGAAAGGCAAATGAATGGAATTAGTATAAGCAGTTTTAATATTGTATTGACTGACGAGACATTCGTAGAAAATGTCCTGGACTTGTATCTTTCTGATTTTCTGATTAAAAATGACATCAATCAGTAATATTTTCGGAATATCTCTGAAGACTTTTTTACCGTTCCCGATTGCTTCCGTCAAACTCTGTGCTGTTTATACCGTCATATACGGGCTTTCGGTTTACGCTTCACGACATTTTATTTTTACATTTGTCGATTGATTAAATCCCCTGGCAATTCTCAATGAAGAGAGAGAGAACCGGAATTAAACCGGCAGATATCGGAGTTTTTATCGTAGTTGTGGCTGCGTTTTTACCTTTTTTCCTGTCCCCCGAAGTGTTTGAAGCCTATCGCAGGTTGAATGCGGAGCACGGCTATTTGATGAGTTTTGTGAAGTTTGCTGTTCTCGCCACATTTGGCGAAAGTATCGGCTTGCGTATCCGGACTGGCAGGTATATCCAACCCGGATTTGGCCTGCTACCGAGAGCAATTGTCTGGGGATGCCTGGGAATCTCGATCAAGATAGCGTTTGTGATCTTTGCCGAAGGAGCTCCCTATATGCTGAAAACACTGGGTGTACATTTCCCTATGGAGAATCCGGCTGACATTCTCCGTGAGCCCGGTTTCTCCTGGTTGAAATTAGGCACCGCCTTTACAACAAGTGTCACAATGAATCTCTTCTTTGGCCCCCTGTTCATGATCGCTCACCGTATCACCGACATGCACATTGTTTCTACAGGTGGAACCCTGAAAGGTTTTTTCACGCCTGTCAGGGTTCGCTATCAGCTTCAGCATCTTGACTGGGTTTCCATGTGGGGATTTGTCATCTGTATAACCATCCCACTCTGGTGGATCCCGGCGCATACCGTCAATTTCATGTTCCCCGAAGAGTGGCGGATCCTTGTAGCTGCCTTGTATGGTATCATCCTTGGAACCATTCTTTCGGTAGCAAGTTTGATGGCTGAACGAAGGGTATGACCATTAAAGAATCCGTTCTTTCTCTAAAAAATCAAAAAAATCTTTCTTATACTTGTTCCCTATCGGAATTTTCTTGTCTGTGATTACCACTGTATTCCGTTCGATCCGTTCAATTTTATCCAGCGAGATGATGTAGGATTTGTGTACACGCATAAACTTCTCCGGGGGCAGTACTTTCTCAATCTTCATGAAGCTCATCAGGGTCATAATCCGCTCTTTGGGCAGGTGAAGCCGGAGGTAGTCTTTCATCCCTTCGATATATAGGATATCGTCAAATTTGATCTTATGCATGTGATAATCTGCTTTGACAAAGATGAAGTCTGAAACTGGCTTATCGGGAGTTACAGGGGCAACTGAGCGCTTTGATGCCCGTTCTGCACGAATCTCTGCACTAACTTTAGTCACTGCTTTCAGGAATCGTTCGAAAGCGATCGGCTTAAGCAGATAATCGGTTACATCCAGTTCATACCCTTTCAGTGCATATTTATCATATGCGGATGTGATCACGATCTTGGGTGGATTACGGAGGATCTCAAGTAACTGGATCCCGGTGAATTTCTCCATCTGGATGTCGAGAAACACCAGCTCGGTTTTTTTATCCCGCATGTATTCGAGTGCATCGATTGCATTATCAAATGAAGCCTGCAACTTCAGGAAGGGGATTCGCTTGATGTAATCGGTTATCTTTTCGATGGCCAGGGGCTCGTCGTCTACTACGATACAATTTATGTTCATGACAGGTTGATTTCTAGCAAAACGTTATATTGCTCCCCGGTCTGTTCGATCGAGAGCGAGTATTTTTGGGGATAGATCAGGTCCAGCCGTCGCTTGACATTTGCAAGCCCGATCCCTTTGCCGGCATCTTTAACCTGATCAGAACGAGAGTCGATAAAATTTATCACCTCAAAGCGCATCATCGTGGGTTGGATCAGGAGATCAACTGTGATAGCAGGTGTTTTTTTGCCTTTTATCCCATGCTTGAATGCATTTTCGACAAATGGAATGAAGAGCATGGGAGCGATCAGTTTACCGGTGGGTGATCCGCTTACCTGAAACCGGATGAATCCCGGATTTTTATGCCGAATCCGCTGCAGCTCAATGAAACTATGGAGGTAATCGATCTCTTTTTTCAGGGGTACTTTATCTGAATCGGTCTCATAGATAAAGTACCGCATGATTTCCGAAAGTTTCACAATCGTATCCGATGCCTTATCCTGGTCTTTTCGGATCAGTGAATCAATGTTATTCAGGGTATTGAAAAGAAAATGCGGGTTCACCTGGCTCCTGAGTAGGGCCAGTTCACTCTTCCTGTTCTGGATCTCCAGGTTGGCTTTGTCCTGCTGAGATTGCAACCAGTATCTGGACAGCTTGATTGCAGAGGCAAGAAGAATTACAAATCCCAGCGATATATAGATCATCAGTCCTGAACCTGAGAAATAGGTAATGGAGTCTTTCCACTTATAATAATCGGCGTAGATGGAAGGGTATAGGATGAAGTAATTGATGGTCCATTCGAGAATGACCACAAATGTGAATGAGAGTATGAAAGTGATGATGAACCAAACATAGCGCTTTTTCAGAAGCAGCATAGGGATCAGGATGTAGATCAGTAAGTAGGTATATAAGATATCTATTGGGAGAGTTCCCAGCATCACCTTGAAGATCTCCACAAAGTTGTCACGTCTGATCCCATAGATAAAGGTGAAGAAAGCCAGTATAAATATCCAGAAAAGAAGATGGGAGAGGAATCGGACGGTCTTTTTAGTCATGCGCAATATTACGAAAATAACTTATCCGCGGGAAATAGTTTGGATCAACATCCGATTTCTATATATATAAGGGAAAAATGGCTCGAAAATCAAGAACGAAGCTCTTCTAACAGCCATTTCCAAACAGGGAGAAGTGTGATTGAGCCGTAATCGGATGACATCTCTCGTTCTTCATTTTTTGTAAGTATGAGTCCTCTCCGCCTTTTCAGTTCTTTCATACATGAGAATAATGAATCGACTTCCCTGTTAAAGGTCAGCGGATTAGACAAATCATAGCATGCTTGAATTAATGTAGGATTTTCGGGATCAACAAGGAAATCTGTTTCCAGGTTTTTTGCTGATTTGAAGTACCAAACATCTTTTCCTCGTCTTTTTAATTCTATGAAAATCAAATTCTCAAGTAAACGACCTGCATCCGATGATGTTCGAAACGAAACGGCATTTCGTAATCCATTGTCAACTACATATACCTTCCTGTTAGAGGTATATTGTCTCTTCAGGGAGTAATCAAATTTATCTAATTCAAAAATAAGATAACCTTCGGTCAGGATATTCAGGTATTCTTTTACGCTGGTGGCGCTGTTGAATCCCAGAAGTTTTGCCAGAGGAAGATAACCTGTTTCACTGGTAAAGTTCGTAAAGAGGTATTGAGTGAGTTTTTTAAATCCATTAACATTTCTGATTCCAAATCTGATGATTAAATCCCTGTAAATGATATCATTATAGACTTGTTTTAACACCTCGGATTCATTGGTTTTCAGATACTCCGGAAAGCCCCCATGTAAAAGATATTCATCGAATGCGGATAATAATAAGGCCGTGGTATCGCTGGATTTATTGTCAAAATCAATCTGTTTAAGTTTCAGAAACTCTGCAAATGAAAAAGGATATAGTTCTGTTTTCAGGTACCTGCCGGTCAGATGAGTTGCAAGTTCAGAGCTGAGTAATTTTGCATTACTTCCTGTGATAAATACTTTATAGCCCTCATCATGCAACCGGCGAGCAAACCGCTCCCAGCCTGTAACCTGTTGGATTTCATCCATCACAATGGTTCGGGAGTCACTGTTTTTCTTCATTTCGATCAGCATGGTGTTGAAGTCTGTGACAGTGAAATTCATCAGTCGTTCATCATCGAATGAGATGTAATGAAACGAAGGGTATTTATCGGCGAGTTGCAGGGTTAACGTAGATTTGCCGGATCTTCTTACTCCGGATATCACCGATATCAGATCTGTTTTCAAATGCATTTCGCTATTGATGATCCGCGGAATGCCACGACTTTTGCCGGCAATCATCTGCTTTTGATCGGCAAGGACTTGTTGTAAAAGGTCTTGGTGCATAAAATAATCATTTGTAATGCAAAAATAATAAAAAAATACACATTAGTAATGTTGATAATAAATTTATCGTCTGTTTTTTCTTTTCTTGTCAACCCTATTTTCAATACCTTTGCTTTCATACATTCTGCTTATGGATATGGATTCAACGTTGTCGCCCCTGGATTTGGTTAAGCGAACTGATGATTACGTGATCTACCAGGGGGATGCCCCTCTGAAAACAGCTGGCGGACATGAGGTGTGCTATCCATACGACCGGTTATTGAAGCATATCATAACTGATATGATGGTTGCTGATCAGGATACGGAGACAGTTTCCTTTAGCCTTTTTCAATGGCAGCGCGATCTTCTGGAACAGGGGAGAGATCCTGTTGATGAAGCATTTCCCTTGTTGCTTGCGGCTGATCCTTTTGTTCAGGTCAAAACAGGTTCGGGCCTGAAAAGCCGGAACGATTCAAAACCTCTCTCTGAAGAGCAGGCAACCATCTCATTCTATACCTTTTCCGGGCTTCTGTCAGTGGTAAATGCGTTGTTTGAAGATAATCTGAAGAAGGCTGATCTGAAGGCGGATCATGAGAATCCGTTTGTTGCCGTAATCATCGAGGCATACAGTACAGCGACCCCTCAGCAGAAGAGTGCGGTGAACCTGCTTGTCAAAGAGCATGAGCCGGGAATCGTATTGCCATTGTTGCTCGTAAGGAACAGGATCTCGCCTACCGAGTATGCCAAAGGGATGATCTCGCTCACCGGCGGACACCCTGAGCAACAGGGCTATGCCTCTGTGATCCATATTGCCTCTTCGGTGAGAGATTACCTTCAGGCTTGTCAACTTGCTCCGAATGATGCAGATAAGATTGAAGAGATGATCCGTTCCGGTGAAGGATCATCCCTGGAATTCAAATCCACCCTTCGCTGGGATCTCCGGCAGGGAAAGACCAGCCAGCAAATCGAACGGGCCTGTTTGAAGACCATTTCCGCTTTTCTCAATTCAGATGGAGGTACACTTTTGATCGGAGTTCGTGACGATGGCTCGATTGAAGGCCTTGAGAGTGATCGCCTCCAGACTGACGATCGGTGGCTGTTGCACCTATGGACATTGATCCGCACCTCTTTCGGGAAAGATGTCAGCCCATATATTCATACGCTGCTGGAGAAACAGGATGGGAAAACGATCTGCCTGGTGCAATGTTCGCGCAGCCCCAGGCCGGTATTCCTCAAGCAGCGTGGTTTTGAAGAGGAGTTCTACATTCGTGTGGGGCCGGGTAGTGCAGCTTTGGTTGTTAGTGAAGCCCTGAAATATATCGCGGATCATTTTCCCGCTGAGTGATTTACCAGCGGAAAGGATCCTGATAAAACGGATTGTGTTGGAATGGTTGGTGGTGAAAAGAACCTCTTGAAAAGGGAGAGGGATCATACATGGGTGATCCAAAATAGGGCATCTGATCTCTCGTATACCCAAATCCAGCCTGAATAAACATCCTGTCATTAATCTTATACGACGCATTCAGGTAAAACCCATATGGGTTGTGATCGGTATAGGGATTGTAATACGGGCTGTTGTCGGTGAGTGTAAACTCTTTGAATCCAGCTCCTGAGATCATTAGCCGGTCTGTTACCATGTAACTCCCCTCTACCCATATCATCGCTTTGGTAAAATTAGCATCAAATGGCTCTGATGCCTCCATATTATACCAGGGACGGTAGTTAAAGAGCGTAGTATTCGACAGTGTTACTCCACCCCGGACTGTAAACCGTGGGCCTGCCCTGTAGGACAGAGTGGGAGAGATGTAGGTGGAAAAACCGGAACCAAAACCCGAGGTAGTGGTAAAGTTCGTGCCGATAGTCCAATTCGTCTGGAACCGCCTGGGAGGCCTGATCACCTTTCCCGATTCATCTTCAGCTACCGAAGCAGGAATACTGTCCAAAAGAATGTCCTGGCCAATCGTACTGATCGCTAGCAGAATCCCCAAGCAAAGAAAAAAAACTCCCTTCATACCTGCATTTCTACTACAAAGATACAATCTTTTACTCACTCACTTGGTCACCTGTTCACCCGGTCACTTGGTCACCTGTTCACCCGGTCACGTGGTCACCCGTTAATAAAATTCCATATTATTTTTTGCCGTGATTTTTTCGCAGTAACGGCAGCGGAGTTTCAGATCCTCTTCTTTTTTATTGATAACCCTGAAAAAAGTCGGCATCTCTTCATTATTAGTGATGCAGTTGGGATTGAAGCATTTGACAATCTCCTCCACCTTATCAGGGACCGAGACCTGTTTCTTCTCTGCCACGTCGAAGTCACGGATGACAATTAGTGTAGCTGTGGGCGCTACCAGTGCGATCTTGTTGATCTCTGCCGGTTTGAAGAATTTATTTCGCACTTTGATGATCCCTTTCTTCCCCATCTTTTGACTATCGAGGTTGATACCGATCAGCAGCAGGTTATCATAATCCAGCAAGTTGAGGATACGAATTACCTGGTATACACTTTTGGATGGAACATGGTCGATCACGGTTCCGTTTTCGATAGCCGAAACCTTCAACTCTTTTCTGATTTCTTTCTTTGCCATAATCAGTATCTTTTATTATTCAACTACGCCTAAAATGGATGCCAGCAGAGCCTGGCGGATGAATACACCGTTCAGGGCCTGGGTAAAATAGTAGGCCATGGGGTTGGTATCTACATCGATTGCTATTTCATTAACGCGTGGTAACGGATGCAGGATTCGTAAATTGGGTTTTGCATCTTCCAGCATCTGGTTGTAGAGGACATATGAGTTTTTCACCTTTTCGTAATCAAGCGGATCCGAGAAGCGCTCTCTCTGTATGCGTGTCATGTAGATGACATCTGCTTTGGGAATCACTTCATTCAGGTCAGTATACTGGTGATAAGTGAGTTTTTTATCCTTGATATGGATTTTCACAGAGCTGGGCAGCTTGAGTGCCTCCGGAGAGACCAGGTGAAAGGTTGTATTGTAGTTGCAGAATGCCATCACCAGCGAATGAACGGTACGACCATATTTCAGGTCTCCGACAAAGACGATATTCAGGTTATCAAGTTTCCCCTGTGTCTTTCGGATAGAGTAAAGATCCAGCAGCGTTTGTGTCGGATGCTGATTGGCGCCGTCTCCGGCATTGATGATCGGTACGTCTGCTACTTCACTGGCAAACCTGGCGCTTCCTTCCCGCGGGTGTCGCATGATAATGATATCGCTGTAGTTGCTGATTGTACGGATCGTGTCGCGCAGGGATTCGCCCTTTTGCAGGCTTGTGCTTGCAGGCTCAGAGAATCCGATCAAACGGGCTCCCAGCCGGGATGCGGCTGATTCAAAACTGAGACGCGTTCGTGTGGAGGGTTCAAAAAAGAGGGAGGCGACCACATACTCATCCAGAATCTGTTGTGTGGGTTGCCTCTCGAAAGCCTCAGCCAGGTCTAAGATACGGATATGTTCTTCCCGGTTGAAATCGTTGATGGAGATCAGACTTTTGTTTTTCATTGGACTGGTTTATTGAACAGAGCAAATATAAAAAAGGCCGTTGAAAAACGGCCCTTAATGTTAGTTACTTTTCATATCTTCTTACTTCTTGAGGAAGTCATCCAGGATTGTATCCAGATCTGGCTGACCGATCTCCTGCAGATCGTAATAGACACGTGTGTTGGGTTTCCGGATCTTTACCAATCGGTTCAGGTCGATCGGTGTACCGATCACTACCGAATCGCAGTCCGTGTTGTTGATGGTCTCTTCCAGGTCTTTTATCTGCTGGTCGCCATAACCCATTGCGGGGAGCAGATGTCCGATATTTGGATAGATCCCGAAGGTCTCAGCCAATTTTCCAACCACATAGGGGCGGGGATCGATCAGTTCGGAAGCGCCATATTTCTCGGCAGCAACCACGCCGGCACCGATCTTCATCTCACCATGTGTGAGAGTCGGACCATCTTCGATCACGAGTACTCTCTTGCCGCGGATCACGGAGATGTCATCCACACTGATAGGGGAAGCAGCATCTACGACAAGAGCGGTCGGATTGACCTTGCGGATGTTGTCGCGAACGATCCTGATATTCTCCGGATAGGCGGAATCAATCTTATTAAGTATCACTACGTCTGCAATCCTCAGGTTCACCTCTCCCGGATAATAACTCAACTCAGCACCCGGGCGATGAGGGTCAGCTATCGTGACCATCAGGTCAGGCTGATAGAAGGGGAAGTCGTTGTTGCCGCCATCCCACAAGATGATATCACATCCACCGGGATCTTTCTCTGCAGCACGGAGAATTGCTTCGTAATCAACACCTGCATAGATTACGTTTCCACGAACAATATGCGGTTCATACTCTTCCATCTCTTCAATGGTGCATTTTTGCCGCGCCAGATCTTCTACCGTAGCAAACCGCTGCACTTTCTGGGCAACCAGATCGCCATATGGCATCGGATGACGAATAGCAACAACTTTCAATCCTTTCTCCATCAGGATCTCGATGATCCGGCGTGATGTCTGGCTTTTTCCGCAACCGGTACGTGTAGCACATACGGCAATCACGGGCTTGGTGCTCTTGATCATGGTGTCTTTCGGACCCAGCAGAAAAAAGTTGGCTCCGGCGGCATTGACAACGGAACTCAGGTTCATTACATGCTGATAGGTCACATCGCTGTAAGCAAAGTTGCAGATATCAACCTCATATCTTTTGATTAGTTCAGGAAGCTCATCCTGGGCAAAAATGGGAATGCCTTCCGGATAAAGTTCACCTGCCAGAGCAGCAGGATATTTTCTTCCGTCGATGTCGGGAATTTGTGCGGCAGTGAAGGCAACAACATTGAAGTCGGGATTGTTCCTGTAAAAGGTGTTGAAATTGTGGAAATCCCTTCCTGCGGCGCCAATGATGATTACATTCTTTTTCATTAAGACCTCGCTTTTAAGTGTTTATAATAACAGGAAGTTAGTAAAAAAAATATGCTGTGAATTTTTTCGCAAAGCTATGCCTTTTTAACAAATTCCCCAAATTTGCATGTTAAATTCATCGAACTCAATTACCTTTGTATCCATAATCTAACTATGATCATGGAGCAGAAAATCAGGGAGTGTTGTGTCGATGCTGTGCAAGAGTTGTTCGGAGAGAAGATTGCCCCGGAACTCATCGGTTTTGAAAAGACCAAAAAAGAGATAGAAGGGGATTTTACCGTAGTTGTCTTTCCTCTGGTACGGTATTCACGGAAATCTCCGGAACAAACTGCTACTGAGATAGGAGGCTATCTGATTAAAAACCTTCCCGGGATCAGGAACTTTGGTGTTATCAAAGGATTTCTGAACCTGGTCATGACAGAGAGTTTCTGGTTCGACTTCCTCTACACAGCATATGAGGATCCCTCTTTTGGGATGTTTTCTGTCAGGAACGACAAGCCTGTCGTTTTAGAGTACTCATCTCCCAATACAAACAAACCCCTCCATCTCGGCCATATCCGGAACAACCTCCTTGGTTATTCCATTTCACTTATCCTGGAGGCCAATGGTTATGATGTACACAAAGTGAACCTGGTCAACGATCGGGGGATTCATATCTGTAAATCGCTGGTCGCTTATATGAAATGGGGGAAAGGGGAGACTCCGGAGAGTTCCGGCTTGAAAGGCGACCACCTGGTGGGTAACTATTACGTGCTCTTTGAGAAACATTACAGGAAAGAGATACAATCGTTGACGGGGAAGGGGATGACTGAAGATGAGGCTGCAGGAGCTGCTGACCTTATCGGGGAGGCACAGGAGATACTCAGGCAGTGGGAGGCCAAAGACCCAGATATCCTTCACCTGTGGCGTACGATGAATGACTGGGCTTACCAGGGTTTTGACGCGACCTATAAACGGCTGGGCGTCGGATTTGACAAAGTCTATTATGAAAGCGATACCTACCTGCTTGGGAAGCAGCTCGTTCAGGAAGGTCTGGAGAGTGGGATTCTGTACAGGAAAGCTGATGGGAGCATCTGGATCGATTTACAGGAAGAAGGGCTGGATGAGAAACTGCTTTTACGCACCGATGGTACATCTGTATACATGACCCAGGACCTGGGAACAGCAGAGCAACGGTTTGAAACCTATCATCCGTCCCGGATGATCTATGTGGTTGGTAATGAGCAGCTATATCACTTTGATGTGCTGAAGAAAGTGTTGAAAAAACTCGGTAAACCCACTTCCGAAACACTGTTTCATCTCTCATACGGCATGGTAGAGTTGCCGGAAGGAAAAATGAAATCGAGGGAAGGGAAGGTAATCGATGCTGATGACCTGATAGATGAGATGGTTCAGACAGCTGAGGAAACAACTCTTGAACTCGGGAAAGTCAATGACTTCTCTGAGGAAGAGTCGGCCGGCCTTTTTTACATGATCGGGATGGGGGCACTGAAATATTTTATTCTCAAGATTGATCCGAAAAGAAATATGCTGTTTGACCCGAAAGAGTCGATTGACTTCAACGGCAATACCGGCCCTTTCATCCAATATACCCATGCCCGGATTCAATCGTTGTTGAAGAAAGGAGAAGATGCCGGATATGAGATCCGTGATTCCTCGACCCTCGACCCTCGTCCCTCATCCCTCGACCCTGTCGAACGCGAGATCCTCCGACTGCTCTATCAATACCCCTCGGTGGTAAAGCAGGCCGGCGAGGAGCTTAGCCCTGCCCTGATTGCTAACTACGTGTATGAGCTCGTAAAAGAGTACAACCAGTTTTACCAGGAGGTGCCGGTATTGCGTGAGGAGGATCCAAAAAAAATACGCTTCCGGCTGGCGTTGTCTGCCTTTACCGGAAGCGTAATTCGTAAAGGAATGGCACTATTGGGAATTGCCGTTCCTGACAGGATGTGATTATCTCACAATAATCTTCTTATTTACATATCCGTTGGCGATCTTCACCTTCAGATGGTAGATGCCTGATCTCAGGTTACTGAGATTCAGTTTTACCGAATTCATTTCAACCTGCCGATTGTAGACGATCTGTCCGGCAATGTTGAAGATCTGAACTTCCTGAATGGTAGTTGATCCGCCGATATTCAGCAAATCTTTAACCGGATTCGGGAAGATCGTAACGGTAGCCATAGAATGCTCGCCGATGCCAACACCGCCAACCTGAATATAGTCGGGGATGGTTTTTGTGTCTGACCCGAACGCGTTGCTCGCAGTGAGTGTAACATCCCAGCTGCCGGTGGTGGTGTATTGAATCGGTGGAGGTTCTTGTAAATACGACGTGCCTGGGGTTCCACCTTCGAACTCCCATGCCCAGCTTGTTGGTCCTCCTGTGGTCAGGTCAGTGAAATGAACATAATCATTAATGGCAATAGCGGTATAATCTGCTTCAAAGTCGACAGCGGGTGCGCTTGGCGTTATCGGCCCTCCATCATAAATATACATCCCACCTCCAGATGCATCAGCGAAAGTTCCTGCCCAACCGGTTGAGTCATTGAGCCATACATGGGCTCCGAAATCGTATCCATCTGTAATGGATACCCAATTATCTCCTCCATCATAACTATAAGATATCCCGTTAGCACCGGCTTCACTTGAAGAGCCCACATAGGTGTTGGTTGTTCCGGGGAGATGTTCAAAGTAGCGGGCGTACATGTACCCCGTTACCATTACCTCGGACCAGGTAACTCCACCATCGTCGGTCACGTTAAGGACTGACTCAAGCCCCATGTTGAGGTAAGAGCGAAAAGCGATACCGTTCAAGGCATCGGCAAACTCAGCATTAACGGTTTGCGACGTACCAAAGACAGTTACCGAAGCATCCCAGGTGTATCCTTTGTCAGTAGAATAAAAGATTCTTCCCTGGTTGGTTCCCCACCAGATATTGTCGCCAACAGCGCAGTAGTTTCCTGTAATTCCATATTCTCCACCGGTAGGAGGGGGTATATCCGCTTCAGGAACACGTGTCCATGTCTCTCCGCCATCAGTGGTCGTATAGAGTTCATAATACCCACCCAGAGGGTCACCCTGAGCAAATCCGTCGTTGTCGTTGAAGAAGTAGATCACATTGGCAAAGGATCCGGTTCCATAAGCGGTTCCTTTTTTTTCCCATGTGGCGCCTCCGTCTTCGGTTTTATATAATCCCTGGTCGGCACCTGTGTTGAACACAGTCCAGCAAACGTCACCATCGATAGCAAAAAGTTGAGATACGCCGTCTCCTGCATTGTAATATCCCTGTGTCCAGGTCTGACCGCCGTCGGTAGATCTTGTATATTCATCGACGATGGCTCCAGATGCATCCGCTCCAAGAGCCCACAAGGCATCCTGGTCGTTCATTCCTACAGAGATCTGGGCAACATTTCTGCCGTCATCCAGATCAGAATCCACAAGGATCCAGCCTGTTTGCGCCATAGCGCATACGCTAAAAACGAGTGCGATTGATAAAAGAAGTAGATTTTTCACCATGATTTACATTTTTAATGAATAATTAATGATTTCCCTTGTATGACAAACTTAGATATTTTTTTGGGAGTAATGATATTTTTTCCGGAAAAATCGACGAATCGAAATTATTCCGGATAGACGATGGGTATTGTTTCAAAATAGTATGCCCCGGTACTGCCGGAAACTTTGAATATTTCATACGGAGTAACAGCATTCCCATTCTGGTCAATGTTGCAATTCCCGCTGGCGCCCTCATAATTTACACCATCGTTGATGCATGCGTATTTAATTGATTTCCAGCCAAGTGACGGCATAACCGGAGGATCGCCCGGATTGCCATGAGATACCTGTCTGATCCAGGTGTTGACCTTATTGCGAAACGCTTTCATGTCGCCCGATCCCATCTCATCCAGGGTTTTTTCGATCGCCATAGCATAGATAAATCCGATGTCAAAGAACTGTGCATTGTAGGAGGCGACCTCCTGCTGATATCGTTCCATCAGTTCTAATTGAAAGTATTTGTATGGCCCGGATGAGGTGTCGGCTGAAGGCACAGCTCCAAAATTTTTAGGGTGGCCGTTGATTTCACCGATCATAAAATCTATTGGTGTTGCAAGAAAGGTGCTGGAGTGCAAGCCATCGCACAAGATAAAAGTGGTGTTGAGCACTTTTTCCCTAAGGTTAAGTTGACTCAACCGGGTAATGAACTCTGTATAGACTCCCGGATTCAGCATGGAGATGAATACAGCATCCGGATCTCCGGCCAGGAGTTGATCCAGTTTCGTGGGATAGTTGGGGTCATCCTGGAGAAATTTCACGGTTGTAGAGGCTCCAGGGCCAAAGGCATCCTGAAACGCATCGGCCAGGTCTTCCGAATAGACATCACCCTCCTCTATGGCAATCGCCACGCTGGTAATTCCATATGTGATAGCTTGTTGTGTCAGGACTGTAGCTTCATAAGAATCCGGGGGACAAAGGCGCGAAAAATAGGGTGAGAGGCTGGTAAGAAATCCTGCTGTGGCCGATCCGGAAATAACCGGGTAGCTGTCAGGTATCGCAATTTGTTCAACAACTCCTTTGGTAGAGGATGAAAATGACGTGATGAATCCAACCAGGTTAGGGGCAGACGAAATGATTTCGCGGGCCGCATTTGCAGCTGCCTCTTCACGGCTGGCCCCTGCCGAACTCTTTACCACCAGGTTAATGCTGATCCCGGAACCCACTCCGCCTGCTTCGTTGATCGCATCAATAGCAGTTCGCAACGCGTTTTCGCGCAGCAGGCCTTTATCCTGATCCATCGGAAGGATGACACCAAGTGAAAATAGCGGGATCGGGTCAATCTTGTTATTGTCTTTTTTACAACCCGGAAAAATCAGAACGATTCCCAGAGCGATGATCCCGATTCGAAGGATAATGGAATGGACTTTTTTTATGACAAATATTTTTGATAAAGATATGTATAATTATTCAAATCATGAAATTCGTACCTTTGTGCCTCGAAAGATTGAGATATTCAGAACTATGTTTGAAGGATTAAGTGATAAACTCGACAAGGCGTTTAAGGTCCTGAAAGGGCACGGTCACATTACGGAGATCAATGTAGCTGAAACCCTGAAAGATGTGAGAAAAGCGTTACTGGATGCCGACGTCAGTTATAAGATTGCAAAACAGTTTACGGATGATGTAAAGGTGAAAGCGTTGGGACAGAATGTGCTCACAGCTGTTTCACCTGGACAACTTATGGTGAAGATTGTTCATGACGAACTTACCACCCTTATGGGTGGGGATCAGACAGAGATTAATCTGAAAGGCGAACCAGCTGTCATCCTGATCGCCGGACTGCAGGGCTCCGGGAAGACGACCTTCGCAGCTAAGCTGGCTAACCAGCTGAAATCGAAGCGGAACAAGAAGACACTACTGGTGGCTGGCGATGTTTATCGTCCTGCTGCTATTGATCAGTTGAAGGTTCTGGGAGAACAAATCAGCGTAGAAGTTTTTACAGAAGAGGGGAGCAAAGAGCCGGTGAAAATTGCCAAACATGCTCTCAGGCATGCCAGAGAATTTGGCTTTCAGGCAGTAATCGTCGATACCGCCGGCCGCCTGGCTATCGATGAGGCGATGATGGAAGAGATTGCAGCCATCAAGAGTGCGATAAACCCCCAGGAGACTCTCTTTGTGGTCGACTCGATGACTGGTCAGGATGCCGTAAATACCGCAAAATCCTTCAACGACCTGCTCGACTTCGACGGAGTGGTACTGACAAAGCTGGACGGAGACACCCGTGGCGGAGCTTCCCTGAGTATCAAGTCGGTAGTAAACAAGCCAATTAAGTTTGTGGGGATCGGGGAAAAGATGGATGCCATTGATGTTTTTCATCCTTCACGGATGGCTGACCGGATCCTGGGGATGGGAGACATTATTTCTCTCGTTGAGAAAGCACAGGAACAGTTTGATGAGAAAGAGGCGCATAAGCTTCAGAAAAAGATTGCCAGGAACACGTTCGATTTCAATGATTTCCTCTCACAGATCAAGCAGATTAAAAAGATGGGAAATGTCAAAGACCTGATGGGCATGATTCCCGGGATGGGGAAAGCGATCCGGAACCTTGATATTGATGATGATGCATTTAAAAGCATTGAAGCGATCATCTATTCCATGACTCCGGTGGAAAGGTCGGAGCCATCTGTGATGAACGGAAATCGTCGAAAGCGGATCGCTGAAGGTTCCGGTACCTCAATTCAGGAGGTCAACCGCCTGATGAAGCAGTTCGAAGACACCCGCAAGATGATGCGGATGATGACCACAGGCAAAGGGAAGAACATGGCGCAGATGATGCAGAATATGAGGAAGAACTAGATATACGAAATACGAAATACGAAATGTGAAATACGGAAATACAGAAATACATATGACCGTATGACTGTATGACCGTATGACTAATTTATAACATCAACCATAATCCGTATGAAGTTACTGAGCGGAAAAGAATTAGCAGCAACGATCAAGCTGGAGATCACCAAAGAGGTAGCAGAGATCATCGACAGCGGTGCAAAAGCGCCTCATCTTGCGGCAGTCTTAGTCGGAGAAGATCCAGCCAGCCAGACCTATGTGGCATCCAAAGAGAAAAACAGCCGGGAGGTTGGCATGATGTCGTCAATTTATCAGTACAAGGAAGATATCAGTGAGCGGGAGCTTCTGGAGGTGGTCGACTTTCTGAATGTCGACGAAGAGATCGACGGTTTCATTGTGCAGTTGCCCTTGCCAAAACATATCAACGAGCAGAAAGTGATCGAACGGATCCTTCCTTCCAAAGATATTGACGGATTTCACCCGGTCAACCTGGGACGGATGATGCTGGGCCTGCCAGCATTTCTCCCGGCCACGCCGATGGGCATCATGACGATGCTTGCACGGTATGATATTGAGACAGCAGGAAAACACTGTGTGGTGCTGGGAAGAAGCCATATTGTTGGGACTCCCATCAGCGTTCTTCTCTCCCGGAAAGCAAATCCGGGCAATTGTACGGTGACCGTTTGCCATAGTTTTACGCAAGATATACCGAGCTATACACGGGAAGCCGATATCCTGATCGTGGCTATGGGCAAACAACACTTTGTTAAGGGTGATATGGTCAAGAAAGGTGTGGTGGTAATTGATGTCGGGATGCACCGGGTCCCGGACGAAACAAAGAAATCGGGCTTCCGGCTCACCGGCGATGTGGATTTCGAAGAAGTGAGCAAGAGATGCAGCTCTATCACTCCGGTCCCAGGGGGCGTCGGTCCGATGACGATCGTGTCGTTGTTGCAGAATACGCTGAAAGCAGCGAAGAAGTACCCCTAAATCCCCTAAAGGGGACTTACTCCGCTGCGCGGGTGCCCCTAAATCCCCCGCTTGATCCGCGGACAAGTCTGAAGGGGACTTTTTCCTCTTTTCAGGAGGGATTTACTGCGAAGCAGAATAAGCCCCCTTTAGGGGGTTTGGGGGTGAATAGGGGGTTTGGGGGTAAATAGGGATTTGGGGATACCAAAAGAATAACCATGATTCAGCAAAAACTCCTTCTCTCCGGCAAATTACTTCCAGTCATGGAGCAATTCTTCTCCATTCAGGGAGAGGGCTTTCATACAGGAGAAGCGGCCTGGTTTATCCGGATCGGGGGGTGTGATGTAGGATGTGCCTGGTGCGACGTAAAAGAGTCGTGGGACACCGGACTCTTCCCTCCTGTAGAAACTGATAAGGTAGTAGAGAAAGCACTGAAATGTAAAGCCAAAGCCGTCATCGTAACAGGTGGAGAACCGTTGCTATACAACCTGGACTATCTTTGTGAACAGTTTAAGATTCAAGAATCCAGTCATCCAGTCATCCAGTCATCCAGTTATCCAGCATCCAGAATCAAAACTTTCCTCGAGACTTCCGGCTCCCAGCCCCTGTCCGGGTTATGGGACTGGATCTGCCTCTCACCCAAACGGGGATGGCCTCCGCGTGAAGAATTTTACGGGATCAGCCATGAACTAAAAATGATTATTCATGAAGGAGATGACTTTCAGTGGGCAGAAGAACAGGCCTCTAAAATGAATGCGAACGCTTACCTTTTTCTTCAGCCCGAATGGAGCCAGCGGGACGCGATGTTACCAGCCATCTTCCGATACATCGAAACCCACCCGCAATGGAAACTTTCGCTTCAGACACATAAGTATATTGGGATACCATAATGCATCAATGTAGGAATGTAGGGATGAGGTGTTGAACTCAGTAAGTTATTTGTTTTTTGTCTCTCTCTGTATTTGCTGGATTGCTTCCACATCTGCCTGGTCTTTTAGCCGACCAGAAGAGATCTTGGTTAATATTAAATCTTCAACACTTAAAACAGGAACTTGTAATCCTTGTAACGGAATATAATTGCATTTAGATCTGGCCTCCTTGAATGTTATACCGGATAAAATGGTCACAAAGTCAATTCTCTCTGGAGGATTCCCATAATGGAATGCAATTTGCTTTGTGAAATCTTTGTTTTTTAACATGTCAAGGGAAGCATCAGTAATTCCTTTTGCCTTGAGGAGAGAAATAAGCCTTTCTTTGTTTTTATTATCGGGCTTCAGCCATAGATCCAAGTCTCCGGTATTTCTGACATATCCATGGTAAATAACAGCATAACCGCCGGCAACGATAAATTCAACTTTCCCCTCAAGCAGTTCAATGAGTAGCTTATTATGGTTTTCAAGGAAGAGTGTCATATGTTGAGATTAAGGGGAAAAAACTAACGCAAAACTGTCAGGCTTCTGAGTTAACTTGGTATTGTATGAAGGCAATCGCTGAATTTGGATATAATGTAATTCAAGACGTTGTAAAGGTGTTAATTTACTCCAAAAACGGTAGTTGGATTTATCCTGATCTGCCAGGGAAGAAAATGTGATCTTTCCGGATGCTTGTTTAAACCGATCAGATGAAAGGAATTCCACCATCGATTCATCTGGTTCTGGAAAAACAAACTCCGGTTCCTGAAAGCTCATCGGTAATTTTTTATCAAA
>CAZTSX010000021.1:0-13679 GCA_964616825.1 uncultured Prolixibacteraceae bacterium
AGAAGAGTGAGGAGAGAGTTCCAGATGAACAAAGCCTCCTGCCAGGTAACCAACTTTGGTGAAGCCGCCCCATCTGTCACCATCCACCTGGCTGATCAACCCTCCAGCCAAAATCCCTCCGTCAAACCTCTGAGCAATTAGATCAATCCGGAGGAAAAAGATCAGAAATAAAAAGAGTATGATCGGAATTTGATAATGTTTCATAGAATTCGTATATCGTTAATCGTCATTCGTAAATTATTGTTACCCCTAAATCCCCTGAAGGGGACTTACTCCCCCTTTAGGGGGCCGGGGGGTAATATTTCACCAATTACAAAATTACCATTTTAATTGATTATAGATCCATACTTAGTACCTTTGACATTCAGAATCCCAACTGAGAACCTTTGAATAAAAACGAGTACAGAATCCTTATTGTCGATGACGAACCGGATATCCTGGAGTTTGTGGGATACAACCTGATGCGTGAAGGGTACCAGGTAGAGAAAGCGGAAAGCGGAAAACAGGCGATCATCCTTGCCCGGGAATTCCTTCCTCACCTGATCATCCTCGATGTGATGATGCCGGGCATGGATGGCATGGAAACATGCACAACACTGCTTGCCATGGAAGAGCTGAAAAATCCGCTCATTGCTTTCCTGACAGCCAGGGGAGAAGACTATTCCCAAATAGCTGGTTTTGAAGCCGGAGCTGACGACTATATCACCAAACCGATCAAACCCCGGATCCTCCTCTCCCGGATCCAGGCATTGCTGCGCCGCTACAAAGAACAGGTGACAGAAGAGCCTGCATCCGATATCATGGAGACAAGTGACTTTGTCATCGATAAAGCCAAATATGTTGTAATCCGAGACGGCAATGAGATCTCGCTCCCCAAAAAAGAGTTTGAACTGCTCTGGTTCCTTGTATCCTCTCCGAATAAGGTAGTTACACGTGATGATATTTTCTCTTCGGTATGGGGAACCGATGTGATCGTAGGTGACCGCACCATCGATGTTCATATCCGGCGTATCAGGGAGCGACTGGGAATCGATAGCATCAAAACTGTCAAGGGCGTTGGTTATAAATTTGAAGAAAAATGAGATTTAACCTTTTCAAACGGAAAAACCAGCAGGTCAGATCACCCCAGACCAATTACCACAGCACGGATGAAGTCAGCCCCGATCCGGCAGAGGAGAAGAGCCGCGAGATTGAACAGCTGAAGCAGCTGGAGCAATACCGAAGAGACTTTATCGGCAACATTTCACACGAGCTCAAAACCCCGTTGTTTAATATCCAGGGGTATATTCTAACGCTGATGGACGGAGGCCTTGAAGATCCTTCTATCAACATGGAATACCTGAAACGGACAGAAAAGAGCATCGAAAGGTTAATCCGTATTGTCGATGACCTGGATGAGATCACTCAGCTGGAAACGGGCCAGATAAAACTGACTATCACGCAATTTGATATCACTGCTTTAACGATTGAGGTGATCGAGATGCTGGAGATAAAAGCCGGAAAACGGAAGATTGACATCATTTGCACCGGGCAGGGTAGACCCATTTACGTGGAAGGAGATCAGGAGAAGATCCGGCAGGTCATCACCAATATTCTTGAGAATTCAATCCGGTACGGCAGAGAAGGAGGGACCGTAAAGATAGATTTCTTCGATATCGATGAACATGTGCTGACAGAGATCACCGACAGCGGTGCCGGCATCGATCCGGAAGAGTTGCCCCGGGTTTTTGAACGCTTTTACCGAACCTCGCGGGGCAGAGCCTCTTTTTCAAAGGGAAAAGGATTGGGACTGGCTATTGTCAAACATATCATTGAAGCACATAACCAGACTGTCAATGTCAGAAGTGAAGTTGGAGCAGGAACTACATTTGGTTTTACCCTGAACCTTATTTCACACGGTCGGTAGTAAAGATCACCAGCTTCTCCAGCGAATCCCTGTAGGGAGAAACAGGATTTGTCATGAGCAACTCAATGGCTCTCTCCCGGTATTCCAGCATCTTCTCACGGGCAGCATCCAGCCCGCCGGTATCGTTCACCATCTGCATCAATTGCGAAACACGATGAGAGTCTGTACTGTGATTCTTCACGGTGTTAATGATCCACCGCTTTTCACTGGAAGTCGCATGATTCAACAGATGGATCAGCGGCAGGGTCATCTTCTGATCTTTGATATCGATTCCTCTCGGCTTCCCGGTGACAGTTCCTAATTCGTAGTCAAACAGGTCGTCTTTGATCTGAAAAGCGATCCCGGCATGCTCTCCAAAGAGTCGCATCTTCTCCACGGTCTCCTGATCGGCTCCTACAGAGAAGGTCCCGCTGGCACAACAGGAAGCGATCAGTGAAGCGGTCTTCATCCGGATGATATCAAAATAGATCTCCTCACTGATATCCAGCCGCCGGGCTTTCTCGATCTGTAACAGTTCCCCTTCACTCATCTCCTTCACTGCCCGGGAAACGATCTTCAGCAAACCGAATTCATCCTTCTCCAGCGAAAGCAACATGCCGCGCGACAACAGGAAATCACCTACCAGAACAGCAATCTTGTTTTTCCACAGGGCGTTGATCGAAAAGAGGCCTCTTCTCATATTGGAATCATCTACCACATCATCGTGTACCAGTGTAGCGGTATGTAGCATCTCGATCAACGAGGCAGCTACATAGGTGCTCTCCGATACCTCACCGTGCATGCTGGCAGAGAGAAAAACAAACACGGGCCGGATCTGTTTCCCCTTGCGTTTATATAGATATCGCGTAATGATATCGAGCAGGGAAACGTTGCTCTTCATGTAGTCTTTGAACTTCTTATCAAACACTACCAGGTGTTCGGCAACAGGCGCTTTGATTGAATTTAGTGACGGCACGATCAACGGATTGGTGGATAAAAATACGTAATTTTACCAACCTAATCGACTCCGATGGCCGGATTCCTTTTCCATGAAGTTGTATTCGGTCCTGTTCGCAGCAGGCGGCTGGGACTCTCACTTGGCATCAACCTCTTGCCCCTGCACTCCAAATTCTGCTCTTTCAACTGCATCTATTGTGAATGCGGCTGGACCCCCAAACCAAAAGAGAATCCTCCCGAAATGCCCTCCCGGGAAGAGGTAAGATGGTATCTGGAGAAACACCTCAGGCAACTTCAGAAAGAGGACTACCTTCCCGATACCATTACTTATGCCGGTAACGGTGAACCAACACTGCATCCTGATTTTCCTGCGATCGTCGACGACACACTCACCCTGCGCGATACCTATGCCCCGGAAGCCCTCGTGACGGTGCTTTCCAATGCAAGCATGCTTCACCACAAAGAGGTCTTTCAAGCCCTGCTTCGCCTCGATAACAACATTCAGAAACTGGATACCGGAATCGAAAAGATATTCCGCCTGATTAACAACCCCATGCAACCTGTCAATTTTAACGAACTGATCATGAACCTGAAGCGGTTTCAGGGAGAGGTGACCATCCAGACGATGTTTCTGAGAGGCGAGTTCCGGGGTGAGCAGTTTGATAACACCAAAGAAAGTGAAGTATCTGCCTGGCTGGAAAAACTCAAAGAGATCGGGCCCAAATCGGTGATGATCTACCCGATTGCCCGGGCAACAGCCTCCCACAACATCGAAAAAATCGCTATCTTTGAACTGGAACAAATCGCGGAGAGAGTGAGAGAGGCGGGAATTGAGGTGGAGGTGTACCAGTAATGACCAAACCACAACATCACAAAATGACATTCTACTACCCGGCCAAAATCTGGCTTGCGTTTGGAGAGACGTTTGAAGAAAACCAGAAGATCGTCGACTGGTTTATCGCCAACAACTATGCGGATGTAGCAGCGCTCTCCCATGCCATGCGGGGCAGTGATGAGGCGTTTTCCTGGCTGATGAAAAATGGCTTTGTACACCTGGCTGCGTTCGATAGCGCAGTCACTTCCGAAGATCCCAAAGCCTTTAAATGGCTAAAAGACAACAAACATCTTTTCCTGTTCGTTCTTGCGGAAGCTTGCCTGGGGAAACCCGATTCGATCGCCTGGTTCAGGAAGCACAAGCTTGACGCTTTCATCGTTATCGCCACAAAGATCAAAAAATTCTGCGACAGTCAGACGTATGACTACCATAGGAAGCGGTTCTAATAGATTGAAAAGCACGATTAGGTGCAGAGTGAGTAATCACAAAGACGGCACTTGACACAACCCTCCTCGTGGATGAGGCTGTCTTTCTCATGGCATTTCGGACAGTCGTGGTCGGCTGTTTTGGTTCCGTTGGGGATGAATTTCTTCAGCGCCCTTTCCACACCGTTTTTCCAGGTGTTAATCGAGTCAACTTCAAAGTGCAGCTTGGAGATGATATTAACCACAAAAGGAAGAGGCATGCCGTGACGCAGGATTCCGGAGATCAGTTTGGCATAGTTCCAGAACTCTTTGTCGAACGACCTCGAGAGTCCCTCAATGGTGATCTTATAACCCTGCCTGTCTTCAAACTGAAAATCATACCGGGAATCGACACCATCGGGACGGCTCTTTACGATCCATCCTTTCTGAACCCACGTGGGGATCCAGAAGTCATCGGAAACTCCGGTGAAGATCTCATATGGCCTGCCATTCAGCAAACCGACTACACCGATCCATTTCTGCTTGTCGTTCTGGAACCTGACGATCTCGGCATCCAGCTTTTCAGGACGATGTGGCGCCCGGGTCTCCTTGAATTCGTTTGAATCCTTCTTCTCATCTTTTTTGTCGTTGGCTACCAGTACACCGGCACGGGAGCCATCCCGGTAAACCGTCATCCCTTTGCAACCACTCTTCCAGGCGGTTTCGTAAATGGTACCGATCATCTCCTGGTGGATATCGTTGGGAACATTCACCGTTACACTGATGGAATGGTCGACCCATTTCTGGATCGCTCCCTGCATCTTGACTTTGGCTACCCAGTTAATATCGTTTGCCGTTGCCCGGTGGAAGGGCGATTTCTTGATGATCTCATCCACCTCTTTGTCGCTCTTATGGATCATCTCATCGAGATTGTAGCCATTTACCTTCAGCCAGGTGACGAAGTTATGATGGAACACATTGTACTCTTCCCATGTATCTCCTACTTCATCGGTGAAGGTGATGGTCACATTTTTATCGTTGGGATTAACTTTCCGGCGGCGTTTGTAGGAGACAGCAAAAACAGGCTCCAGTCCGGAGGTGGTTTGTGTGAGAATGCTGACAGAACCGGTGGGGGCAATGGTCAGCATAGCTATGTTCCGGCGTCCGCTTTTCTTCATCTCCTCATAGATACCGGGATCTGCTTCTTTGATGCGTTTGATAAAAGGGTTATCTTTTTCCCTCTCTGTGTCGTAAATCGGGAAAGGGCCACGTTCCTGCGCCATCGTAACGGATGAGCGGTAGGCTTCCAGGGAGAGGATCTTGTGAACTTCCACAGAAAAATCAATCGCTTCGTCGGATCCGTAGCGGGTGCCCAAAGCAGCAAGCATATCTCCTTCCGCCGTGATCCCAAAACCGGTCCGCCTGCCCTGGATGGCTTTCTCTTTGATATTTTTCCAGAGGTCGCGTTCCCGCGATTTGATCTCCTCAACCTCCGGATCCTGTTCTATCTTCTCCAGGATCCTCTCTACTTTCTCGAGTTCCAGGTCGATGAGGTCATCCATGATGCGCTGTGCCTTATGAACATGCTCAATAAAGAGCCCGGAGTTGAAATAGGCTTCACTGGTGAAGGGATTTACAACATAGCTATAGAGGTTGATGGCCATCAGCCGGCAGCTGTCGTAGGGGCACAAGGGGATCTCTCCGCACGGGTTGGTGGAGAGGGTTTTGAATCCCTGGTCGGCATAGCTGTCGGGAACGGATTCGCGTTGAATGGTATCCCAGAAAAGAATTCCCGGTTCAGCCGATTTCCATGCATTGTAAACAATTTTGTTCCAGAGATCGCGGGCACGGATGGTCCTGGTTACGGTAGGCTCTTTTGAATCAACCGGGTATTGCTGGGTAAACTCACCGTCTTTGATTACCGCTTTCATGAAGTCGTCGGTAATCTTCACAGAGATATTTGCTCCTGTCACCTTTCCGGCTTCCAGTTTGGCATCAATGAAATGTTCGGCATCGGGATGTACAATGGAGATGCTGAGCATCAACGCTCCTCTCCTTCCTTCCTGGGCCACCTCCCGGGTGGAATTGGAGTAACGCTCCATGAACGGAACGATCCCGGTAGAAGTGAGAGCGCTGTTCTTCACCATGCTGTATTTCGGGCGGATGTGGGAAAGGTCGTGGCCGACACCTCCCCGGCGCTTCATTAACTGGACCTGTTCCTCATCGGTCTTCATGATACCTCCGTAAGAGTCGGCCAGGCCATCATTGCCGATCACGAAACAGTTGGACAACGAACCAATCTGAAAATTGTTCCCGATGCCGGCCATGGGGCTGCCCTGGGGAACGATGTATTTGAAATTCCTGATCAGCTCGAAGATCTCCTCTTCGCTTATCGGGTTGGGGTACTTCTTCTCAATCCGTGCTATTTCACCGGCAATCCGGCGATGCATATCATCCGGAGTCAGCTCATACAGGTTCCCTTCAGAATCTTTCAGCGCATACTTGTTTGCCCATACATCTGCTGCCAGGCTGTCGCCATTAAAATATTCTGTCGATTTTGCTACGACCTCATCAAATGAAAATTTCTTACGAACAGACTCTTTCTTCTGGTCCTCTTTCTCTTTCATCTCCTGATCTTCTATTATTACTTTAGGACGTATTCGCTTGTTTAACACCTCAGTATAATAGGCTTTCTCCTTCTGCTGTTGCGTCTGAACGGTAGGAGCTTCTTCCATTTACAGCTCTGTTAGTTTGGTTTAACCCTCTTTAGTTAACTGGTTTCTAATCTGCTATGAAAAAATCTGGGGGGATTTTTTTCCAGATGCAAGATACTACGAAGAAATGTTTTTCGGGCGAAATGTTATTAACAGAAATCGGGTCAGAATTGCTAAATGTTTGAGTTCAAAAATATTAGGCCGTAATAAGTCTTAAACAACTCACAACGTGTCATTTATGCGTTATCCCGCCACAGTAGCTTCTTTCCGAAGCCCAGCCGGTTATCTGTGAGTTTGAGGAGGGAAGGTTTTACACCCCAGAGATACAATTTTGTCATCCTGGCGATCGGGAAACGGGCGAGGTATTCCCGCCTGGCAATTTTTAATTCGTTCCCTTTCAGCAAATGCATTGATCCTTCAAACTGGATCCCGCGGATCTTTCCGGTTACTTTTGTTTCCAGTTCTATCGTTCCGGCTACCTGGTTGTGACCGCAAGCCAGAAATTCCCGGATATGGCGGGTATCGGGATCGGATGTGAAGACAAAGAGATTCTTCCCGGGCAGGTAACAATAGAAACAGGATGCGCACCAGGGAATATTGTGACAGCTGATTGCCAGGGTCAGCACATGATGTTGGCTGATGAAGTTCAGGATTCGTTTTTCGATCGGTTCCATGGCTAAAAGTCGAGGCTCAGTGAAAAGTAAAACATCGGTTTCCTCACCTGCCCATCTTCCACACCCCAGGCCAGGTCGGCACGGATAAAATACCCCAGCAGCCGGGCTCTCAGCCCGCCACCGAAACCACCGACCAGCGGATCCTTGATCATCTCCACTTCAATGTATAGGGGATTCCGGTAAATATAGCTGGTGAAGAGTTGGTTGTTTTCCGACCAGGGGCTTTCCCCTGTCCATGCTGTGCCCAGATCACCGAATAACACAACCTGAAAGTTGTTCAGGAAATCGGACCGGATCGGACGGTTAAAGAAATAGCGGAAAACCGGCACCCGGATTTCGCTGTTGATCAAAAAAAAGCTGTTGCCGTTCCGGATATTCTGATCAAAACCCCGCATATTGGTAGCCAGGGTTTGAAATACATAATTCTGATCAAAGGCTACCGGCGTATTCATGTCAAACTTCGGCCATAACCAGTTATCCACACCACCCATATAATAGACAAGTTTATTTCCTCCAAACGATGTACTGGCAGCAACTCTGTTCGCCCAGATCATGGTTCGGTGGATCTTTTGATAGTGCCGGAAATCGGCGCCCAGCACAACCACATTGTTCCCTCCCTGGTTCACCATCTGATAGTACTCGGCAAAGATCTTGTACCGGGTTCCGTAGTAGAGATTCACTCCATAATTCCGGGTGTTGTCGTAGGTGAGATCCCCTTTGATACTCCCCCACACCTTGTGCTCGTCAGGCCGTTTCAGGTTAAACTGGTCGGTTGAGAGGTAGACTCCCCGGTCGTAACGGAGGGAAGCCGTACCGCTGATTTTCAACACCGGTGTGAAAGGCCAGGTCACAATATAGTACAGTTCATTTACTTTATGGCGGATGTAGGAGTAAGTTCCGAAATCGTCGACTCCTACCCGGTGGTAGAGAATCTGATGATCCAACCGCCGTTTCAGGTTTGAATAACTGAAAATATATTCGTTGTTCACCAGGTCGAAATTGATCCTGATGCCTCCCGAAATCCTGTAGTCCTCCATCAGGTCGGTCACACCGATCATAAAGAGCACATTCAGCCCGGGATTGATAAAGACCGGTTTCGTGCTTGTGTTAAACGGCTGATAAGAGGTATTCAGGTAGGTGAAATCAATCTGCGTAACCATCTCATCAATAGCATATTCCACATTGTAGTTCAGGGCTTTGGCCCGCTTGTACTTGTTGATAGTATCCCGGGTTGGCGTCAGCAATATAGTCATCACGTCAACCGTATCCTGCGGGGCCGTAATCAGTCCGTGCCGCTGCATGATCATCTCGAGATAGGAACTGTCAACCTCACTTCCTTCCCTGGCATCCCTGATCACATCACTCAACATCACCGAACGAAAATGTCTTTTCTCCGGTTTCTTCACATCCCGTATTTGTTGTACCGTTGTATCCCCGCTGATTATAGCCTCTTCTATCTCGGCTTCTCTTACCTCACGGTTCATGAATGAAGTGGGTTTGAGGGTAGTATGGGTGATGTATGCAGGCCGGATCATCTCCTCCAGGAACATCTGCGAGTTCCGCTGCCCCATTACTATCTCTCCGATACCTGCCGCTTTTGGTGAGATATCCTGTTCCAGGATGCTGCGCTTGTAATTTGTGACCGGAAAGGCATGCGTAAAATAGCGATAATGGGTAGTGGTGTCGATGAATGAGATTGCTGAGTCAAACCTGGCCAGGAATCTGTTGTATATACCGTTCTCATCACTCAGGTAACTGAGGAAATTATCGGTATAGGGCATAGGCTGGATCTCGTTTGCGAGCGGGGTGTTGGTGATCCGTTTCAGGATGGGGCTTCTCGCACGGTAATTATAGATAAAGATATCGTTGGTAAACTGCAGTTTGGAAAGATCAACTTTTTCATAAAATCTCACCGTATCGCTTACCCTGTTCGATGAGAAGATGATCTCTTCCGATCCCTGAAGGAAACGGGGCCCGAAGTCGTCGTATATGTCGTTGGTCAGCTGCTCATGAGAGCCGGCGGCAATTTCGTAAACAAAGATATCTGACTGGCCTTTCATAACAGCCGACATCACTAAAAATCTTCCGTCACCTGAATAGCTGATGTCCAGCACCTTCTGAAAATTATATAGGATCTGATATTCCATTCGTTTCTCCTCCAGGTTATAAAAATAGAGCCAGATCTCTCCTTTCCGCTCAGTCAATATCGCGATCATCTTGCCGGAAGGGTGCCAGGTAAGGATGGGGAAGCTGTAGTCGGGGTGCTCCGCCAGCCGGTATCCCCCCCTGAATATCCGTTGCTTCTTGCCTGTCTCCGTATTCATAAGAAAGACCTTGTAGACTCCCAGCTGGTGCGTCACATAAGCAATCGCCGGACTGTCGGGACAAATTTTCAGCTGCCGGTAAACCAGCTCTGGCTTATATCTCCGGTTGATCAGTTGGCCGCCGGGATTTGTGCGGCCGGCATCCCGCGTAGTGTAAAGGTCTTTGTAATAGGTTAACCAGTCGTTGAGGAGCGTCTTGTATGGTAATCCCAGTACATAGAGGAATCCTTTTTCGATGTTCCGGCTGATGCGGGTCATGTATATGATATTGGAGATCGCCGCTTCGCCGTATCTGACAGCAATGTAATGCCACATTGAGAGGCCGGCCCATGTCGCTTCCATCCCGGTAAGGCGGTTAAATTTCCGGTACCTGCCGCTTAGTATAGCATCTCTGACAATGTTATCGATCTCTGTATTCCAACCGATAGAGATGTAGGAGATTAGGCCGTTTATATACCATTCCGGCATATTGAACAGCGCATTGTTCTTGATCTGTGCTCCGATGCCGGCGCCATACATCATCTGGTTCAGGATCACGGTAGCGATACCCGCCCGGATCTGCTGCTCGAAATTTTCGTAGTTGCCATCAAAATAGAGCATTACCCGCCCGCCCAGGATACGCGTCACCCCACCGGTGTTATAGGTATCCCAATCTCCGTAAAGACCGATGTTGCTTTGCTTCAGGTCGGAGAGGCTGTTGAAGATTATAAACTGAACCTTCTTGTCCAGACCCGACTGCAGGGTCAGCTCAATCTGGCGTATATGCTGATCAGCATATTCAGCAGTGTACTGGGCAAGTTCTTTCCCGTTGAGGTAGAAATAGGTATCGAATTTATCGAACCGGTAATAGCTCCAGAAGAAGTTGTTAAACTGCACCCTGCTCTTCCCGAAACTGAGCTGGGAACCGTTGTAGAATTGAGCGTTGGAGGTAAGAGGTAAGAGGTAAGAGGTAAGAAGAAGGAGAAAAGAGAAACTAATTGTAATCCGAAGGATAAAAGACAGGCGACGATGATTGTTTTTTCCAGGCATAAATTATCCAGCGGATATGAGTTCAAACGGGAGGTAAAGTTACGGGAAAAAAATGTATGAGGGTATGAGGGTATGAGGGTATGAGAGTATCCGGCATCAGGCATCCGGTATCAACGTGATTTATTATCTTTGCCCCAATTCAAAACCTCCCTGCATGATCACGATCAAAACCTTTGTCTTCAATGCCTTTATGGTAAACACCTACTTACTCTATGATGAAACCCGGGAAGCGATTATCGTCGATGCTGGCTGCGCGGATGAATATGAGGAGAATAAGCTGGCGGATTTTATCGAGTCGAACGGCCTGAAGCTGGTCCGCAATATCACCACTCACTGCCATGTCGATCACATCCTGGGCAATGCCTTCATCGAGTCGCAGTATAACATCCGGCCTGAATACCACAAAGCGAGCGGACCTTTTCTGTATACAGCCAAAGAGGTTGCGGCTACCTTCGGACAGGAGATCACCGGGATCCCTGAAGCAGAGCGGTTCCTGGAAGATGAAGAGATGATCAAATGGGGAACATCTGAGCTGAAAGTGCTGTTGGCCCCCGGGCATGCCGACGGAAGTGTGTGCTTATATAATAAGGAGCAGGGATTCGTGCTGACGGGTGATGTGATGTTTGCCGAATCGATTGGCCGGACAGATCTGCCGAGCGGCAACTACAACCTGCTGATCGAAAGCATCCAGGAGAAACTCCTGATCCTGCCTGATGACACAGTCGTCTACCCCGGTCACGGACCGGATACCACAATCGGGCACGAGAGAAAATATAATCCGTTTATTCGTTAACCCCTCCCCGACCCTCCCCTGAAGGGGAGGGAGACCGGTAATAATTATGAAGAAGATTCTGATAATACGGTTCAGCTCCATCGGCGATATCATCCTTACTTCGCCGGTGATCCGTTGCCTGAAAGAGCAACTGCCGGAGGTGGAGATCCATTACCTTGCGAAGAAGCAGTTTATCCCGATCCTGCAGTCGAATCCTCACCTCACAAAGATCCATCTTTTCAAGGAGAACTACCAGGAGTTGATCCCTAAACTCAAAGCCGAGCAGTTTGATCATATCGTAGACCTGCACAAGAACATGCGCTCCTGCTATATCCGGCATAAGCTGGGGAAGCCGGTGACCTCCTTTCCCAAACTGAATTGGCAGAAATGGATGATCACCAACCTTCATTTCGACTTCCTTCCCAACGTTCATATCGTCGACCGATACATGAAAGCTGTTGGCCAGTTCCATGTGACCAACGACGGCAAGGGGCTAGACTACTTTCTGCTTGATTCCGAGAAGATCGACATCAAAGAGAAATTTCCAAAGATCACCGGAAAATTCATCACCATCGCGATCGGAGCCAAACATGCGACAAAAATTTATCCGGCCGGTAAGGTCAGTGCGTTATGTGACCTGTTGCCTCTGCCTGTGATCCTGCTGGGAGGCAAAGAAGATATGGAACGAGGAGAGGAGATCAGGAAGAGTACGAAACACCATGTGGAGAATGCCTGCGGCATGCTGCCATTGAACGGATCAGCTTCTGTGATTGAGCAGGCCGAAATTCTCATAAGCAACGACACCGGTTTGATGCATATAGCTGCTGCGTTGAAGAAGCCGGTCATCAGTCTCTGGGGAAACACCATCCCCGAGTTTGGGATGTATCCATATTTTCCTGAAGAGCTGAAACACCTCTCCACTATCATTGAGGTCAACGGATTACGCTGCCGTCCCTGCAGCAAGCTTGGGTATAAAATATGCCCGGAGAGGCATTTTGATTGTATGATGAAGATAGAGCCGAAGGACGTGAGACGTAGGACGTAGGAGGTAAGAGGTAAGAAGTGAGACGTAAATAATATTAATTTCGAATTTCAAATTTCCGTATGACTGTATGACCGTATTTCTGTATGACCATTTTTGCTGATACCCATAACCATATTTACCTCGATTCGTTCGATAAGGATCGGGATGAGGTAATCGCGCGTGCTATCAAAGCTGGCGTTAACTATATGTTCCTTCCTAATATAGACTCATCCAGCATCCAGGATCTAGGATCAGTTGTGGCTACTCATCCAGATTCATGCTTTCCGATGATTGGCCTGCATCCTACATCTGTCAAAGCCGACTACCGTGAGCAGATGGGTGTGATTGAGATGGAGTTGCGCGAGAATCGTGATCGGTATTGTGCTGTCGGGGAGATCGGGATCGATCTTTACTGGGATAGAAGTTTTGCGAAAGAGCAGGAGGATGTGTTTGTCAGACAGATTGAGTTAGCCCTGGAGTTTGATCTGCCCATTGTGATCCACACAAGGAACTCGATGGATCTAGCTCTTGCCGTGGTAGAAAAATTTCAGAGCAGGGAATTAACCGGCATTTTTCACTGTTTCAGCGGCAACACCGGACATGCCGAGCGCGCGATCGAGGTGGGCTTCAAGTTGGGGATCGGCGGTGTAGTGACCTTCACAAACTCCGGTTTGCAAAAAGTAGTAGAAGCCATACCACTGGAGCACCTGCTATTGGAAACCGATGCTCCTTTCCTGGCTCCTGTCCCCTACCGAGGCAAACGCAACGAACCCTCTTATATCCCGTTAATTGCTGAAAAGATCGCTGAGTTGAAGCACATACCCATTGAAACCGTGGCAGAAGTGACCACGAACAGCGCCCTGAAATTGTTCAAGATAGACTAGTTAAACGGTCATACGGAAATACGTCATACGGAAACACGGTAATACGGTAAAACGTCATACATCCGGCATCCGGTATCACATTTCACTTTGGCTAATAAAGGAACAATTTGTAATTTTGCAATCCTTTTCGCGAGTACCGAGTACCGAGTACCGAGTACCGAGTACCGAGTACCGAGT
>CAZTSX010000021.1:13779-37177 GCA_964616825.1 uncultured Prolixibacteraceae bacterium
CGAGTACCGAGTACCGAGTACCGAGTACCGAGTACCGAGTACCGAGTGCCGAGTTGGAGAGATGGCCGAGTGGTCGAAGGCGCACGCCTGGAAAGTGTGTAAGCGTCGAAAGCGCTTCATGGGTTCGAATCCCATTCTCTCCGCATTTACCTACCGGCATTTTCAGTTTGACTTCCCTCCTCCGGGATCATGACTGAAGGGAATACCCCCCCCCTTTTTTCTGATTATAATTCGCATTTTTAATATTATTTTCAAGACTTTTACTCCGTGTTTTAATATTTTTCATATATTTGCACCATAACGTTGATAAATCATGATACCGAGATATTATCATTCGCTGGATGAGGTCATGCCCAAAAATAAAGTCCTTATCATTTACGGCAGCCGAAGGGTCGGTAAAACTACTCTGTTAAACAACTTATTGGAATCCACGAATTTAAAGTATAAAATTGATTCAGGCGACAATATCCGTGTGAGCCAGGTGTTAAGTTCAAACGATTTCAAGTTGCTATCGGAATATACGGAAGGATACGACCTGATTGCCATTGATGAAGCACAGGAGATCAATGATGTTGGAAAGGGGCTCAAGATTTTGATCGATACAAATCCTGGATTAAAAATAATTGCTACAGGATCTTCCTCTTTTGATTTGTCGCAGAAAGTTGGAGAACCTCTCACAGGAAGGAAAAAGGTAATAAAGTTATTTCCATTTGCCCAGGGAGAGTTACTAAAGCAATCAACGGCATTTGAATTACGAGAGAATCTTGACGATTATTTGATTTTTGGTTCATACCCGGAAGTGATAACTGCTACCACCAAACAGCAAAAAACAGAGATTCTTGATGAATTAGTAGGCTCATATTTATTGAAAGATATTCTGACACTTGAAAATATCCGCAACCCCAGAGTACTTTTCAACCTAATTAAACTACTATCTTTTCAAATAGGACATTTGGTTTCTGTCAATGAACTGGCCAAACAACTATACGTGGATGGCAAAACCATCAACCGCTATCTCGATTTACTTGAAAAAACATTCATCATTTTTAAGCTAGGCTCATTTAGCAGCAATCCCAGGAAGGAGATCAGCAAGAAAAGCAAATATTATTTTTTTGACAATGGGATCCGCAATGGTATCATCATGCAGTTAGGCTCAATTGATCAACGCAATGATATCGGGCAACTTTGGGAAAATTTCATGGTTTCTGAACTTTATAAGAAAAATTCATATCTAAAACTATTTCAACAGTTGTACTTCTGGCGTAGTTATAACCGGCAGGAGATCGACCTGATCATTGAGAAAGATGGAATAATACAAACCATGGAGTTCAAATGGAAAAAAGAGTCAGGCAAATTACCCAATGATTTCATTAAGAAATATGGAGCAGTGGATTATTCCATCATTAATCAATTCAATTACCTTGATTACCTGTTGCTCCATGGCAGCTAATTCGCCAGAATTGGTTTCGACGAAAAATCCTTTGAGCGATCGATGATATTCTCGGTCCGTTCCTGATCGAGCGGGATGGTGATGATCTTCTCGCCATCGAAATCTAATTCATTCAGGTCAACGACCCGCATTTGACGGTTCCACTCTGTCCACCAGTAATATTGCTTATTACTGATGTCTCCAATCACACTCCACTGAGTGTATCCAAGGGAATAGTTATCCTGAGAGCCTTCGCGCACACACCCTTTCGGAATATCAAAATTATCCAGGATCCGGGAAGCCTGGTTGATCGCGGCACCTGCATTATCAAGCGAAACAGATGTTTGTGCAAAAAAGAAAGCTCGGACAAAACGTGAAGGAGGCGTATAGTCGCCGGGAAGCCCCGTCAGACCAGCTCCTGCGCCAAAAGGGGTAAAATTCACACCGCCGAATTTTTTCCCTCCCGGAACCACTCCATAGGGTGTCAGCTGTGCGTAGTTCCGCAGGTTCTTGATATGCCAGTCATACGGTGGTGCATTGGTCATCACTCCGGCTAGGTTATCATAGATGGCTAGTTTCCCCTCCACATATTCGATCACAATGGAGTTGCCATCGCTGTCGGTAACTATATAGTGAAGGGAGATAGGCGTATTGTGCATGAGCTTCTGAATATCCAGGTTATAAACCACAAGAAGTTTGGGGAGGGCCTCTTTGATCTCCTGAACTGTTTTGAACTGGCTCAGGATGTAAATTGTAAGGTCAGCATTATTCAACGAGGAGCTTTCTTTACCCGGTTCGGGTGTCTGGTATTTTGCAAACCCGGGAAAAAAGAGCACACCGATCGTTAATCCGGTTTCATTCATGCCATCCAGGTAAAATGGTTGATGGACCATATTGATCCCAATGAAGCCGTATTTACTTTTCCAGCTCATTCCGTTTATCCCGTTACCTAATTCAGATGTAAATTGAAAATTGCGCGGGATCAGCAACAGGTCAGATTCGGCATCGAAAGCGCCCCATTCCAGGGTTCGTCCATAAATGATGCTTCCATCTTTGGCTTTGAGCAGAAAACTCGTACACGCATCGGTGGGGCTTGATACAACTGCCAAAAACAGTGCTATCAGCAAAAACGGGCTAGTCTTTTTCATCATAATTTGTATTTCATTTGTTTATAATTTTGATTTTAATGGTCAAATGGAATATCCATAAATAATCATTCACAGTTGGTATAGGCTTTCTTTATGGATATTTCATGAATCAATTAAACAATGGGAGAAAATGCATTTACAAAAAAGCAAGATATACAATTTAGCCGGAAATTCCAAATCATCCGGTTTTCATGCCTCCGCGGCCTTGGAGCGGAACAAAAAAAGGAAAAAGTCAGAAACTTGAAAAAGGTCAGAGGCGAAGCTGCTTCAGGGAGAGGATTTAAGAGCAGAAAACCAGGGGTGTGAACCAAACTGATTACGGAATACGGATTCACCGTGGATCGCATACCATTCAAAACCTCTTACTACCGACGATAAATACTTTCTGAGGATAGGGCCCAGGTACAGGGTATGGGGGAGCCATCGGATCGTTGCAGGGAGGTTCTGAAGCCAGTATGGATAGACAGCTATTCTTTATATGCTACTACCAATATCGGAAAAATAGCAAATATATACCGTAATAACTCATGCTGTTCTTCCGGAAATGATACGACAGAGAAAATGGAACATACTCCGGTTAATGAGTTCCAGGTTATAGCTTCAGTCGTTTATTGAACTTGTTTACTGCCTACCGCCCACAATCAACTTCTTCCTCACCTTCCAATCCCTGCTTACCAATTCAACAACATACATCCCTCGCGGAAGAGTTGATACATCAAGCGTGTTATTCACAAGTTCTTCCTCAAACACTTTTTTTCCTATTTGATTGTAAATAACTACCTCCTCGATTGTTATTCCTTCGTCGCTTGAAATTGTCAGAATATCTTTTGCCGGGTTAGGATAGATTGAGATTCCGGATTCGAAATTGAAGTCTGGCACCCAAACACCGCATGCTGCTTCTACCTCTTCCTGCGTGTTGCAGCCTGTTGCGTTATCATGGATTACAATAGTTCCGTTCGGACTGACTATATAATCACATATACTTTGCACCTCGCAGGTGGATAACAAAGTGTTATAATAAATATGGAGATTTTCTATCGTGCCTGCATCAATATTATCCAATCCCGTTAAACTGGTCAGGGCATCGTTACTTCTTATAGAAAGGTCTCCCCCGATGGAAGTTAGATTTTCCAGTCCCGATAAACTTGTCAGGGCATCGTTACCAAAAATCTCAAGTACTCCTCCGAGGGAAATCAGTATATCCAATCCATCTAAATTGGTGATATCAATCCCATTGATTTCAACATTTCCTTCTAATTGAAAACAACCTGGATAATTGGATTGGAAATTATCAACCTCGGCTTGAGAGGAAAAATAATAGTTCCCATAAGGGAGACATGGTAACGTAATCCCACATGAAGTTGCAATTTCAGGTGGATTGTTGCAGCCAGTTGCATTTTCATAGATTTCAACCGTTCCATTAGGTGAAACCAGGTAATTGCATATGCTTTGGACATCACAAGTTGACAAAGAAGGGTTACTCTTAATAGTCAAATCATCGATAGAGGATGCTGCTATATTATCCAGTCCCGCTAAGCTTGTCAGGGCATCATTACTCCCGATCCCAAGGTTTCCCCCGATGGAAGTCACACTACTCACTCCCGATAAACTTGTGAGGACATCGTTGTTATTAATTGCAAGGTCTCCTCCGATGGAAGCTAAATTGTTCAGGCCCGATAAACTTGTCAGGGCATCATTGTGAACAATCCTAAGGCCTCCCCCGATGGAAGCTAAATTGTTCAGTCCTGATAAATTTGTCAAAGCAGGATTACTCCCAAAAAGAATAGATCCAATCGTGAGGTCTCCCACGATGGAAGTCAATACTGTCAATCCGTTTAAATTGTTGATATCATCCCCATTGATTTCAACATATCCTTCTATTTCAGTACATCCCGGGTTATTAGATTGAAAATTGTCAATTTGTGCCTGAGTTGTAAATGAAATTCCTTCAGGCAGACATGTTTGTGATAACACTGTAATCTGACAGAGAATCAGAACAAAAATGATAAGTGATAACTTTTTCATGGCTTTGTATATTAGGATTTATAATTGATGCTGCAGGCTATTCCTTTATTATCCAACGTTCATTTTGGATTAAAATCCCGTCGGGAAGGAAGTCCCAATTCATGTCATTAAACTCAATGATCTTATTTGCAAATTTAATGACTTCAGCACAAGTAGGTTTAACTGAATCATTTTTTATTTTTTTGGTTACTATAAATAATCCCGGTTCTATTACTTTTCGAATAGAATTGGACTCTATTACAATCAACGCATTATTCGGTATTCTTCTCATAAGAGCATCCATCCCTTTTTCTAAAGAATTTCTGTCCACGATCAACAGGTAAGCTTGTTTAGCGCCTGCTTTCAGCATTCTTGAGGTGTCTTTGAATGTATCCATTTCCGTTTCCTCAATAATGTTATAATCGCCAATTAAAGAGTCGCATAAACCACAGCTTTCCAGATCTCTATGACATTTTACTTCATTCTTATCTACGGGGATTACTTTGACCGCGATTATTTCTTTCTGAGCTGCATGTTGTTCAATTATTCTGCAGGCAAACTCTGTTTTTCCGGTATTTCTGCCTGTGGATCCTATGATTAAAAGATTTTGTTTTATGGTCATTCAGTCGGTCTTTAGATAAAATTATAGCTTATTCCTTTGACTTAGTTCCGGAAGAAGCTCCGGAAAATGCAAGAGCTTCGATCAACACGTATGCTGCCTGGAGATAGGATGTCGGGCAAAGCGGAAAACATTCCATGCAGCTGCTGCACTCCTTAGCGGCAATTTCCGGTATGAAACTTATCTCCTTTTTTATTCCTCTGTCGACAAATCCAACAGCGTTCAACTTCTTCACTTCGGCACAGTATCTGACACATAGCCCACAATGAATGCAAAAAGAGGCCTCTTTTTCAAAACGATCTTTGTCGGCATTATATTCCTGTGTCAGATCCTGCAATTCAGGGGAATCCGGGGCATGAGCCAGCAGCAGCTCCAGAAGGGTTTTACGAATTCGATCTATCTTCTCAGTTCGCGTTCTGACGACCAAATTGTCTTCAACCGGATAAACACAGGAAACAACGAGCTTTGTCCCTCCGTCAGTTTCTATTTCTACGAGACAAAGCCGGCAACCACCAAAAGGCTCCAATTTTTCGTGATAACAGAGTGCGGGTATGGAAATCCCGATCCGTTGAGCTGCTTCAAGGAGAGTCATCCCTCCCTTTGCTATCACCTCTTTCCCGTCAATCTGTAAACGGATTTCACTCATTTTTCTTTACTCTTTTTTATGATCATTCTTTTCTCTTCAGGGACAGGAGAAGGAACCGGTTCTCCAGAAATAATCTTCACCGCATCAAATTTAGCGGGGCAGACTTCAAAACAATTTCCGCAATTTGTACATTTCTCCTGATCAATGATATGAATCATTTTTTTACCTCCGTCGATCGCATCGGCAGGACAATTTTTAAGGCAAATCAAACAGGCCCTGCATTTTTCCGGGTCAATATAGTAAGAGATCAGCTCCTTGCAGGAGAGAGCCGGACACTTCTTTTCCCTGATATGTGCTTCATACTCATCTCTGAAGTAGCGAAATGTACTTCGAAACGGGTTGGGAGCAGTACTGCCTAATGCACAAAGGGAAGCTTCAACGGCTGTCTCTGAAAGCACTTCCAGCAGTTCGATGTCGCCCTCTTTTCCCCTTCCTTCAGTCATATTCGTAAGAACCTTATCCATCTGCCTCAGGCCTTCACGGCAGGGAACACATTTGCCGCACGATTCATCCGACAGGAAGTTAATGAAGTACCTGGCGACATCAACCATGCAGGTATCTTCATCCATTACGATCATTCCGCCAGATCCCATCATGGAGCCAGCCCGGGTAAGTTCATCAAAACCAACTTCCAGATCCAACAGCTCCCCGGGGATACAGCCACCTGACGGCCCCCCGGTCTGTACTGCTTTGAACTTTTTCCCTCCGGGGATTCCACCACCTATCTTGTATATAATATCTCTCAGTGTGATGCCAATAGGTACTTCTACAAGACCCGTATTGTTTATCTTACCAACCAGGGAGAAAATCTTTGTGCCCTTGCTACCCTCGGTGCCGATTGAGGTAAAAATGTTGGCTCCTTTATTGATAATCAAGGGAACATTGGCCCATGTCTCCACATTATTAATATTTGTAGGTTTATCCCAGAGTCCTTTCACAGCCGGGTACGGGGGCCTCGGTCTTGGTTCGCCTACCTTACCCTCCAGAGACCTTAGGAGAGCTGTTTCTTCACCACAAACGAAGGCACCGGCTCCCCGATGTACCTTTACGTTAAAATCGAATCCGGAGCCGAGGATATTTTTGCCCAGGAGACCATATTCCTCAGCATGCCCGATGGCAATACCCAGGTTCTTGAGTGCCAGAGGGTATTCCTGTCGGACATAAAAATATCCCTCATGAGCACCGATGGCATAGGCTCCTATCAGCAGGCCCTCAAGCACGCCAAATGGATTTCCTTCCATAAGCGACCTGTCCATGTAAGCCCCCGGGTCTCCCTCATCGCAATTGACTACAACATATTTTGGTTCCCCTGGAGCCTCACGAGTAAATTCCCACTTTATTCCTGCCGGGAAACCACCTCCACCCCGGCCCCTCAACCTGGCTTCTTTCACCTCTTCAATAACCTCCTCCGGCGTCATCTCGAACAGCACGTTTACTAAGGCTTGAAAGCCACCAATGGCAAGGTAATCTTCCACACTGGCGGGATCAATTTTTTGATTGGTAAAAACAAGTCGTTCCTGATTCTTATAAAAGGGGATATCGGATTCATAAGTTATTTTTTTGCCTGTAGCCGGGTCAACATAGAGTAAACGATCTACAACTTTCTTCTCCTTTAAGGTCTGAGAAAAAATATCCGGAATGTCTTCAGGTGTTACCTGGAGATAACATATATTCTCAGGGTAAATAATAATAATTGGACCTTTCTCACAAAAGCCATGGCAGCCCGTTCTTCTGAAGTCCACAGCTTTCGTTAATTTTTGTTTTTCAAATTCCTTTTCAATAGCTAACGCAACTTCTTTACTCCCCGTAGCATGACAAGCAGTGCCGGAACACAACGTAAGACATGGTTTCTTTGGATCCCTTTTTGATAAGATCTCCTTCCTGAATTCTTCCAGTTCGACAGACGAATTTATCTTTGGCATAATCTATCCTTACTCATAGCTTTGTATTACCTTCCCGGTTTCGACTCTTGAGAGTTTACCGTGAGTTTTCCCATTGATTTCCATCACTGGTCCCAGTGCACAACATCCAAGGCAGTTCACAGTTTCCAGGCTGAATTTCAAATCCAGATCCGTTTCGCCAGGTTTAATTCCGGTCTCCTCCTGAACTGTATCGAGGATACGTTCCGCACCCCGAACATGACAGGCAGTACCCATACAAATGTGAACTTCATGACGTCCTTTCGGGACGAAGCTGAAGGCTTTATAAAAGCTGACGATATGGTGTGTCCTGCTCAACGGAACGTGTAATTTTTTGCTGACCCTCTCCAAAACTTCTTTGGGAAGCCAATGATTTTCGCTCTGAATCTCCAGCAACACCTGAATGAGTGAACTGGCTTCGCCCTGATGTTTATCTATAATCTGATCAATTCGTTTGTTATCCATAATCCGTGTTCTAATTCTCTTCCTTCACCTCAGGCGATCGCATAACAGTTGCTGCTGACATCATACCTGACTAATCCTTGCTTAGATGAACTATTCATGTGTTTGGCTACTTCAGATGGGCTCAGTCCTAACGAATCAGCGATTTCACCTGTTGAAAGGGATTTTTTCTGAAGAAGGGATGTAATCAGGCTTATTGCCAATTTATCTGCGATTAATTCGTCAAACAACCGTTCAAATTCGTCACTGTTGAAAAAGGTGTGATACGCTTCTTCGCTTCTAACCGGCACATGGAGCCTCTGAGTCAATACGAGCTTGATGTAGGGGATGAGCTTCGTTACTGCTTCAAGCTTGAATGTCAGCGCGTTATCGTCTATACCTTCGGCTTTCCCGAGAGGTCCCAACTTCGTGAGCTCATCGCTATATTCATTCATGAAATTGGCAAAACGGATTCCTTCACCGGCAGATACCCATTCAAGTCTCAATCGTTCGGGATTCACCCCGATCTGCTCAAGTATTTTTCTGCATACCTGAACCATGCTGAATGCGTTGAAATTTCCCTGAGTAACATAGTGGCAATCGCAAAGATGGCAGCCACCAATAAATATCCCGTCTATTCCATTTGCAAAAGCCCTCATGACATGCAGCATATCAACCCTGGCAGAGCACATCACTCTGATGAGTCTGATATGCGGGGGGTATTGAAAACGGGAAACTCCAGCCAGGTCAGCCCCTCCGTAGCAGCACCAATTACATATGATGCCGATCATCTTTGGTTGAAAATTATGTTCAATACTCATATCGCCGCATCGATTTGACAAAACAACTCTTCATCGGTATAATGCTTCAGAGAAATTGCTGAAGTTGGACAAACCGCATTGCACAGACCATCTCCTTTGCAGAGGATAGAATTAACAGTCGCTTTTTTGCCTTTTGGTGTATCATGAAACGCGATCGCCCCATAGTCACAGACAGAGATACATGCCCCACATGATATGCAATCATTCTCATTCACCTCGCAAACAGAGCCGGAAGCTGTAACCGTTTCCTGGGATAGGATAGTGACAGCCCGTCCGGCAGCTCCAAGCGCCTGGCTTATCACTTCTGTGATATGCTTGGGATAGTGAGCCGTTCCACAAAAGAAGACTCCGTCAGCGGCAAAGTCAACTGGTCTTAATTTTACATGAGCTTCCTGAAAGAAACCATCGGGATTCATCGGCACCTTGAATAATCGTGCGATGTCCCGACTTCCTGCCGAAGGAATAACAGCGGCAGCCAATGCGATCAAATCTGCATCGATGGCCAGCCTTTTACCTAAAATCGGATCCAGCACATCTACCCGCAACATCTCTTTTCCTCCTTCTGCTACAGCTTCCACCCGGGGTTTATCATCCGGTTCATACCGGATGAATTTTACATCTTTGTCGGCCGCTTCACGGTAATAATCTTCACTAAATCCATAGGTTCTCATATCTCTAAAGAGAATATAGATATCCAATTTTGGATTTATCTCTTTCAGTTTCAGCGCATTCTTTACAGAATGGCTGCAGCATACCCGGCTGCAGTAATTTCTGTCTTCCTGTCTGCAACCAACACATTGGATCATCACCAGGGTATTGGAGTCAGTCAGCCTTTTTTCTCCCCGGACGATTTGCTCCCCCAGCTCCACCGATGTAATTACCTGATCATTATTTCCATAGAGGTATTCAGTAGGTTGATATTCGTCAGCACCCGTGGCCAGGATAGCTATTCCATGTTTTATCTTTTTGATTCTTCCTTCAGATTTTACTGTTGTGATAAAATTCCCTACATAACCGGAAACATCTGAGATCGTAGCATCATGAGATACATGTACGAATGGATGCTGATAAACCTTACGTATCAACTCACGCAAATATTTTTGAACATCCATGCCTTCCAGCGTAGCAGGAATTCTTAGCGCCATTCCTCCAAGGTCTGTATCCTTTTCCAACAGGTGAACCTCAAATCCCTGATTGGCTAAGCTCAGGGCGCTGGTCATGCCGGCTACACCTCCTCCGACTACCAGTCCCGCTTTGTTGACGGGCAGATCAAACTCCTGCAAGGGCTCCAGATTGGTTGTTCGGGCTACCGACATTCTGACGATGTCTTTTGCTTTTTTTGTTGCCTCTTCCTTTTGTTTCGAATGGACCCAGGAGCAGTGCTCCCTGATATTGGCCATATCGAAGAAATATTGGTTGATTCCCCCTTCCCGAAGAGTGTCTCTAAACAGCGGCTCATGTGTTCTGGGAGTACAGGCAGCGACAACTACGCGATTGAGTCCTTTTTCCCTGATTGTATTCGATATTTTCTCGGCAGCATCCGTCGAACAGATAAAAAGGCCCTCTTCTGCGTGAACAACATTATTAAGCGTTCGTGAATAATCAACCAGCGAAGGAATGTCGACGACGCGTCCGATATTGGCACCGCAATGGCAGGCAAAGACACCTACTTTGGCATCTTCCTCAGAGACATCCCTCTCCTCCGGATAAACACGTTCTTTGGAAAGGTTTCCCCGCCTGGATTTCAGGAGCTCGCCTGCGAGAGAACTCGCCCCACTGGCGGCTACAACTGACTCCGGGATATCCATAGGCGCATAAAAAGCTCCGCTGGCAAAAATTCCAGGACGTGTGGTCTCGATGGGGTTGACAGGATTGGTTTTGCAGAATCCATGGGAATCAAGTTCGATGCCGAATGTCTCTGCAAGGTGCTCTCCTCCTTCCAGCGAGTTCAATCCAATGCCCAGCACAACCATGTCAAATTCTTCTTCCTTTACCCCATCATCGGCAGTTGAATATTTGATCGTTACATTTTTCGTTTCCGGATTCTCTTTCCCGATGGTGACATAGCTTCTGATAAATTCAACGCCGGGTAGGTTCTCCGCCCGTTCGTAGAATCGTTCGAAATCTTTGCCATACGATCGAATATCGTTATGGAATATCGTAGCCTGAGTATCCGGATCATGGTCTTTTGCCAGAATCACCTGCTTCTGGATATAAGTGCAGCATACTGATGAACAATAGCTGTTCCCCCCAGGGATATGCTGTCGGGAACCTACGCAGTGAATCCAGGCTATTTTATGCGGATGGTTATTGTCGGACGGGCGTCTTATCTCTCCTTCAAATGGCCCGGTGGCACATAACAGCCGTTCAAAATCGAGGCTGGTTACCACGTTTGCAATCCTTCCATACCCATAGTCACCCCTCAACCTTGGATTAAATACCTCATAGCCTGGAGCCAGAACGATCGATCCAACATTTATGACTCTCTTTTCGGCTGTTTGATGCAGATCTATGGCGTCGTTTTTACAAACACTCTCGCAAATAGCACATTTTTTATCTTTAAGGAAATGGCAGCTTTCATCTATATAAGGGACAAGGGGAACTGCCTGAGAGAAGTATATATGAATAGATTTACTCCTGGATATGTCCTGATTAAACGGATCCGGAATCTGAACAGGGCAGTACTCTGTACATACAGTACATCCTGTGCACTTGTCCTCAATAATATATCTGGGCTTTTTATTCAGCGTTACGGTGAAATCTCCTGCTTCTCCTTCAACACTGTCAACCTCAGTATAGGTCAGAATCTCGATATTTGGATGCCTGTCACATTCAATAAACTTGGGAGATTCAATGCACATTGAGCAATCATTCGTGGGAAAGGTTTTATCAAGCTGGGCCATCTTGCCACCAATTGTAGGCGCTTTATCAACCAGATAAACCTTATATCCTGTAGTGGCAAGATCAAGAGCAGCCTGAATCCCGCTGATCCCTCCGCCAACAACAATCACATCTCCTAAATTTTCTTTTTTCACTTGATCACCTCCTGAATAATTTCTGTGATGTCTTTTATCTCGATGGCTTCACTATCTTTACTTGACAGCATGCTATCTTCAAAATTGGCGATACAATATGGGCAGGAAGTAACCAACACCTCAGCCCCGGTTTCAACAGCTTGTTCTACCCTGAGGTCGGAAAACCGTTCACCCTTCGGTGTATCCATCCAAATCCTGCCCCCGCCACCGCCACAACAAAAGCTATCTTCCATCGATTCCGACATCTCAGTCAGTTCTAAAGCAACTATTTTCTTCAGCACATTTCGGGGCTCATCATATATATTATTATGTCGACCCAGGTAACATGGATCATGATAGGTTACTTTTTTCCCATACTCTTTCGTAAGTTCAAGTCTTCCCTCCTGAACAAGCTCGAATACATATTGAGCGATATGAACCACATCAAAGTTCACTGAAAATTCAGGATACTCATTTTTGAACGTATGGTAGCAATGAGGGGAAGAGACAAGAATCTTCTTGACACCATGATCAATAAAGGTTTTAATGTTTTCTTTCGCTAACTGCCTGAATAATTTTTCATCACCTGCCTTGCGAATACTTTCTCCACAACAATTCTCTTTCGGGCCCAGTATTCCAAAATTTACGCCTGCTGTATTAAGGATTTTAGCGGTGGCAGCGGCTACCTTTTTTAACCTTGGGTCATAACTGAGGTAACAACCGGGGTAATATAAAATTTCCATCTCCTCTGTAAAGGCATTTACGGAAAGATCTTTTGCCCAGTTTGCCCGCTTGCTTCGTTCTTCAGTAAACGGGTTGCCCTCCCCGTTAAGGTTTGACCTGATGGAACGAACCGGATCGGCAGAAGCAGGATAGATGCCATAATCCGTTGCAATCCTGCGCAGGGCAATCCCGGCTTCTACCTGTTTTACCTCCCTGGGACACGCCTGTGAACATTTGCCGCAGGTAGTACACCGCCATATATCTTCACCTTCTACCTCAGACATGCCGAACGTAGCCTCCCTGACTAATTTCCGCATGCTAAACTGCCTTACCTGGTTCCATGGACAAACAACATCACATTTTCCGCACTGGTAGCACAATTTAAACGAATCTCCACCCTTTTCCTTGATGATGTCGACGATCTCTTTATAGTCGGTAATATTCTCCATTCTTTATCCTAACCCTTTTTTGCCACAGACATTCGGTCAACGATATCCATTAGTTTATTCAGTCCGTATTTGTTTGCCAATGATTCCAATCCGATCTCCAACTCTTCCTGCTTCTCTTCCTCTTCTGTTTCTTCTTCCCTCTCCTCATATATCAGGGCTTCATTCAAGCACCACTTTACACACATAGGTTTTTCCAGGGAAGGATCACTCTCACACATATCACATTTTAGCGGGAGACCGGAATCGGGCTCTTTGAATACGTCCCTTGACGGACAGGAAGCCCGGCAGAAAGCACATTCGTCGTATTCTTTTCCGTCAATTACATATTTGTCCCGGCTGGCACATTCGGCTACAGAATACTCACCCGCGTATACAGGAATATATATGTCAGCTATTGGATCACAAATCACCCGAATACGAGATCTCGCCGGATTATTGCTGCTATATTTTGGTGTAGCGTGAAAGGCAGAGCAGATCACCTCACATGCCAGGCAGCCTATGCACTTATCAACATCTATCTTTATTGATTTAACCGTTTTCTTCTTCTTTTCAGCCATTATTATTTCCCTCCTCCACGTTATTTTTCATAGTTGCTGCTGAGGTTTCATTAGAAGAAGCATCATCTGTATCCGTCAAAATCCCTCTCCTGATAAAGTCTTCGCTCACGTAATCCAAGCCCAATTCATGTAAAGACTCTTTTGTAGGAATACCCTCTTTATTCCATCCCTTGAGTTTGTAATACGCATCCAGGAGCTCAGCTTCAAGTTCGGGAAACCGTTTCTTCCAATGATTCTCCGGTGGCTTTTCATCTTTTCTTCTCATGCCTCTTCCTATATTTACTGCTCTGACTAACGTACGGTACCTCTTGGCTGCCTGGGTTAGTTGGGCTTCATCCATATCGATCCCGGCCCCTGATGAGATAAATTTCGGGTAATTGTGTATATGATACGGTGGTTTCAGGGGGAATGATGATAAACCGGCACACATTCCGAGTGCGTCATCAATGTAGTGCATCATCTCCTGCCAATCAACAATATCACAACACATCTCAACAGTCGGGTAATAGGGGAATGACTTTTCTCCGCGTAGTTCCCAGTCCAGGAAATATTGCTTGAACTTTTCATCAGGAACCTGGTGCCAATCCTTTACAAACTCTTCTTTCTCTTCCATCGTAGGAAAGGGCATCTGGGGAAACTGTCCTTCAATTTGAGTGATGTTGATCTTCTCACCGGTACAATACATCAAAAAATAAATGGGATTCAGCATGGATAGTTTGAGAGGCATTTGTTCCGTTTTCTTGATGTTGTTATGAGCAAATGCCTCTGCACCCTTACCAATCTCTTTTGCCGCCCAATAAGTACCATTAGCCAGTGCATCTCCTATCCCTTCCCGCCGGACAATTTTGTCAAGTAACCAGAAAAATTTCTCGTCGTTATCGGCCGGCAATCCCTCCATCTCATCATCGGTTAGAATATCGTTTTCATATAGTTCAAGGGCGAAGGCCATCACTTGCGGAGTTGAAAATGCATCCACACCATATTCCGTGGCGCGTTGAGCGATTCGTAATCCAAAATCCAGGTTTGACATGGCCGCCATTGTATAGGTCAGTTTTGAAAAGCATTTCATCATGTATGTTGGTAGTCCCGGCATGGAAATCGTAGCCGCGCACTTCAACGGACAGTTATAGCAACTTATGAGTCGCGTTCGCGCTTTTTCCATAGTCTCGGTCCACTCCTTTGCAATGTCCTCGGTCCAAAAGTCTTTTCTGCGGTGGCGGGAATTACCCCACATGAAACTCTCTGTATGCCATTTCTCATCATGGATCTTCATCTCCTGAGGTGATCCCAGCCCTGCTAAAATGGGCATCACCCCCGGAATTGGATTGTCTTCCCGGATTTTTATATACTCCAGCACTTCGTTGCAAAGCTCCAGGAATTCATCTGCCTGGGCAATATTGATGTCCCCTGTTCCCCGAACCGCTATCGCCTTTACGCCTTTGTCGCCCATTACAGCGCCTATTCCGCCCCGGCTGGCACTGGACTTGCCCTGCTCGATAGATGCAAAATAAACCTTGTTTTCACCGGCCAGGCCAATGGAAGCTACCTGGGCTTTCGGCTCCTTCAGCTCCGCTTTGATGAGCTCAGCTGTTTCATTAGCGCCTTTACCCTGCAAATGAGAGGCATCACGTATTTCTACTTTGTCGTTGTTTATCCACAAATAAACCAGCTCGGGAGACTTTCCGCGAAGGATCACTTTGTCGTAACCGGCATGCTTCAATTCCGGCGCCCAAAATCCTCCCATCATTGAAAATGCCATTAACTTAGTTTGAGGAGAAATGGTAGTGACGATTGTACGATTACAACCGGGAGCAGGTGTGCCACATAAAAGGCCGGTGGCAAAGATGAGAAGATTATCAGGAGAAAAGGCTTCAACTTCAGGTGGTACCCTATCCCATAATATCTTGGCATTCGTACCTAAGCCCCCCAGATAAAGCTCAGTGTCAACTGGGTCAGTTCCAACTCGTTCAATGCTTCTCCGGGTTAAATCAATTTCTAAATTAAATCCTGTCTCTGCGTACCTCATCTTTTTCCCTTCTGTAATTACCTGAATCCATATCTTTAATTCAGGGGTTATTTTGATCTTTTCGAATAGCTATTCAACAAAAACAAAAGTAAAATTTTATATTTAACTAGAGCACGCAAATTTGATATTGCTGTGATTATTTGTGCCTGAGTTTTGACAATTTTTTTTATTTTTGATGCCTGTCAAATGCCGGGGAGCATAATCAAACAGCCCCGGGAAAACTTAATTGCTATCTTGCACACTGTTTTGATGTTAAATTATTATCAATAAATGAACGATAATCTTGATCCGTTATTCAAACCCAGAGCAGTTGCGCTGATCGGTGCATCGGTAAAGGAGTTATCCATCGGGAATGTCATCATTAAGAACCTGCTTCATTATAAATTCAATGGGCCTCTCTATCCTATCAATCCGAAAGTTGACGAGATCAGGGGGTTGAGAGCTTATCATTCCATTCTGGATGTCCCTGGCGAGGTAGATCTTGCCCACATTGTGATTCCTCCTCCTTTTGTCCCTGATGAAGTAGAAAATTGCGGTAAGAAAGGGATTAAGGCAATTATCATCAATACAGCAGGATTTAAGGAAATGGGGGCAGAAGGCCAGGCTCTGGAAGATGATTCCCTCGCCAGGGCACGAAAATACGGGATCCGGATTGTAGGCCCGAACTGTCAGGGAATCATCAATTCCGATCCGATGATCAATGCCTATTGCAACTTCACATTTACCTACCCGGAACCGGGTTATATCTCCGTGGTAGCTCAGAGCGGTGGGGTGGGCGCTGTGATCATGCAGGCCTTTTATGATATGGGCATCGGCCAGCGAATGTACGCCTCCAATGGAAACGGGTCGGATGTATCCATCACGGAAATCATCAGTTATTACGGAAATGACGATGAAACGAGAGCTATCGTACTCTATGCCGAAAGCATGGATAACCCGCATGAATTTATCACTGAAGCGAAAAAGGTAACGGCCCGGAAACCGATCCTGGCTATTACAGCCGGGCGAACTGATAAAGGAGCAGAAGCTTCCCGGTCTCATATCGGTGGACTAGCCGGAAGTATTTCCATGGACCTCATCTATAAGAAGGCAGGGATCCTCACATTCAACAGCCAGGAAGATCTGTGCCATGCCGCTGTAGCGCTCTCCTCACAACCAATCCCTAAAGGAAATAACGTAGGTATTATCACAAACACCGGCGGACCATCTGTCATTGCCATTGATGAACTGGTGAACTGCGGGTTGGAGATCCCGCCACTTTCAGAAAAAGCTGCAGAAACGTTGAAAGAGACCATGCTGAAATCGGCTTCCCTCAGGAACCCCCTGGATGTTGTTGCAACAGCCGGCCCGGAGCAATTTAAAAGTGCACTCGAAGTGATGATGAATGAGCCTCAGTTCGACAGCATATACATGAATTTTGTGACTCCTCCTTTCGTCGATTGTGAGAATGTTGCCCGTGAGATTGCAGCAACCGCAAAGGCCGGGGGCAAGCCAATTGTATGCAATTATATGACCGACAAACAGAAATGGAGCGGAACCTCCAGGATCCTCAAGGAGGGAGAAATCCCCTGTTTTGACTTTGCGGAAACGGCAGCCCGGGCACTCTCTTCCATGGTCCGTTATAACGAGATTCGTTCAGCGAAAGAAGGCACTGTAAAGACCTTTACAGATGTCGATAAAGATGCTGTCCGTTCCATCCTCGACAAAGCCGTGACAGAGAGAAGGGAGATCCTTACGGCAGCGGAAGTTTACGGTATCCTGGAGGCATACCGGGTGCCGGTTGCCCCATGGAAAGTGGCAGACGACGCGAATGGAGTCGTAACGGCTGCCTCCGCAATCGGATTCCCTGTTGTGATCAAAGCCGATTCTGAAAAGATCATCCATAAGAGTGATGTAGGAGGGGTGGCTGTGAATATTCAGGATGAACAGGAGGCAGCCAGAATAGCTGAAACCATGAGCAGGAACCTGGGAGATGGAATAAACTTCTTTGTACAGAAATTCCTTCCAAACGAACAGGAGCTGATCATCGGCGCTAAAGCAGTAGAAGATGTAGGCCATATCATTATGTTCGGCCTGGGTGGAATCTTCGTGGAGATCCTCAAGGATGTTGCTTTTGCAATCACCCCTGTCAGTGACACGGAAGCCATGGAAATGATCAGTTCGATTCAGGCTGCACCGTTGATTGACGGTTTCAGGGGTAAAAAAGGGATTAACAAGAAAAAAGCTGTGGAGATCATTCAGCGTATTTCCATGCTGGGAACGGATTTCCCCGGGATCAAAGAGCTTGACCTTAACCCGCTCTTTGCGACCGGCGATGAAATTTGTGTGGTAGATGCCCGGATCATCCTTTAAAAAATAAATTAATAACGAGATCATAAAACATGAGCAAGAAGACGTATAACATCGGGATCATCGGGTTAGGCCCCATTGGTCAGACGCTAGCCGTACATTTCGAAATTGCTGGTTGTGAAGTTGCAGTTACCGACCTTGACAGGGAAAAATTAAACCTTATCCGAAAAGAGGGCATGGAACTCGTATCGAAAATGGAGAGAAAATCCTTCTTTAAGTATGTTTACTACTCGTTAGAAGAGATGCTGGAGCACGATCTTGATATCCTGATTTCTGCTGTTAAAGATTATCATGTCAATAAGATCGTGGATGTTCTCTCTGAGAAGCTGAAAAAGGATGTTTTGTTGCTCAGCGCCCAGAATGGAATCGGTGTCGGGGAGTTATACCAGGCTCATCTCCCCGAATCCGCAATCCTTAAGATGGTAATCAATTTTGCAGGGAATTTACAAGCTCCGAATATAACTGCAATCAACTTTTTCAATCCTCCCAATTATGTCGGATCAATGGACGACTCGCAGGAAGAAGTTGCCCATTGGATTGCCACAACCCTTTCAAACGTTGAATTAGCCACAGAACAGGTGCACTCGTTTGCAATCATCGATAAGATCTGGGAAAAAACCATCCTGAACGCAGCGTTAAGTCCGTTGTGCGCTATCTCCCGGCTGACCATGAAAGAAGCCATGAGCAATGATGATACCCTTGAGATCATTGAACAGATCCTTTACGAAGCGGTTCAGGTTTCCTCAGCCGAAGATATCAAGTTGCCGGATAATTTCGTCAAACTGGGTATCAGATACCTCAGCAATGCAGGGAATCACATGCCTTCACTGGCTATCGACCTGATCAATAAACGGGAAACAGAGATCGATTATATGAACGGGAAAATCGTTGAATATGGCCGTAAGCATTACATCAAAACACCCATAAACCTGGTGCTTACCAACCTGGTTAATGCAATTAATTGTAAAAATGGCGTAAGCAAAAGCAAATAAGATCATTGGAAATAATCACATTTTAACCTGACGATCATGAAAAAGAAAATTTGTTCCTGGCAAATGACAGCACCGGATGCTGATTTTCAACTTGCCGAAGACTCTTTCCCGGAACTTGAACCACATGAAGCACTGGTAAAAATTGCCGGATGCGGTGTGTGTCATACAGATATCAGTTTCTGGCATTACGGAGTCAAAACAAAGAAAGAGCTTCCTCTCACTCTCGGCCACGAGATCAGCGGAACAGTTATTGCCGGTCCTGGAGAATGGATCGGGAAAAACGTAATAATTCCTGCCGTACTCCCCTGCGGCGATTGCGAACTATGTAAAAAAGGGCGAAGCAACATGTGCCAGAAACAACTGATGCCCGGAAATGATTTTAATGGAGGCTTTGCCTCGCATATCAAGGTTCCTGCACGTTTTCTCTGCCCCGTCCCTGATGAGTTGTTAACCAAATACCCTCTCGAAAAATTATCCGTTATCGCCGATGCGATCTCCACACCCTACCAGGTAATTGAAAAATCAGAACTTGAAACAGGAGATCTTGCTATTGTAATCGGTGTAGGCGGGGTTGGTATCTATACAGCCCTGATCGCCCGTATTTTCGGTGCGAAAGTTATTGCGCTGGATATCGATGATAGCAAGCTCGAAATAGCTAAAAACAACGGAGTGGAGGCAACGCTGAATGTGAAGGATCTGGATATAAAAACGATTAAGTCGACTGTGAGGGAGATTGCCAAAGAGATCGGAGTTTCACGGTACGGTTGGAAAATTTTCGAAGTTTCAGGCACCAAAGCGGGGCAGGAACTGGGATTCAACCTGTTAACGTTTACCTCAACCCTTTCCATTGTCGGATTTACCTTCGATAAAACTGAAGTACGCCTCAGCAACCTGATGGCTTTTGATGCAAAAGTGATCGGGACCTGGGGTTGCAAACCGGAACTCTATCCTGAAGTTGTTGATCTGATCGCGTCAGATAAGCTGAACATTGATGAATTCATTGAAACGTTCCCCCTGTCGAAGATCAATGAGATATTCCGGAATACACTTAAGAATGCTTACCTGAAAAGATCTGTTCTGATACCTGATTTTGATTAAGCCTGAAAATTATTAACCAAAAGATAGAAACCATGTTAGCAAGTCACAATCTTACCGACACTACCTACAAGGAGATCCTGTTTGAAAAACGTCCTTGTAAGGATTTTAGCGGTAATCCTGTCGAAGGCGTGTTCAATGCCTGGATTATCCTGAACAATCCCCAGCAGTATAATTCTTATACAACCGATGCTGTTAAAGAGGTCATTATGGCCATGCGGGAAGCCTCCAACGACCGGAGTGTTGTTGCAGTCGTATTCACTGCTGTCGGGGATAAAGCCTTCTGTACCGGAGGCAACACGAAAGAGTACGCCGAGTATTATGCCGGGAATCCCCAGGAATACAAACAGTACATGCGTCTTTTTAACGATATGGTCTCCTCCATACTCATGAACGATAAACCCGTTGTATGCCGGGTAAACGGGATGCGGATCGGTGGAGGCCAGGAGATCGGGATGGCCTGTGACTTTTCCATTGCACAAGACCTTGCCCGATTCGGACAAGCCGGTCCGAAGCATGGCAGCGCACCCGACGGAGGATCGACCGATTTTCTGCCCCTGTTCGTCGGCATTGAGAACGCCATGGTCTCCTGTACGGTTTGTGATCCCTGGTCAGCCTATGAAGCATTAAGGGCAGGATTGATCACTGAAGTAGTGCCTGCACTCAAAGTAAACGGAGAATTCATTCCCAACCCGCTTGTCTATACCGATCAGTGGATAAACAACCAGGGCCAGATCATCTATGGAACCCCGAAAAAGGGGGATGAATTTGCGAAAGCGAAAGAGCTGATGAAATCAGGCGAAGTGGACCTTTCGATGCTGGACCAGGCTGTAGAGTTATTCTGCACTAAACTCATGTACCTCATGCCCAACTGCCTGAGCAAAACGATCAACTCGCTACGTAAACATAAACTTGAACACTGGGATAAAAACAAGGAGAGTAACAGGGAGTGGCTCGCTCTGAATATGATGACCGAGGCCAAAGCCGGTTTCCAGGCATTTAACGACGGCCCGAAAGGCCAACGGGAAGTTGACTTCGTCAAACTTCGCCAGATGCTTGCAGAGGGCCATGAGTGGAACGATGAGATGATCCGTGCCATTTCTCCTCAATACGATTAATATGGAAAAAATCAGAGTTGAATATTTATATGAGGATGCCGTTGCCCGGGTAGTTCTGGATGACGGGAAAGCGAATATTCTGGATTGCATCATGATGGGTGAGATCACAAAATTCCTGGATTCTCTGAAAGATAACAAGGATATCAAACTGATAACCTTTGAAGGGAGTGGGAATAATTTCTCATACGGAGCAAGTGTAGCTGAGCACACAAAAGAGAAAGCCGCCGAAATGCTGGAGGGATTTCATCAGATGTTTTTCACCCTCATCGAACTTCACATCCCAACGTTGGCCAAGCTTTCAGGACAGTGCCTCGGAGGCGGGTTCGAATTGCCGCTCGCATGTAATTTTATTTTTGCAGACAAGAGCGCTAAGATCGGCCAGCCGGAAATTATTCTGGGTGTGTTTGCCCCTCCGGCCTCCGTGATGTTGCCCCTGAAGGTGGGAAATGTACGAGCGGATGAATTGCTTATTACCGGTAAAATCATTTCAGCTGATGAAGCAAAATCCATTGGGCTTATCAATGAAGTGTTTGAAGACAAGGCTGCTATGGATGCTGCTACAGATGAATGGATCACGAAAAATATCCTCAGGAAGAGCGCTTCATCCCTGCGATATGCCACCAAAGCGGCCAGAGCTTCTTTCGATTACTTCATGCTGAAGCATCTGCCCTACTTTGCTGACTTGTATGTGAACGAGATGATGGAAACCCACGATGCCAATGAGGGAATCAACGCGTTTCTGGAGAAGAGAAAGCCTGTATGGAAGAATGAATGAGATAAATAGCAAGAAAATGCAAGATAAAACTGAGCTTGTAAAACTACGTTCGGTCAATGACCTTCGCACTACAATGGGAGCCTATTTTGAGCGACTCAAAGAGGCTGCGGAAACAGGCAACCGGAAGATCGCCTGGTGTACAAGCGTGGGGCCGGCCGAACTATTGTATTCGATGGGCTTCGAGGTTTACTTTCCCGAAAACCATGGCGCCATGCTGGGAGTCGGCAAGAATGCCGATAAGTATATCCCTACGGCTGTCGCCCATGGTTACTCTCCTGATATCTGTTCATACCTTACCAGTGATATCGGCGCTTTCCTGCAAAACGAAACCCCACTCCAGAAAAGTGGCTTCAAATCGGTTCCCCGGCCTGATATCCTGGTCTATAATACAAACCAATGCAGAGAGGTGGAAGACTGGCTTAGCTTTTATGCCAGGCATTTTAATGTTCCCATCGTGGGTATTCATACGCCGTTATGCATCTCCGACTTAACACCGGAGATCATCAAAAGCGTGTCGGACCAATATCATCGAATCATTCCTGAACTTGAAAAAGTAGCAGAGAGAAAATTCGACATCGACAAGTTCAGGGAGGCCGTTGATCTCTCTCACGATGGTTGTGTGTTATGGAGCCAGGTATTGCAGAAGGCGAAACATCTTCCTTCTCCCATCAATTTCTTCGATTCCGCCATCCACATGGGGCCCATCGTAGTCATGCGAGGAACCAGTCATGCCGTTAACTATTACAAAATTCTCCTGGCAGAACTGGAAGAGAGGATAGAAAATACAATCAGCGCTGTTCCTGAAGAGAGATTCAGAATCTACTGGGAAGGGATGCCTATCTGGTACAAACTGAGCAGCATGGCCAAATTATTCGCTACACTCGACACCTGCATAGTTGCTTCAACTTACTGCAACAGCTGGATATTTGATGATCTCGATCCGGCTGATCCGTTTGAATCCTCCGCTCTGGCCTATTGCAAGCTGTTTATTGTCAGGTCAGAAAAGGTGAAAGAACAGGTCCTGGAACAATTGTTTCAGGAATTCACCATTCAAGGGATCATTTACCATGAGTCGAAGACCTGTGCGCGGAATTCTAATAATCGTTTCGGGATGCAGAACCGCTTGCTCAAACAAACCGGCGTCCCATACCTTGAGATCAATGGCGATCTCAACGATCCTCGTTGCTACAGTGAGGAACAGAGCATCATTGCGATCGAAACATTTATCGATCAATTATCTGGACAAAAGAAATAAAGGTAGAAATACGGAAAT
>CAZTSX010000022.1:0-20221 GCA_964616825.1 uncultured Prolixibacteraceae bacterium
ATCCGCAATATAAGTAATTTATACAGGGCAAACAAATATTATGTTGAAACATGGTGTTAGACAAAAAATCAGTCATCCGAAAACATTGATAAATAAATTTGAGAAACATACTTCCTGTTTGTTTGATGATTAAGAATAATTCGTTCTATATTTGCGATCATGCTGATATTGGCAGTAAAATAGAAGTTTAAGGCAGGAGGGGGAAAGATGCTTTTGTATGAAACTCTGGACAAAATAGCTGAAATAAATCCCGACAAGAAAGCAGTGATATGCGGGAAAGAGAGCTGTACATACAGTCAACTGTCTGACCGGATGAACCTCTGGGCAGAGACTCTTCTTTCCCTCGGTATAAAGCAGGGTGACCGGGTAGCATTGTTTATGAAAAACAGAGTAGAGCTGGTCCAGCTTTATTTTGCCTGTTTTCGCATCGGAGTGATCGCCGTCCCCTTAAACACCCGTTACAGAACTCCGGAAACCGTTTATGCAGTCAAACAAAGTGGGAGTAAAATTCTGATTGCAAGTTCGGACCTATACGCTGTGGTTGAGAATATACATGCCAGCATCCCTTCACTTGAGCATATCTTTATCATCGACGAGGATTCGACACATCAAACAGCCTCATGGAATGCGGCTGTAAACGATTCCAGAAACAAGATACACTTTCCACATGTAAGTATCTCTGATCCGGCCATTATTATTTACACATCAGGAAGCACCGGAAGGCCAAAGGGAGCTGTTCACACCCATTATTCTCTGTATCACCATATCCTGAACAAGACGAAATCTCAGGAGATTGACCAAAATGAAATCGGCCTAGCCGGCACCCAGATCTCCCACATTGCAGGATTCGCAGGGATTATGCTACCCACCCTTTCCAATGGCGGAACCTTTGTAATGGTACGTGAGTTTAACCCTGCAGAGTATATCCGGTGTTTAAAAAAATACAAACCCACGAATATTGTCTTACTTCCAACTGAACTTCTTGAAGTACTGGAACATCCCAATGCAAAAGATGCTGATTTTTCTCATATTCAAAATATGATGATCGCCGGTGATAAGGTGCCTCATCATACATACGAACTTTTTCAAAAGCAGGCTGGCTTTGATCTCATGGAGGGATGTGGAATGACTGAATGTGAAGGCTATTGTGTTCAGCCGAAACATGAGAAGAAAAAACCGGGCTCCATTGGCAAACCGATTTCCGGAGTCCAGGTCAGACTTGTCGATGAGAATTTTAAGGATGTACCAGATGGCAAAACAGGTGAAATCGTATTAAAGTCGAAAGCGCTGATAAAAGAATACTGGAACAACCCCGAAGAGACCCATAAAGTATTTATAAATGGCTGGTTCCGAACAGGAGATGTGGCTTACAGAGACACAGATGGATATTATCATTTTGTCAGCCGGATCAAGGAGATTATTATCAGGGGAGGATCTAACATCACACCCGGCGAGGTGGAAGATGTGCTGGATGATCACCCAAAAGTCGAACTGAGCGGTGTTGTGGGTTTCCCTGATGAACACTATGGAAATATTGTCGGAGCTTTTATTGTACCAAAACCCGGAATGCCACCCCCCACAATTGACGAGCTTTCAGCTTTCGTATCGAAAAGCCTGGCTCAATACAAAGTACCCGAGAAATGGATATTTGTAAAGAGCCTTCCCAGAAATCCCGTTGGAAAGATTGATCGAAGAAAACTCCATGAAAGTACCCACCACTATGTAGATAGTTCCAGAAAATAAACTAAGTTTCCGCGAAAGTTTCCTGATTTGTCTAAAGATTAATCTTGCAAAAGACTGTTAATCAATATATTAATAAACAGTTACGTTATAAACACAATTTAGGCAAAACATTAAAGTTTTTATTCGAGTTTATTTTCTATTTTTACCCCCAATTCATCCGGCAAATAATGATAAAGATCATTTTGTCTCTGGTAATTCTGTTTAGCTTAAGTCAAAAAGCCAGTGCAATTTACGATGTCAATGAAAATTGTCAAAGAGCCTGGATGCTATTGATGGACCTTGAGATTGAACAGGCAAAAGAGTTATTGGCTGAAGAAATCAAGCTAAATCCTGAGAACTTTTATGCCTATTACCTCGATCAAACGTGTGATGCTTACAAGTTGTTAATAAACTCAAGCGAAAAGGAGTACGAAGCGTTTCTTGAGAACTATGACAGGAAAAGGGAGATCATGGATAACAAGGATGAAGATTCGCCTTATTACCTGGCTTGTTATGCTGAAATGGAATTGCAATTAGGGATCTTTAACATCATCCATGGGTCGAGTATTAGCGGTGTAAGAAAGGGATATTCAGCATACAAGAATGTTTACCGAAATCTGAAAAAACATCCAAACTTCAAGCCCAGCATAAAACTGGATGGCTTTTTCAATGTTGCTGTTTCAAATCTTCCACCTTTTGTGAAATGGGTTGCCTCCTTTTTCGGTGTTTCAGCCGATTTTAATCATGGATTGAAATTGCTCAAGGAGAATTACTTGTCGCAGAAAAAAATAGAGGGGATAAATGCTGAAGCTGCCCTCTTTGTCATTCTGGCAGCAAAAGTTAACAAAACGCCTGAGATAGTTTATAATTTCACTAAATCACTCGACAGCAGAGTTTCTCAAACATTTATCCATAAATATTTCAAAGCAAATATTGCTTACAGGACAGGGAAAAACGAGGAGGCCCTAAAGATATTACAGCAAATTGATGTTTCTGAAAATGCTTTTGCCGATGTTATTTACAGTTATTTATTAGGTAAAATACTGTTGCGGAAACTGGATCCTAAAGCCGGATATTATTTATCGAGATACTTAAGCTACCTGGAAAAGAAAGAGTACCTGAAAGAGATGAACTACAACCTGGCTCTCTTCTATCTGATCAATGATGATCATCAGAAATTTCTTGAGCATTGTGAAATTGTGCGGGATGAAGGCATGGACATGAACGAACGCGACCGTGAAGCGCTTTATGAAGCAAATCTGGATTATGACCCTGATATAAACCTGGTCAAAGCCCGTTTACTGCTTGATGGCGGGTATGTTAATCAGTTTAACACAGCCCTGAAGTCATTTGAGACCAACCATCGCAACATATTGGCTTATGAAATTGAATACCAATTCCTGAAGGCACGGTTTGAAACTTCAAGGGTAATAAAGAAAGCCGCCATTGAAAGATTCAAAAGAGTCATTGAATTGGCTGAAGATCAAGACTACTATTTTGCATCAGAAGCTGCTTTGCGGCTGGGAAACATCTATAAAAAAATGAGAAAAATAGACCTTGCAAAAGAGTATTATGAGAAATCCATTAAGCTCTACGACAACGATTATTATGAATATATAGAAGATAAAGCAGTCAAAGGACTCAATAGCTTGAATCCTTCATAATTTATAACCAGGCAAAAACAAATCCTATGGATACTACACCAGAGAAAACGCTAAACACTGAATCGAACAATGGCTTGCATATTGTGTTTGCTATTGATTCTTACAATGATGCTAACGGAGGCACCATTGCAACGAAACGGCTGGTCGATGAACTTCGGAAGCGCGGCCATAAAGTCACGATTATCACAGCCATTCATGAAGATCCCTCGGATCCGGACTTTTACCAGGTTCCCGGGTTTGTACTGCCCGGTACAGAGGCATCACTTGAAAACATGAAATTCCTTTTTGGCCGGAACGACAAAAAAGTCTATAAAGAGGCAATGAAAGATGCCGATGTTGTTCAGGTGCAGTTCCCTTTTCTGATGGCAAAGGGTGCCGTAAAAGCGGCAAAACGCCTGGGCAAACCGGTAGTAGGCGCCTTTCATGTTCAGCCGCAGAATATCATGGCAGCCATGGCTAAAACAAGCAAGCGCCTGGAGTGGATTCTCTGGTTCTTTTTTAAATACTTTCTTTTCAAGCGGGTTGATATCATCACCTGCCCCTCCCGGTTTGCTGCCAGTCTCCTGGAATCGGAGAGAATCAATGCCAGCAAGTTTCCCATCTCGAATGGTATTCCGGTTGAGTATGCACCAGGTAACTATGAGAGACCGGAATGGTTCGGTGATAAACTGGTTTTATTGAATATTGGACGCCATGCTTACGAAAAGAGGCAGTTGCTGCTTATGGAAGGAGTCCGGCGCTCAATGTATGCAGCCAACATTCAACTCATCCTGGCCGGAAGAGGGGAACGGACAGAAGAGCTCAAAGTTAAAGCAAAAGAGTTACCGCTGGAACCTTTCATCGGCTACATCAGTTTTGAAGATAAACTCAGGTATCTGAATACAGCGGACCTGTTCCTGCATGGCTCGATCGTTGAGCTTGAAAGCTTATCCTGCCTCGAAGCTATCGGTTGTGGCCTGCCTTGTTTGGTCAGTGATTCAAAGTACTCTGCGGCTCCCCAGTTTGCCCTTGATGACCGGTTTTTATTCACCTCTGATGATCCCGGTCACCTGGCTGAAAGACTTGACTACTGGTATGAGCATCGGGATGAATTGAGAAGCGATATATTGAAGGAAAAGGTTCTGGAAGAGGCTACAGTATACCGCTTTGACAAAGCTGTGGACGATTATGAAGAGTTCATCCATCGAGTGGTTAATCCTCCTGATGTAAAGAGCATGCCGGCTGTCCCTGTTAAGAAACTCCATGCAGACAAAAAAGCCATCCGATCATGACATCCGGCCAGGTTCGCGAGCAACAGGTTCCCATGGAATCGGTCTACCCCATTACTATTCCTTCCGATTATACATATATCAAAACCAATTTCATTTATCTTTTTTTCTCCCATATTGCGTATACCGCTTTTTATCTGGTTCTGGGAATTGGATTTTTTCAACTTATCGGCAGTCACAGGGTTCATGGGCGAAAAAACCTCAGATCCCTTAAGAAAAAAGGGTTTATCAGCGTGGCCAATCACTGTCATATATTCGATACCGTGTTGGTGGGTTTGGCTATACTTCCCCGCCGGCCATGGTATGCTTCCGTGCAGCGAAATTTTGAGGCACCCTATTTCCGAAAGATGTTTCGGATTCTCAGAGGGTTCCCCATTCCTGACGGCGTATTAGGTTTGAGGAGAATATTGAAGCAAGTAGTAAATGCTGTAAAGCAAGGGAAGATTGTACATTTTTTCCCGGAAGAAGAGCTCTGGCATCTCCATCAGGAGATTGATTATTTTCAGAAAGGAGCTTTTTACCTGGCTCATCATGCGAACTGCCCGGTGGTACCTATTGTCCATCTGTTTAAGCCCAGGACTTTCTTTGGCAGGAAAATATCTGATAATATTCTGAATATAACGACCATCATAGGTGAGCCTATTTATCCGAGAGTGCCAAAAGAAGAGGGAAAAAGTATCGATCGTAAATCAGTACAAGAGATGTGCGATCTTGCTCAAAACTGGATGAAAACCGAAGTGGCAGATTCTACGTCTTAATATCGTAAGCCAGAAGAATGTTCCCATGCCTGACATATAATATGCCTTGATGGATCACAGGATGTGAGAAGTGTTCTTTGGTTCCTTTGTCAATCTTAAATGAACTGATCACCTCCAGATTCTCGGGATCAACCAGGTACATCATTCCTTTCAGGGTATAATAGTAGATCTTTTCATCAGCCAAGATCAGGGAACCTGTTCCGATTTTCAGTGTACCTTCGACTTCACCACTTCCGGTATTCAGGCGTTTGAGGTCTTTTCCATTGTAGGTACAGGTAAAAAGGTGTTCGTCCTGGATCACAAATCCTGCCATATAGTTGTCGATGGCTTTGTTTCTCCACAACTGCATGATCTCACTTCCATCGTCAGATAGCTTAAGCTTTACGGCACCGTTTCCGTCTCCGGCAATATAATAGATAAAACCATCTTCAAACCAGACCGAGTTACTGTGAGTATCTCCCAGACCCAGTTTTCTCCTTGAAACCGGGACATTATCCTGTTCATGCACCCAGAGTAACTTTCCGGTTCTGCAATCAATCCCCAGCAGGGAATAGGCAGAAAAGAGGACTACGATATCCCGTTCAGGGAGGCTGATCAGGCTGGGGGAGTTGTAGCCCGGGATTTCCCTGTTGCCCTGACAAACCCATTTTATATCTCCCGAAAACCGGTCCAGTGCCACCACATTGGTATCAGCTCCCCCGGGAGTGATAAAGACCAGACCTCCATGGACCAGTGGGGCTTCGGCAAATCCATAAAGAGGAGAGCTGCCCTGGAGTTCATGTAATAGTTCTTTCGACCACCTCTGATGACCGGTTTGTGTCTCGAAACAGGTGATGTTACCTAGTCCCGACGTAACATATACCAGGTCACCGACTACGGTAGGGGCTGAGCGCGAACCATCGTAATTTACTACCCATTCATTTCCAAATGACGATCTCCAGAGAAGGTTACCCGTTGCATCGAATGCAAAAAGGTATGCCGTGGAGTTGATCTCCCCGGTGATATAGAGGACATCGTCTGCAATCGTTGGCGAACCATACCCATTCCCGATATTCTCATATGCCCGGATCAGGTCAGGACCTTCAGCCGGCCAGCTATCGAGCAACTCAATATCAGGATAGACACCATGCCTGTCAGCCCCACGCCATTGAGTAGTGGTTTGTGAAGAGGCAAGCAGCGGGAAAAGGATTCCCATTACAACGAGGAAAGCAGAGTTCTTGAATTGGCCTGAAAACCGGATTTTCTGAATGGATTTGATCATGACATTGGATGGTTACAATTAGCTGTGCTAAAATCATGTAAAAATCGCGAATGGACAAATTTATTTGACTAAAGCGTCATTAATTTTTTCGCATTTTCCGCAAAATACTCTCTGTCAAGAATCTTGATCTCTTTTCCATCAATTTGGATATAATTTTGCTTATCCAGATCGCCTAATATTCTTACTACGGTTTCATAGGTTGTCGCTGAAAGTCCGGCAATATCCTTTCGTGACAAGGAGAAATTTAATCGAGTTTCATCTTTCTTTTTTAGTCCAAACGTATCAATGATATCGTTTAAAGAACAGATCAGTTTGTCCCTGGCATGCATTTTTTGAAAATTTTTATATCTGATCTCAGCTCTTCGTAATTTCATGGCTAATAAATTGATAATAAAGCGTGCCAGTTCTTTGTTTGATTCAACAGCCATTCTGAAAATATCAGCCGGGAAAAAGGTAATTTCACTTTCCGAAAGTGATTCCGCTGTAACCGAATAAACATTCACACTTTCACCCAATGCCCGATAACCTAAAATATGTTCTTTCGTAACCAGGTCAACGATTCTTTCCGACTTATCGTCAAAATCAGAGACTTTAATGAATCCGGAAAAAACCGTATAAACTCCTTTTACATGCTGTCCTTTTGAAAATATTTTTTCCCCCGATTCAACTAAATAGGTCGTCTTATGTTCCGTAAGAAAGCTCTTCCACTCTTCTGAACAATAGTTATTGATGAAACAGTTTTTGCGAGTGCAATTAGTGCATTTTCTCCCTGATTCAATGATTCTCATACCCTTTCCGTTTTGGCACTCAATTTTCAATTTATCATGATACAAATAACAGATTTATTTTTACAACTACCAAATAAATTAGTCATTTTTATATGATGACGGATATATTAATTACAAGTTGCTCTGAGAATGCAAATAGTTACGTATAATTTTACCTATTTCTAATACACAGTGAACCAAATATATAAACACAATTAATTATTTGGAATGAAAATAAATACATAAATTCCAGAATATATTTATTGACGGCCGTCATATTAAAAAGAATTCCTCATATATTTGACTCGAATTTGAAATGTGATTGTAACGTTGAATTATCAGTAAAAACCGTTATGTTTTCAAGGATTTTCCAATAGATTGCAATTCAGTTCTTTCAAACATGCTAAGGGGTTAATTAATTAGTCAAGATTTTTTGTGAATAATCATTGGTTGATGAAATTCATCATTTCGCTCGTTGCGTTTGTTTTGTTTGCAGCATTTGTTGTTAAAGCTCAAGATGAAACAGTTTTGTCAGGCGACACGACAAAACAAAACGCCATGCTTTCGATGCGCTCGCCGGCTGAACTTTTCAAGTCATGTGCCCGATGCCATTCAATTGGCAGAGGAAAACTGATCGGGCCCGACTTAGCGGGTGTCACAAAAAGGCATTCCGAGGAGTGGCTCATCAAATTTATCCAGGCATCGGACTCACTCATTGCTTCAGGTGATACAACAGCGAATCGACTTTTTGAAGAGAATGAGAAACTGCCGATGCCCCGGCATGACTATTCAGGCGATGAAGCCAAAACACTGATTGATTATATTTCATTTGAAACACGAAAATTGGAAGCCGATCCCAGCTTCCTCGACAACGATTTCAGTTTTGCACGCCCCTCTAACACCTGGCCTTTTATCATAGGAGTGTTATTCCTTCTTTTTGGGATTATAGATTGGGCATTTTTGAAGTTGATTAGATTTAAAGTCGTTCATATAATTCTCATTCTTGCCGGCTTAGCTGTCTGCGGAAAAGCAGTGACCGAAGAGGTAATTTATATGGGAAGAAGCCAGGGATTTGAACCGGATCAACCGATAAAATTTTCGCACAGAATTCATGCTGGAGACAATGAAATTGACTGCAATTATTGCCATACCGGTTCAATGGATAGCAAAAATTCATTCATTCCACCGGCAAGTCTCTGCCTGAACTGCCATAATGTGATTCGCAATGGGACTAACACAGGCGAAATAGAGATTAATAAAATTCACGAAGCAGTTGAGTCTGGAGTCCCTATCGAATGGGTACGGGTACACAGCTTGCCTGATTTTGTTTTCTTTAGCCACGCACAGCATGTGAATGTCGGGAAAATAGAGTGTAAAGAGTGCCATGGTGAAGTTGAAAAGATGGGCAGGATTCAGCAGGTAAGCGACTTGAGTATGGGCTGGTGCATCGATTGCCACCGGACGCAGAAAGTGCAGTTTGACAATGAGTACTATTTGTCCTACAAGCAACAAGAAGATATTTTGTCAGGAAAAATCAACGAAGTGACCGTAGAGGAAATTGGCGGCCTTAACTGTCAGAAATGTCATTATTAGTCACCTGAAAATGAGAACGCAGAAAACGTTTTGATGGTATGGAAAAATACTGGAGAAGCATAGAGGAGTTTGAAGAGGATTCAGCGGTTGAAAAGTTGAAAGACCCGGAATTTCCCACAGAAGGCCTCTCTGAAGGGGAAATAACCGGATCAGGTACAACTTCGCGGCGCGACTTTTTGAAAATGCTCGGTTTTGGAATTGGATTTGTAACGTTTGCTGCAAGCTGCGAAAATCCTATCAACAAAGCCATCCCATATCTGATTAAGCCTGAAACGATCATCCCAGGGAATGCGAATTACTATGCTTCGACTTTCTTCGGCGGAAATGACTACTGCAGTGTCGTGGTGAAAACACGCGAAGGACGCCCCATTAAAATTGAAGGCAATGAGTTGAGTTCAGTTACAGCAGGAGGGACAAATGCACGGGTACAAGCATCTGTATTGAGTTTATATGATAGCTTCAGGATAAAAACCCCACTTAAAAACAACCAGGAATCCACCTGGGAAGAGGTTGATAGCGATATTGTTGGAAAACTTGACGAAATAACCAAAAAAGGAGGAAAGATCGTGATTTTATCATCCTCTGTGATTAGCCCCTCAACCCAGAACATTTTTGCTGATTTCAACAAAAAATATCCTACGACGGAAGTAATTTTTTACGACTCAGTCTCTGCTTCCGGAATCATTGAGGCGAATAATATAAACTTCGGACAGCCTTTCCTGCCCTCATACAAATTTGATCAAGCCAGGCTAATCGTGAGCTTCGGAGCCGATTTTCTTGGAAACTGGCTTTCCCCGATTGAATACACGAAGCAATATTCAAAGAACAGGAAGGTAAGCAAGGAAAATCCTGAGATGTCGAGGCATATTCAATTTGAATCGACGCTTACACTCACGGGAAGCAACGCCGATTACAGAATACCAATAAATCCGTCGCAAGAGGCAGGAACGATCCTTAATCTATACAATAGGATTGCTCATAAAGCAGGAAGAGCGACAGTAACAGTTCCTGAATCAACAGTTAATATAGACTCTCTTGCCGATGAGTTGTGGGCCGCTAAAGGCCAATCGCTTGTCGTATCCGGTTCCAATGATATCAATATCCAGCTGGTCGTAAATGAGATCAACCACTTGCTTGACAACTACGGGAAAACCATTGATATGAGCATGCCTGCCTTTACGAAACAAGGGATTGACAGCCACATGGACTATCTCACCAAGCAGATGGAGAGAGGAGAGGTTGAAGCACTGTTGATGTACAATGTTAATCCGGCTTACGACTACCAAAACGCAGAAGCATTTACAAACGCACTCGCCAAGACCCAACTATCTGTTTCATTCTCAGACACGTTGAATGAAACGGCAAAACTTGCCGGCTACGTGTGTCCCGACTGCCATTACCTGGAATCCTGGAACGACGCTCAACCGAAAAAAGGAGCCTACAGCCTGACACAGCCTACCATTAATAAACTCTTTGATACCAGGCAGGCACAGGAAAGCTTGCTGATTTGGTCAGCAACCGGTGGGACGACTGAAGCCAGTGAAAACAAAGTTGAAAACCTGGTCAAAGAGGATGCTTATTACGCATATATAAAGAAACAGTGGAGATCGAATCTATTTCCAAAGCAGTTAAAATATGCCGTTTTCTCTGAATTTTGGGACAATACACTCCAGGCTGGTGTATTTACAGTAACCAGTAATCCATCTGTTAATGTTTATTCTGCAGCCAATATGGCTGATTGCGCTTCAAAACTTAAGACTCCCGAACCCGGCGAAAGAGAGATTGAATTTTCACTCTATGAAAACATCGGATTGGGTGACGGCAGACAAGCCAATAATCCATGGTTGCAGGAACTCCCCGACCCGGTTTCAAAAGTATGCTGGGACAACTACCTCGCTATTTCAAAAACATTTGCCGATAAGAACAGGTTGAAGCTCGGAGATATTGTCATCGTGAACGACATATTTGAACTACCGGTACTTATTCAAGCCGGGCAGGCAGAGAATACTGTTTCAATCGCTCTGGGATATGGACGGAGCAGTGCAGGAAAAGTCGCAGACGGAGTAGGTCAAAATGCATTCAGGCTGGTTCAAAGCAAGGGAACCAGGTTATACAGTGGCAACGACATTAAACTCGTACCAACTGGAAGCAATTACATATTTGCGTTGACCCAAACACATCATACCCTTCATGGACGCGATCATGTACGATCAACCGGACTGAAGGACTATAAAGAAAATCCAACCGCCGGAAATGAAGCTCACCTTTTTGCCGAGAAGAAAAAACAATCCTTGTACAGTGAGCGGGAATTTAAAGGGCATCGCTGGGCATTGGCTATTGACCTGAACCTGTGCACCGGTTGCAGTGCTTGTGTAATTGCCTGCCAGGCTGAAAATAACGTAGCTGTTATCGGTCGCGATGAAGTACGAAGAAAACGTATCATGCACTGGATCAGAATTGACAGGTACTATGCCGAAAAAGCCGAAGATCCTGATGTCTATTTCCAGCCGGTCATGTGCCAGCAATGTGATAACGCACCCTGCGAGAACGTTTGCCCGGTGTCGGCTACGCAGAACAGCAGCGAAGGGCTTAACGACATGATATACAACAGGTGTATCGGGACCCGCTATTGCATGAACAACTGCCCCTATCGTGTGAGGAGATTCAACTGGTTCGAATATGCCAACAATGATAAGTTTGATTACAACATGAACAGCTCACTCGGGAAACTGGTGTTGAATCCTGATGTTGTTGTCAGATCACGAGGCGTTGCTGAGAAATGTTCTTTTTGCGTTCAACGAATCCAGGAGAAGAAACTCGGAGCTAAACTGGAAAACAGGGAGCTCATGGACGGGGAGATCAAACCGGCGTGCCTTCAGTCATGTCCGGCAGATGCTATTGTTTTCGGGGATAGAAACCTGCCCGGCAGCGAAATTTCCAAGGCCTTTGCGAATGAACGAAACTACTTTTTGCTGGAGGAGGTCAACACCTATCCGTCAGTTGGATACCTGACAAAAATCAGGAATACGAAAAGTGAAAAAAATAAGACGTAAGGCATACAATTTGACAATCCATGTATAACACAAAAATAAGGGGAGTACTTGTTGAAGGTAATAAATCGTATGCCGATGTTAGCAATGACATTATTGCTCCAATTAACAGCAAAGCTCCATCGTGGTGGTACTATGCTTTTGCGATTGGAATTGCTGCGTTGATTTTTGGTGCCTGGGCCTTTTACATAACGATTTCTGAAGGGATTGGCACATGGGGACTGAATAATTCGGTTGCCTGGGGCTGGGGGATTATCAATTTTGTTTGGTGGATTGGTATTGCGCATGCCGGAACAGCATTTTCAATCTTCCTGCTCATCGTTCGTCAAAAATGGAGAACCTCGATCAACCGGGCAGCTGAAGCAATGACTGTAGTTGCTGTGTTGTGCGCGGCGTTGTTCCCCTTGATTCACATGGGACGCATCTGGATGGGTTTTTATATCATGCCCTATCCGAATACAAGAGGGCCGATATGGGTCAACTTTAACTCACCGCTTTTCTGGGATGTTGTAGCCATCAGCACATACCTTATGGCTTCCGCGGTATTCTGGTATGTCGGGATGATTCCCGATTTTGCAACGATACGTGATAAAGCAACGTCGAAAGTGAAGAAAGCGATCTACGGCTTTTTCAGCTTCGGATGGGTGGGTTCAGCCCGTGGATGGCTTCGCTTTGAAGCATTGGCCATGATCCTTGGAGGACTAACCGCTCCCCTTGTTATCTCGGTACACTCTATTGTAGCCATGGACTTTGCTACCTCGGTCATGCCCGGATGGCATACGACAGTTTTCCCGCCCTACTTTGTGGTCGGTGCTATCTTTTCCGGTTTCAGTATGGTGCTTACGCTGATGATCATCATCAGGGCAGTCTATAAATTTCAATCCTATGTTACCGACAGCCACATAAACGCCATTGCCAAAATCCTTGTATTCATCAGCCTGATTATGGGAACAGCCTATTGTACAGAGATTTTTATTGCATGGTATTCCGGTGGTGAGTATGAATATTATACATTCTTCAATAATCGGATCAGCGGTGACTATACGGTCGCTTTCTATGGCATGATTATCTGTAACGCAATCATCCCTCAGCTTTTCTGGTTCAAAAAAATCAGGAAAAATATCATCATAGTGTTTATCATCTCCCTGTTTGTCAATCTCGGAATGTGGTTTGAACGGTATGTAATCGTGGTCACGTCGCTGACAAAAGATTATCTGCCATCAAACTGGTCAACCTACTCGCCTACACTTGTTGAAATAGGTGTCTATGTGGGAACCCTCGGCCTGTTTATCTGCGGAGTGCTTCTCTTCCTCAAATACCTGCCGATGATTGCCATAAGTGAAATTAAAGGAGTATTAAAAGAGACCAGCAATGGCCGGTACAATAAAAAATAACAACATTTTCGGGGTTTTCGAAAGTGAAGAGGTTCTGATTGCCGCCATTAAAAAAATGGAGAAGGCTGGAATCAAAGTGAAGAATGTGTTTACACCCTATCCTGTTGAGAAGGTGTTTAGCCTGTTGAAACTAAAAACAAGATTGCCTTACGCCGCATTTATCTATGCCACTGTCGGGGTCATGTTAACCTATACATTTTTATACTGGACGTCGGTGATTGATTACCCGGCTATCATTGGCGGGAAACCCACAAACACGCTTTCGTTCATGGTGATATTGTTTGTGATGACGATAAATGCCGGAGTCGTATTGTCCCTGATCACATTTTTTATCATCCAGAAACTTGGTCCCGGAAAACCTGCCCTGGTGGTGCACAAGGATATTACTGATGATAAATTTGTGATCGTCATCGAGAAGAGTGAGGAGATGTCGGAAGAGGAGGCACAGCGAATTAATTCAGCCCTGGTTGAGAACGGAGCTGTCGAGATCGGAGAAAAAGAGAACGTTGAGAATATTTAACGCAGGAATAGTTATGCAACATAACATCAGAAATATCATCTATCTTGCCACCTTGGCTATGCTCCTGGTTTTTTCTGGTTGCAGCAGGGAGAACAGAAACCATCCGGGCTATACCTACTTAAACGATATGACTTCGTCGGAAGCATATGAGTACAACTCTTCCAACCCAAACTTTGCCGATGGGAAAACAGCCCAGCCGCCTGTGCCAGGTACGATTCCACGAGGGGTGATCCCCTATCCCTATCCCCGTACTGAAGCCGGGCAGAAGCAAGCCGGTGCTGAGCTGGTGAATCCACTATCCGTCTCAAAAGAGGAGCTGGAGGTTGCCAAAGAAATTTTCGAGATCAACTGTGCCATGTGCCATGGTGAAACTGGGAAAGGGGATGGACGTTTAGTCACCTCAGGAAAATTTACGACGGACGTAACACCTCTCGTTGATGAATTTGTACAGAGTAAGCCTGACGGAGAGATCTTCCATGTAATCACCATGGGGTCTGTATCGGGGTTTATGGGATCGCACAGCGCACAAATAAAGCCTGACGACAGATGGAGAATTGTGGCCTACATAAAAAATAAATTGCAAACGGATTAGAACATGAATAAAGCATATACAGTATCGTCCGGTCTAAAAATCTTGTCAATTTGCCTTGTCGTGGTCGGTATTGCAGCTTTCGTGGCAGGATTCCTGTTTGATCCGCAAAGAACCTGGGCTAACTACCTGATAGATAGTTATTATTTTATTTCACTTTCGATCGGGGCGATGTTCTTTTTAGCGATTCAATACATCACCCAGTCGGGCTGGTCAGCGATGTTTACCCGGATTCCTGAGGCGATGGGAAGCTATATCCCTTATGCGGGCATATTGATGCTTGTCTTTGTCATCTTCGGCTCACACTCTATTTATCACTGGACACATCACGATGTAGTGGAATCTGATGTCATCCTGCAACACAAATCACCCTACCTGAATATGCCGTTTTTCATCATCCGGTTCGTCTTCATTTTCGTTGTATGGATCACACTCATCATCGTCCTGCGCCGATTATCGGTGAAGCAGGATATCGCAGGCGGATTGACCTATTTTCACAAAAGTGAGTTTTTCTCCAAAATATTCATCTTCGCCCTCGCCATCACTTTCAGCCTGGGAACCTTTGACTGGATCATGTCAATTGATGCTCACTGGTTCAGCACCCTCTTTGTTTTCAAAAACTTTCTATCCGCTTTTCTGCACGGTTCAGCTGTCGTGGGCCTGATAGCCATACTTCTGCATCAGAAGGGATATTTTCCGAAAATGAACAAGGCACACTTTCATGATTTCTCTAAATATATGTTCATTCTTGGAATAATGTGGGCATACATGTGGTTTGCCCAATATTTACTGATCTGGTACGCAAACATGCCTGAAGAGACTGTCTACTATCAAACACGGCTCAGTAACGAGTGGAACGTGCTGTTTTATGGAAACATCGTTCTGAACTGGCTCTTCCCATTTCTTTTCCTGATGCTCAATAAAATAGCGAAAAACCCGTATGCACTGATCCTGACGGCCATTGTGTTAATGGTAGGGATGTGGGTTGACATCTATGTGGAGGTGATGCCGGGATCAACGATATCGGAAGCTGCTCCGGCGGGGATTAACTCAATCGGCTTCGTTGAAATAGGCGCCTTCCTTGGATTCCTGGGATTGTTCATCTTCGTGGTATCAAGGACGCTCAGCAAGGAGAACCTGATACCTGAGAAGCATCCCTATCTTGAAGAGAGCTTAATGCACGAATTACATTAAACTGAATGAGTATGAAATATCTGACTCCATGTATCGCCATATTTTTGTTCCTGACCACTGCTGTAAGTGCTCAGGACGGCGCTGCACTTTTCAATAAGCAATGCAAAGCCTGCCATACGATAGGCGGAGGTGTCAAAGTCGGACCAGACCTGGCAGGGGTTACCTCAAAGAGAGATTTCGACTGGCTTGTAAAGTTTGTTAAGTCATCAAAAGATCTGATTGCCACAGGAGATCCTGATGCGGTTGCCGTTTTCGAAGAGTTCAACAAAAAACCGATGCCTTCACACTCAAATTCTGTGGCAGAGATCCAGGCGATGCTGGATTATATAGCCACCGGAGGTGCTTCCTCCGATGGAGCGGAGGGAGACACTGAGGTGGTATCATTGATTTTTGAGCCTGATGCCGACAAGGGAAGAGAATTGTTTACAGGTGAGGTGGCACTGGCGAACCGAGGACCAAGCTGCATTTCCTGCCACAGCGTTCGGCATAACGATGTTTTGTTCGGCGGGAGCATGGCCATGGATTTGTCGGTTTCTTACAAGGAAAACATCGTTGAGGCGATGGAGACCAGTATGCCGGCCATGATAAACTCCTTTGGAAATTCACCTCTTACGATTGATGAACGCGCAAATCTCGAGCTGTTCCTTAAACTAACGAAAGAAAATCAGCTCTATCATGCACCGGGGCAATTCAACGGAATGTTTTTCCTTCTGGGAGCGATTTTCTTCATATTCATGCTGATCATCATTCATCTATTCTGGAGAAATAACAGGAAAATAGGAGTGAAGGATAAAATTTTCAAGCGTCAAATGCGAACCCAATAAATAACTATATATAATGAGCTGGATACAAGATTTAATCAGACCGGATTTTAGGAAATGGGAAGAATTTTACCGAAACCGATTTCAGCAAGACAAAGTGGTGCGCAGTACCCATGGCGTTAACTGTACGGGTGGGTGTAGCTGGAACATTCATGTGAAAGATGGAATCGTTGTATGGGAAACCCAGGCCATTGACTATCCCGAATTGGAGAGTTCACTTCCACCCTATGAGCCAAGAGGCTGCCAGCGGGGAATCTCATTCTCATGGTATCTGTACAGTCCGATCCGTGTCAAGTATCCCCTGATGAGAGGCGCTCTTCTGGATATGTACCTGGAAGAGAAAGAGAGAACCGGCGATCCGGTGAAGGCGTGGGAGACTATCCAGAACAGTCCTGAGAAACGAAAAGCATATCAAAAAGCAAGAGGAAAAGGGGGATTCAGGCGGGTGTCCTGGGATCTCGCCCTGGAACTGATGGCGGCGGCAAATATTTCAACAGTGCAAAACTATGGCCCCGACAGAATCACCGGCTTCTCTCCGATTCCGGCGATGTCTATGCTAAGCTATGCCGCAGGATCACGCTTCCTGCAGCTCATGGGCGGAGTCAACCTCAGCTTTTACGACTGGTACTGCGACCTTCCGAATTCATTTCCTGAAATCTGGGGCGAGCAGACTGATGTTGGCGAAAGCGCTGACTGGTACAATGCGAAATATATTGTGGCCATGGGTGCCAACCTGGGAATGACAAGAACACCCGATGTGCACTTCTTCTCTGAAGCCCGGCATAACGGCACGAAAACAGTCGTCATGTCGCCCGACTTCAACATGGTTGCCAAATATTCAGACCAGTGGATTCCGATTCATGCCGGTCAGGACGGAGCCTACTGGATGGCTGTTACACACGTGATTCTGAAAGAATTCCACGTGGATAAAAAGACACCTTATTTTATTGATTATACAAAGAAGTATACCGACAGTCCATTCCTGATAGAGTTAGTTGAGGAAGATGGCAAATATGTTCCTGTTCAACTGTTGCGAGCCAACCAGATTGAAAAATACAAGAACATTGAGAACGGTGAGTGGAAATTCCTAAACATTGACACGGAAACAGGAAACTATGTTTGCCCTGGAGGTAGCTCCGGACATCGATGGGACAGCAAGCCCGGCAACTGGAACATGAAATTTGAAGACGCCGAAGACGGAGCAACCTATGATCCATTATTATCACTTATCGACAGTAAAGATGACGTTTTCCAGGTAGAGTTCACTGAATTTGGACTTGGCGTAAAAGCGGAGCGCGGGGTGCCGGTTAAGTATGTGGAAACCGTCAGAGGAAAAGTTCCCGTTACCACTGTTTATGATTTGATCATGGGCCAGTACGGGATAGACCGCGGTCTGGCTGGCAGTTATCCAACATCCTATGATGATAAAGAAGCTGCCTATACACCTGCATGGCAGGAGATCTTCACAGGAATTGGCAAGGATACGATTCTGCAGTTTGCCCGTGAATGGGCAAGAACAGCTGAAGTCACCAACGGAAAATGCATGATCATCATTGGTGCCGGCATCAATCACTGGTATCATAATAATTTGATCTACAGAGCCGGAACCATGGCACTTATGCTTACAGGGAGCATCGGCGTAAACGGTGGCGGCATGAACCACTACGTCGGACAGGAGAAGCTTGCTCCAATGGATTCGTGGGCGGCAATTATGTCGGGCAAAGACTGGCAGTCAGCCGTGAGACTTCAACAAGCTCCAATCTGGCACTACATCCATTCAAACCAATGGCGGTACGACGGCAATCAGGCGGATTACAACACCGTTCCTGAAAACGAACTGTCGGAACAGCACACAGCCGACCTGGTTGTTAAGTCGGTAAGGAATGGCTGGATGCCATTTTTCCCTCAATACACCAAAAGCAACTTCGATATCGTAAAGGATGCGGAAGAGGCCGGTGCTACGAATGATGATGAGATAAAAAATTATGTGGTTGACAAACTAAAAAGCAAAGAGCTGGTGCATGCCGTTGCTGAGCCTGATCATAACATGAGTTTCCCGAGAGTATGGTATATCTGGCGGGGAAATGCGATCAACTCAAGCGCAAAGGGACATGAGTTCTTCTTAAAGCACTATCTGGGCACCCATAATAATGCAATTGCAGATGAAGTAGCAGACAAGTTCGTCAAGGATATTGAATGGTCAGAAGATAATCCGGAAGGAAAAATGGATCTGGTTGTCGATCTGAATTTCCGTATGGATACCTCCGCTCTTTACTCCGACATCGTTCTTCCGGCTGCATCGTGGTATGAAAAATCCGATTTGAACAGTACCGACATGCATTCATTCATTCACCCGCTCTCTGCCGCCATCAATCCTGTTTGGGAAGCAAAGAGTGACTGGCAGATTTTCAGGGAGATTGCACGGGTGACCAGTGAACTCGCTAAAGAGCACATCCCTCATCCGGTGAAAGACATCGTGAATGTACCTATCTCGCATGATTCTGCCGGAGAAATTTCACAACCTGAGATCAAAGACTGGAGCAAAGGAGAGTGTGAACCGATTCCGGGCAAAACAATGCATAATCTGGCGATTGTTGAGCGGGATTACACAAAAATTTACGAGAAGTTCACCCTGCTGGGCCGAAATATCAAGAACGGATTGGGAGCTCATGGAAATCCATATCAGTGTGGAGATTACTATGATATGATGCTGAATAATCCGGATCATACACAGAAGATAGATGGAGAGATATTCCCGTCGATTAAAGAGGATGTAGAAGCCGTTGAAGCCGTATTGCACCTCTCCACTCTTACAAACGGCGAACTGAGCGTAAGGGCTTACGAAAATGCTGAGAAGCGGACAGGGCTTGAACTGAAAGATCTGAGTGAAGGAAGCAAAGATGTAAAACTCACCTACAAGGATCTGCAGGCACAGCCACGGCGTTATAATAACTCACCGCTTTGGTCGGGATTAATGAACGATGGAAGAGCTTATTCGGCATATACATATAATACAGAGCGCCTCGTGCCATGGAGAACCCTCACAGGCCGTCAGCACTTTTACCTCGATCACGAGGGGTACATCAAATTCGGTGAACACCTGCCGACCTATAAACCTTCGCCAAAACCTGAGGTTTATGGCGAATTGAGGAAAACGGTGGTGGAAGGGAATGCAAGAGTTCTGAATGTGCTTACGCCCCATGGGAAATGGCATATTCACTCCACCTACGGTGATACGTTGCGCATGCTGACCCTGTCGAGAGGAACCGAGCCATGCTGGTTAAGTGAGGCAGATGCGGAAGAGATGGGCATCAAAGACAATGATTACGTTGAAGTACACAACGACAATGGAGTATACTGTACACGGGCGTGTGTAAGTGCACGGATCCCGAAAGGGGTTTGCATCGTCTACCACTCCCCCGAGCGCACCTACCAGCTGGCAAAATCGCAGACACGAGGTGGCCGAAGGGGCGGAGGGCACAATAGCCTTACGCGGGTACACCTTAAGCCAAACCTGCTGGTAGGGGGCTATGGCCAGTTTACCTACCATTTCAACTATTGGGGACCTGTTGGCGTAAACAGGGATACGCATGTCGTGGTCCAAAAAATGAGCAAGGTTG
>CAZTSX010000022.1:20321-35919 GCA_964616825.1 uncultured Prolixibacteraceae bacterium
CCTGTTGGCGTAAACAGGGATACGCATGTCGTGGTCCAAAAAATGAGCAAGGTTGTTATTGATGAGCATTAAACATGAATCAGGGACTATTCAAGACAAGATAACATGGATGTAAGATCGCAAATATCAATGGTATTCCATTTAGACAAGTGCATTGGATGCCATACCTGTTCGATAGCATGTAAGAATATCTGGACAGACAGGAAAGGGGCTGAATACATGTGGTGGAATAATGTGGAAACAAAGCCGGGAACAGGATATCCGACAAAATGGGAAGATCAGGAAATTTATAAAGGTGGCTGGGAGAAAAAAGGCAAATCGGTTGACTTGATCGGGGCCGGCAAGGTAAAGGGAATGGCCAGAATCTTCCATAATCCGAACCTGCCTGTTATGGATAACTATTATGAGCCCTGGACCTACAAGTACTCCTATCTTTTTGATGCCCCTGAAGGAGATGATCAGCCTGTTGCCAAAACAGTCTCTCTTGTTACCGGTGAACCGATTGACGTGAAGGCAGGGCCCAACTGGGACGATGACCTCAGTGGTTCCATCGACTACGCCCGGCAGGATACCAACATGGAAACACTCACGGAAGCAGAAAAACAGACGATGTTCCAGTTGGAAAGAATGGTCATGTTCTATCTTCCAAGGATATGCAACCACTGTCTCAATCCATCTTGTGTTGCATCATGCCCTTCGGGAGCCATCTACAAGCGAGGGGAAGACGGCATTGTCCTTATTAACCAGAAACGTTGTCGCGCCTGGAGAATGTGCGTGACCGCCTGTCCTTATAAAAAAAGCTACTACAACTGGAACACCGGCAAATCAGAAAAATGCATTCTCTGCTATCCACGGGCGGAGACAGGACAAGCACCAGCCTGCATGCATACCTGTGTGGGGCGAATCCGCTACCTGGGCGTTATGCTCTATGATGCTGACAGGATTGAAGAGGTTGCCTCCTGCGATACCAGTGATTTGGTTGAACGACAGCTGGGAATTTACCTCGATCCATTTGACCCGGCAGTAATTGCGGCAGCTAAAAAGAACGGTATTGCCGATTCGACCATTGATTCGGCCCAGGCATCTCCTGTCTATAAATTCGTGAAGAAGTGGGGGATAGCCCTTCCGCTTCACCCCGAATTCCGGACCATTCCTAATCTGTTCTATGTGCCGCCATTGCTGCCGACAATGGCAAGTGCCAATGGCGAGCTCTACGACAGTACAACAGATTCCCTCTGGGGAAAGCCGGAAGAGACCCGCCTGCCGCTAAAATATTTAGCAAGCCTCTTTACGGCTGGCGATACGGAGAAGATCAAAGAGGTGCTCAGAAAACTTCAGGCGGTAAGGCTGCACCGAAGGGATGTTACAGTGGGTGATCTGGATAAAAAAGAGGCTGCAGAAGCGATGAAAAGCTCGAACATTGACGGAGAGACAGCCGATGCGATATTCAGGCTGACCTCTCTCGTAAAATTTGACGAGCGTTTTGTTATCCCGGCTGCCCACAGGGAGGAGGCGATTGAGATGATCGAAAATACAGCAGACACAAAGGGAGATACCGGTTTTGGTTTCCTTAATGAACCCAAAAGAGGACTTTAATTATCCATCATGGAGCACTATTCAACATTAGCATCCCTTTTTAGCTATCCCAACGAGGAGTTAGCAACGAACGTTGCCGAGGTGCGAGAGATTGTTAACAAGCATTATCCTGAGAACCTTGAATACATCGATGCCTTTCTCTCTTTTATCAAAGAGATGCCTGTTGAAAAACAGACCGAGTATTACATCAAAACCTTTGATGTACAAGCAGTCTGTTACCTTGATATCGGGTATATCCTTTTCGGGGAAGATTATAAGAGAGGCGAGTTCCTGGTTAATTTACGCAAAGAGCACAGAGAGGCGAACAACGACTGCGGTTCTGAACTTGCCGACCATCTGCCAAATATGCTGAGGCTTTTACCGAAAATTGCTGACCGTGATTTTGCTGAAGAGCTGGGTTACAGCATCATGATTCCAGCTCTGAAAGAGATGTTGAAGAGTTTTAAGGAGGAGAACAATGTGTATAAAAATAACCTTGTCACACTGCTGAATATCATGGAAGCTGATTTTAAAAACCTTGATTATCCACAATTTATCATTAACAACAGAGACAAAACAGATTTTCTTAAAAACATCAATTGTAACCCAAAATCTTGCCGGTCAGGGATGGTACAGAAGTGATTCAGGATCGGTAATATAGCAACGAAGTAACAAGTCAAAACAGGTTCATTATGAGTAACTTTTTCTTTATCGGATTGCCATATGCATCAATAGTAATCATGCTTATCGGCACAATATACAGGTATCGCTCTACTGAATTTGAGTACTCTTCCCTCTCTTCGCAGTTTCTTGAAAGCAAAGACCTATACAAAGGAGTACGACCGTTTCACTGGGGTATTATCTTTCTTTTTTTCGCACACCTGGTTGGGTTTCTTTTCCCACGAACAGTATTGGCCTGGAATGGTGACGTGCTGCGGCTTCTGATCATTGAAATTGGGGCTTTCGGGTTTGGGCTCCTCACTCTCTGGGGATTGATTTTACTCATCATCAGAAGGTTGAAATCGAAAAGAACTCAAATTGTAACATCAAAGATGGACGTGGTGGTCTATATCATCCTGTTGGTTCAGGTGATTACCGGTCTTCTCTCTGCCTATTTTTACCGCTGGGGTTCATCATGGTTCGCCTCAGCGATGACTCCTTACTTAAGATCTCTTTTCGTGTTTTCACCCGACACAGCAGCGCTTCAGATCATGCCGCTGTTAGTACAGATTCATGTTGTTTCAGCATTTACGATACTTGCGCTCATTCCCTTTACCCGGTTTGTCCATTTCCTGGTCTATCCTCTCTGGTATTTCTTCAGAGGGTATCAGCGCGTTGTATGGAATTGGGATAGAAATCAGATTCGGAATTCCGACAAAATGAATTTCGGGAAACCACCTAAAAATAACTAGCTAGTATCTCCTCTGTATGCTGCTTAACATTTGATTCCTTTTTTCCGATCGTAGAAGTACCAGTTTAGTCCCAGGCAAACTACGTAGTAAATAGCAAAACCATACAAAGCAAATTCAGGAGTTCCAGCTTTGATTTGTGCTCCAAACACTTTAGGGATAATAAACGCGCCGTAAGCAGCAATAGCTGATGTCCATCCCAGAACAGGGCCTGCCTGCTCTTTACTGAAAATATAGGGGATAGAGCGGAAGGTTGATCCGTTACCAATCCCTGTTGTTGCAAAGAGGAGCATGAAACAGGCAAAGAAAGGCCACCAGTACTCTTCCGGTGTAGCACTCCCTTTAGCTTCTTTGATAAAGTAAGCAACAGCCAGGGCAGCAGCTGTTTGAAACACCGTGCTGATGGCAGTTACCCGTGATCCACTGTTTATTTTGTCGGATAACCATCCCCCAAACGGACGGATCAACGCACCGATAACAGGCCCTAAGAAAACCCACATTAAGAAGTCCGGGGCATTGGGATTGATATAGGTGGGATCGGTGCTGCTGGTATAAACAAAAATGTCCTGACAAAGTTTTGGAAAAGCGGCTGAGAATCCAATGAAAGATCCGAAGGTCATGGTATAGATTACCGTCATCACCCAGTTTTGCTTGTCTTTGAAAATGGCAAACTGCTTGGTCAGATTCTCTTTCATCTCACCAGGTGTGGCAAATTTCATCAGCATCACGGCCACAATAACCACAATGGGCAATACGATCCACATATTAAGCCCTGCACCTATCAGGAGGTATGCCCCGATACCGGCAGCAACAAGTCCTAACAGGTTCATGTATAATGTTGTAGAGATCCCCTTCATGGCATTGGGCATATTTGGGGTTCCTGTCACCACGTTATTCATTCCGAAGAAAGCAGCAACTGTACAGATAGCTAATAATGGGACCCATACCCAGCCGGCATTTTGAATGCCAGCCAGCGCTTCTCCGGATATGATCGTTCCCTCTTTATCGATCGCACTGAAAAGGAATATCCCAATGACCCAGGGAATGGTTTTTTGCATCACACCTACTCCCAGATTACCGATCCCGGCATTGAATCCAAGCGATGTCCCCTGAACCCGTTTTGGAAAGAAATAGCTGATATTACTCATGGAAGAGGCGAAATTGCCTCCACCAAAACCGGATAACAAAGCCAAAATTGCAAAGGTCAAATAGGAGGTATTCACATCCTGAAGAGCGAAACCCACGCCAATGGCAGGAATTAATAACAGACCCGTAGTGATGAAGATTACATTCCTGCCGCCGGCCAATCCGATCAGGAATGAATTGGGGATACGTAATGTGGCCCCGGCCAAACCTGCAATCGCAGGCAGGGTATAGTACAAACTGTTGATCTCTTTTAACTTTGACGCTTGAAGGCTTTCAGCAACACCTTCAAGCATCCCGAAGTTATATCCGAATTCTTTCATCTTGGTGATGATGATGCCCCACATAATCCAGACAGAAAATGCAAGAAGCAATGATGGAATCGAGATGAGAATATTTCGCATAGCTATTTTTGATCCTTTGGATGCCCAATAGCCTTCGTCTTCTACATTCCAGTCTTTGATGTTGATCTTCATGACTCTAATTCTAAGATGAAATTAGTTTTTATGTTCAAATCTTGTTGCAACCTCAGGAATATGCCTGTTTGTCATGCGCACAATTACCCGATGCATCCAAACCAAACAGATAGCTGAGAGGAAGAGCATAAACATCCAACAACTCGTCCAGAGTCCTGTTCCCTCCAGCAGATATCCGAAGATAATAGGGCAGAAGAAGCCGCCAAGGCCTCCAAGCACACCTACCATCCCTCCTACAACACCAACATTATCAGGGAAATAATCAGGGATGTGTTTATACACTGCCGCTTTCCCGATTCCCCAGATAGAGCCAATCAGAATGACTAAGATAGCAAAAATCCATACGTTGGCCTGGAAATAGATCACGGTAATTCCTTTTGCCAGCAACTGCTTCCTCTTCACTACATCACCCACTTTTACAATAGCCTCCTGCCATTTGGATTTAGTAGGGAATACCATCACTTTATCGTCAAGATCGTCAAAATCCTTCCCGTTTTTCTCAATGGGATATACTTTATCTCCTACGGTGATTGCATTTTCTGTGACGGCAGTTACAGTTCCTGCACGTTTAGCCATCACTCCTTTCCCAGGAGAGGTAATTTCCATTTTAGGAACAATAAGCATAAAGGTAATGACAACGGATGCACCCAGTACCCAGTACATCACACTACGGGCACCGATTTTATCTGACAGCCATCCACCAAAAGCCCGGATCACGCCACTGGGTAAACTAAACAGGGAAGCAAAAATCCCTGCTGTTATCAAGGGGAGGTAATATACGTTGACAAAATAAGGAACCAGCCACTGAGCAAATGCAACAAAACAACCAAATACGAGGAAGTAATACAAGCCAAAACGCCATACACGGATGTTTTTTAGTGGTTGAAGCATGACCCGTAGATTCTTATTGCTTGAAGCCGGCTTTTTATTGACAGTAAATAGTAAAAAGAGAATACCCATAACCAATAAGGCTCCGGCATAAATAACCGGTAATGATCGCCACCCATCAAGATTGGCCCCATTGTCTGTTAAGCTACTTAAAAGTCCGGGAGCCAAAAGTGTTGTAACAGCGGCACCGGCATTGCCAGCACCAAAAATACCCAACGCTGTACCTTGTTTATTTTTTGGATACCATACTGACGTATAGGCAATACCAATGGCAAAACTAACTCCTGTTAATCCGAATCCGAAACTGCATACGGCAAACCAGAAGAAGCTATCAGCATAAGATAATAGATACATAGGGATGGCACAAAATATCAACAACAATCCATAGACCCATTTCCCACCAAGTTTGTCGGTTAATATTCCGGCAGGCAAGCGAAAGATCGCACCTGTCAGAACAGGAATACCCATCAGCCAGCCAATTTCCACCGGGCCCCAATCGTAAATCTGGTTACTGGCTAAAAAAGTAACCAATACTCCATTCAGCATCCATGCTGCAAAACACACAGTAAATGCCAGTGTATTAAAAAACAGCATTCTGTGTGATGTCTTCGTGGCTTTTAATACCATCATAATGATTTATTTTTCCGTTAATATATTGGCTAATGTTTTCCTTCTCATGTGATTCGAGATAGCGGTGTTTAAATCACACCAATAGTTCTGGATTTCGCACTGCCCGATCAATACACATTCAGATGTTTTTGTCGGACAATCACCCACATTTAACTCATGTTCAAATGCTTTATAAATATCATATACAGAAATTTCTTCCGTGGTTTTTGCTAAAATGTATCCACTTCTTTTTCCAGCAACCCTTTTTATGAGTCCGGATGCTTTTAAGCTGGCAATAATTTGATCGAGATATTTAGTCGAAATGGATTGATTAACAGAAATGTCTTTCTGTAAGATGCCTTCGGGATGTAAGGCTATTTCTATCATTGCCCGTAATCCGTATCGTACTTTTGTGTTTAATCTCATCACTAATGAATAGAATCCTACTTATCCTATAGTATTGATAGCGCAACTTGATACAATTATATTTAATACACAAGTTTTTTTATTGTTTTTTTCGTTGGATAGGGAAACAGGCTAGAATAAAAGCTAGATCATCCATTTTCCATGATCTATGTCTAGTTTGCCCGGAAAGGTATCAATCTCTTCAGATGTGATCACCATATCAGCCAGTGCTTTTACCCGCTCTTTTTCCGCACTAATCATTCCCTCATGGGGTTGAATAAACACCAGAACGCCAGGTTTTATAAAATTTGCCAAACCACCCGATTCGCAAATGATCATCTGGTTACTGCCACATAATGCAGCGGTATCACTAAACGCATCATACAAGTATGAATCGCCGGCTTCGACGTAGAAAACAGGATCTCCTCCGGCGTCAAGGAATTTTCCGCTGTCTTTCCAGGATCTGCTCGTTTCCTGCCAAACAGTATATCTTTTATTTTCTATAAGCTTCAGCAATGAGTGATCGGATTCATGTTTATGAGGTGAGATCTTAATAGCAGCAACAGAAGCTGTTGACTTCCATTTACGGATCAGCATGCAAATCAGCCGGGTCTTGCCGGCATCTCTTACAGAACCACTGATCAGCAACAGGTTCGGAATGTTTGGACGAATAATCTGATTGGTGTCCTTATTATTTTCCATCTGGCTATGCAAGCAGGAGTTTATAACTGGCAACCAACAGGACCATCATTAGTGTGTATTTCACCAGTGCTACAGGGAACACCCTGCTGCCCATTGAAGATCCAATTAATCCTCCGATAAATGCAACCAAAATACAGATGGTCATCAGCGATGTGACGTGAAGACCAGTAACCGTTATTCCAATTAGGCCGGATACAGAATTGATAAAGATAAAAGCAGCGGACAGGCAGGCCGACTCCTTGATAGATGCCCACCGCATCAGAATCAGTAACGGAGAGAGCAGAATTCCGCCTCCAATGCCGATGATTCCAGAAAGAAATCCTATCCCGATACCGGCCAGAATTGCCGGAAGAAATGGAATCTCACGGATCGCATAATGATTGTTACGGATCGAAATTAGAAGACGGACAACTGCAATGATCAATACCGCACTCAGGAGTATTTTATAGAGTGGGGTACTGGTTACGATTAGCCCACCCAGGAAAGCGGCGGGAACAGAACCGAGTAAAAATGGAAAAAGCTTTTTCAGGTTGACAGGTTTGGCAAGGTAATAACTCAAAAAAGCGGTACCGGCAACAACGAGATTCAACATCAAGGCAGAGGAGCGCATTTCAATAGGAGCCAATCCGTAAATTGTCATAATCGCCAGGTAACCACTAGCACCACCATGTCCTACAGAAGAGTAAAGAAGCGCAACAAGGCCGATGGCCAGAAACAGGTAATATTCATTCATAATGTCTCCTTTCCAATTCAGACTTTTTGTCATCGGGAGGTCAGTCCGTTTCCAGGCCAACCCATCGGCCTACTGTTCATTATCGTTCCAATTCCAGAACAGAAAGCTCGGAGAACGTTTCCGCAAATTTAAAAATATTTATTTTACCGTCGCTCCATTTATCGCTCCTTCTCCGGGCGATACAAAATAGAGTGAACCATCCGGATTTTCCGCCATGAGGATCATCCCTTGAGATTCGATTCCACGGATTTTACGGGGAGCCAGGTTGACAAGTATAGAAACCTGCTTCCCGACGATCTCTTCAGGAGTGAAATACTGAGCGATACCGGCAACGAGTGTTCGTTGATCCAGGCCGGTATCGACCTTAAGCTTCAATAATTTATCCGTTTTAGGTACCTTTTCGGCTTCCAGGATCGTTCCTGAACGGATATCCATCTTAATGAAGTCGTCGTAGGTGATTTCTGGTAGAGCTGCGATTAATTGCGGCCCTACTGGAGATTCATTTCCTTTTTTTGTATCCATCAGTTTCTGGATTTGTACTTCAATGGTTTTATCATCGATTTTCTCAAACAACAGCTCCGGTTTGTTCAGTTGATGTTCAGCCGGAAGCCAGTTGAGCAGCGTGGTATCCTGCCATTTATATTCAGGAATATTGAGCATCTGGCGGATCTTTGCACAGGAGAATGGGAGAAAGGGTTCCGCTACGATTGAGAGCTGAGCGCAGATCTGGAGTGAGATGTTTAACGTTGTTCCAACCCGTTCGGGATCAATGGCAAAAACTTTCCATGGCTCACTGTCGGTCAGGTATTTATTCCCCAGCCGGGCCAGGTTCATCATCTCTGCCAGCCCTTCACGGAAATGAAAATGATGCAGGCTTTCAGCGACTCGTCCCGGGAGCTGTTTCATCTCTTCCAGAGTTGCTTTGTCCAGCTCACTCAGATCTCCCTGTGGCGGGACTTTCCCATCGAAATATTTTTCAGTCAGCACAAGCGTGCGGTTAATGAAATTCCCGAAGATCGCTACCAGCTCATTGTTATTTTTCGCCTGGAAATCTTTCCAGGTGAAGTCGGCGTCTTTGGTTTCCGGAGCATTCGAAGTCAACACATACCGCAAAACATCCTGTTTTCCCGGAAACTCCTCCAGGTATTCGTGGAGCCATACTGCCCAGTTGCGAGATGTGGAGATCTTATCATTCTCCAGGTTCATGAACTCAAAAGCAGGGACATTTTCGGGGACGATATAGGTTCCCTCTCCTTTCAGCATTGCCGGAAAAATGATACAGTGAAAAACGATGTTATCTTTTCCGATGAAATGGATCAGGCGCGATTCCGGGTCTTTCCAGTATTTCTCCCATTCAGGGGTTAACTCTTTGGTTGCAGAGATATACCCGATCGGGGCATCGAACCATACATAAAGTACTTTTCCGTCTGCCCCTTCGATCGGCACTTTCACTCCCCAATCAAGGTCGCGGGTGACAGCCCGGGGCTGTAATCCCTGGTCGATCCACGATTTGCACTGCCCGTAAACATTGGTTTTCCAATCCTCCTTGTGCCCCTCCAGGATCCACTCTTTCAGCCAGGGTTCGTATTGGTCGAGAGGGAGAAACCAATGTTTGGTCTCTTTCATCACCGGCACATTCCCACTTAAAACTGATTTAGGATTGATCAGGTCAGTGGCGTTGAGGGAGGTGCCACATTGTTCACACTGATCACCAAATGCCTCTTCATAACCACAATGGGGACAGGTACCTGTAATATACCGATCGGCCAGAAAATGTGCGGTCTCTTCATCGTAATATTGTTCTGAGACCTTTTCGATAAACTGACCGTCATCATACATCTTGCGGAAAAATTCAGAAGCTGTTTCGTGATGCGTCTTGTTGGAGGTGCGTGAGTAGATATCAAATGAGATCCCGAATTCTTCAAACGACTTTTTGATGATCTCGTGATACTTGTCCACAATCTCCTGAGGTGTAATTCCTTGTTGCAACGCCTTGATAGTGATGGGAACGCCATGTTCATCCGACCCTCCGATAAAGATCACATCTTCGTCGTTCATTCGCAGAAAGCGCACATAAATATCCGCAGGTACATAGACGCCAGCCAGGTGTCCGATATGAAGGGGTCCGTTGGCGTATGGCAATGCCGAAGTGACCGTGTAGCGCTTGTAACTCTTTTTTCCTGCTTTCATGCCTGTTCTTTATGAAGTTGGGCAAAGATATGAAATATTGAAGTTTTCACGTGTGATTTGTCAGGATGGACGCGATGAAACGACTAAATTTGTAAAAGGATAAATATAGAAAATCATGAAACCACAATTCATCATATGGATCCTGCTATTCACCGGGATCTCCTGTTCCACACATTCCCAGTTACCTGATAATGCCGAAGATGTTCACCCGTTGCAGGTAGGTGAAACTATTCCTGAGTCAATAGTCAAAACGGTTGACGGAGATCCGGTTAATCTATCAACACTTATCAGCAACAAACCAACTATCCTGGTCTTTTACCGGGGAGGGTGGTGCCCATACTGTAACCAGCATCTGGCTGAGCTGGCCGACATTGAAGATCAGATCCTCGATGCCGGATACCAGATCCTGGCAGTCAGTCCGGATTCACCGGAGAATCTCAATAAAACCCTGGATAAAAATGAGATCAAATACACCCTGTTGTCTGACAATCGTGGTGACCTGATCAAAAAAATGGGCATAACCTATCAGGCAACGTTTATCTTTGAGAATTTCCGGAGTAAAGGAGCTACCGGGGAGAAGCTTGACCTGATGCCTGTCCCTTCGCTCTTTGTGGTCGATACTCATGGTACCATCCTGTATGAATATGTCAATCCGAATTACAAAGAGAGAATGAGCGGAGAGGAGTTGCTGAAGGTTCTTCCTTCACTGAAATAGTGATTTGTATTCCGGATATTCGTCGACGCTAACTCTGTTTTAGTATCTTTAGAGGTTAAACCATGGGAACCTGATTTCCTTAAAACCTCTGCTTATGTCACCAACACGCAACCCCCTCCGTAAAAAGCTTCTGATTGTCATCTTTGGTACAGATACCAAAGCCGGGAAATTATTTGACCTGATCCTTCTCTGGGCCATCATCCTGAGTGTGGCAGTGGTGATCCTGGAGAGCATGGATGTCATCGAACTGGCTATTGGAAAATACCTGATGATATTGGAATGGATCTTCACAATCATGTTTACCATAGAATATATCTTACGGATCTATGCAACCAAACATCCCCGGAGATATATATTCAGTTTCTGGGGCATAATCGACCTTTTCTCTTTTCTGCCAACATACATCGGAATCCTCTTTACCAGTGTCCATTTCCTGGTCGCCATCCGTATTCTCAGGCTTATCCGGATATTCCGGATCCTGAAACTCGGCCGTTATTTCAAAGAGTCACAAGATCTGGCAAAAGCGCTCTGGGCCAGTGCACACCGGATTGCCGTCTTTTTTATGATCCTCTTTCTGATCGTGCTGATTATGGGATCACTAATGTATGTGATTGAAGGTGGGGAGAATGGATTTGAAAGCATCCCGCAAAGCATCTACTGGGCTATCATTACGGTGACAACGGTTGGCTATGGAGATGTAGTGCCTATTACGGCCCTTGGCAAACTGGTCTCTGCCATGATCATGATCATCGGTTATTCAATTATTGCCGTTCCCACAGGGATCATCACGGCTGAGATTGCCCGTTCGAGAAAAGATGCACGGATGATCCGTTGCCCCAATTGCAATCATATCGAAACGGATGCAGGATCGAAGTTTTGCCGGCAATGTGGTGCTTCGTTGCGGTAACCGGTATAAGGGGTAGTCGCAACACGTCAATGCCATTCGCCCCGGGGCCAATGACAGTCGCCCCTTATTTTATAATTATTTTATATCAGGATATAACCTTTTGGTATCGAAGTTGATTAATGGGTGAAAGATAATATTAAAAAAAGTTCTCAATTAGAGAACTTTTTATTATTTTTGCCAAATCAGATCTTTGATGAAACGAATTCTCACTAGGAGAGCGTTAAAAGAATTTTGGGAGAAGTACCCTGACAGTGAGCAATATTTAAAGACCTGGTACGAAATAACAAAAGTGGCAGATTGGAAATCTCCAAATGAGATAAAAAAGAGTTATGCAAGTGCTAGTATATTAAAAGGCAATAGAGTGGTGTTTAACATAAAAGGGAATAAATATAGATTAATCGTAAAGTTCAACTATCAAAGGCAATGGGCTTTTATTCGATTTGTTGGAACTCATTCGGAATATGATAAAATTGATGCTGAAACAATTTAAACGCTAAATAAATGGACATAAGGCCAATCAAAACTAGAACTGATTACGAAAAAGCTTTATCAAGGCTTGATCAAATTTTCGATGCTCCAATTAACAGTAATGAGGGAGATGAAGCCGAAATTCTTTCATTATTGATTGAGAATTATGAGGATAAGCATTTTTCAATAGAAGCTCCTGATCCTGTTGAAGCGATTAAAATAAGGATGGAAGAGATGAACCTGAAACAAAAAGATTTAGTAGGTGTAATTGGTGGAAAAAGTCGAGTTTCAGAGATCCTCAATAAGAAAAAGAGATTAACAGTTGAGATGATAAGAAACCTGGCTGAAAAACTTAATCTATCGGCTTCAATTTTGGTTAGCAATTACTCATTGTGTGAGTAACTTATCACCCAATATCTCTATCTTTCTTAACTTTGTATTATCACGATTCAATTCAAGCCATGATCCAGCCCCCGTATCTTAAAAAAGGCGATAAAATCGCCATTGTCTCCCCCGCCAGGAGGATTACATTCGAAGAGGTTTTTCCAACCATGAAGCTGTTCCAGAAGTGGGGCTTTGAGGTGGTTCTCGGCACCCATGTATTTGGTTCACACCATCAATTCAGTGGGACCGACGACCAGCGGTTACAGGACTTTCAAAAGATGCTGGATGACCCTACAATCCGGGCTGTCATTTCGGCCCGTGGAGGATATGGCACCGTTCGGATCATCGATAAGCTCGACTTTATCAGGTTTTCACAGGATCCCAAATGGATCATCGGCTATAGTGACGTCACGGTGTTACACTCCCATATTCATCGAAACCTTGGGATTCAAACCCTTCATGCAACGATGCCAGTGAACATCAAAGAGACTGATTATGGCAATATCTCAATAGAATCATTGCGGAAATCGCTTGTCGGTGAAAAAATATTTTACACAAAACATATAACCTTTCACGACCGAACCGGATTAACCGAAGGATTACTTGTTGGAGGAAATCTTTCTATCCTGAACAGTCTGATGGAAACTCCGTCGGATATCGATACAGATGGGAAGATCCTCCTTCTGGAGGATGTAGATGAGTATCTATATCATGTCGACAGGATGATGATCAACCTGAAACGGGCGGGAAAACTCAAACATCTCAAAGGATTAATTGTTGGAGGGATGACAGATATGAAAGACAATGAAGTGCCTTTTGGGAAAAATGCAGAGGAGATCATCCTGAATGCAGTGAGTGATTATGATTATCCTGTTTGCTTCAATTTTCCTGCCGGCCACAGCAACGAAAATGTCGCTCTCTACCTGGGAAGAAAAGCAAAACTGATCGTTGATGATGAAGTCTCTTTATTACTCGCCAGTTCACCAGTTCACTAATTCACCAATTAATAAATAATGGCCGCACATAACGAGTTAGGAAAGAGGGGAGAAGAACTCGCCGCCGATTATTTGAGAGAGAAAGGATACAGGATTCTGGAGACCAACTGGCGGTTTGGCCGCAATGAGTTGGATCTGATCGCCCGAAAGGACCAGTACCTGGTCGTAATTGAAGTCAAAACACGCTATTCCAATGTTGTAGTGGAACCTGAAATGGCAGTCACGCGGGAGAAGCAACGGGCTATTATCAGATCAGCTAACGCCTATGTGAAGATCAGACGATGGAAGCAGGAGACCCGATTTGATATCATCTCCATCGTGATGAACGAAACGCAGCAAAAGATCACCCACATCCAAGATGCCTTTTCTCCGATGGTACGGTAATCCGGTTTAACAGGAATTAATTCAGATCTTCTTTGACTTCTTTTGTAGTTTCTTTCGCGCTATCTTTCACATCCTCAGCGGCATCCTTTACCTTCTCTTTTGCTTCCTCGGCTGATTCCTTAACCCCTTCTTTAACTTCTTCAACACCATCTTTTACTTTCTCTTCAGGTGTTTTTTGCTGCGTGCAGCTGGCAAAGAAGAAAGAAAATGCCACGACAAACAGTAACCCTTTAAAAAACCTCATAACTAGTAAATTTTAGGTGAGTATTAATTGCAGAACTCGTTAACGATTTATAGAAACTATGTCAATATTACGATATTTTCTGAACAATCTTTTCTTGATGAAATAAGTTCAACCAAGTTGTTTAATTTAGTGGTCAAACAAAAGCGGATTTCTACCAAGATAAACAGGTTAAAATCATCCAATAAAATGAGTAAAAGGATACCGTATTTTACATTACTTATTTGTTTCATTCTTCTGCTTCAGGTAATTCATGCGCAGCAACTCAAAGAGTTTCTGTCGGATCAGAAAGAGATTGTATCTATGAAACAATTGGAAGGGGATTCTCCATTTTCAGACGTATGGGAAGTGATGATCCGCCAGCCGTTGAATCACAGCGATACCACAGAGGGCTTTTTTCTTCAGCGTGTGTTTGTGGCTGAACGCGATACCTCCAAACCAGTTGTCTTTATCACTGAAGGGTACACCGGGGGGTATGCTGCCAGACCTTCTTATGAAAATGAAATCAGCGAGATCCTCGGAGCCAACCAGCTGTTTGCTGAGCATAGGTATTTTGGCAAGTCGGTCCCTGATTCTATCGATTGGGAATACTTAACGGTAGAAAATGCGGCAGCCGATCATCATGAAATTGCCGATCTGTTTAATGATTATTTTACCGGGAAATGGATCAGTACCGGGATATCCAAAGGGGGTCAAACGGCCCTCTACCATCTAACATTATTTCCTGATGATGTGGACATTTCTGTGGTCTATGTTGCTCCATTGAATTACAGTGTAGAAGATGGCAGGCATGAACTGTTCATCGATCAGGTAGCCACGCCGGAAGAGCGACAGAAAGTAAACGATTTTCAGATCGAAGTGCTTAAGAGGCGAGATCGCTTGATGCCTGCGTTCAATGCGTTTGTAAAAGAGAAAGAGCTGAAGTTCAGGATCTCCCTGGATGAAGTTTATGACTTTTGTGTCCTGGAGTATAGTTTTGCTTTCTGGCAATGGGGGGAGCCGGTCGAAAAGATACCTGATGCTGAAGCCCCTGATAGCCTGATATACAAACACCTGATGAAGGTTTCAGGGCCTGAATATTTTGCCATTAACGGCATGGAAGCCATCCGCCCCTTCTTTGTTCAGGCAGCCAGAGAGCTGGGATATTATGGGTACGATACGAAACCATTCAAGCCCTGGTTAAAGATAAAAAATGCCAAAGGGTATCTTTCCGCTATCATGCTCCCGGAAGGGATGAAGATCAAATTTATCCCGAAGACCAATAAAAAGGTATTCAAATTCATTCGAGAGGAGGACCCTAAAATGATCTTCATTTACGGGGAGTTCGATCCCTGGTCGGCTTCCGGTGTGGAGTTCGGGTATAAAAACAATATG
>CAZTSX010000023.1:0-34597 GCA_964616825.1 uncultured Prolixibacteraceae bacterium
GAATGAACAAAACTACTCGGTGTCATATTATCCCAGTTACCGGGCGAATGCGTTTAGTGTTAGGTGTATCCTGGACTAAATTCAACACATATGTATACCTGGTCTTCCCTCATTAATTATAAATCGTAAATCCGGATGATATTTTTATCAGGCATCCGGTATCCGGCATCGAGCGAAACGAGGGAAAGAGTGATTGACAAACCTGATTTCCAACACGGTAAAGAGGAAAATAATCTCGACGAGCTTATGTGATTGATTTTCATGTATCTTTGGCGGATTATTTAGTGATGCGGGATATCAATGATGGATTTATACGGAGGGCGCACTAAATGCCTTCTTGTTCAAACAAAATTCTCGGGATTTAGTTTCTGGAATTACAAGGAAGTTTGTGATGTAGTTGGGGCAAAATACCCGGCTTCCTCTCTTGGTTTGCTGACGGTGGCTGCACTCTTTCCCCAGCACTGGACATTCAGGTTAATTGACGAGAATGTTGAATCCTTGCTGGATGACCATTTGAAATGGGCTGATATTGTATGTACCGGGGGAATGCTTCCTCAACAGGATGGCATCCTTAATTTCATCCGGCGGGCACATGATCTTGACCGTCTGGTGGTGGTTGGTGGTCCTGATCCGACTTCACAGCCGGATTTATACCATGAGGCCGACTTTTTAGTTCTGGGTGAAGGAGAGGTGACCATTCCCATGTTCCTGAACGATTTGCAGAAGGGGGCAAAAAGCGGGAGATATTTTTCCCCGGAGAAAGCCAATATGCTTGACGCTGTGGTACCCAGATATGACCTGATCGATTTCCGGAATTATATCATGATTGGTCTTCAGGTTATCAGAGGGTGTCCCCTTAATTGCGAATTCTGCGATGTCATTGAGTTATTTGGCCGGATACCCCGGTTTAAGTCGAATGAACAGGTGATTAAAGAACTTCAATCCCTATACGATTTAGGTTACCGGGGGCATATTGACATCGTTGATGATAATTTCATCGCGAATAAAAAAAAGATCAAAGAGCTCCTGTGTGAAATAAAAACATGGACTCAAAACCACGGGTATCCGTTTTATTTTTCTGCCGAAGCCACTATTAACCTGGCCGATGATGAGGAATTGCTTGAGTTAATGAAAGATATTGATCTCCGGTATGTGTTTCTGGGTATCGAAACGCCCGAAAATGAAACGCTGAAACTGAATAAGAAAATCCAGAATATAAACAAACCGATCGCAGCTGCTGTCAGAAAACTCCTGTCATACGGGATTGTGAGTAATGGAGGATACATTATTGGTTTCGACAGTGAAAGCAAACAGATTGCAGATATTATGATCAATTCCATCCAGGAATCGGGAATCTGCATGGCCATGATCGGGCTGCTTTACGCACTGCCAAATACTCAGTTAACCCGTCGTCTGGAATCTGAAGGCAGGCTTTTTCACCAGGCATCCCAATCAGTTGGCGAACATGATATTGATCAATCTACAAGTGGTTTGAACTTTATCACCCTGATACCACGCCGGGAGGTTCTTGAGAACTTTGTTCAGGTTATCCGTGTCATTTATGAACCTTCGAATTATTACAAGCGGGTTGTTTTTACCGGGTTGAATTTCAGATCTCACTATAAGTATACGCCAAATTTCAGGACATGGCTACGTTATATGCGTTCATTCCTCATAGTTTGCAGGAAGGCCGGTTTTAATTCGGCAACCGGATTTTATTATTGGAAAATGTTTTTTACCCTGCTCTTCAGAAATCCAAAAGGGATTGAAACGGCAGTGAACTTAGCAGCTATGTTTATTCACTTCCGGAAACAGAAAGAGTACGGTGTTTCGCAAATGAAAAAGAGGATTAATGAATTAGAGAATACCGGAGAAAAAGCATTCTACGCAAAGATGATGGGAACGAATCAGAGCACACAAGTGACAAACGAAGATGGATATGTCAAAGAATAGGGCGGGGATATTTCAGCGGATGTTGGATTGGACGGAACGAGCTGGTAATGCGTTACCGCATCCGGCCACACTTTTTGCTTTATTCGCACTGGCTGCACTGGTATTGTCAGCTGTAGGTCATGTGTTGGGATGGGAAGTTATTCATCCGGGAACCAATGAAATTATCAGGCCGGTTAATCTTTTATCCCATGATGGGATTCATCGTGTTCTGCTTGAAATGGTGGATAATTTTACGGGATTTGCCCCCCTGGGAATTGTACTGGTAGCCATGCTCGGTATCGGTATTGCTGAACAGAGTGGACTGATAAGCGCTGTGATTCGAATGCTGGTTTTGAATTCTCACAGGCATTTGCTGACGTTTGTAATTGTTTTTGCAGGCATCTTATCGAATGTAGCATCGGATGTTGGATATATTTTGTTAATACCGCTCGCCGGTGTGATCTTCCTGGCTGTTGGCAGACACCCTATCGCCGGTATGGCTGCAGCATTTGCCGGTGTGTCAGGTGGATTCAGCGCCAATTTGGTTTTGGGGACCGTGGACCCTTTGCTGGCCGGATTGTCTCAGGAAGCAGCCAGAATTCTTGATCCTACATATATAGTAAATCCTACCGCCAATTACTTCTTTATGGTCGCATCCACCTTTGTCATTGCTTTTACAGGTACATTTATCACTGAAAAGGTTGTTGAACCAAGACTGGGTAACTATACCGGTGAGGCTGAAGAGAAAGACAAGTCTCTCGATAAACTTACAAGAAAAGAGAAAAAAGGGTTACTAATGGCTTTCCTTACACTGATAGCCATTCTAACCATAACCCTTATCGGGGTCATACCCGAAGACGGTTATTTCAGGGGAAGTGACGGAGGAATGCTCAGTTCACCACTGATCCGCGGAGTGGTCGCTATGTTGTTTATTACGGCCAGTGCGATGGGTCTTGCATATGGATTTACAACGGGAGCATTTAAAAATGATTCAGATGTTATGAAAGGGATGGCTTCCTCTATGAAAACACTGGCCGTGTATCTCGTTCTTGTATTTTTTGCAGCTCAGTTTGTAGCCTATTTCAAGTGGAGCAATCTTGGAATAATTCTGGCTGTAAAAGGCGCCAATCTCCTGATTTCTGCCGACATCGGACTGATTCCTTTAATGATCCTATTTACCCTGCTTGCTGCTTCCATCAACATGCTGATGGGAAGTGCATCAGCCAAATGGGCTATCCTTGCCCCGGTTTTTATTCCTATGTTTATGATCATGGGGTATTCGCCAGAGTTGTCACAGGTTGTGTATCGTATAGGCGATAGTGTGACCAATGTGATCTCTCCGATGATGAGTTTCTTTGCACTGATCATTGCTTTTATCCAGAAATATGATCCAAAAGCAGGTATCGGAACCATTATTGCTACGATGGTTCCCTATGCCATCGCTTTCCTGATCTTATGGATTTTGCTGTTAGTGGCCTGGCTGGTTTTGGGTTTACCGCTTGGCCCGGATGCAGAAATTCACTACATCCTGCCCAAGTGAGAACATATAGGAATGGCTAATCAGTGGAGAGGGTCTACTAATTAAACAATCGCTATCTTTGTATAGAATTCCCCATTGTTGATGAAAAAACTGGACTGGTTCATCCTGAAGTCCTACCTGGGACCTCTTATCCTTACTTTCTTTATTTCTCTTTTCATCCTGTTGATGCAGTTCCTGTGGAAATACGTCGACGACCTGGTTGGGAAAGGGCTGGAGTGGTATATCATATTTAAACTGCTTTTTTATGCCTCATCTACCTTTGTTCCTCTTGCCCTGCCTCTGGCCATCCTTCTCTCATCACTGATGACATTTGGCAACCTGGGTGAGCATTACGAACTGGTTTCCATGAAAGCTGCCGGGATCTCACTGCGGAGGGTCATGGCTCCTTTGATCATTGTATCTATATTGATAAGCGGGCTGGCATTCTATTTTTCCAATGTTATCCTGCCTGAAGCTAACCTGAAGTTTCTTTCCCTGCTCTACGATGTAAGGTCGAAAAAGCTGGCTTTTAACCTGAAAAACGGTGTCTTCTATGATGGCATTGAAGGATATGTGATCCGGGTTGGAAAAAAGGAGAAGGATGGGAATACCATCCGGGATGTAATGATCTACGACCACACAAAACGTCAGGGGAATATTTCAGTTACAACTGCCGAGTGGGGAAAGATGGAGCTGTCGCCCGACAAACGATACCTTGTCTTTCATCTCTATAACGGCATGAATTACGAAGAGCGCGTCAACATGCGATACCATGAAGTGACCCGGCCCTTTCAACGTACAAAATTCCGGGAGCAGAATCAACTATTCGACCTCTCCGCTTTTAAGCTAACACGAACTGATGAGGCCCTCTTTACCAAGAATTATGAGATGCAGAACATCCGGAAGCTGCAGTTCTCAATCGATTCGATCAAGAAGGAGGTGGAGAGACAAAGAGGCGCCTACCACAGAGCCTCACATACCAATTATACTTTTTACTCACGGCTTGATACCTCAACGATTCTTAATCCCAATGCGTTGGACAGTTTTCAACATGCTCTTCTGTTGAATTTCGATCGCAAAGACTGGTACTCTATCACTCAGGCAGCCAAAGCATCATCGAAATTAATGAAGGAGAAGATCATCTTGCATGACAGGAACATCTACAGCAAATCAAAGTTGCTGCACAAGCACGAGATCGTCATGCAAAAAAAGTTCACATTCTCCATCGCCTGTTTCCTGCTTTTTTTCATCGGCGCTCCACTGGGGGCTATCATCCGCAAGGGGGGATTGGGGATGCCTGCCGTGGTGGCCACGATATTTTTTGTACTCTTCTGGATTGTCTCTTTTACCGGCGAAAAATATACGGCCGAAGGTGTTCTTCCCGCCTGGCAGGGCATGTGGATCGCCCCTTTGATATTGCTCCCGATAGGGATCTTTCTTACCTACAAAGCCACCATCGATGCCTCTTTGTTTGATGTTGATACCTGGATAAAACTGATACGTAAGTTCCTCCGGATCCCAACGAAACAGCAAGTATGAACATTTTGATTATCAGCAACAAATCCCCCTGGCCTCCGAAAGAGGGTGGACCCATTGCCATGAATATGATCATTGAGGGATTGATCAATGAAGGACACAAAGTGAAAGTGCTTGCTGTCAACTCCTTTAAATACAACATCCGCCCGGAAGAGATCCCACAGGAATACAAAGAGAAAACAGGGATCGAGTTAATCGATGTGGATCTTCGGATCAAGCCTCTGCCTGCATTCCTGAACCTCTTCACTGGAAGATCATACCATGTTGAGAGATTCATTTCCAAAGCGATGAGAAAAAGGCTGATCGGGATCCTGCAAGCTGATGACTATGACGTGGTTCAATTCGAAACACTCTTTGTCGCTCCCTATATGGAGACCGTCAGGGAATACTCCGGGGCAAAGGTAGTCTTGCGGGCGCACAACATTGAACACCGGATCTGGTCGCGGGTGGCTGAAACTACACAGAATCCGTTGAAAAGATGGTACATCCGGCATCTGGCCAGGACACTCAGAAGTTACGAACATCAAGTGGTCAAACAGGTGGATGGAATAGCCGCGATTACGGAGAAGGATGCCGATTACTTTAAACATCTCACGTCTCACGTCTCACGTCCCACGTCTATAATTGCTGTTCCCTTCGGAATCGATCTTGACAAAAATCCGGTTCCTGAAAGTCATATAGGACCTGTTACGTTGTTCTCCATCGGGGCGATGAACTGGATCCCGAATGCAGAAGGGATCAAGTGGTTTCTGCACAATGTATGGCCTGATCTGCGCAACGAATTTCCCTATCTGAGATTCTACCTGGCCGGACGGGAGATGCCTTCCTGGATGCTACGGATGAACATTCCGGGGGTGGTCGTGGTTGGAGAGGTTGAAGATGCCAGGGAGTTCATGGACTCCCATCATATCATGATTGTCCCTCTTTTCTCAGGCAGCGGTATCCGGATCAAGATCATTGAAGGGATGGCAGCCGGGAGAGCAGTTGTTTCCACACGAATAGGAGCTGAGGGTATTGATTATACAAACGGGGGAAATATTCTGATCGCCAATGCTGTGTGTGAATTTGTCGACCTGATATCATTGTGTGTCACAGATGAAAAGCGAACCGGAAAACTGGGGAGAGAGGCAAGAAAACTGATCGAAACTTCATACGACCGGCGCCGGATTATCCGTGAACTGGTCACTTTTTATAAACAACTAACAGGATAATTCGGTTTTTGTTATTTTTGTCGGGTTGAAGCGACCTTCATGAAACTATTTTTTCTATTAGCACGAGTTCCTTATCCAACTGAGAAAGGTGATAAACTAAGGGCATTCCACCAAATCACGCACCTTTCGAAACACCATGAAATCATCATATGCGCACTCAACGAAGGTGTCTTGCATGATGATGCCATCCCGGTATTGAGTAAATACGCTTCAGCTGTACACATCATTCCGATCTCGAAACCGACTATCATCAGTAATATCGCAAGAGCTTTATTCACCGGCAAACCTCTTCAGGTAGGATATTATTATAATAAATCTACCCAAAAGATCATCCACTCCCTGATTAAAAAGTATCAGCCTGATCATATCTTCTGCCAGCTGATCCGGATGGCGGAATACGTTAACGATTTACCAATCGACAAGACCCTTGATTACCAGGATGTCTTCTCCGTTGGAGTGGAACGCCGGCTGGCGACATCTTCTGTTTTCATGCGTCCATTCCTGAGACTTGAGTCTCAACGACTAATGGATTATGAACGAATGGCATTTGATCAGTTCAATAATAAGATCATCATCTCCTATCCCGATCGCGACCTCATTCCCCATCCGGAAAAAGAGAAAATCGTAGTGGTTGCTAACGGTGTCGACACCGATTTTTTCCATCCCTTAACACGGGAGAAAGAGTACGACCTGGTTTTCACTGGCAACATGGGGTATCCTCCCAACATCGATGCAGCTGAATTCCTTGTCAATAAGATTCTTCCACTGGTACTCGAAAAGAGACCCGATCTGAGAGTTCTTATTGCCGGCACGAGCCCTACTATGCGCGTGATGGTTTTACGGTCACCTCATGTTGAAGTAAGCGGATGGGTCCCCGACATGCGTGAAGCATACGCCCGGGCAAAGATCTTTATCGCACCCATGCAGCTTGGAACCGGACTTCAAAATAAACTCCTGGAAGCGATGGCGATGAAGATTCCGTGTATCACCTCATCCCTGGCCAATCAGGCGCTGAATGCCAAACCGGGAGAGGAGATCCTTGTAGGAGAAACACCGCAGGAGTATACACATCATATCCTCACCTTGCTGAAAGACAAAGATTCTGCTGCCTCCATTGGTGAAAAAGGGCTCCAATTTGTTCTTAAAAACTACTCCTGGGAAACAGAAACCGCAAAAATAGAGGCGCTGATTACAGGATAATGTGATTAGATTCAAGTATCCAGTCATCCGGCATCCGGTTATCCAGCTATCATTTCCCCTAATGACCTTAATGACTTAATGACTTTTACCCATGATCAGAATTGACCAAGCTCTTCTTGACTGCGTCAGTCAACAAGCGAAAGAATCTCCCCGGAGACGAATGAACTACAACTTTCACAAAGAATATTCCGACAGGCTTCAACGGCTGTTGAATGCTATTGAACCATATAGTTATATCCAGCCGCACAAACACGAAGATCCGGATAAACGGGAAGTCTTCACTGTACTCCGTGGACGTTTGCTGGTAGTGGAATTTGACAACCATGGAGAGATCGCCGGCCACATGATCGTTGATCCCAAACAAGGCTCCTTTGGCGCTGAGATCGCCGAGCGGATCTATCATGCTATCTACGCGCTGGAACCAGGTACCATTGTCTACGAAGTAAAAGATGGTCCTTACTCTCCGATCGACGACAAAAACTTCGCTTCCTGGGCGCCGAAGGAAGGAGCAACTGAAACCACCGAGTATATTCAGGATATTTTCAGACGATTGAGAATAGAGTTAGTTTAATAAGTATGTGGTGATGTGGTGCCATGGTGTAGTGGTGATGTGGTGCCATGGTGTAGTGGTGATGTGGTGAAGGGGGAAAAATAATGATAGCACTATTGTGCAATGATGTGCAATCTTGTGCAATGATGTGCAATAGTATTATCTTTGTCCAAAATCTCAAGCATGACTGTTCAGAAACCTTCCATCCCCAAAGGCACCCGGGACTTTCCTCCCGGAGAGATGGTCCGAAGAAATTACATCTTCGATACTGTACGATCTGTTTTTGAGCTATACGGTTATCAACCGATCGAGACACCGGCGATGGAGAATCTCTCCACGCTGCTGGGAAAATACGGGGAAGAGGGAGACAGGTTGATTTACAGGATTCTGAATTCCGGGGATTACCTGAAAGGAGTGACCGGGTTACCAGGTGAACATGTGACCAAGTCATCGGACTCGATTCACGATTCACGATTTACGATTCACGATCTCACTCAACAAATTACCGAAAAAGGACTTCGCTACGACCTCACTGTTCCGTTAGCCCGCTTTGTGGTACAACATCAACATGAACTTTCCTTCCCATTCAAGCGGTATCAGATTCAGCCTGTCTGGCGGGCCGACCGTCCGCAGAAAGGAAGATACCGTGAGTTTTCTCAATGCGACGTGGATGTGATCGGAAGCAATTCATTGCTAAATGAAGTGGAACTGGTGCAGATCATTGATGATATATTTTGCCGGTTGAAGGTACCTGTTGTCATCAACCTGAACCACAGGAAAATTTTATCCGGAATCGCGGAATCCATAGGAGCTGCTGATAAACTTACCGATATTACCCTGGCCATTGATAAACTTGAGAAGGTTGGTCTTGAGAAAGTCAACGCTGAACTGGCCAACAGAGGTCTCTCGAAAACTGCCATCACGAAACTCCAACCTCTCCTTGAACTACAGGGTAAGATTAAAGAGAAAAAACAGTTACTGGAGGAGCTCTTCAGTCATTCTGAAGTTGGGAAGCAAGGCATGGAAGAGATTTGCACTGTAATGAGATGTCTCAAAGAGCTGACCGTCAAGAATAAATTTGAGTTCGCTACGCGACTGGCCCGTGGACTGGATTACTACACCGGAACCATCATTGAGGTCATGGCTCTCCATACCGATATTGGAAGTCTTTGTGGGGGGGGTAGGTATGATGACCTGACCGGAGTATTTGGATTACCGGGATTATCCGGCGTAGGCATCTCATTCGGAGCCGACCGGATTTATGATGTGATGATGAACCTGAAGCTCTTTCCGGAAACGCTTCAATCAACCACCCGTGTTCTCTTTGTGAATTTTGGGTTTGAAGAGGAGCGCTTTTGCCTGAAGCAGATCTCCTCAATCCGGGAAGCAGGGATACCTTCAGAGATCTATCCTGAAGCTGTCAAGCTGAAGAAACAACTTGATTATGCCAACCGGAAGCGGATTCCTTTTGTGGTGCTGGCAGGGAAGGATGAAATGGCATCTGGAAAAGTTACCCTAAAGAACATGGAAACCGGTGAGCAAGAAACAATTCCTGCAACCAATCTAACTGATCAACTGCGATAAAAAAAAACGTATGACTTTCGTTATCAAAGGTTCGGGTTTGACCATTGAAGATGTGGTTAACGTATCCCGGCACAACGAGAAAGCAGAACTTCACCCCGAAGCGGTTGAGCGGATTCATAAATGCCGTGCTATGCTCGAAAAGAAGATTGATGCACGTGAGATCATGTACGGTGTCAACACAGGTATCGGAGAGTTTTCCGAAGTGGTTCTTAATGACAACCAGGTCAAAGATTTTCAGAAATACCTGGTTTACAATCATGCTGCTGGTATGGGTGATGCGATGCCGATCGAATGGGTGCGAGGAGCTATGCTTGGCCGAATCAATGTGCATGCTCATGGAAACTCAGGGAGCCGTCTGGAGATAACACAAACGCTGCTCGATATGCTCAACAAGGGTGTGACACCATATGTTTGTGTCAAAGGCTCTGTTGGCGCTTGCGGGGACCTGGCTCCTATGTCGCAAATCGCATTGCTGATGATGGGTGAAGGGCACGCATACTTCAATGGAGAGTTCCTTTCCGGCCAAGAGGCCCTCGACAGAGCCGGGATTCCGGTTCCGGGTTTACAGGCACGCGATGGCCTGGCAACCATAAACGGATCGAATGTTCTGACAGCCATGAGCGCTATCTTTATTTACGACACGAACAGGTGGCTAAAACAGACAGAGATCGCTGCTTCCATGTCGCTTGAAGCGATGAAGGCAAACATGAGGCCCTACTATCCCAAACTGCATGAGATAAGAGGATTCAAAGGCGCTATTCGCAGTGCAGCCTCTATTTTGAAGTGTGTTACCGGTGGCGATCTTTTTGAAGGAAAGATCAAATGCAAGGTACAGGATGCTTACTCGATGCGTTCCACTCCCCAGGTGATCGGAGCTGCTCACGATGCACTGGCTTATGCCCGTTCGCAGGTTGAGATTGAGCTGAACGGTGTAGGAGACAATCCGGTGTTCTTCCCGGATGAGAATATTCAGCTCTCGGGAGCCAATTTCCAGGGATCACCAGTTTCGGTTCCGATGGATATGGCCGGAGCTGTGGTTACTATGGTGAGCGTGATGTCGGAGCGCCGGATGAACCGGTTGAACAATCCGGCCTTGAGTGTCGGGCTGCCCGCATTCCTGACCAAAGGAGCAGGTATGTTTAGCGGATTGATGCTCAGTCAGTATACCGCCGATATGCAGATTGTAGAGCAACGAATCCTTTCTGCTCCGGCCTCTGTTCAATCGATCCCGGCTGCAGCCGATCAGGAAGACTTTGTTTCGATGGGTATGAACACCGCATTGAAGAATTTCCAGATCCTCGACAACGCTTATGGGATTCTGGGAATTGAATTGATGGCAGCGGCCCAGGCTCTCGATTTCAGGGAGTATACTTTCGGAGCGGGTACAACCAAAGCGAAAGAGGTGGTTCGGAGGCATGTAGATTTCCTGGATATAGACCGCCCCCTCTATCCCGATCACAATAAAATGAAGGATCTGGTAAAGTCGTGCGAGATCCTGGAGGAGGTAGAGACACTGGTCGGAAGCCTAGAATAAGGGATGAGGGACGAGGGAGATTCATGGCAATCAATGGCAATGTATGGCAATCAATGGCAATATAATGGCAATTGATGACAATCCATGGCAATTAATTTATATTTTTGATAAACTTTAAACCTTAACGTTATGGAAGATTCTGCATGGATTGCCTTGAGCGTGGCTGCTATGATTCCAATTATGATCTTTGGATTCTCTATCATGGTGCTGGAGATCGTTGCCCTCTGGTTTGTGCTTGAAAAAGCCGGTGAGCCTGGCTGGGCAGCCATAATCCCAATCTATAACTACCTGATGGTGATCAAGATCGCCGGAAAGCCGTGGTGGTTTTTTCTGCTGATGTTCATTCCAATAGCTAATATTGTGATCTACATCATCATCCTGAATGGCCTCTCAAAAAGCTTTGGGAAAGATGAGGCTTTTACAGTGGGTCTCTTCTTCCTGAGGTTCATTTTCCTCCCGATTCTGGGTTTTGGGAAATCGGAATATAGCGGAGATAAGTCAAACTTCAGTTAATCTGAAATCCATTTGATGGAAGAGCATCCTCAGCCGCCCACGATACCATCAACGCCTAAGCGGCCTCAGATGCTATCGATCCTATGCATTCTCACCTTCATCGGAAGTGGTCTGAATGTCTTTTCCAGCCTCTTCATCGCCTCCTTCTTTGATGCTTTCCTGGTATTAGCTGAAGAGATTGGAGAGGAATTCGGACTGCCTGGCATGGAGGTATTTCTGTCATCTACCCCTGGGTTCTTCCTGATCACGGCGCTACTTAATTCCGGCTCTTTCGCCGGTGCCATCATGATGTGGCGGCTCCGGAAAGTGGGATTTCATCTCTATACGATCGCACAGATCTTGTTGTTGATCGCACCGATGTATTTCCTGAACCTACAGAGTCCCTCTATCCTCGATCTTCTCTTTAGCGGGTTATTCATCATATTATATAGTACCCAAATGAAACACATGCATTGAAATGACACAAACCGAAACCTCCGGACGCCCGTTATGGCTATCTGCTCTTTGTATCTTCTCCTGGATCTTATACGGATGCCTGGCTGCTCTCTTTATCCTGGCTCTCTTTTACACCGGATGGATTACGGAACTTATCGTTCAGTATGTCCCGGATAAAAGCTGGGTATCGGGCGAGGTCATCCTGCTGTTTCTATGTGGATTCATGCTCTATGTTATCGCTTTCACCGGCGTTATTTTCATGTGGAAACTACGACGCACAGGCTACTACCTTTTCACTATTCCCACACTCCTGATTGCTGCATTCCACCTGTTCCGGCCCGACATTTCATGGATATCAACAGCCTTATATATCTTATTGGTGATTCTTTTTGGGATATTTTTACGCAGGATGAGTTAATTTTTGCATTTTTGATCAAATTTTTATTAAAAAATTTTTTTTCACCGAAGTTAATCATTATAATTGCATTGGATTCATTTATTATTGCATAATATTTGCAGTTGATTAGTTCAGAAACAAACTCAATATATTATCATATTGTGAGGTTAGGTCAGGAACCTTACAGTATTTCTATTTGCAAATTTCACTGATTATTAAACCGTTTATAAACCAAAATCAACAGTTATGAGAAAATTTACGATGATCCTTGCTCTCCTGTTCTTTATAGGACTGCAAGGAGTTCTTGCACAGACACGTGTCATTACCGGGGTAGTGACCTCTGCGGAGGATAACACCCCGATACCAGGGGTGACCGTAGTGGTGAAAGGAACTACCCTGGGTACCTCAACAGATGTGGATGGGAAATACTCCCTTTCTGTTCCGGAACAGTACAAAGTGATCGTTTTCTCCTATGTCGGGATGAAACCGCTGGAGATTACTCTGGGTGAATCCAATGTCGTCAACATTTCGATGGAGACGGATGTCCTGTTTATGGATGAAGTGGTGGTCACTGCTCTTGGTATTCCCCGTGAAAAAAAGTCCCTTGGATACTCAACACAGGAAGTATCAGGTGACGAAGTTAACATAGTCAAGACTGATAACTTTATTAATTCCTTACAAGGACAAGTTGCAGGTCTGCAAATAACCACAACCACGAATATGGGTGGTTCTTCCAATATTCTGTTAAGGGGGAACAAATCATTGACGGGCAACAACCAGGCCTTATTTATTATTGATGGTGTTCCTGTAAATAATGAAGTGACGAACACTCGTTCTCAAGAACAGGCCAGAGGGACCAGCTACGACTTTGGTAATGCTGCTTCGGATATCAATCCGGAAGACATCGGATCCATTAACGTATTGAAAGGAGCTGCTGCAACTGCACTGTACGGTTCAAGGGCTGCAAACGGCGTGATCATGATCACAACAAAGAAAGGAAAAAAGAAATTAGCAGCTGGCGAAAGAAGAGGTGCCGGAGTTACCTTCAACACCAGTGCAACGATAGGTTTTGTTGATAAATCAACAATGATTACTTATCAGGATCAATACGGCGCAGGTTATGGGAATTACTATGATTCGATGCCGGGTTCTAATAATTTCTCCTGGTACGAGCGATGGATCAACCCCCCTGGAACTGGACCAAGGATAACAACTGATCCGACAAGTCCAGACAGTGAAAAAACGTATTGGGTTGTAACTTCTGAAGATGCTTCTTATGGAACTTACGTATTCGATCCTAGCCTGATGGTTTATCAATGGGACGCTGTCGACCCTGAATCTCCGAATTACCTCAAAGCCACACCATGGATAAATGCTAAAAACGGTCCCATCACCTTTTTTGAGAAACCGTTAACTTTTACTAATACACTTTCAATTGAGAATGCGTTCAAAAACGGAAACTACAGATTATCCTATACAAACTTTACTCAATCGGGATTGCTGCCTAACAGCAAGCTGACTAAAAACAATGTCATGTTGAGTGGAACCTGGAAAGTAAACAAACGATTAACTGTTTCAGGATACGGGACCTATTCTCTTTTAAATGCTAAAGGGCGTAATTCAACAGGGTATAATGACAACATCATGGGAATGTTCCGTCAATGGTGGCAAACCAACGTTGATATTCTTCAGCAGAAGGATATGTACGATCTTACAGAGCGTAACGTAACCTGGAATTATATCGACCCATCCGTTGCGTTTCCGATTTACTGGGATAATCCCTACTGGACCCGATATCAGAACTATGAAACCGATAAGCGGAATCGTTTTATCGGCAATGTGTCCGCTACATATAAAATCGCTGAATGGCTGAACATTTTTGGCCGGTTTTCTGTTGATACATACGCCGAACTTCAGGAAGAAAGAAGAGCTGTTGGTAGTGTGCCCGCCGGATTTGGCATTGGCACCGGACCTGATGGCAGTATAGGCAGAAGCACTCAGGAATCCGGATACATGAGAAGGGATATCACCTTCAGCGAGTATAATTACGATGTAATGGCTAACTTCAATAAAAATTTGTCGAAATCCTTTAACCTGAAAGCGATATTGGGGATGAATATCAGACAGACAAAGTATAGCCGTTTGATATCTGCAACCAGTGGTGGTTTGGCCGTTCCTGAGCTCTATTCATTACAAAACAGTGCCGGTCCCCTGCCACTTCCAAAGGAACTTGCTTCAACAGTGAGGGTTTATGGAATTTACGCAAGCGCTTCGTTAGGATTTAAAAACTACCTATATCTGGATGGTACGATCAGAAGAGACCAATCTTCAACGTTGCCTGAAGATAATAATTCATACTATTATCCTTCAGTTACCGGAAGTTTCATCTTTTCTCAGATTATACCTGATGCAAAATGGCTCTCCTTTGGAAAAATCAGGTTGGGTTATGCACAGGTTGGTAATAGCCCGGGATTTGATCAACTCATTGATAATTATCTCGTATTATCACCATTTAACAGTTTGACGACAGCGGTTCCGACTACACAGAAAAACCCTGATCTGAAACCAGAAATAACCAAAAGCATAGAAGGTGGTCTTGAAATGTACTTCCTAGGCAGAAGGCTTGGTTTTGACCTGGCTCTATATAAGACCAATACGGTTAATCAGATTCTACCGCTCCCGGTTTCAACCAGCACCGGTTATAACATCAAAATAATCAATGCAGGTGAAATTCAAAATAAAGGAATCGAAATTATCCTTCGTGCAACACCATTTAAAACTAAAAACTTTAGATGGGATATCGCGCTGAACTGGTCTAAGAACTACAATGAAGTTGTTAGCTTACTGGAAGGCGTTGAAAACTTGCAGCTTGGAAGATTCCAGGGAGGAGTTTCCGTCAATGCCATGGTTGGACAACCTTATGGTGTGATTTACGGTAATGATTATATTTATCATGATGTTACCGGAGAAAAAGTGATCGATTCAACGAACGGTCAATATCTGAAAACATCTACAAATGATTATGTGATCGGAGACGTAAATCCAGATTGGCAAGGTGGTATATTAAACACCCTTACCTATAAAAACTGGTCATTAGGCGTCTTGTTCGATTTTCAAAGTGGTGGAGATGTCTTCTCGCTTGACATGTATTATGGAAGTGCAACCGGTTTGCCTGAAGAGACTGATTTTATAAACGATCTCGGGAATCCGGTCAGAAATCCACTTACATATAACCCAGATGGAACATATGCTTCAGACTGCGGTGGATTTATCAATGAAGGTGTAAATGAGAATGGACAGGTCAATACAACCAGGATAGCCGCCTCCAACTATGGCGCTTTCGGGTATAGAAGAGGGCTTCCGAATCATGCCTTTGTTTATGACGCAAGTTATATCAAATTGCGGCATATCTCCTTATCTTATACCATTCCTCCCAAGGTATTGAAGAAAACGTTCATTACGGGGATAACCCTGACAGCTGTGGCCTCAAACGTTGCGATACTGTTTAAAAACATGCCTCATGCCGATCCTGAATCAGGCTTGGGAGCAGGAAACCTGCAAGGGTATTCAACCGGGCCACTACCCACCACCCGTGATTTTACTCTGAACTTAAAATTCACCTTCTAATATAAAAAATTATGAGAAATATATTAGCAATTATATTGATCCTCCTGCTGGTTTCTTCATGTAAGAAACTTGAGGAGTTAAATGTTAACACCAAAGATCCAACGACCGTTCCCGGAGAATCATTATTTACAGGAGCCCAGTTGTCTCTTTCCAACATCATGGTTACTCCAAATGTGAACCGAAACAATTTCCGTTTGTTTGTTCAGCATTGGACTGAGTGTACCTATACTGATGAAGCTAACTATGAACTCGGTGACCGGGCAATTCCAGGTAACTGGTGGAATGCTCTCTACCGGGATGTTCTGATGAATTTGAAGGAATCTGCAGCAGTGATCCAGGAACAAGGACAGCTTGTAGGCGACGCACCGCAAGTCTTGCCAAATAAACTTGCTATTATTGAGGTCCTGACTGTTTACTCCTATGCTGTACTTGTTGAAACGTTTGGGAATGTACCCTATACCGAAGCATTAGATCCGGATATCATTCTGCCTGCATACGATGATGGCCTTACCATATACAAGGATCTGCTTGTCAGACTTAATGCAGCAATTGGAAACATGGATCAGGCACAAGCTAGTTTTGGCGCTGCCGATAATATGAATCATGGCGATGTAGCAAAGTGGGCTAAATTTGCCAATTCCCTGAAATTAAGGATGGGTATGCTTCTATCTGATGTCGACCCCGCACTGGCCCAATCAACGGTTGAAGGAGCTGTTGCGGCCGGCGTTATCATGTCTCAGGCAGATAACGCGTTGATGGCTTATATGAGTTCTCAGCCCCATACGAATCCTGTTAATGAGAATCTGGTTCTCAGCGGCAGAAAGGATTTCGTAATTGCCAACACGCTGGTGGATTATATGAACGAACTAGAGGATCCCAGAAGGCCGTTGTATATGACCCTGACCGGCGAACCTCCAGCGTATGTCGGAGGAATTTATGGTGTACAGAACGATTACACTGCATTTTCGCATGTAGCCGATCCAATCACCGCGGCTACTTTCCCGTTTGATTATTTTGATTTAACCGAGGTTTATTTCTTATTGGCAGAAGGTGCCGAGAGAGGTTTCAATGTAGGCGGGACTGCTACAGAGTGGTATGAGAAAGCCATTACAGCTTCCATCGAGTTCTGGGGAGGTACTGCTGCAGAGGCTGCAGCTTACCTGGCAAATCCGAAAGTTGCCTATGCAACCGCAACCGGTACATGGAAAGAGAAAATCGGAATGCAAAAATGGATCGGGCTCTTTAATCGCGGATTTGAAGGTTGGACTGCATACCGGATGTTAGACTATCCTGTTCTTATTCCTCCTCCTGATGCCTTCAGTGTTCTACCGTTGAGATTAACCTATCCAGCTGCAGAACAAACCTTAAATCCTGCAAACCGTTCTGCAGCTGCTGCTGCTATCGGTGGAGATCTCGTTAGCACAAAACTATTCTGGGATAAAAACTAACTTTATCCTTCATCAAAAAAAAAGGCTGCCGATGGCAGCCTTTTTTTATAGCCATTGATTGGCATGATACCAGCTAAGGGTTTCCCGGATCCCGGATTGAAGATCATACTCAGCAGTAAATCCAAAATCACGATACAAGGCTGAAGAGTCACATTGCCAGTTCATGCTGGTCATGATGGCCAGCTTTTCACGGTTCAGATATGGGATCCGGTACGTATTTAGGGGAAGGTATTTAACAGCGGCAGCTAGCGCCCTGATCAGTTGGACAGGGATCACAAATGATCGTGTTTTTGTTTGCAAAGCACTTTTTACGATCGCAGCAAACTCTTCTGATGTGTAGCTTTTCCCGTCGGAGGCCAACCATGCCTTGCGAATATGTGCAGAGGTCAGAGATTCAAAAATCAATCTTACCAGGTCTTTGATGTAGATAAAACTCAGTCGTTGCTCTTTGCTTCCGATATAGAGTTCCAATCCTCTTTTCAAACTCCTCATATACTGAAAGTAATCTCTCTCCCTGGGACCGTAAACACCTGTAGACCTGAATATCAGGTAAGGAAATCCGGATTGGGAACTGAGAAACAATTCTGCTTCACGTTTACTCTTTCCATAAGCGTCTATCGGATTTGGTTTATCATCAGGGGATATCGGATCCATTGTTTGCGAATCTCCAGGACCGCAAGCAGCCAGACTGCTCATAAAGATAAACTTTTCGGGAATCATGTTCAACTCCATCAGTGCTTCAACAAAATCTTCCGTAATGTGAACGTTGATCTGTTTGTAATCCTTTTCCCGGCCAGCTTTTGTAATCCCTGCATTGTGGATAATGTAGTCGAATCGAAGTCCCTCTTCCAGGTATCTTGTCAAATCAGCTTTCAGCCGGCCGATGGATGAGAAATCCAGGGTGATGATGTTGATTCGAGGATCCTGAAGGTATTCCAGTGAGCTCGATTTGCGGACGCCTGCATATACCTCGTATCCCCCGGCCAGGCCTTCTTCTACAAGATGACTGCCAATAAATCCACTTGCTCCGGTTATCAGTATGCTATTCGCATTTCGCTGTTCGCTGTTCGCTGTTCGCATTTGGCTGTTCGCTAATCAAAATGTTTTAACCATACCCTTCTCCGTACATTTTTCTTTCCCGGAAAACTCTTCCAGATAGAGAGAGCAGTTGTATTCTCTTCCAGCTGCGGACTCGAGATGGCCTTCTGGATACCGTTTTTGATATATGCCTGATGCATCTCGAAATAGAATAGAGCCGCAACCCCTTTCCCTTGATAATCAGGATGAACACCAAGCAGATACATATCGATGATCTTGTTTTTCTTCATGGCTTTCATCAAGTGATACCAGCCAAAGGGAAACAGCCTGCCGCTCGATTTCTGAAGCGCATATGTCAGATTCGGCAGAGAAATTCCAAATCCAACGACTTCATCCTCTTTGTCAACCACAAACGAAACAAATTCGGGCCTGATGAATCCAAAATATTGCTTTGTATAAGCCTCCATCTGCTCCTCCGTCAGGGCAACAAATCCATAGAGATCATGGAAGGCATGATTGAGCAAACGGAACATCTTTGGGGCATAAGGAAGCAGCTCTTTTGCCTTCTTTGCACGAAGCGCCTTCACATTGTATCTCTTTTCAACCAGAGGCATCATTCGTGTAAATTTCTCCGGTATAGGCACAATATCGAACTCATACTGGACCCAATCAGCCGCTTTGACAAATCCCATTTGCTCGATATGAGTCTTGTAATAGGGATAGTTGTAAATCGATGTCATGATAGCAAGCTGATCAAATCCATCGATCAGCATCCCTTCATTATCCATATCCGAAAAACCAAGCGGTCCATGAATTCCTGTCATCCCTTTGGACCTCCCCCACTCTGAAACAATGTTTATCAGTGCGTTGGAAACCTCCGGATCATCAATGAAATCAATCCATCCAAAACGAACCAGTTTCCTGTTCCATCGCTCGTTGGCTTTGTGGTTGATCAAGCCAGCGATACGTCCGACAGGTTTCCTGCCCCGGTATGCGATCCAGTATTCAGCTTCGCAATGAGTAAAAGCAGGATTTTTATCCCGTCTCAGGGTTTTCCGCTCATCCATCCTCAACGGCGGACACCAGTAAGGGTTGTTTGTATATAACCGGAACTGAAAATCGATAAAGGCACCGATCTCCCTGTTGGTTGTGACCTTTTTTAGTTTTACTTCCATAAACAATCTGATGAATAACTACCGGATGATGTCGATTTTTTTCGCAAGCTTCTCAAACAGGCCAAGAGCAACATCGATCTGCTCCTTTGAATGTGTTGCCATCAATGAAAAGCGGATAAGGGTATCATCTTTAGCAACAGCCGGAGGAATAACCGGGTTGACAAATACTCCCTCATCCAGTAGCATGCGGGTTAGCTGCAGGGTTTTCATATAATCTCTGATATAGACCGGGATGATTGGAGTGACTGTATTGCCTATATCGAAACCAAGGTTGCTGAATCCGTCAATGGCATACCGGGTTACCTCCCAGAGTTTGTCCAGTCGCTCCGGCTCCTGCTTCATGATCTTAAGCGTGGCCAGAACAGCAGCAGCAGATGCAGGTGTAATACTGGCTGAGAAGATCAGTGTACGTGAATGATGTTTGATGAAATTGATTGTATCCTTGTCACTGGCAACAAATCCTCCAAGTGAAGCCAGCGATTTTGAGAAGGTTCCCATGATGATGTCAACCTGATCGGTGAGGCCAAAATGCGAGGCAGTTCCGGCGCCATGTTTCCCAAGAATTCCAATCGAGTGCGCATCGTCAACCATTACGGTTGCATGGTATTTTTTTGCCAGTTTCACAATCCCGGGGAGATCTGCAATGTCACCATCCATACTGAAAACACCATCTACAACGATCAATTTGATCATGCCGGGGCGGCACCTTTTCAGCATCTTTTCGAGTGAATCCATATTGTTGTGGCGAAACTTCAACACGTTGGCAAAAGAGAGACGTGCCGCCTCAATAATAGAGGCATGATTTAATTCATCGATCAGAATATACTCATTCCTGGATGTCACAGTCGGAATGACCCCTATATTAACCTGGAAACCGGTACTGTACACCAGAGATGCTTCCTTTCCGACATAATCGGCAAGCTCTTCTTCAAGTTCGATATGAATATCCAGCGTTCCGTTCAGAAACCGTGATCCGGCACAACCCGTTCCGTATTTTTGTGTGGCTTTTATCGCAGCCTCTTTGACCAGCGGATGGGTTGTCAATCCCAGGTAACTGTTGGAACCAAACATCAGGACGGATTTGCCATTCATCGTCACCGTTGTCTCCTGATCAGAATCGATGACACGGAAAAAGGGGTAAAGCCCCAACTTCATAACCTTCTGCGGTTCCTTATATTGGGATGTCTTTTGACGTAATAATTTCATGGTTGTAGATTTAAATCTGTTGTGTTTGTAATCCAAGTAGAGAGAGAGATGACTAGCCCTGGTTCTGATCAACGAACTCTTTCCCGGCACGGAGAGCACGAAGGTTCAGGTTGACGATATCTTCGCCTTTGCCATTGAAAATGTAGTTAACTGCTGCTTCCAGTTTGCCAAATTCCATCCCCAGGAACAGAGAGGCAGCTCCGAGGACAACAATATTAGATGCTTTAGTTGATCCGGCATCTTTCGCCATCACATCTGCATCCAGAATAATATGATGAGGGATCCCCCTGATGGCATCCAGCACTACTTCTATTTCAGGGTAATTTGGAATATTCTCCAGGGGTTTACTGGCGGAAATCAACCACCCTTCGCTGGATAAATATGGTAAGTAACGTAATGATTCCAATGGTTCGACAGCAATAATCAGGTCTGCCTTTCCAAACGGGATCAGGTCGGATGCGATCTCTTCATGTGAAATACGAAGATTCGACATCACGTCACCACCCCGTTGGCTCATTCCATGAACTTCAGACTGTTTCAGATACATTCCCTCCTCCAGGGCAGCATATCCGATCACAGCTGCGATTGACAGGATCCCCTGTCCGCCTACGCCGGCTAAAATAATGTCTTTCTTCATCGGTTATGCTTTTTTCTTCTTAAATTTCTCTCTCATCCGTTTGTCAATAGTGACAATGCACTCTCTTCGCGGGATGATGACAGAAACTCCATCATAGGCAAGTTCCTCTTTGATGATCCTGACATTTTCTTCATGGTATTTCCTCAAGGGACGCAGCACCCTGATGTGCTCCTCTTCCACACCCAACCCTTTGCAGATGTCTTCCAACCGGCCAGCGGCGTGAGATTCCTGGCCACCGGTCATGGCAGTGGTTGCATTGTCAAGAATGAGCACAGTGATCGGAGATTTTTCATGGACGGCATCCAGCAGGCCGGTCATGCCGGAATGGGTAAACGTGGAATCTCCGATCACAGCAGCGGAGGGGATCATTCCGGCATCTGCAGCGCCTTTGGCCATGGTGATCGAAGCGCCCATATCTACACAGGAGTTGATCGCTTCATAGGGTTTCAACGCACCCAGCGTATAGCATCCGATATCTGAGAATACTCGACCTTTAGGCAGGATATCGAGCGTTTCCTGCAACGCATTGTAAGAGTCGATATGTGGACATCCTGCACAGAGCGACGGGGGGCGGCCAACCATCAGGTCTGGAACAGGCAATCCGCAGGTATCTTCTAAACCCAGTGCAACCGCCACGATATTCGGATTCAGTTCCCCTTCACGAGGAATGGTTCCGTCCAGGCGTCCTTTCACCTTCAATCCACGACCCAGGTATCCTTTAATCAGCTCTTCGATCAACGGGTACCCATCTTCGATCACCAGGATCTCATCGCACTCATCAGCTATCTTCTCAATTAACTTCCGTGGCAGGGGGTACTGGCCGATCTTCAGCACCGGATATGGAATCTCCCCTTCCTGATAATTCTCCCTAAGATAATTCTGCGCCAGTCCGCAAACAATCAAACCCAATGATTTATCCGGTCCATCAAAACAGGCATTGAACGGTGAGTTCTCAGACTCCTTGACAAAGTGTGGTTGGTTGCTCAGCAACTTCTTATATCTCTTTCTCGCTATACTCGGCAGTAATACAAACTGTTGTAAGTCGGAGGGCAGATGCATCTCATTCTGGTTCCTGACCTCTCTCCTGACAACACCCGCCCGTGAGTGTGCCATCCGGGTAGTGATCCTCATCAAAACCGGGACCAGGTATTTCTCAGAAAGATCAAAGCCGTGGTGAACCATATCATAGGCTTCCTGTTGATTGGAAGGTTCGAGTATCGGAATCAAGGCAAACTTTCCAAAGAAGCGGGAATCCTGCTCATTCTGTGATGAATGCATGGAGGGATCATCTGCTGCCACAACGATCAATCCACCGTTTGCCCCTGTGATGGCAGAGTTAATAAAAGGATCTGCTGCCACGTTCAATCCTACATGTTTCATGCAAACCATTGCTCTTTTTCCGGCGTAAGACATCCCCAGTGCAGTTTCCATGGCTGTCTTTTCATTACTCGACCATTGGGAGTGAATATTATTCTGCCTGGCAAATTTGGATTGTTGAACAAACTCGGTGATTTCAGTAGATGGAGTACCCGGGTAGGCATAGATTCCTGAGAGACCTGCATCCAGCGCACCCTGTGCAATGGCTTCGTCTCCCAACAGCAATAATTTCTGCATAGAACGAGGTCTTGATAATGCGCCGCAAACCTACGTAGATTTTGGAAAATACGCAACTGTTGCGGTACTTTTTCAACCTTTTTGTATCTTTGAAAGCGACTGAATATTTGACAATCCAGCATGGAATACAAAGACTACTATAAAGTACTCGGGGTCTCCAAAAATGCCACCCAGGATGAGATCAAAAAAAGCTACCGGAAACTTGCGGTAAAGTATCATCCTGACAAAAACCAGGGTGATAAAGCATCGGAAGAACGATTTAAAGAGATCGGTGAAGCCTATGAGGTATTGAAAGATCCTGAAACCCGGAAGAAGTATGATAAGCTGGGAGCAAACTGGAAACAATATGAACATGCGGGGGCTGAAGGAGGATTCGACTACAATCAATGGGCTCAGCAACAGGGAGGCGAAAGAAGGAGTTACAAGCAATATTCGGGAGCTGACTTTGAGGGCGCCGACTTTTCCGACTTCTTTAATGCCTTCTTTGGCGGTGGATTCGGTGGAGGCGCTCGCTATGCTGATATGCGCGACATTCCCCGGAAGGGACAGGATTACCAGGCCGACCTAACCATTTCACTGGCTGATGCATATCGTGGAAGTGAAGCGATGTTATCTATTGGTGATGACAAGATTAAAGTCACCATTCCGGCCGGTGTTCGTAACGGACAGGTATTGCGTGTAAAAGGGAAAGGTGGCCAGGGGTCAGGTGGCCAGCAAAGCGGTCATCTCTATATGAAAATCGCGATCAGGAAGGATCCGATATTCACACGTAAAAAAAACGACCTCCATTGCGATGTCAACGTGCCTCTTTATACGGCTGTTCTTGGTGGAAAGAGAGCGATTAACTCGATGAAAGGGACCATGAATATCACCATCCCGAAAGAGAGTCAGAACGGGAGGGTCCTGCGACTGAAAAAGCTGGGAATGCCGGTGTTCGGTAAAAAAGATGAATACGGGGACCTCTATATCCATATCATCGTCGAGATCCCGCAGAAACTGTCGGATGAAGAGCGATCCCTCTTCAAAAAATTAGCAACCTTACGTAATGTATCATGACTAAGTATACCCATCTCATGCCATACGATCAGGATTACGCGCCGCGTGTGATCCTGGAGTTTCAGGAGGCTCTGGATTCATATGAACTTATGTATCTTTCATGTGATTTGCTGGACAAGCTGGAGCTGAAAGATGAACACATGCTCGACCCGGCAATTGATCGAGCCATCAATGCTTGTATCTCACTTTCCATTCCTTCCCGGAGACACTTCCGGCGAGTATTTATAATCAGACAAAACGACATACAGAGAGGATGGAAGCTTTCTGCTCTCGGATGTTACCTGACAATTTTGAATGAAGATCCCTCCCACCCTATGATCGCGCAATTTCAGACCTTTCTTTTTTAACTAAAACATTTTCTCTATTTTTGTGCCTCTTTTAAAATCCGGCCTGACATACTCGTTATGAAGATTTTCAAGCTCTTCTACATATACTTTTTCATCACTATCAGCTTCCTCTTCTCTTCCTCCGTTATGGCACAGTTTGGAACGGTACGGGGATTTGTATACGAAGAGGAGACTGGTGAGCCTGTTATTTTTACCAATGTATACTTTTATAAAACTTCTATGGGCTCGCCGACGGATGAGAATGGGTATTTTGCCATCACCCGGATCCCTCCGGGAGACTATACTCTGATGGTCACCTTTATCGGATTTGATTCGCTGGTGATCCCGATGACAATCAAGGCTGGTGATCTGATCACGAAGAAGCTTTATCTCAAACAGAGTACAGTGAAGCTTGGTGAGGTCATGGTTTCGGCTGCACGACAGGACAAGCAACGCGAGACTCAGATATCCATCATAAAAGTTACTCCGAAAGAGATCCAGAAGATCCCCTCTATTGGTGGGCAACCCGATCTGGCTCAATACCTGGCTGTGCTCCCCGGCGTTATCTTCTCTGGCGACCAGGGTGGTCAGCTCTACATTCGCGGTGGCCCCCCGGTACAAAATAAGGTGTTATATGACGGAATGATTGTCTATAATCCGTTTCACTCGATCGGCCTTTTCTCCGTATTTGATGTGGATATCCTGAAGAATGTTGATGTCTTTACAGGTGGATTTAATGCCGACCATGGTGGCCGGATCTCCTCTATCATGGATATATCGACCCGCGACGGGAACAAGAAACGCTTTGCAGGAAAATTTGACATCAGCACATTCGGAGCTAAGGTATTATTTGAAGGGCCGATTGCCAGACAGAAAACCGATAATTCAGCCAGCGCCTCTTTTATCATCTCCGTAAAAAACTCATACCTGGATAAGAGCTCAGAAATTTTCTACACATACATCGACCAGGAACTTCCTTACAGCTACCTCGATCTCTATGGGAAGATCTCCATAAACTCCCCCAAAGGAAGTAAGGTTAGCCTCTTTGGTTTCAACTTCTCGGATGATGCACGCCTGAAGGGATACAATTATGACAACTCCGTGATCTCAGAGGTTCCGGTTAGCTATAGCTGGGACTCATACGGAGGTGGCGGAAATTTCGTCGTTGTCCCCGGAAGATCCGCGGTATTGATCGAAGGGAACTTTGCCTATTCACATTACAAGGTGCGAATGGATGAACCCAACAGGGCTCCCCGGTCTTCCAGTATCTCCGGATTCAACGGCGGTCTTCAGTTCTCCTATTTTTTTGGAAAGAATTCCCTGAAATATGGCCTGGACCTCTCCGGATATAGAACTGTATTTGATTTTTACAACAGCGTCAACAGGCCTATTGCTATCACTCAGAACACTACTGAGGTTGATCTCTATCTGAAATTCAAGTGGATCGCGGGTAAATTTATCATTGAGCCGGGATTCCGTGCCCAGTACTATGCGTCTCTTTCAACGCTTTCGCCGGAGCCCCGTCTGGCTATAAAATTTAACGCAAGCGAAAACTTTAGGTTGAAAGCTGCCGGAGGGTATTACACACAAAACCTGATCAGCACCACTAACGACCTGGATGTAGTGAACCTTTTTTACGGGTTCCTGAGCGGACCGGAGAATTTGCCTAAAGAGTTTAACGGGAAAGAGGTGAAGAACAAACTGCAACAAGCCTGGCATGCTGTTTTTGGAGTGGAGTGGGATATCACCGATAATCTTTCCATCAACGTGGAAGGATATTACAAATACTACCCGCAGCTAACAAATCTAAACAGGAACAAGTTGTTTGAAGATAACGAAGTCAACGCCGATCAACCCGATTACCTGAAGAAAGATTTCATCGTCGAAACGGGAGATGCAGAGGGAGTCGATATCTCCCTGAGGTATGATATCCGTAACTTTCAATTCTGGGGGACCTACTCGCTGGGATATATCCACAGAAACGATGGTATTTCAACCTATGTCCCGCCATACGACCGGAGACACAATATCAACCTGATGGGAACCTACAACTTTGGCAAGCGTGCCACCTGGGAAGTGAACCTCCGTTTCAACTATGGTTCCGGATTTCCGTTTACTCCCACACAGGGGTATTACGAACAAATCTTTTTTTCTAATATAGGGACCTCAGTCACAACAGTAAATGGCTCATTGGGAATCCTTTACGGAGATTACAACTCGCACAGATTACCCTATTACAGTCGTCTGGATATCGATTTTAAAAAAACATTCTATTTTGGGAAACGGATGAAACTGGAAGTTGACCTGAGTGTAACTAATGTCTTGAATGAGAAGAATGTGTTTTACGTAGACCGCATAACCAATACCGTCGTATACCAGTTGCCGATTCTCCCCAGTCTTGGATTAAGTTTTTCCTTCTAACCAATTTATGTAAGTTTGTTATTCATTACTACACGAATTCAATTGGATATGAAACGTTTAAACGTTTATATCTTTACACTTGCTGCATTTCTGTGGATCGGATTCTCTTCTTGTGAAAATGATCCGGAACCTTCTCCGACAGACCCCCGTGAAGCGTTTGCAGGCGTCTGGCTTGTGACCGAAACAGAAACGAAGCTCACGTATGAAGTAACTGTTGCGTTGGATCCCCAGGCGCTCAATGGCCGGGTGTTCATCTCCAATTTTGCTAACTCCGGCAGCACCAGTAACCCGGCCAATGCATATGTTTCAGGCGCTACAATCACCCTTGGAATCAATGAGGTGATAGGGGATGGATGGATAGTTAATGGTTCAGGGATATTATCAGGCTCCACAATTATCTGGCCATATACATTGGATAACGGAGCCGATCTTCTCCATTTATCTGCGATCTATACCCGGCCTTAAGGGCTGTCAGACTTTACAAAATTCTTTTCCCGCTCTGTCAGTTCCCTGATAACTTTCTCATAGAGTTTGAGAAACACATCCGGATCATCCCGGTAATATTCAAGGTTCTGCTGATAGCATTTTCGGGAAATCCTGAATTTCTTAAACAGTCCCGCGTAATAAAAAGCAGCGTGCGGCGCTACCTCGATTCCTCTGTTCCGTTCAATGACCAAAGCTGCCTCAATGATGTGTGCGTCTGCAAGAATCAATACCATCTGCTTTTCAGGAATGATGGAGTCGGGAGGATTCACCTGAGTCTCTACCGACTGTTGATCTGTCGAGCACGCGAAAAAAAGAAACAGCGAGATGAAAAGGTAACTGTTTTTCATGGAATTATTTCTTCCGGGAAGCATACTCTTCGTTCAGCTGGTCCAGCACCTGGCGTGTGATATCGAGACTGTCACTGGCAACCAGGATCTCACCGGCGGTCCGGAAAGCCAGGATGTAGTTGTATTGATAATCCCTGTTGAACCGAAGCAAAAAATTGTTGACGGTATCAAGCAACTGGATATTCATGTTGAATTCCTGTTCAGCTATCAGCTGCGTATATCTATCTTTCTTCTCCATCAGAGTTTGCTGTTTCGTCATCAACTCCTCATAAACAACACGGGCACGTTCCTCCGTAATGCTGTTTGTAGATATCTTCTGCTGAAATGCTGCTGCCTCCTTCTCCAGCGCATCCTGTTCGTTCAGTACCTCGCGTTGAAGGCGGTTTCCGGTGCTCTCCAGGTTTCTTTTCAGCACTTTTACGAACTCATAATATTCGTTAAGGGTGTCGATGTTAACATACACAATGTCGGGTCCGGATGCCGGGGCTATCATTGCGGAATCTTCTTCCGTGACAGCAACTTCTCCGGATGGCTTTGAAGTAAAAAACAATATGTAGAGAACAATTAGACCGGCCAGTACGACAAGTAACAGAACCGTATTTAGATTGAACGTTTGTTTTTCCATTTTTATGAAGGTTTAATTTCCCAGTTCAGATATAAATTTAAGACGCATTAACCGGATCTCCTTTTCGGTGAATTCATCTTCGCCCAACACATCATGGGCTTCCGAAACAGAATCGGTTTCCGCTGTGCGAAAATAGTCGAAAATTTCTTCCTGATGATACGGATCAATGAATTCATCGATATAATAGTTGATATCTATCTTTGTTCCGGCACTCACAACACTTTCAAGTTCAGTCAGTAATTCATCAAAGGAAAGGTTCTTTGCTGAGGCAATATCCATCAGGGAGATCTTTCGGTCGATGTTCTGTATGATAAAGACTTTAATACCCGATTTGTTTATCACCGATTTCACCACCATATCCATAGGCCGGATGATCTCATTTTCATCTACATATTCTTTGATCAGATCCAGAAATGGCTTTCCATACTTAAACGCTTTCCCGATTCCTACCCCTGTGATCTGCTTTATCTCCTCCATCGTAACCGGATACTGAATCGCCATATCCTCCAGGGATGGATCCTGAAAGATCACAAATGGAGGGAGGTTCTCCTTTCGGGCTATCTCTTTGCGTAAATCCCTGAACATGTTGAAGAGGGTTTTATCTGCCGTCATACTTTTTGATCCCATAGCAGTCATGAACTCCTCTTCCTCAGGATTTTCGTAATCATGGTCATCCACCAGCATGACAGACCACGGTCTCTTCAGAAACTTATAGCCCTGTTCAGTGATTTTCAGGATGCCGTAATTCTCAATGTCTTTGGTTAGCATCCGGTCAATCAGGCACTGCCGTATCACCGCATTCCAGTACCTCTCATCTTGATCGGCTCCTCTGCCAAATACCTCCAGGCGGTTGTGTTTATATTGTTTGACATGTGTGGTATTCTTCCCGATGAGTATGTTGATCAGATGCTTATGTTTCATCTGCTCTTTAACGGCAATCACAGTCTCCAGAACCAATTGCATATCCAGCTTGCCTTCGAATTTCTTCTTGGGATGGAGACAATTATCACAATTCTGGCAGTTTTCTTTTTCGTAAGTCTCTCCGAAATAATGGAGAAGTTGCTTTCGCCTGCAGACAGAAGATTCGCTGTAACTAACGGTTTCAAACAACAGGTGCTTGGCAATCTCCTGCTCTGCGACAGATTTCCCCTTTAAGAATTTTTCCAGTTTCAGAATGTCATCATAGCTATAAAAGGCGACACAGTTACCTTCCCCGTCATCACGCCCCCCTCTCCCGGTCTCCTGGTAATATCCTTCCAGACTTTTTGGCATATCGAAATGGATCACAAACCGTACATCCGGCTTATCGATACCCATTCCAAAAGCAATTGTGGCCACAATAACGTCCGCATCCTCCATCAGGAATTTATCCTGATTCTCCCGGCGAACAGAAGCATCCAGCCCGGCGTGATAGGGAAGCGCTTTGATCCCGTTCAGAGCAAGTGTCTCAGCCAGTTCCTCTACTCTTTTCCTGCTCAGGCAGTATACGATACCAGATTTTCCCGGGTGAGTCTTGATATATCTGATTACATCTTTTACAACCGTTTTATTTTTCGGCCTGACTTCATAATAGAGGTTGGGACGATTGAAAGAGGATTTGAATACAGTTGCCTCCATCATCCCGAGGTTTTTCTGGATATCCTGCTGGACCTTGGGTGTAGCTGTTGCAGTAAGGGCGATCACCGGCACATCCTGACCAATGGCATTGATGATGGGTCGCAGTCTACGATACTCCGGCCGGAAGTCGTGACCCCACTCTGAAATGCAATGAGCTTCATCGATAGCATAAAAGGAGATCTTGATATTCTTCAGGAACTCGATATTCTCGTCTTTGGTAATTGTCTCCGGCGCCACATAGAGCAACTTTGTTTTACCCTTGATGATATCCTTTTTCACCTGCATGATCTCCTGGCTGGAGAGCGATGAGTTCATGAATTGGGCAACCTCCTCTTCCGTCCCAAAGCTACGCATGGAGTCAACCTGGTTCTTCATCAGGGCTATCAGGGGAGATACAATGATAGCGGTTCCCTCCTGGATAAGAGCTGGAAGTTGATAACAGAGGGATTTCCCTCCGCCGGTCGGCATGATTACAAACGTGTCCTTTTTCGCCAGAACATTCTTGATAACTTTTTCCTGGTTACCTTTGAATGTATCAAACCCAAAAACCTTTTTTAATGTATCGCGAAGTATATTGTCTTCCCTGCCGGCCGCCATTGGATTATTCTGGTTTATTAGTTACTTTTGTTGAGATTCCTGATTTCTAAAGAATTGGTGCTCCTTATACAAATATAATCACAAATCTCCCAGTAACGAAATAAAATCTAAAAAAATTACAAATTGGAACGTATAAAAAAGATACGGGAAACTGCCCAAACAACCATACGCCAGGAGGCAGATGCTATCACCGCGCTTCTTTCCGCCATTGATGATAATTTTCTATGTTGTGTCAATGAAATCCTTGATGCTGAAGGACGTGTAATCGTCACAGGAATAGGTAAGAGTGCAATCATCGGACAAAAAATCGTAGCTACATTTAACTCTACAGGAACACCTGCCATTTTCATGCATGCAGCCGATGCCATCCATGGAGACTTAGGGATCATTCAAAAAGGGGATGTTGTACTATGCATTTCAAAAAGCGGTGAAACACCGGAAATTAAGATTCTTGTCCCGCTGATTAAAAAGAACGGGAACACCCTCATGGCAATGGTTGGTAATCCCTCATCTTTCCTTGCTGTACAGGCCAATCATGCAATTGACACATCGGTTCCCCAGGAGGCTTGCCCGAATAATTTGGCTCCCACATCCAGCACAACTGCTCAATTGGTGATGGGAGATGCATTAGCTGTCAGTTTGCTTGAATGCCGGGGGTTTACCGCCAGCGATTTTGCAAAATTCCATCCGGGCGGTATTCTGGGCAAGAAACTATACCTCACTGTTGAAGATCTGTATATAAAAAATCCGGCTCCACGGGTGAATGATTCCGACAACATCAAGGCTGTCATCATGGAAATATCCTCCAAAAGGCTTGGCGCCACGGCTGTACTGAAACAGCAGAAACTGATCGGGATTATCACAGATGGTGACCTTCGCCGTATGCTGGAGAAGAGCATTCGGATGGAGGAAGTAACCGCAGAAGGTATAATGAGTAAAAACCCGAAAACCATCGAACCGGATATGCTGGTCATTGATGCACTGCAGTTGATGCGAAATAACAACATTACCCAGCTGATTGTTCAACAAGACGATAACTACTTGGGAATCATTCACTTACATGACATCCTGAAAGAAGGAATCATCTAACCTGAAATCATGATCCTGCGAACCGAAAAGATTGTAAAAAAATACCGGAAACGAACGGTAGTCAATGAAGTGTCTATCGAGGTTGAACAGGGAGAGATTGTGGGACTTCTGGGACCGAACGGCGCCGGTAAAACAACCTCTTTCTACATCATCGTCGGGTTGATCAAACCCTTTTCAGGCGACGTCTTTCTGAATGAACAGAACATCACTTCAGAACCCATGTACCGTCGCGCCAAGCGGGGTATCAGTTACCTGCCTCAGGAGGCATCCGTTTTCCGGAAACTCTCCGTAGAAGATAACATCAAAGCGATTCTTGAGTTCACCAGGCTCACAAAAGCCGAACAGAAAACCCGGTTGGAAACATTGCTGGATGAATTTGGCCTGCATCATGTTAGAAAAAGCTATGGGATCACCTTATCCGGAGGAGAACGACGCAGGACTGAGATAGCCAGATGCCTGGCGGTTGATCCCAAATTCATCCTGCTCGATGAACCTTTTGCCGGGATTGACCCGATCGCAGTGGAAGATATCCAGCAAATCGTTATCCACCTGAAAGAAAAAAATATCGGGGTCTTGATCACTGACCACAATGTACACGAAACCCTCTCTATCACCGACCGTTCATACCTTCTTTTTGAAGGAAGCATCCTGCGTAGTGGCACGTCGACCGAGTTGGCAGAAGACGAACACGTCCGAAAAGTTTACCTGGGGGAAAATTTTGAATTGAGACGTTAGCCCCTTCTCACGATCTGTTTCTGAAAAAACAGAGAGATAATGAAATAGGTCATGATGATCAGTGGAATGGCATAGAGAGCAAAGAGAATGAGACAAGCGACTGACAATCCGAGGAAGAGATACCTCATCTCGTTCCCTTTCCAGATCATACGCCTGAACTTCAAGGAGAACATCCGGAAATCGGAGATCAACAGATAAGAGAAGAGAACAGTAAGGATTGCCAGGATCCTGCTATTGGCAAAAAAATCATTTAAAAAATCGAGCTGGATTAGCGATAGCTGGTTTGATTGATAAAACAGGACCAGCGGAATGGATGCAAAAAAGATTGCGTTGGCAGGTGTCGGCATTCCGATAAAATGTTCCTCCTGACTCAGGTCAATGTTGAATCTGGCCAGGCGAAAAGCGGAACAAACAGGGATCAACAGTGCGAAATAGGGAGTGATGTGTAACTGTTCGAGGATGTTACAACTCCCGTCACAACCACTCGAAATAAGCTGGTACATGATCAAACCGGGAGCCACTCCAAAAGAGACCAAATCGGCGAGTGAGTCAAGTTGTTTGCCAAGTTCAGAACCGGCATCCAGCAACCGGGCTGCGGTACCATCAAGAAAATCAAACAATGCGGCCAGAAAAATAAAAAGAGAAGCGATCATCAGATCGCCCTCCAGAACCTGAATGATGGCAAAAAGTCCGGCGATCAGATTGAATGCCGTTAGGGTATTTGGTATTCGTTTTTTCCAGTTCATCCAAAGTTTAATTGATGTAAAGATACAGACATTTTCTGTTTGGGCTATTCATTTTTCCTATTTTTGGTGTCGGGCAACTTTCACCACAGATTGTACAGATTGTGCAGAAAAGCGTTATAGTGAGTATTCCTGAGATTGATATTGAGACCTATACATATCCACTCCCCACGGATCGGATTGCACAACATCCATTACCGGAAAGAGATGAATCGAAGCTTCTCTGTTATGCTGAAGGGGTGATCTCTGAAGACCGTTTCAGAAATCTGTCAACCCATCTCCCATCTGATTGTCTGCTGGTGTTCAACAACACACGGGTGATCCGGGCCCGGTTGCTTTTTCAGAAACCGACCGGCGCCATCATTGAGATCTTCTGTATCGAACCATTGGAACCCACCCGTGAAACGCCAGAGGCCTTTCAGCAAACTGGTTCCTGCAGATGGAAATGTTTGATAGGTAATTCCAGGAGCTGGAAAACAGGGGCGTTAGAACAACAGTTTGAAATCTCCAACCAGAACGTTATCCTTACTGCAGCAGAGAAAGAGTCTCTTGAAGATGGCACATATAGTGTCAGCTTTACCTGGAATCCGGCTTCCCTGTCATTCGGGGAGGCGCTTGAAATGTTGGGTCAGATTCCCTTGCCACCATATATCAATCGCAACACGGAACCGGAAGATCAGTTCCGGTATCAAACCCTCTATGCTGATCAGGATGGATCTGTTGCAGCTCCTACAGCCGGACTGCATTTTACGAAACCGGTTCTGCGATCACTCCGGGAGGCCGGAATCCGAACGGAGAATATAACCCTGCACATAGGACTCGCTACCTTTAAGCCTGTGAGTTCGGCTGATATCCATGAACATATCATGCATCGGGAAGAGATCGTTGTGACAGAGGCGACCATCAGGCATCTGCTTCTATCTCTTGACCGACCGGTGATCGCAGTAGGCACCACATCAGTAAGGACACTGGAGAGCCTCTACTGGATAGGTGTAAAGCTACTCTCAACCCCTGAGCCAGCCAGGCTCTCGCTGGAACAATGGGCCCCATATACCCTGTCGGCAAGTCGGAATATCACCACCAGGGAGGCGCTGGAGCTGCTGATTGAATATATGTATAAAAGAAACATTCACCACATCAGGGCAGATACCCAGATCATGATCATTCCCGGATACTCATTCCGGGTGATTTCCGGTATGTTGACCAACTTTCATCAACCAAAAAGCACATTGTTGTTACTGATAGCGGCTTATCTGGGAGCAGACTGGAACAAGGTTTACCGGTTCGCATTGGAAAATGGATTCAGGTTTCTCAGTTATGGGGATACCTGCTTGTTTCAGTCAAAATGATTATTGTTTGTATATGTAACTCTGGATTTCCCCGTTTTGTTTGTATATTT
>CAZTSX010000024.1:0-34191 GCA_964616825.1 uncultured Prolixibacteraceae bacterium
AGCTTTCTCTTCTTTTTTCGGTTTTGGTGTCTCCTTTACATTCGCTTCCTGCTTTGACATTTTTGATTTCAATGCAGCCAGTTCCTCAATGTCGCCAAGTGTGGTTTTCTCAAGGTTGTCTTTAATTTTCCGAACAGCTTTCTTGGTTGTAAAGGCCTTGCCTTTGCCTCCGGTTTGATCCTTAGTCCTTTCACCACCAACTCTATCCTGGTAAGTTCTGGTATGGGAGAGAATGATCTTTTTGCTGTCTTTCGAAAATTCGATCACCTTGAAATCGAGGCTCTCCTCGTTCTTCACTGGTGTTCCGTCTTGCCTGTTGAGATGACGCATAGGGGCGAATCCTTCAACACCATATGGCAGGGTTACGATCGCTCCTTTATCTGAAAGACTTACGATGGTACCGTTGTGAACAGAACCAATTGTAAATACCGATTCGAATACATCCCATGGATTCTCTTCCAATTGTTTGTGACCCAGACTTAACCTTCGATTCTCCACATCTACATCCAGTACTACCACATCGATGTTTTCGCTAATCTTGGTAAACTCGGCCGGATGCTTGATCTTCTTAGACCAGGAGAGGTCCGAGATGTGAATCAATCCGTCGACACCTTCCTCCATTTCGACAAAGATGCCGAAGTTGGTGAAATTGCGTACGATGGCTGTATGTTTTGATTTAACCGGGTATTTCTCCTTGATATCTGCCCATGGGTCGGGAATCAGTTGTTTGATGCCCATTGACATTTTTCGGTCATCCCGGTCAAGGGTCAGGATAACACATTCCACTTCCTGACCAACTTTGAGAAAATCGTGTGCGGTACGTAAGTGCTGCGACCATGACATCTCAGAAACGTGGATCAAACCTTCCACGCCGGCAGCGATCTCAACAAAAGCGCCATAATCAGCTATGACAACCACTTTTCCATCGATCTTATCCCCTATTTTAAGTTCTTTATCCAGGGAATCCCACGGATGCGGAGTAAGTTGTTTCAGACCAAGTGCGATACGTTTTTTATTTTCGTCGAAATCGAGGATAACGACTTTGATCTTCTGATCCAGTTGAACGATCTCTTCCGGATGATTGATACGCCCCCAGCTCAGGTCAGTGATATGGATCAGTCCGTCTACTCCACCCAGGTCGATAAAAACGCCATAGGATGTAATATTCTTGACTGTTCCTTCCAGAATCTGGCCTTTCTCCAACTTCTTAATAATCTCTGCACGTTGGGCTTCCAATTCATCTTCAATCAGCGCTTTGTGTGAGACAACCACGTTCTTGTATTCATGATTGATCTTCACAACCTTGAACTCCATCACCTTATCAACGAATACATCATAGTCGCGAATCGGTTTAACATCTATCTGTGATCCGGGGAGAAAGGCTTCAATACCAAAGATATCGACAATCAAACCACCTTTTGTACGTGATTTGACGTGCCCCTTGATGATCTCCTGTTTATCGTATGCGTCGTTTATCCGCTCCCATGATTTCAGGATACGGGCTTTTTTGTGTGAGAGGATCAGTTGACCCGTAGGATCTTCCTGGTTCTCCACATATACCTCAACTGTATCTCCTGCTGTCAGATCCGGGTTATACCTGAACTCGGAAAGGGGGATGATTCCATCGGATTTGAATCCAATATTGACAACCACCTCGCGGTTGGTCATCGATACAACAGATCCATCAATGACGTCGTGATCTGAGATCGCTTTTAACGTGCGATCGTATTCCTCTTCAAGTTTCTTCCGTTCATCATCTGAATAAATTTCTATATTCTTTCCAACTGAATCCCAGTCAAATCCGACGGCTACCGGAGCCTCTTTGACTTTAACAGGGGCTACTTTTTCTGTTGGTTCTTCTGCTTTTGGTTCATCCATTACAGGTTCCTCTACCTTGGGATCTTCCGCTACAGGTTCTTCCGTCTTGGGTTCATCCGCTACCTGTTTTTCTGCTTTCGGCTCATCAGCTGTAGGTTCTTCTGCTTTAGGCTCTTCTGCTATTGGTTCTGGTTGTTTTTTCTCAGTCGGGTGTTCCTCTTCGGCGGGCTTTTCATCGCTCTTCTCTTCGATCTTCCTATTCTCGGTTGTAGTTTCTGCGACAGGCGCCTCATCTTTTTGAGTATCGGCCTCTTTTGGGTTGGATTCAGATGTACCGGCTTCTACCGGTTCAGTTTCCACTTTTTCATCCGTTTTTTCTTCTTTTTCGCTAATTTTTTTTGTTTCGTCAGTGGTCATTAAGTTAACATTATGGTGCTGGATTTTCCGGCATCCGGGTTAATAATTTGGTTGATTATCAGAGGGTTTTGATAAAGAACGTACTCCCATTTTACCCTTTTCAAAATGGGGTGCAAAATTACGGAGAATATATTTCTTTTACTAATTTTGCCTATCAATTTTACATTTATGCCTCTTAAATGTGGAATCATCGGTCTTGCCGGAAGTGGTAAGACAACACTCTTTAACTCCATTTCAAATCATCGTGCTGAAATGGGACCGGGCATCAGGATTAACATGGGAACCATAGTTGTCCCTGATCAAAGGCTGTATGAAATTGATCAATATATTCGTGCTCCGAAAGTAATCCAAACCACGGTAGAGATAGTCGATATCCCGGGGCTGGCCAAAGGAGGAACAGGGATGGGATCCCAGTTTCTTGCCAATATCCGGAATGTAGATGCACTGATCCATGTTGTCCGCTGCTTTGATGACCCTCAACATCCTCATATCGAAGGATCGGTCAACCCTGTCAGAGACCGGGAGACCGTTGATCTTGAGCTGCAGATCCGAGACATTGAATCGGTCGAAAAAAAGATCATGCGCCTGAAGAGGATTGTCAAATCGGGAGATAAAGATGCCAAACAAGGTGTAGTGGTTTTGGAATCTCTCAAAGAACACCTCGAATCCTTTCAATCAGTGCGCACAGCAAATCTCAAAATGGATGACCGGAAATATATCTCAGACCTCTGCCTTCTCTCCGACAAACCGGTGATGTACCTCTGCAATGTGGATGAAACCTCCGCTGTGAAAGGGAACAACTACTCGAGCCAATTTTTAGAATCGGTAACGCAGGAAAATGCCGAGGTGCTTACCATAGCTGCCAGGCTGGAGTCGGAGATTGCCGAACTGGAGGTTGAAGAGGATCGGCATGAATTCCTTGCTGATGCCGGTTTAGCCGAACCGGGTATCAATAAACTCATCCGTGCTGCTTATCACCTGCTCGACCTGCAAACCTTTTTCACCATCGGCCCAAAAGAGGTTCGGGCGTGGACAATTACACGGGGCACAACTGCACAACAGGCAGCAGGAATAATTCACGGTGATATGGAGCGTGGCTTTATCCGGGCTGAAGTAATCAAACAGGTGGATTTTCTCAGGTTAGGTTCAGAGCACGCTTGCCGTGAAGCTGGTGTTCTATTGGTGGAAGGAAAAAAATATGTGGTAAAGGATGGGGATATGCTGCACATCCTGTTTAATGTATAAGGCCTCCATTGTGAAAGTATGACCGGCCCGGTCGCCCCTATACAAACCGGGCGAAATTTTTCAGCTTTGCCAGAAAATCAGGTTTTTTCCTGACGGAGACTTCAACCTCCGTATCGTCTTCCATGATTACAGATCCCCCTTTGCCTTTGACATAGCGTTTGACATAGATCAGGTTGATCAGATGTTTAGCATGAATACGCGAGAAAGGCAGATCTTCCAGGATCCTTTCGTAATTTGTCAACGGCCTGGAAGCCATCAATCGCTGACCATCAGTCAGGAAAAAATAGGTATAGACATCATCTGCTTCAAGCCGGGTAATATCACTAAGCCTTACTACATTCAATCCTTCAGAGGAGGGAATGATGATCTTCTCATTCTTACTCCTCAAACTCTCCTTCAGTACGTTGATCTTATCATCGAGATGCTCATCAGTCTTCACCTCTTTTATACCGGCTAATGGCATCTCTCAGCCCTTCCAGAGTAATCGGCTTCACAAGGTAGTGCAGGGCAGAAAATTCAAATGCCTTGACAGCATATTGATCATAAGCTGTGATGAAGATCACCTCGTATTTTTTCCCGGGTGTTTTCTCAATGACGTCAAAGCCCTCACCATCAGGGAGAGAGATATCGAGAAAAACAAGGTTAGGATTTGTCGTGTTAATCTGGTCGACAGCACCTGCAACATCCAGCGCTTTTCCGACGATCTCAATATTCGGGAAATATTTCTTGAGGAGTGATTCGACAGTGAGTAAACTGGCCCTATCGTCATCAACAATTACAGTCCTGATCTTTTCTTCCATAGCAATTCCGATAATTGTATTTTTGCGGCAATCGTTTTGGATATCAATGTTGCTAAGATAGTAAAAAAATAGTGTGTGACGTGTTCCAGTGAAAAGATTTTACTAACTATCCGGTTATCTAGTTACCCAGTAGATTCAGGTCTTCATCACTGATTTTCGTTTTTCCGAAAACTTTCCAGTAATACTTCTTGTTCATTGAGTCCCAATGAATGATTGCTTTGTTGTATTGCCACGACTGAAATAGATTGAGGGAGATCCCAGTGACAAGGATCAGAATAAAAACACTTTTCAGCAGATATCCTGAACGAAGAATTCGTTCTGTCAGAGCAGCCAGAGGTAGAGCCAGAATAACAAGCGACTCGATCATTACCCGGGAACCAAATCCCCCTCCATACCACCACATCCACCACGAAAAGGTGAGCCACAAGGTTAGAAGAAAGTAAAAGGTGAATGGCAAGAGGTAAAACTGCAGGGATTTCTTCATCCATACGAAGTATAATCCAATGAATCCCAAAATAGCGAGAGGCGTATAAATAAACCACCCTTTCCTGTAACTGAAAAGACCGTCGATGATATGCCAGTTGGTAAAAGAAAATCCCTCCTCTTCATACGAGTAGTAGAACCAGTAACCTGTGGTTGCTTTCCAGTATGTCATCTGCAGCAAAAGAGGGATCATAAAGCACCCAATAGCGATGATACAATTCTTCCATTCCCGTTTCCAGGTAGCCAACCTCGCTGAATACGAAGAACAAGCTGTTGATTGCCACAGAAGCGGAAAGATCGCGATCAGGATACCCGTCGGCCGTGTAACCGCTACCAATCCGACAGATAGTCCAAGCATAAGCGAGTAGAAAACAGATGGTTGTTGGTACCATTTTTGCGTGATCCAGAGGATTGCGCCGAAAAGAAAAAAGAGATAGGGATGGCTGAGTCCGGGTTCGATCGCAGAATAGAGATACAGATTTGTACCAAAAGCAATGATGATTAAGGTAACAGCTGTTGTCATGTCACTGAAATAGCTCCGTAAAAATCGTCGCAACAGGATCAATCCAAGAAAGACAAACAAAATGGAGTTAAGCGCAATAGCCAGCTGATAGGGCTCCGACCATCCGTCAGGAGAATACCGTGAGTCCAGGCTACTCCATAGAGTCGCTCCGGCAAAACCGGGAAGCTCAAACAGCGAAACGCCAAGTGGGTATTTAATAATCTTCTTCTTCGTAAGGGAGTACGGTGTAATGGCATACTTTTTCACATGATTGGAAGGATGGTAAGCAGAATCGATGGCGGGGTAGAACTCCAGGTGAAAAAGATCCTGGTAAAGGAATGTGGCAGGTAAATAAAGGTAATAGGTGGAAACATCCCACTTGAGAATGCTCTTTTTCTCCCATTTCCCGATTGAAATGGCAGTCCAGATGGTAGCCACCAGGAACACCCAGCAAACGAATCGTGAGAAAGAGATCTTTTTCATCAATGCAAAATGCAAAAAAAATTGGACATTGACTACTTTTGCGGTTAATTAACTGGCGAACTGGTGTTGCTTCGCTTCGCTCGCAATGACAATACTGGTGAGGTGGTGATGATGTAAAATAGCGAAATGACAAGAAAAAAGAAAGAACCGGTTATTTATGAGCAGGTTGAGATCGTTGCCGCAGGATCTGAAGGGAAAGCGATTGGTCGGGTAGACGATAAGGTGATCTTTGTCCCTTTCGTTGTGCCCGGTGACATCGTGGACATACAAATTAGAAAACAACGGAAACAGTATTCTGAAGGGAGAGCGATTTGTTTTCATCATTATTCTGATAAACGAGTGGATCCGGTTTGCAGTCATTTCGGCACTTGCGGGGGGTGCAAATGGCAAAACATGAACTATCACGATCAACTTATATATAAACAGAAACAGGTGGCAGACAATCTTCAGCGGATCGGAAAATTTCACCATTTCAAACTGTTCCCGATAATTCCTTCGGATAAAACCACTCATTACCGGAATAAACTGGAGTTCACCTTCTCAAATCATCGCTGGTTGACGAAAGAGGAGATGGGTCTGAGGGACGAGGATGGAGGGATGAGGGAGGAGGATTTAATGACCAGGAATGCGCTTGGATTTCATATTCCGGGAATGTTTGATAAAGTGCTTGATATTGAAACCTGTTATTTGCAGGAGGAACCTTCGAACTCGATCAGGCTGGCGTTAAGAGAATACGCTCTGTCTAACAAATTGTCATTCTATGATGTCAGAAAATGGACGGGTTTCTTGCGAAATGTGCTGATCAGAAATTCAACAACGGGTGATATCATGGTCATCCTGGTTGTCAGGGATGACGAACCGGACCTGATCTTCGCCATCCTTGACCATTTGCAGTCACTGTTTCCGGAAATCACATCACTCTACTATGTTGTGAACAGAAAGCGTAATGATTCACTGACCGATCAGACATTTATCCACTTCAAGGGAGAGCCGGTTATCACGGAGGTGATGCTTCCATTCAACGAGGGAGATCCTGAATTGCTATTCAGAATCGGGCCGACATCCTTTTACCAGACCAATTCCCTGCAAGCAGAGAAGTTGTATCGTACTGTTGCTGAATTTGCAGATTTCAGGGGAGATGAACAGGTATACGATCTTTATACTGGGATCGGAACAATCGCCAATTACATGGCACGATATGTCAAGCAGGTAACAGGGATTGAATCGGTCGAAGCTGCTATCCGGGATGCTGAATTGAATGCCAGGATCAACGAGATCCACAACACACGCTTCTTTTCAGGAGAAGCAGAAAAACTTCTGGATGCCAGTTTCATCAAAACCAATGAGAAGCCCGATATAATTATTACTGATCCGCCACGATCAGGGATGCACGCGAAAGTGGTCACAGCCATCCTAGATATTGCCCCCTGGAAGGTAATCTATGTGAGTTGCAATCCGGCTACACAGGCTCGTGATATGGCATTGATGAGTAACATGTACGACCTGGTAAAGTGTCAGCCGGTTGACATGTTCCCCCATACCCATCATGTTGAGAATGTAGCACTTTTACTAAGGAAATACAGTCATATGGAAATACAGTAATACAGAAATACGGTAATACATAATACGAATTTCGTATTTCATATTTCGTTCTATGACCTTAATGACTAATCAATTTTCTCCTTCAAAACGGACAGGATCTCTTTTACATGATAGTCGGGACCTTCAAAAATGTAATTGGCTTGCAAGTAATATTCCTCTCTTTCGGAAAGCTGATCTCTGACAAACTCCTCCATTTCTCCAGGCAGCACATTTTTCATCAAAGGCCGCTTCTTTTTGATAGTGGAAATCCGTTCGACAAGGTCGGATATCGACATTCGAAGATATATCGATATCCCTGATCCAAGGACAAAATCCATGCTATCGGAATGACACGGAGTTCCTCCCCCGGTAGAAATTATCACTCGATCCATTGAGCTGGTTTCACGAAGGATGGCCTCTTCCAGGTTTCTAAAGAGTTTTTCACCATACTTTTCAAAAAACTCGAGGATAGATATTCGGTATCTTGTTTCAAAAAGCTCATCGAGATCGATGAATTCATATCCCATTTCAGCAGCCAGCTCTTTTCCCAGCCAGCTTTTTCCACTTGCCATGTATCCGATCAGGTAGATCCTCATCTAATTCTATTTTTTACAAATATCGTGAAAGTTCAGAATCCCCAAAATTTATTACCTTTGGCCTCTCAAAAATGAGCTGGATGAAATTGAATGTATTTACTTTTCTCTTTCTTAGTGGCATCCTCAGCCTCGCCTTGATCTCCTGTAATTCAGGCAATAACAGATCGGGAGAGTTACTAAACAGTGATGTGGTTACCAATCCGAACACAGCCAGTGGAAATGAGTCAAGAGGAGACCTTCCCATCATTGTATTCGAGGAGACAGAGCACAATTTTGGGAGGATCATTGAAGGGGAAACGGTCTCATTCAGCTTTGCTTTTACAAATACCGGAAAGCGTGACCTGGTTATTGCCGAGGTTAGCACCAGTTGTGGCTGTGCCGTCGCCTCGTATCCGAAAACAGCTATTAAACCAGGTGAAAAAGGAGCGATTAAAATCTCGTTTAACAGCAGGGGCAGGAAAGGCTTCCAGACCAAAACCATTGTGGTTGTTGCCAATACCCAACCGAATGTGACACAACTGAAGATCAAATCGCAGGTTGTTGTGCCGGGAGAGTAGGCACGTAAAACGTAAGATGTAAGACGTGTGACGTAGGACGTAAGACGTGGGAGGTAAAACATAAAAAATCGTTGATCGTAAATCTAAAATTCAATCATAAATCGTAAATCATAAATCGTAATTTGTATAAGGTATGACTGATCTTTTAACAATTCTCTTAATGGCTCCACAGCAAGAAGGTGGAGAAGGAAGTGGCTGGATGTCGTTTCTACCATTAATTCTGATTGTTGTCGTTTTCTATTTCTTCTTTATCCGTCCGCAAATGAAAAAATCGAAGGACCAGAAGAAATTCAGAGAGTCTATTCAGAAAGGACAAAAAGTGGTGACCATTGGTGGCATCCATGGCAGAATCGTTGAACTCCAAGAGACTACTGTAACACTTGAGATTGAGGGTGGTATCCGTTTCCGAGTTGAAAAATCCGCTATTGCTTCAAACACATCTGAAACGATTCCTCAAAAGTAGGTTTGGTTCTAACTTTCCACGACGATGAAAGTTGGGTTGACAGGAAATATGGGAAGCGGAAAAACGACCGTTTCCTCAGTCTTCAGCACACTGAACATTCCGGTATTCCATGCGGATGATGAAGCGAAGAGGATGTACCAGCGGGATGATGTCCGTGAACAGGTTACAGCCCTTACAGGTCCTGATATCCTTGATCCATCCGGCCAGATCGATCTGAAAACGCTTGGGAATATTGTTTTCTCGGATCCTAACATCCTTCAACGACTGATACAGATCATCCATCCTTTGGTGCGTGAAGAATTCCGGGAATGGGTACTCCGTTATCCCGAATCCCCGTATATTATCCATGAAGCTGCCATTATTTTTGAAAGTGGATTCAGGGATGAGTACGACCTGGTGATCGATGTCTCCTGTCAGGAAAAGATCGCTATGGAACGAATCAAAAAACGGGATCATATCTCAGCAGATAAAATCAGGGAGCGTACCCGTTTTCAGATGGAGGATGCGAAGAAAGCTTCACTTTCTGACTTTGTCATCGTAAATGACGGAAAAACACTTGTAATCCCCCAGGTGCTGAAAATCCATGAGGAGCTATTACAGCGTTCCGCGTAAGGCTACGATAAAGTTCCTGCCCGGCGAGCTGATCCCTGAGGCAAATTTGCGGTAGTTCTGATCCAGGATATTCTCCACACCTCCTTCGATATTCAGATAGCGATTTACCTGATAGCTCAGTTTCAGGTTCAATGTATACCATGCCGGCATCCCATTGGGGGTGGCATATGCCTGATTGTCTTCTCCGGATGGACTGTAATCCTGGATTCGCTTCCAGCTATTATAAAGTATGTAGAAATCTCCCTTGAAGCGTTTCATCTCCACTTTAAAAGAGGTCATCCCAAAAAGTGGCGGGATGTGATCCAGCGGGACATTGTTTTTTCTCACTCTGCCATAGGTGTAAGTCAGGTTACTGGTAATGGCAAATGTCTTTGTCACCTGTGCCCGTATACTGCCCTGCGCCCCACAGATAAAGGCCTGCCCGGCATTGGTATTGGCCTGGACCTGGCAGAGTACTCCATCAAACATGATCGAATCCTTACCATTATATCTAAACGGCCTTAATACAATAGCATCCTGCAGCCATGTGTAATATCCTGTTAGTTCGATCTTGAATTTCTTGATGAAGGTTTTAGCGATGGAGAGTTCCAGGTTATAAGCATATTCGGGCTTCAATGCCGGGTTTGGAACAATCAGAACCTGATCCTGGCTGTTTGAATCATTCACCTTCCCGATATCATCGATGTTGGGTGCGCGGAATCCTGATGAACCGATCGCAGAGAATTTCCAGTTGAATTCCGGGTTTGCTACCAGGCCGAGGTATCCGTTGAGAGCATGGTTGTGATGCTTCACATCCTGCCCGAAAGGAAACTTCATGATTTTCATCATCGTATCAGACCAGGCTGCTTCCAGAGAGACATATGTATAACGCAGGCCCTGGGAGAAGGAGAACACCTTGTTTATTTTCCAGAGATTGGAGAGATATGCAGAGATCGATAATGTCTGTGCTCGCTGATCCGGGTAACGGGATGGAACATCATGGTAGATGTTTCCATTGGTGATATCTTCCCGGTATCCACCCGAGCCCAGATAATTGAAATCGGAGGAGAGGCCATACCGGAACTCATCTTTTCGCGATAGCTTTTTCTTGAAATCGGCCAAAACGGAGATCACATTAACCGTTTCCAGATTAAAAAACCTGTTGTTGTTCCCGAATTTACGCTTGATGCGGTCTTCCTTGATCCGCTGATAAGCCACGATGAGGTTTGCAAAATCATACATGACATTGGCATTGGAGAGAGTGGCTTTGAAGGATGCAAAAAGCCTCTCCTGAGGACCATAATACCACTGCGCATACTTCAGCTTACCTTTGATTATATCTGTCAGGCGGTCATATCGGGGAACGTCACTGGAATTGGAATATTGAAAGTTGAGCGTTAGCCTGATATCATTCGAAGGTACAAACAGGACTTTCTGCAAGAGGCTGTATTGACTGTAACCGGAAGGCCTCTGCACCCATGGTTTGTCATTAACAACCATGCTATCCTGATCCTTGATTCGCTCTGCATAAAAAAACCGTTCGCCAAAGGTTCCATAAAACGGATTTCGTGTTCGTCCTTCGCGTAGATTATCAAAATCGCTGTAAGTAAATGCTGACAGAAATCCCCACTTCTTCAGGCCTACATTCAGCCTGAAGCCACCGGTTTTCTCCAGGTTAGCTGAGGCAAAACGCACGTATGCTTGTCCCCGTATCAATGGTTTCTGCTCGTCTGATAAAACCGGGTCGAACGTTTGCATGCTGATCACACCACCTAATGCATCGCTGCCATAAATGACGGATCCGGGGCCAAAAAGAATCTCTGTAGAACTCAACAAGCTGGGATCAACAGTGATCACATTTTGCAGGTGACCTCCGCGATAGATCGCATTGTTCAGGCGCACACCATCAAGCACAAGCAGGACCCGGTTTGCCTCGAGTCCCCGGAGAACCGGACTCCCCCCTCCCATCTGGCTTTGCTGAACAAAGACCTCCCCGGTCTGCTCCAGCATCTGGGCTGCAGTCTGGGGATTCTCAAACTGGATATCCTTAGCAGAAATCGACTCAATCTTGTAGGGAAGGTCCGATTTCTTCTCCCTTGTTCTGGAAGCGGAGATAACAAACTCATCGAGACGGATGATGTGGTCAGTCAGGTAAACGATTCCACCAGCTTGCATCACCTCTCCTTTGGTAGCCATATATGGCTGAAAAGCTATATGAGTAAAAAAGAGAGAATCTGAACCGGAGAATTCCGACAAGTCGACTTCCCCCCTGAGGTTTGTCACAACCAGGAAGTTATTATTGTGATTGGTGATCGATACCTGGTTGATCGGCTGTAGATCAGATTTATCCAGAACGGTAATTTGCTGTCCGTGTAACGATATAGAAAGTACTCCAAGCAAATATATCAGGAGGGAGATGAAACGCATTGTCAACACTTTTATTTACATCAAACATACGTTGAACGAATCTGCAAAAATAGCGTAAAAGAATTTCCCGGAAACACAGATCGTCGTTTTTCCATATCTTTGTGATTACTGCCCATGGAATTGATCAAAATCTCAGCCGTATCTTATCTGAATACCTTTCCGTTCGTATTTGGGATCAAAACGAGCGGAAAACTGGATGACATCGAACTTCAGCTTGACATTCCTTCGATCTGTGCCGAAAAGTTAAAAACCAACATTGTCGACCTGGCATTGGTCCCGGTGGGTGCGATTCCGGAACTGGATGATCCTCACTTTGTATCCGACTACTGCATAGGGGCAGAAAGTAACGTAAAAACGGTACTTCTGCTCAGCCACAAGCCCCTTGAAGAGATCACTGAGATCGCTCTCGACTTCGACTCCAGAACAAGTATACAACTGGTGAAAGTACTGGCTGGAAAATTCTGGAAGATCCGGCCAACCTGGAGGAACCTTGGGCCGGAGGAGGCGGAAATGGACAAGGATATTGAGTCCCTGGTAGCGATAGGCGACAAGACATTCAGGCTTGCCTCCCAATTTCCTTATGTTTATGATCTTGCCGGAGAATGGATCCGTTATACATCCCTTCCTTTTGTATTCGCCATCTGGCTGGCCAATAAGCCCTTGCCCGAAGGATTTCTCGTCAATTTCAATAAAGCCCTGGAATATGGGATCCGGCACAAAGAGGAGATCCCTGAGTTCTTCCCTGATAAAATCCCTCCCGGCTTAGATGCAATCCGGTATCTGAAAGAGAACATTTCATACGATTTTGATGAACGTAAGAAAGAAGGGATGAAATTGTTCCTGGACTTGGTCAGTGAGTTGTAGATCAGGGTCGAGGGTCGAGGGACGAGGGTCGAGGGTCGAGGGACGAGGGTCGAGGATTCAAACTAAGATTCAAGTTTTTTTAAAAAATTGTATAACCTTTTTCCTTTTTTGTGATTAATGAAGAAAAGTCATGAAAGAGGAAAGTACCATTCAGAAAAAATCGTTTGCATTTGCATTGAAAATTGTTCAATTGAGCAAGTATCTTAAATCTAAAAAAGATTATATACTAGCTGATCAAATCTTGCGTTCAGGGACTTCAATCGGGGCTAATGTTGAAGAAGGAATCGGAGGACATACTCTGAAAGAGTTTTCTGTTCGTTTCTCAACGGCATATAAAGAGGCTAGAGAGACAAAATATTGGTTAAGAATTCTTAAGGAATCAGGAGATAATCCAGGAATAGAAATCGAACCGTTTTTAATTGAATGTGAAGAGTTACTACGATTACTTGGGACTGCTCAACGAACATTACGAGCAAAAATAAATGTCTGAATAAATAACTTTTTATCCCTCGGCCCTCGTCCTTTAATCCTCGACCCTCGTCCCTTACTTTTTAGCGGATAACCCCCGCTTCTTCGCCATATCCTCCATCCGTTTCGAAAAGCCGGATTTTTTTCGGGTTTTCTTTTTGTTAGCTTCGATCTGAGCGTGAAGCTTTTTCTCGTTAATCGTAGCTCTGATCAGATAGATCTGGCCAAATGTGATGACATTTGCCAGAAGGTAATAATAACTCAAACCTGACGAGTAGTCGTTGAACCAGAAGAGAAACATGATCGGCATCAGGTACATCATCGTCTTCATACCCGGCATCTGCTGTTGGGTTCCGGTCATCATCTGGCTGTTGACATGTGTATAAAGGATGCTGGATAAGGTCATAAGCAAAGCGAAGAGACTCACATGGTCGCCATAAAAGGGGATGCTGAATCCATCAGGGAAGGTCCAGATGGAGTCGTATGAGGAGAGGTCTGTCGCCCACAGAAAGGATTTTTGCCTTAGCTCGATCGAAGAGGGGAAAAAGCGGAAGAGAGCGATCAGTATCGGGAACTGCAGCAGCATTGGAATACAGCCTGCAAGAGGATTTACACCGGCCCGTTTGTATAGGTCCATCGTTGCTTGCTGCTTTTTCATCGCATCTTTCTTATCCGGAAACTTTTTATTGATCACATCAATATCGGGTTTCAACACACGCATCTTGGCGGATGACTTGTATGTTTTAAAGGCGATCGGAAAGAGTATGATCTTCAGCATGATAGTGAGTATCAGGATGATGATCCCATAATTCCATCCCATGTTACCAAAGAACGTGAAGATGGGGAGCACAGCATACTGGTTTATCCAGGCCATCAGGAAGAAACTCCATCCAAGGGGAATCTGCCTCTCCAGGTCAAGGTCATAACTCTTCAGGGTATAGTACTTATTTGGTCCGATGTACATTCTCATCGGAATCTCTTTCGTTTCTCTGGGCGAAAACGGAATACCAATCTCCGCTTCCATTGTTTTCAGGTAGTCGCCTTCAAGTGGCAGGGTCACCGTCTGAATCCTCGGCTCCGAAAAATAGGTGTCTGAGATTAGCGTAGTTGTAAAAAACTGCTGTTTAAATGAGACCCAGCGAACCCGTTCATTTTTCAGAAACTTCTCATCGTCACTCGTCTCACTCAGATAATCGACTTTGTCTTCCAGGTACTTGTAGTATATCGTGGTGTTCATTTGTTCCATCTTGAGACTCTTCTCCTGGCGGGTCAGATTCTCTTTCCAGTTCAGGACCAGGTAGTTCGTTGAAGGATCCATCACATTCTCCATCTCCACGAAATTCAGCTGGTATCCGATCATGTATTTATCCCCATGAATAGTAAAGAGATATTCGATGTAATTGTGTCGGTTGAAGCCATTCTCTCCGGCATCCGGATAGAGCCGCATTGAAAATTGAAGGGAGTCGGAGCCGGTTACAACCATCAAGTCTTTTCCTTCAAATTCGATATCTGACCAAAAGGGTTGGAAATAGAGACGGTCGGTGTTGATCAGACGGTTGCCTGAGAAAAATGAGAATCCAAAATGAAGGGAATCGCTGTTAAGTAAAATTGTTGGATTCTTTTCCCAGGTTTTATATTCTTTTAATTCAACATTTTCAATTCGCCCTCCTTTTGTGGAGATATGCAGTTTGAGCAGATCGCTCTCGATAGTGAAATATTTATCCTCTCCAACAGCTGAATTGGCAAATAGTCCCAGCTGATCTCTCAACTCCATCTGTGTGAGCGATGCGTCGTCTATCACTTCTCCCTGCGCTTCCATTTCCTGAGCTTGCCTCAGTTCTTCCAATACTTCCTGTTTCGCATTTGCGCGGGTAATCGAATCCCGTCGGTCCTTCATCACAAGAGCCAGCGAATCGGATTTCTGTTTCTGAAGAGCTTTCTCTTCATCAGAGGGGGACATGAAATAGGAGTAGGCAATGAAAATACCAAAGATAAGTACGAGTCCGATGATCGTGTTTCTGTTCATAATTAACCTGCTTTATTTGGCTTCTGAGGCATGATCGATAGCCGCCTTGATAAAACTGACAAAGATCGGATGAGGATGGGTCACGGTGCTTTTAAACTCTGGGTGAAATTGCACCCCTGTGAACCACGGGTGGCCTCTCAACTCAATGATCTCTACCAGATTATCTTTGTCATTGAGCCCGGCCGGGATCATACCTGCTTGAGTATATACTTCTTTGTACTTGTTATTAAATTCATACCTGTGACGATGCCTTTCTGAGATTTTCTCCTCGCCGTAAACCGCGTGAATAGTTGAGTCTTTAATCAACCGGCAGGGATAGGCGCCCAACCTCATCGTACCTCCCAGGCCTGATATCTTTTTCTGTTCCTCCATCATGTCGATGACCGGATAGGGTGAGGCAGTATCAAACTCTGTTGAATGAGCTCCTTTGAAGCCCAGTACGTTCCGTCCAAATTCTATCACTGCACACTGCATCCCCAGACAAATACCCAGGAAAGGGATGTTATTCTCACGGGCAAACCTGATGGCAGTGATCTTACCTTCAACCCCACGCTCCCCGAAACCCGGAGCTACCAGGATTCCGTCCAGGCCCGTAAGCTTCTCTTTTACATTGTCTTCATCGATGAATCCAGAGTGAATAGAGGTAACATCAACCCGGCATTCATTTGCAGCTCCGGCATGCGTAAACGATTCATTAATAGATTTATATGCATCTCTCAACTCAACGTATTTCCCAATCAAACCAATGTTTACTTCATGAACAGGATTTTTTAACTTATCCAGGAACTTCTCCCAGCTTTCCAGGTCAGGAACCTTGTCATTCTCCATATCTGTCATCCTGAGAATCTCCTGGTCCAGGTTCTCCTCCTTCATCATGATTGGGACATCGTATATGGTTTTCGCATCGATGCATTCGATGACACAGGATGGGGTGACGTTGCAAAAGAGGGCAATCTTATTCCGGAGTCCTTCGCTCAGGTGTTTCTCCGTTCTACAAACAATAATATCAGGCTGAACCCCCTGCTCCTGAAGCAACTTTACAGAATGCTGTGTTGGTTTGGTCTTTAGCTCACCGGCAGACGCCAGATACGGAACCAGGGTCAGGTGAACAACCAGGCTGCTGCTCCCAAGCTCCCACCTCAGCTGACGAACAGATTCGATGAAGGGCAGGGATTCAATATCTCCCACGGTCCCTCCTATCTCAGTAATCAGAAAGTCGAAGTTACCTTCATTTGCCAACATCTTAATTCGATGTTTGATCTCATCTGTAACATGAGGAATGACCTGGACCGTCTCTCCAAGGTATTCTCCTTTTCGCTCTTTATTGATTACAGATTGATAAATGACACCGGTTGTCACATTGTTTGCCTGTGATGTAGGAATGCTGGTAAATCGTTCGTAGTGTCCCAGATCCAGATCCGTTTCGGCCCCGTCATCAGTTACAAAACACTCACCATGTTCGTAAGGATTCAATGTGCCCGGATCGATATTGATATACGGATCAAGCTTTTGGATAGCAATGGAAAAACCCCTCGAAACCAACAATTTTGCGATCGATGATGAGATGATTCCTTTTCCCAATGAAGAGGCAACACCACCAGTGACAAAAATAAACTTGGTTTTAGGCATGAATGAAATACAAATTTGGAGGTTCGTGCAAAGGTAATCCTTTTTCACAAAATTCCCAGCTACCCGGCCACTGTGATGCGACGCTTGATAGCCAGAATTTCAGAAGCGATCTCCTCGATTGCCTTTGAGGTTACGGTAACGACAGGCCATTCATTCATGGCAAACAGGTTGTTTGAATTGTTCAACTCCTTCTTTACATTTTCGATAGAAGCATACTCCCCTCCGCCTCCTCCAAGATAGAGTTGTCTGAAAGAGCGCAACGAAGCTAGGTCTGTCGCTTCGGTTGTTAATCCAAATACTTTACCGACGGGTAACTCCGAAAGGATTTCAGGAGGATCCACTCCAAGAATCACAGGATAATTAGCAGCAAACCACCCTTTGAATGCCAGGTAAACACAGAGGGGAGTTTTAAATGTACGGGATACGCCAACCAGAATGATCTCGGCTTTGTCATATTCAAAGTAGCGTTGTCCGTCATCGTGACTGAAAGCAAATTGCAGGGCGTCGATCCGCTTGAAGTACTCTTGATTAAATTTGTGGGAAAGGCCCGGTTGCTGAGTCGGGACATTTGAAAAATGGAGAGATAGCCTGCTTAGCATTGGGCCCATGAGGTCAATGGCATCGATGTTTTGAACTCGTGTTAGCCTCAACATGCTGTCTCGAAGTGCCTGAGATACAAGGGTATGAACAATTATTCCATCCGCCGCTTTGATCTCAGGCATAAGTTCTTTCAGTTGCGCTTCTTCCAGTACCTGTTTTTTAGTGATTATGTCAACCTGCATTCCGGGAAATTGTGTCAGCGCCGACCTCAATGTCCGCTCCGCTGTGAGTCCGGTTCCGTCTGAAATGATGAAAATTGTCTTCATAAAAATAAACTCTCATGCGAAGCTAATATTTTTTTTTAGCTAATGGATAAATCTGTAATTTTACAGTCACAAAACTTGAGTAAAAAAAACTAAAATCACTATCAATGGGAACGATAAAAGTTGGAATCAACGGATTTGGACGTATTGGACGTTTAACCTACAGAGCATTACTCACCAAACCGAATGTTGAGATAATTGCGATCAATGACCTCACCGATGCCAATACATTGGCACATCTCTTTAAATATGATTCTGTCCATGGAAAATTCCCGGGCACGGTAGTTGTCCAAGGTGATGCCCTGGTCATAGACGGAAAGCCCATGCGGGTAATGGCAGAGAGAGATCCCGCTAACTTGCCCTGGGGTGATCTTGAGGTGGAGGTTGTGATTGAATCAACCGGCATTTTTCGTAACAGAGAAAAAATGGAAAAACACATTGCTGCCGGCGCTAAAAAGGTGCTTCTCTCGGTTCCTGCCGACAAGCCGGAAGATGTCGACCTGACAGTAGTTTTGGGTGTCAACGATGAGTTGATCAAGCCCGGCATGCAGTTTATCTCAAATGCTTCCTGCACAACGAACTGCCTCGCTCCTGTTGCCAAAGTGCTGAATGACAATTTCGGGATCGTCAAGGGATTGATGAACACCATTCACTCCTATACCAATGACCAGATCATCCTGGATGCTCCGCATAAAGATCTGCGTCGTGCACGTGCCGCTGCCATGTCGATGATCCCGACCAAAACCGGTGCTGCCAAAGCAATCGGACTTGTGATCCCGGCGCTGGAGGGGAAACTCGATGGTTTTGCTGTCAGAGTTCCTACCCCGGACGGATCAATGGTAGACCTGACCTGTGAGCTGGCCCAGGAAGTAACGATCGACGAGATAAATGCCGCTATGAAAAACGCTGCTGAAGATCCTATGAAAGGGATCCTGGAGTATCTGACAGATCCGCTTGTAAGCGTGGATATCGTTGGAAACACACACTCTTCAATCTATGACTCCCTGATGACTAAAGTGATTGGCGGAAATCTGGTCAAGATTATAGCCTGGTACGACAATGAGGTGGGCTATTCACACCGGATGGCTGATCTGGTTGAGCGAGTTGCGGGGTAAACCAGCATCGAGCAGCATTCAATTACCTATCTTCTTCTCAAAAAAGGCTTTGGCCTGGCATCGTAGAGAACCTTCTGGTCAGGGGTCAGTTGATCCCTAATAGCACGATGGTATGTCACTTGTTGTTTCAGCATCTTCGAATTCAACGTTCCGAGTTGGTCAATGGTGGCGTTAACATCCTTCATGTTTAGGTCATCGGATGAGAGCAGGGTAACCAGATGAGCATGCTTCTCCCTGATTTTATTCTTCAGCTGGGTCATCGCTTTCATGTTCTTCAGCTTCTCTTTCTTGATCGATTTTTTTTGAGTTTCAGTAAGGTTTGGCAGGTCAGCCCAATGAGGCTTCTGCCTGGTCATTTCGCGATTACGCATAGAAGAACGATGCATGTCTCGATTCATCTCAGGTGGATGTGGTGGTGAAAGAACATTTTTCTCATAGCTGGGTGGAGGCGGTGGTGTTGGTTCTGCATCCTGGGCGTTTACCCCAATTGATGCAATTGCAAACAGGGCTACCATAGCAACTGCAAGCATGAATTTTCTTGTTTTCATTTGTCTTGGTATTTAGGATTATTAATTGGATCGTTTTGATCGTTTAGCTCTTCTCTTGTCTGGTGGACGCCTCTGTATCAGCTGCTCCGAAGGAACAGGGGCTGGCATCGCCATACGACGTAACATCCGACGAAAGATTCCGGGAAACCGGGTTTGTTGCTCCGGGGTACAAGCCCGACGCAACTCCATAAAATAGGCTATCGTAATTCGCTCCAACTGGGCTTGCTGCATACCCAACGTATCCGTAAGCTGGATGATATATGCGGAATCCGGATCCGGCCCCGACAACAGGTCAAACATCATCCGTTTATCGTGGTAGTACTGGCGCAGGATCTTTCCCGATTTGCGCATAAAACGATTCGATGCCTCTTTGAAATAGCTACGTTGTTCCTTTTTCAGCTTCAGGTCAGAAGCCATAACTGCCTGTACACTGGGTGGTTGTGGTGGAGGTGGTGGTAGCGGAACCATTTCTCCTTCCAGGCTTGTTCTCCAGAATCCCCAAACCAGGGCAAGTACGGTGATATTTAATGCGACCAGGATAATGATAACAGTAAATAGTACCCTTTTTTGTGTAAAATAGTTCATGGCTTATTCTTTGTTATGGGTATATACTTGATATTGTCCCGGATCTACAAAATAGACCATCTCCTCACTCTCCAGATTCATCCTTCTATCTTTTTCTGAAAGGTAAGATCGAACACCCAGTCCGATCGAGACAAGGTTGATGGCAAACAACAGCACCAGAAGAACTACAACCGGATGATTGCGAATGTATCCGGAAACTAACCGTTGCCTTGGAGGATGCTGGTTTAAGCGGAGCATAACACGATCCAGAAAAGACTCTCCGGCATCCAGCCCTGGCTGGCCGCTCTTCATCTCGATAATGCTCATAATCTCTTGATCCAGTGAACTCATTTGCTCTATTCTATTTATTTGACGATCATTTTGTATCAACCGTGCGGTTATTTTACAAATCACCGCAATCGTTTTTCAAGATGTTTGTATAGATTGGCCTTTGCCCTGTGCAATAACGACTCAACTGCCGATATACTCGTATCCATGATCTCCGCTATCTTGGCTGAAGGGCACTCCTCGAACTTATGCAACGTAATTGCGATCCGTTGATTTTCCGGGAGTCGGGCTATCGCTTCTCTCAACAATACAAATCTCTCCTTCACCTCCAGTTGTGTATGTGGATTATCGACCCGACCTGCCAAATCCACCTGATCCGTTGCACCCAGTTTACCAACCCGCATATGAATCCCAAATCGTTTCTTGCGGTTTTTCCTACGGATGAAATCCAGTGACTTATTTACTGCAATCCGGTACAACCATGTCCCTAATCCGGATTCCTCCCTGAATTTACTAATGGAGTGGTAGACCTCAACAAAGACTTCCTGAGCCAGGTCCCTTGAATCCTCTGCATCATGGACGAATCCGAAACAAGTATTCACAACCTGATCCTGGTATTGCTTCACCAGCTTCGTAAATGCGGCTTCTTTCTGCTGTTTTAGGTTTTGTATCAACTCGGATTCAGTCATAGAGTCCGTGTATTCCATGTTTGATCCTCCGGTTCTGATCAGGTTAACTGACGACTGAGGATCTTTGGTTATTGGACGTCAAAGGTTACAAAATCCTGTGGCAATGGGCAATTATTAGGATATACCTGTTGGATGGGACATGGGGATCAGGGATCCAGGTAAACGTCTTTAGTCTCTTACATAGTGTGGCATTTCAAAAGGAATGGAAATAATCAATTCAACCAATCCTTTGTACTCACCATTGTCAAACCAGGGAGTATGGTAAACAAAGTTCTTTTGTCCCTTTTCTTCAGTGGTATAACAACTGGGCTTTTTCTCTTCCATCAGTGCCTGAACCTTTGGTTTTGCCCAAGCCGGATGACAATCAAGTAGTTTGGTTCCGACTTTTTTGCTGTCCTTTTCAAAAATCCTCGCTGATTTGTCGTTCATCTCAACAACCATCGCATTTTCATCTGAGACGATCAGAGTAGCGTCAATTTCTTTTGTCCAATAATAATTTTTCATAATATACTCTCCTAATTTTATTTTATACAGATATCTACTCATCCGATTCCAGCTGCTAATCCGGAAATACCTTACTAACTAGCTGGATCAGAATACCCAAAGGTAACTAAAAGGATTCGTATTTTTGTGTTATATTGCGACAAAGTATTAACTATGAAGAATTTCCTATTCTCTCTGCTCATTTGTATGAGCCTGGTTGCTTCAGCGCAACAAAAGCCTTCCCAAAATCAGTTTATGCAGATTGTAGAGATGGAAAGGAAGGCGAACAGGTCTATAATTTATCCACCTCCTATCGATCTCATTACAGATTATGATATCGCTTATCACCGGTGCGAATGGCATGTGGATCCATCCCAGCATTACATTCAGGGAATCATTACCACCTACTTTAAACCACTTTTTGCAGGATTTGATTCAATACAGTTTAACTTAAGCGATTCGCTCACAGTAGATTCGGTGAAATACCATGCCAGTTCCGTGTCATTTATCCATGGTGGGGAGATACTATCAATTCCTTTGCCTTCGATAATCGGCATCAATGTGCTCGATTCGGTTTCAGTCTTTTACCGGGGATCACCTCCGGGAACAGGATTTGGATCATTTCATACCGGGACCCACAATGATACTCCGGTGATGTGGACGCTTTCCGAACCCTACGGGGCAAGTGACTGGTGGCCATGTAAGAACAGCCTGACCGACAAAGCAGATTCCATCGACGTCATTATTACTACACCAGAACTCTACCGGGGAGCCAGTAACGGCATCCTGGTCGCTGAAACAATCAGCGGTAACGATAAAATTTATCACTGGAAAGAACGCTATCCCATCGCCACCTATCTGGTCTGCATGGCGGTTACCAACTATGCACAGTATTCAGATTATGTCCCGTTCGGCACAACCAATGTGGAAGTTCTTAATTGGGTCTATCCTGAGGACTCTGCCACAGCTGTCACTCAAACAGTAGGAATCATTCCGATCATGCAGTTGTTCGACACGCTCTTCGGGCTCTATCCTTTTGCCGAAGAAAAATACGGACATTGCCAATTTGGCTGGGGCGGAGGGATGGAACATCAGACCTTCTCATTCATGGGTAACTTCAGTCATGAACTGATGGCACATGAACTTGCCCACTCATGGTTTGGAGATAAAGTTACCTGCGGCAGTTGGGAAGACATCTGGTTGAATGAAGGCTTTGCCACCTATCTAACCGGCCTCACTTACGAGCATATGTTTAACGGAGAGTGGTGGATGCCGTTTAAGCGAGGAAGGATCAATTACGTAACCAGCAAACCCGGAGGGTCTGTGTGGTGTGATGATACAACCAGTGTCAGCAGGATCTTCAGCGGACGGCTCTCCTATTCCAAAGGAGCTATGATATTACACCAGTTGCGATGGATCATAGGAGATTCGGCATTTTTTACAGCTTGCAATAATTATTTGGATGATCCTGCTCTCGCTTATGGTTTTGCCTATACACCTGACCTGAAAACACATTTTGAAACCTCCGCCAATCAAGACCTGACCTGGTATTTTAACGATTGGTATACGGGTCAGGGTTTTCCTTCTTACCAGATCACATGGGATCAGACTGGCGATACGGTTTTCCTCGTGGTCAATCAGACGCAATCGCTCCCGTCACTATCGTTTTTTGAACTGCCGTTGCCGATCAAATTCAAAAACCAATCGCAGGATACTATCCTAAGAATGCTGAATACCTACTCCGGAGAAACTCTTACCGCAACTATTCCTTTTCATGTTGATTCGGTGAAATTTGATCCCAATCTGTGGCTCATCACAGCCAACAACACTGTGATTCCATCAATCCGCGAGAATGATCCTGGCGATATAATCTATATTATGCCCAATCCGGCTAGAGATGTAGTCAACATCAGATTTACCAGGCTCTTAAACGCCATTGAACTGATTCTGCTTGATGAAACCGGAAAAGCACTTCAACAACAGACCGCTTACAAGCCATACCTCATCACCCTTGATATTTCAGGCTATCCAGCTGGAATTTATTTCCTTCACATCCGTTCAGAACGACAAGATCTTATAAAGAAGATTATTGTGTATTAAAGGGAGAACAGGATCACGTTGCAAAATGAAAATTCCCTAAACCAATACTCTCAAAAAAGGCAACATTGGCAATCATGGCATTAGTGTGCAAAAATGTGCAATATTGTGCAATTTTCTATAAGTTTGCGCCTTCAAACTCAACCTTATGATCAAATACTGGCTTGCCCGGCAGATGGTGAAACGTGCAAAAAAACGACAATTTTCCGTCGACTACCTTGAACAGAAACATGTTGATCCCAACGAACCATTTCCCAACGACAGTTCCTACTTCTACGGAGGAGATAAAGCAGGCAATGCGTTTATCACCCGTATGGCTTTCAGGCATACAACACGGCCCCATGAGTATTGGCTCGATTTTTACCTGAAAGGGATGGGTTTTTTCGGCATCAAAGATGACCCGGGACCGGATGGAGAGGGATTCCAGATGGGAAGCCTGAAGTATGAGCCGGTTGAGACCGGACAACTGATTACAACAGGCGATCAAACTTTGTTAACCAGGGCCAACAGGCGACGGGAGTTACTTCCGGAAACGGATAACTTTCAGTTTGATGAGGTTTGTAATGGAATTCCCCAACCGAGGGAAGATAAATATATCCCTGATTTGAAACAGGATCAACTTTACGGAACTCCGGTTAGTAGTGGGAAAGTGAAAGCAAGAGCGAGGGTGATCAATACCATTGAAGATGCTGATCTGCTTGAGAAAGGTGAGATCATGGTCGCCTCCTTCACAGATATCGGATGGACACCCTATTTCAGCATTATTTCCGGGCTGGTCACTGAAATAGGGAGTCCTCTTTCGCACGGGGCAGTGGTTGCCCGTGAATATGGAATTCCAGCTATTGTCGGAGCAAAAGGGGCAAAAGACTTTGTTTGCGATGGGGATTTCGTGTTACTTGACGGAGACAAGGGAATCATTGAGAGAATGAGAAATGTGAAATCTTGAAACTTAACGAAATGTATATCAACAGTATTGGCCATTACTTACCGGAGCAGGTTGTTCCGAATTCTTATTTTCAGGAGCAATACGGATTCCATGAAAAAGATATCGTCGAAAAATCGGGCATCAGGGAGCGCCGCAAAGCTCAGGTATCTGAGAACACGAATACCATGGCTCTCGATGCCACTGAGGCAGCTCTGGAGAATCTTCCCTATCCGATCGAAGAGGTAAACCTGATCATCGGCGCTACTTACTCACCATATGACACTGTGGGGACGGTGGCACACACCATTCAGGAGAAATACAAAATCGCCCCGGCAATCTGCTTATCATTGTCAGCAGCCTGCTCATCATACTGCAATGCTCTTGAGATCGTCCAGTGCTTTTTTGCTACCGGAAAAGCGACCAAAGCCCTAGTGGTGGCTTCTGAGCACAACACCCGCTATTGCAACGAAAATGATCCGGCTTCCGGATTTCTCTGGGGAGACGGGGCTTCAGCTGTTTTTCTCTCGGCTGAGAAAGTTCATGAACAGGATGCAGAAATTCTGGATATCAAAACCAGCGGACTGGGCCATGTGGGGAAAAGTATCAGGGGTGTATTTTTACGTCCAAAAGATGGCGGTATACGGATGCCATTTGGCCGGGATGTCTTTCAACAAGCATGCATACATATGCAAAAAGAGGCAGAGGAAATTCTGGAAAGTAACCAGTTTACTGCCAATGATCTCACCTTCCTCATTCCTCACCAGGCTAACCTGCGTATCATCGATTATATCAGGAAGTCGATGAAGCTTTCGAAGAAACAGGTTGTTGTGAACATCGATAAACTCGGTAATACAGGATGTGCCAGTTCAGCGATTGGATTATCCCAGATTTATGATCAGCTCAAAGAAGACGATATAGCTGTAATCACAGTATTTGGTGGTGGATACTCGAGCGGTGCTGTTCTGATAAGAAAATGCTAGCTGCAAAGAAAAAAAAGGAAGGTGGGCGGGGTTACTCTTTGATGATCTTCTTCGCGGTAAAGAAATCACCAGCCTGAATGGTGAGATAATAAAATCCTGAAGGCAACTCATTCAGCGAAACAACGGATACTTCATCCGGATGATGGAGAAGTTTCGTGATGACCTTCTGTCCCATTATGTCATAAAAGGTAAGTTCCAGCTTAGTGGCCTGAATTTTGCACTCTACGATCAGTTGACTCTTTACAGGATTTGGGTATATTTGAATAGGGTTGGTATTATCAATAAGTTTTAGTCCAGTAACAGGAGGACAGTCCAGGCCATTAGTACAACTCAGGGAGCTTCTTACTACACAATCGAGAACACCCGTTGAATCATAGTAAATACTTCCATCCTTGATATGAAAACAGTAGAGTCCATGCTGCCAGTTAGGTCCTCCAAAACCCTGAACCAATAGTCCTTGAGTACTTCCAATTCCGTCAATCCAGTATTCCGCAAGATGGTATATGTTTCCGGCATTGCCTGGGCCAAAATAGAATCTCCTTCGATATTCCTCATTCACGCAGATCGAGTCAATATCGTCTACTATAAGCTGATACACATAAATCCCAGCTACCGGATATTCAGGATCAGTTGTGAAAATCAAACTAAATCCGTTTATGCTTTGACCCACAAAAGTGATATCGAAGTCGTATCCAAGCCACTCTTTGTCAGAAGCATATGGGTAGATAAAATAGACCTTTTTATCTTGAACATTCTGCCTGATCATAGCAAAAAGGGTTGCAGAATCTGTGTTGAAAGTAAAATCACAGTCTGAACAGACACCATCACCCCATTTTACCTGGTAATAGATTTTTTTATAAAAGGTTTGATTTATTAACGTATCACCGGAAATTTGAAACTTATAGACAGCTCCCCAATCCGGTTTATACCCACATTCGGTATGAGACCAGGTGGCTCCTTCCGAAAAGTTAAAAGGTGTGTAAACCTGTCCCGGAGAAGAGATTGCGAGGAATGAAATGATCGAAAAAACCAGTATTTTGGTCAGGAACCCCCTCATGATATTAGGTTAAAACCATTACAAATATAGTAATACGTAATTTAATTCCAAAAGTTACGCTATATTATTTATCCACAGGTGTTGATTTCTTCTATTGCACAATGATCTTTTCCATGTTCGATTCTGTTTCGGAAATAACTTGTAAAAAGTAAACTCCGGGCCGAAGTTCAAAATGGATTCCATCATCCATGAACATTTGTGAATTAGCTTTAACCTGCTTGATCAGACGGCTTCTGGCATCGTAAAGCATAACCCCTTTCACCGTTTTTGCATCCGGTTTGAGTTGAATAAACACCACTCCATCGGATGGATTCGGATAGACTGTCAGATAACTTTCCATTGGTTTATCATCACCTATTCCAACGCCGGGTGTGAATATCTCTGTTCGGAAAGCGCTGTTAGTAATTGTGGAAGCATAAACCCGCCAGACACCCCCCTCCTGGTATGGGTTTGAGAATCCCGTTATATTTGTGGCCAGAAGGTTTTCATTCGCCGCTTGCCAGTTCATTCCCCCATCCAATGAGAGTTGTACACCATTTTGTGTGGAAGCGACATATGCGACATCTGTATTTTCCGGATTCGTCAGAATATCTGAGACTTTCGAAAATTGGGATAGGTTCAGGTGTGTCGAACTCCAGGTATCCCCTCCGTCACTTGATCTGTAAATCGTCCCGTCTGTACCATACCCTCCGCGTCCCGCAAGAAGTTTATCTGAGTCAATCGGATCACAAACAATGGCTCCACCCCATCTATAGGTGCCTGGAATAGCTGCACCGATCTCTGTCCAACCCAAGCCGGCATCCGTACTCTTCAAAAATCCGCCCTGAACCTCGGATTTATATCCTGCGTAAATTATCTCATCAACGGAAGTTGGATCGATAAAGAGGTACCTGATGCTGTAGAAATCATCAGGAGGTCCCATATAGGTATTGATCCAGGTTTCGCCTCCGTTTGTACTTTTGTATATCATAGACTCCCACCCGTTGAGGCCAAAGTTGTTCCCTCCGATAAAGACAAGGTTGGGATCAGCAGGAGATGCTGCCAGCGCAAAGATCTGGGTTTCAAATACTGATCCGATGTTTGGGCCCATGTTATTCCATGTGGCTCCATCATCTGTCGATTTATACAACCCTTCCTGAGCTATTGTAGAGGGACCGTTTGACCAGGCATACATCGCTCCATCAGCGCCAAAGGTGACCTGTGAAAAACGAGTGCCGGGAAGTCCGGAAACCAGTTCCCATGTATCCCCTCCATCGGAACTCATGTAGCAGCCACCGGAGTTTTCAGCTTCAAAGCCCACCAGGATTCTGTCCGGATCCAGGGGGCTAATCTCAATATCATCCACCTGGAGTGTAGCAATCCCGCTGCTGGCAAACTGCCAGGTTACGCCGGCATCTTCACTCCGGCAAATAGCTAAGCTCAGGAATCCGGCATATACGATATCGGATGATCCCGGTTTGATGAAGATGCATCTGGCAGCTCCGTTCTCCCCAGCCCCTGTAGCATTGAAGTTCCATGAGGTGCCACCATCAGTAGAGTAATAGATCCCATCTCCTTCAGTTGCCACGAACATATTATTGGCATTGGCAGGATCAATCACGATAGCATTGGAGACCTGGCTGGGAAAAGAGGTTGAGATATTAGTCCATGTCAGTCCGTAATCATCGCTCTGCCATACCCCCATAAACTGACTGCCGAACAACTGTCCTCCGGCCACAAACACCTTTTGTCCGGCAATGGCTACGTCGTTATATGGAATGCCTGACGGCAGGTTGTTTGTCTTTGTCTCCCAGGTTGTTCCCCCGTCGAAGCTGGCCACTACCGTCGCGTCGCTAAATCCACCATTTCCGATTGCAAAAATGATCTGGCTGTTATCAGGATCAACGCAGATGCTGACCACCCCGAATCCCATGGGCAGAACACTGGTCATGTTAAAAGCGGTCCAGGTACCGCCACCGTCAGTTGATTTTACTATGACTTGATTGGTTGGTAAGGAGACATTTGATTGCAATCCGATGTAGATCGTGCTTGTATCATTAGGGTCTGCTGCAGAACACAATCCAGTACAGTTCACCGGAATAGTCCTGGTTTGCCATGTCGTACCACCGTCCTGTGATCGAAAAACCTTTCCAAACTCATAACGTATGGTAGCAAACAACCAGCCGTTACCGGTTGCTTCAAACGAATTGACATTGCCGGAGCTAATGGCTGTAAGAGCCTCCAGCACCTCCCAGTTATCGCCTCCGTCATCGCTGACAAATGGTATTCCCGCGGCAGCGAACATCATTTCCGGGTTCAATGGATCCGCACAAATATCCATCACGTCTCCCCCAAATGGCCCTACCGAGATCCAGGGATGACCAGCTTTTGTTGCCGTGCCTGGAAACGTCTGATGTATTGTATTCGTTCTGACTTTATTTCCATGTTCATCCATCATTGATGGTGGGATCTGGGCAACAACAATCATGGCGCTGAGTATAACAAAAAGTACAATAAAAATTCTTTTCATAATAATCTACCTTTAGACACCGAAGATTAACCTGATTATTGAGATCACAGCAAGAATGACTATGGCAATCGCAATAATTTTTTCTTTCCAATTAAAAAGCGGACCGATTTTTTCCTGTTCTTTCCATGTTATCCAATATACAATAATACCTATAGCATAAAGAATACTTGAGAGGAAGATATATCTGAGTCCGGCGGCATAAATCAGCCAGAACGCATAGAGAGATGCGATCAGGCCGTTGATTAACAAGGCTAGTTTTATCCGGGTATCCGGCGCTCCCTTTGTCCATGTTAACTTCACAAGAAACATTGAACTTAGTGCATACGGGACTAATATCATGGACCCCGAGATGCTGATAACAGCGAGAAATGCATTTTTTTCCAATGCAGAAAACAGGATTGCAATCTGCATAATAATGCTTGTCATAGTCAACGCAAACACAGGAGATTCACGCTTATTAAGCATGGTGAACCGTTTAGGAAAGACTCCAAGACGAGCAGCAGTGGAAGGAACTTCTGCTGTGATGATGGTCCAGGCAATCCATGCACCGAGAACGGATACAATTACACCGACATTTAATACGATAGCTCCCCAGTGACCAACAATAGCTTCCATAACATAAGAGGCTGAGGGATCAGGAAGTTTGGCCAGATCCGCCTGGTTCATGATGCCAAAAGAGAAAATACTTATTGCAGAATAGATCAGTACAGCACTAACAAATCCAACGAGGGTTGCTTTGCCAACATCCCGTTTGTTCTTTGCTCGCCCTGAAATGACTACAGCCCCTTCGATACCAACAAAAACCCATAAAGTGACCAGCATGGTACTTTTAACCTGGTTGGCCACATCGCCCAATTCAACACCTTGCTTGCCCCAGATATCAAACGACATTTTATCCCAGTGAAATGCAAATAGAAGCAGGATGATAAACAGGAACAGGGGGGGCAAGTTTGGCTACAGTGGAAATAGTATTCAGAATAGCGGCTCCTTTAACCCCTTGCCGGACAATCATGTTCATTACCCAGATAAAAACGGAGCCTACAAGAATGGATTGCCAGTTGTTCCCACTCAGGAATACCGGAAAAAAGTAACCGAATGCCTGGATGAGCAAGATGGCAAAGGAAACGTTGCCAATCGAGGCACTCAACCAATAGCCCCAGGCAGAATTAAAACCTACATATTTTCCAAAACCTTCGGCGGCATAACTATATATCCCTGAGCTTAAATCAGGGCGGGTATCACTAAGTCCTTTAAAGGTTTGGGCCAGAAAATACATACCGAACCCAGTAATGATCCATGCAATAATTACCGAACCCAAAGCAGCCCCGTGAGCCATGTTAGAAGGGAGGTTAAAGACACCTCCCCCAATCATAGAACCAAGAACTATAGCAGCGAGTCCAAAAAAACCAACTTTTTTGGTATGCTCCATACTATGTTATTGCTTGATACAAAATGTTTTAAAGTACTTCTTGCCATCGCGCTCATCGCGCTCTACACCATGGATATCACTTTCGTAACCGGGATAGGCGTTTTCAAAGTCCTGACGCATTTTCAGGTACTCAAAAATAGGCTTGGCTTTTTCGTTCAGCATCTCACCACCCATGATAATCGGAATTCCGGGAGGATAAGGAACCATCATGACAGCAGGTGTGCGGCCCATCATATCATCCAGGTAAACATATTCAACGTTTTTCCCGACTACTTCATAATAGGCATCTGATGGTTTCATAGCCTGATCGGGAATCACCTCGAATGCTTCCTGCATCCGATCAAGAATCTTATGTTTTTTATAGTACCCGTGGATATCATTAGCGTGTTCCTTCAAGCCTACACTCCCGTAATGGTCCGGATAGGCGGCAACCAATTCAGGAAAAACCGTGGAAAGGGGGGCATTTCGGTCGTAGAGTTCCTTAAAGCTAAACAACTCAGCAATCAGTGTACCCTGTTTTCCCCGGGTTGTTCCTAAAGAATTCAGCATCAGGAAAGAGTAATAATCTGTTTTTTCACAAACAATTCCTTTGCCGATCAGGTAGTCTGTGACCAGTGAAGCAGGGATTCCTTCATCAGCCAATTCACCATGGTCATTTATGCCAGGTGTAGTAATGGTGAGTTTGATCGGATCCAGCATTGCATAATTATCCTCCATATCGTCAAATCCGTGCCAGGGGCTATCTTTGCTCATCACCCAAACCGACTGCGTTTTAGCAAGTAGTTCTGCCGGTACATTCTCAAAATTCTCGCTTTTTCCCTCAATGACTACCTGACGTGGTTGCCACATGCCAAAGAACCAGTCATCTTTATTCTTTTTCTGAAGATCTGTAAGGATTGACACCATTTTCTTCCTGAAGTGAATGGCTTCAATGATTGTATCATTCCAAATAATCTCCCCGTTATCGTCCATCATTTTGGTGGCCACATCCAGTGAGGCAATCATACTGTACTGAGGAGATGTTGAGCCGTGCATCATATAGGACTCGTTGAACATATCAGGATCAATCTTCACTTTGCTTCCATTGCGGATATGCAGCATGGATGATTGCGAAAAAGCTGTGAGCAGTTTATGGGTGGAGTGTGAACAAAAAATTGGCGGATGCTCTTTGTTCAGATCATCATCCGACATCCCAAAATGGTCTTTGTATATTGGATGGAAGCGAGCATATGCGTACCATGCTTCATCGAAATGCAGATTTTCCACACTGCGCTCCAGTTGTTTTTTAATCTGGATTACATTGTAACAAATGCCATCGTATGTGGAGTTTGTCAATGCCGACATTTTAGGTGTCTCATTTTTCCTGTCCTGCTGTACAAGGCTTGATTTCTGAACTTTAGCACGAATAGATTCCGGGGAGAACTCAGATAGGCGAACCGGACCGATGATACCTCTTTTGTTACGGCGTGGAATCATGTAGATCGGGAGCGCCTGGGTAATCACCATTGAATAATTGAGTGACTTATGACAGTTTCTGTCGACAAATGCAATTTCATCATGCATGACCTGGCTACGCCATATGATCTGGTTCACATTGGATGTACCGTTGAGGACGTAGTAAGTATAATCGGCTCCAAAAACGCGGGCAGAATTTTTCTCAGCATCTCCTACCACACCACTGTGATCGAGGAGAGAGCCCAACTCCGGGACAGAGATAGAGAGATCGGATCGTACCGTGTTTTCACCAAAGAATTTATGGAAATCAACTCCGGAAGGACTTCTTAAAAAGCCTTCTCCGCCCATATGTCCGGGTGTATGCCAGGCGTATTTGTACTCATCGGCATATTTGACCAGCATGCCGAAGAAATCCGGAGGGATAGTCCGAATGTATTTAACCAGATGCATTTCAACCCGGCCGGCGAGGAATTCTATGGTATCTGCTGTCTTCCAAAGATATCCATCTATCTTTTGAAGTACCTCAACAGGAATATCTTCTGTTTCCAGCCTGTCGGCAAACAACAAAATAGGCAGATTTGAATCTCGCTCTCTGATGGTATGGATGAAATCAACTGCTGTTGACTCTTCACTGCTATCTTCCTCAGGAAGATTCCAGTCTACAACAATCGTCCCGATATCAGCGCGTGAACGCACAATCTCTGCTGCATCTTCATAGGTAAATGAAGGGATCACACTCAACTCTTGTACCTCTTCCAGCTCTTCTACTAGTTCTGATAATCTGAAGCCATCATCGGTGGGAACATTAAATTCCCCAGAAACGATTAGAACAGGCCATTGATGTTTTGTCATTTTCATCTTAATAATTTTTGATTGGTTACTTATTAATTTTTCGGGGAACGAATTTTATGCTATAGATAGCCATAATGACCATCACCAGAACAATTACAAACCATAGCTCATCCAGATTTGCCGAGATAAAAGCCGAGATAATGAAAATGGATGACATAGCTACGATAATTTTCGTACTCCAACTGCCAGTTCCTTTCTCCCTTTCCTGTTTAATAAGTGCTATACCCGACCAGAAATAGGGGAAGAGCAGCAGAAGTACTGAGATCGTCACGGTAATATTAAACGCGGTAGCTATACCACTTCCCAGCAGCATCAGGAGGCCCTGAAGGATAGTCATGATAATTCCATTGATTACCAGTCCTTTGCTATTGATTCCGTATTTGTTTGTATACGAATAGGCCTTCGGGAGAAAGCCATTATCTGCGCTTGTCTTGGCTGCACTGGCTGATGACAGGTTCCAGACGAGGAAGCTTGCAATACAGGCAATAGCCATCACAACAGAAACCACTTCACCTACGATCTTGGAATCAAAGATCTTTTGCATCGCCAACGCAAAAGAGGCCGGTGCAGTCTGAATTTCCTTAGCTGAAAACATCCCTTCGATAACTGTAGTAGATACAATATAGATTACAGCCACAATGATAAATCCGGTAATCGTTGCGATCGGGACGATCTTTTTTGGATTCCTGATATGCGCATTGTTATTTGCTACACTTTCTACACCTACATAAGCGAATATTAAAATGGCAAATCCCGACATGATTGCCCTGCCATTGCTTTTGCCACCTACATTCCAGTTACTGGTGAACTGTGACGGATCAAAATCAAACCACCCGGCAACGGAGGTGATGATTACAGAAAGAAGCAGCATTGTTACAGTAATCGTAACGATTTTTGTAATAATCCCCACACCCCGTAATGATAATGCAATAAACACCCAGATAAGAATAATCACCACAATCCCAAGAATAATCGGATGCTTTAGCTGTGGGATGAAAAATTCAAGATAACCCAGTCCGGCAATCAGAATGGAGACATTGGAAATCAGGTTTCCATAAACGTAGAAGAAACCACTCTTCGCGCCCAGAACAGGATTTACATAAGTCGCTAAACCTGTTGGGCTGGAATCTTTAAACCGCTTACCAGCACGCATATAGACAAGTGTAAGAAACAGCGCGCCAATGGTAACGAGAACAAAAGAGATCACTGTAATTGAGCCATTAAAAGCCAATTGCTGAGGAAGCGCAATGACGCCACTACCGGCAAGACTTGATACAATCAAAGCGATTGCTCCTATCATGCCTAATTTCTTCTTATCAGTCATACAGGTTGTTTGTTAATTGATTCTTACGGTAATGAAAGGATTGATCGTGATTTCACCATCAAA
>CAZTSX010000025.1:0-12370 GCA_964616825.1 uncultured Prolixibacteraceae bacterium
GTACCCGGAGCCGGGATCGAACCGGCACGGGAATTACCCCACTGGTTTTTGAGACCAGCGCGTCTACCAGTTCCGCCATCCGGGCGAAGCGGAGGGCAAAAATACGAAAAAAGTCGTATGGATGTTGGATATTGGATGTTGGATGTTTGATGTCACGTTCGATGTTGTAGTTGTACTGAACGGATAAACATCCTGAGTTTTTTACCTAATACTGTTAGCTTTTCATGAAGCCCTTCATATCTTTTAAGGTTTGTCAACGATCCAGTAAGATGAAGAGTTTCTAAATGATCGATGGTCTCAATATTTGATTTTACAGATTTACTTGATCTTCTGATCTGTCCGCCTGTTTCAAACATTTCGAACTTTGGCAATTCTGATAAAGTCATGTGATGAATTTCCACAATGACTTCATTTGCCAATTTCCAAATTTCCAAATCCTTATAGCTCATGATTTTATCCATTAATCCGAAAAACAACAAAAGGTTATATATCAACCATTCATTTTCTACAACACCGAGCACCGAGCACCGAGCACCGAGTACCGAGCACCGAGTACCGAGAACCGAGTACCGAGCATGTTAACAAGTTTCCCTTGCATTGGAAAGCCGAATACTTTAATTTTGAACGATCATCATCAATCAGACGAATTATGGCAGCAACGGTTAAAGTCTTTGCAGGCAGAGCTACCCAGTACCTGGCCGAAAAAATCACCCAGAGTTATGGGATGGAACTGGGAAAAATCGATGTCACTGAATTTGCCGACAGCGAATTCCAACCTTGCTTTGTAGAGAATATCCGCGGAATGGATATCTTCATCGTCCAGTCTACCTTTGCTCCCTCCGACAACCTGATGGAACTGCTGATGCTTATCGATGCCGCCCGCCGTGCCTCTGCCCGGTCCATCATAGCCGTGATCCCTTACTTCGGATTCGCCCGGCAGGATCGTAAAGACAAACCCCGTGTCTCCATTGCCTCGAAACTGGTGGCTAATCTCCTGATGGCAGCAGGGGTGAACCGCATCATTACCCTCGATCTCCATGCCGACCAGATCCAGGGCTTCTTTGATGTGCCGGTCGACCACCTCTATGCTTCCTCCGTCTTCATCCCCTACCTGAAAACCCTTCACCTCGACAACCTCACCTTTGCTTCCCCCGATACCGGTGGAACCAGACGGGCCGGATCCTATGCCAAGTTTTTCAATACCGACTTCGTAGTCTGTTACAAACAACGGAAAAAACCAAACCAGATCGCCAAAATGGGCCTGGTTGGAGATGTAAAAGGAAAAAATGTGGTTCTCCTTGACGACATCGTCGACACCGGCGGCACCCTTTGCAAAGCGGCCAATATCTTGATGGAAAACGGTGCCACCTGCGTCCGGGCTATGATCACTCACCCGCTGTTGTCGGGAAAAGCGATTGAAGATATTGAGAAGGCCTCTCTCACAGAACTGGTGGTAACCGATACCATCCCACTGAAGGAAGAACACCCCAAGATCAAAGTGATCACTACCGCCGATCTCTTCGCAGAGGTCATCCGCCGGCTGAAGAAAAAAGAATCTATCTCTTCTCTCTTTAAATTCTAAAAAAATTCGTACTTTTGCCCGCCGATTCCCGAGCACCGAGCACCGAGCATCAAACATCTAACATCAAACATCAAATAACATGAAACAGGTATCATTGAGCGGTACGCCCAGAGCGTACGTAGGAAAAAAAGATGCCAAAAAGCTCCGCAGAGAAGGCAATGTGCCCTGCGTGATGTATGGCGGAAAAGAGCAGGTTCATTTTTCACTAGATGAAAAGCTCTTCTCAAAGATTATTTTTAGCCCCGAAGTATTTATCATCAACCTGGATATTGATGGAACTGAACACATCACCATTCTTCAGGATGTGCAATTTCACCCTGTAACTGACAGGATTCTTCATGCGGATTTCCTGGAAGTTACTCCGGATAAGCCTATCATGATTTCGATCCCGGTTAAGTTGACAGGCACCGCTGTTGGTGTACTTGAAGGAGGACGCCTGATGACAAAATTGAGAAAGGTTCGCGTTAAAGCCATGGTTAAAGATATTCCTGAGTTTATCGAACTCAACATCGCCGACATGAAAATCGGAGATTCCATCAAGATCAGTGACCTCAGCCATGACAATATCGAATTCCTGGATCCGGACAGAAATATGATTGTTGGCATACGCACTGCCAGACTAATTATAGAAGAAGTGCCTGAAGAAGAAGAGGGTGAAGAAGGAGAAGAAGGAGAAGAGGGTGAAGAGGGTGCTGAAAAAGGAGCCGAAGAAGGAAAGAAGCCTGAAGGAGCTGAAGCTAAGAAACCGGATAAAGAATAACTTATCAGATATGAGATGCGGGATTCGCGATTCGCGTATCTCGTATCACGTATCATGAAATACCTAATTGCAGGACTCGGCAATATCGGCGACGAATACCTCAACACGCGCCACAACATCGGCTTCATTGTAGCGGATGCGCTTGCTCTTTCCCTGAAATGTACCTTCACTTCCGGACGGTATGCCTCCTCTACGAAAGGCAAACTCAAAGGCCGCTCCGTTACCATCATCAAGCCTAATACCTATATGAACCTGAGCGGTAAAGCGATCAGGTACTGGATGAACAAAGAAAAGATAGCGCCTGAAAATACGCTGGTAGTGATCGATGACCTTGCGCTGCCACTCGGTGCTTTGAGGTTACGAAAACAGGGTAGTGACGGTGGCCATAACGGCCTGATCAGTATCATCGAGATCCTTCAAAATACAGGCTTCCCACGACTGCGTGTTGGAATAGGCAGTGATTATGCCCGGGGACGCCAGGTTGATTATGTGCTTGGCCGCTGGACCGGTAAAGAAGAGAAAATCCTCATTCCCCGGATCGGACTCGCTGTAGAGATGGTTCAATGCTTTATCCTGCAAGGTGTGGATAAGGCAATGAATCAGTTTAATTGAGATACGGGATGTGCGATATGGGATACGGGATATGGGATGCGCGAATCGCGAATCACGAATCACTCTCAAATCCAGCCGTTTATCCAATAGTACGCGATCGCCATCCATTCGCGAAGGATCAACAATTCGTAATGAAGTTGAGTCCAGAACTGGTAACGCAGGGTAATGCTGTCGCCGATATCAGGCACCCACTTTCGCCCACCTAACCGGCGAGCTGAAAAAGAGATATCCGACTCTACATCGCTCGCAAAAGCAGGTAGCCCGTCGACATACTCAAAGCCCGCTTTTTCAAATGTAAGCACAGCCCGATATAAGTGTTCAGGGGAAGTAATGATCAAGATACGGGATACAGGATAAGCGATATGCGATATAGTCTTGTGACTGGACGAATCGCGGATCTCGAATCGTGTATCGCGGATCAGTTCACTAACCAGGATTGCCTGCGCCCGGGTGTTTGTTCCCGAATCTTCCACCATGACTCGTTCTGGAGCTATTCCGCGAAGGATCAGTTCTTCTTTCATCTTAAATACAGAGCTGAGGCTGTCGGCTGTATCGCCGGGAAGCGCAACAATCAACATTGCCCGTGGGAAATGATCAGCAGCCCTGGTTGCGTAATATGTACGCATCAGTCCCGATTCGCTGGGGATTCCACTGCCACCCAATACGACGATATAGTCAGGTGGATCGGTTATCTTCGCCCTGGCAGTTCCCATTCCGTACCAGATCCAGAAAGGCGCCGAAGTAAAGGCGAGAATGACACCAAAGAGGAATAGGCTTCCGAAGGAGATCATGGTAATCCTGGTTATTCGGAGAAGGGTTCTCATTATGACTGGATAACTGGATGCTGGATGACTGGATAACTGGATTTAAAGTTTCGCTGTTAACGTATCACTGATATCTTTGATCTTGATCCGTTCCTGAAGCATGGTATCCCGGTCACGGATAGTGATGGTGTCGTCTTTGAGTGTCAGGTGGTCGATAGTCAGGCAGAAGGGGGTTCCGAGTGCATCCATCCGGCGATAGCGGCGACCGATGGTGTCTTTCTCTTCATAAAAACAGCGGGTTTTATATTTCAGGCTCTCCATCACATCGCGTGCTTTCTCTGGTAAACCATCTTTCTTCACCAGCGGCAGAATCGCCGCTTTGATCGGAGCCAGTTTGGCCGGGAGGCTGAGGACGGTCCGTTCGGCTCCATCTTCCATCTTCTCTTCACGGTAAGCCTGGCTCAGCACAGCAAGGAATGTCCGGTCGAGGCCCATCGAGGTCTCAACTACATAAGGGATATAACTTTCGTTGAGCTCCTGGTCGAAGTACTGAAGCTTCCGTCCCGACAGCTCCTGGTGAGCCCCCAGGTCATAATCGGTCCGGGAATGAATGCCTTCAAGCTCTTTGAATCCGATCGGAAAATCGAATTCTATGTCGGTAGCGGCGTTAGCATAGTGGGCCTGCTTTTCGTGATCGTGAAACCGAAACTTCTCTGCAGACATGCCAAGAGAGAGATGCCATTGCATCCGCTCCTCTTTCCAGTACTCATACCATTTCATCTCCTCGCCGGGACAAACGAAATACTGCATCTCCATCTGTTCAAACTCCCGCATCCGGAATAGAAACTGGCGGGCAACGATCTCATTTCTGAACGCTTTCCCTGTTTGGGCGATGCCAAAGGGGATCTTCATCCGTGCCGACTTCTGCACATTCAGGAAGTTCACAAAGATCCCCTGAGCCGTTTCGGGACGTAAGAAGATTGAGCTTGCACCTTCATTGACCGATCCCATCTGGGTAGAGAACATCAGGTTAAACTGCCTCACATCGGTCCAGTTTCGGCTTCCTGAAACCGGACAAACAATACCCAGCTCCTCAATCAGCAATTTTACATCGGCGAGATCTTCACGCTCCAGGGCCGGGTAAAACCGCTTTTTAATCTCTTCAATCTTCTTCAGGTTATCCTGCACCCGTGGATTGGTCTCCCTGAACATCTTCTCATCAAACGAATCCCCAAATCTCTTCTTTGCTTTGACTACTTCCTTCTCAATCTTTCCCTCGATTTTCTGGATATGATCCTCTACCAGCACATCCGCACGATAACGCTTTTTGGAGTCTTTGTTATCGATCATCGGATCGTTAAACGCATCTACATGGCCCGATGCTTTCCATACATCCGGATGCATGAAAATAGCTGAATCCAGTCCGACGATATTTTCATGATACTGGACCATCGACTTCCACCAGTACTCTTTGATGTTATTTTTGAGCTCCACCCCGAAAGGGCCGTAATCGTATACAGCGCTGAGTCCGTCGTAAATCTCACTCGAAGGAAACACATAACCATACTCCTTGGCATGGGCGATGATCTTCTTAAACAGTTCTTCGTTGTTCGCCATGGGGCAAAAATAGTGAAAAAATACTGGATGCTCGATGCTCGATGCTCGGAACTCGGTTCTCGATATTCTATACTTGAATTTTGAGTCTTGAACCTTGAATCTTGAATGATAAATTTCTTAATTTCGAATTTCAAATTTCTAATTACCATCTAGTATGAAAACCTCCCGCCGAAATTTCCTCAAGACCGCCGCTACGGGAATGGCAGTCCTCGGATTGAGTGACCTCGAAAATTTTGCTTCTTCATCGATCAAACTGCCTGTTCCCGAGCGGGAAGGAGCCAGTGTGATGGGCCTGACATGTGAGCCTCTTCAACCAGTTCGAATCGGGCTCATCGGCCTGGGCATGCGGGGCATGGAAGGAGTGGAACGTTTGCTCAATATAGAGGGCGTTGAGATCACTGCCGTTTGTGATGTGGTACCTGACCGGGTAGCCAAAGCGAAGAAGATCATCCGGGAGAAAGGAAGGAAAAGGGCTGCCGGGTATGCCAATGGTCCGGATGACTGGATGAAGCTCTGTGAACGGGACGATGTAGACCTGGTTTACAGTTGTACACCTTGGGCATTGCACACACCCAACGCTGTATATGCCATGAACCAGGGAAAGCATGCGGCAATCGAAGTGCCTGCCGCTACCACACTGGAGGAGTGCTGGGAGCTGGTAAACACTGCCGAAAAAACGCAGCGTCACTGCATGATGCTGGAGAACTGCTGCTACGACTTTTTCGAGCTGGCTACACTCAACATGGCCCGCAATGGGTTGCTCGGAGACATCATGCATGCCGAATGTGCGTATATCCACGACCTCCGCTGGCTGAAGTTTGACAAAACAAACGGCTACTGGGATATGTGGAGATTGCAATACAGCAAACGTAAAAATGGCAATCTTTATCCTACTCATGGCCTTGGTCCGGTAGCGCAGATCATGGATATCAACCGCGGCGACCGGATGGAGTACCTTACCTCGATGTCGACCAACCAGGTGGGGATGAGTCTTTATGCACAGGAGACGTTCGGCCCCGACAGTGAGGAAGCACGGCAAACCTATACTCTGGGTGACATGAACACCACGCTGGTAAGAACTTTTGGTGGAAAAACCATCATGATCCAGCACGATACCTCTTCTCCCCGCCCTTACAGCCGTATTCACCTGTTGAGCGGGACCAAAGGCATCGCCCGTAAGTGGCCCTCCAAGCGGATCGCCCTGGAACCCAACGCACACAAATGGCTGAAACAGGATGCTTACCAAAAGGTGATGAAGGAGTATGAACATCCGCTATCCCGACAGATCGGAGAGAAAGCACGCGAAGTGGGAGGACATGGCGGCATGGACTTCATCATGGATTACCGCCTGATCCATTGCCTGCGGAACGGCCTGCCCCTCGACCAGGATGTCTATGATGCTGCTACCTGGTCATCCATCGTGGAATTGAGTGAACTATCTGTAAAAAACCAAAGTAACTCCGTCTCCGTCCCCGACTTCACCCGCAACGCCTGGGAGACTGCGAAGCCGTGGGGGATTGTGGAAGTAGGATAGGAAGAACGAGGGAGGAGGGACGAGGGACAAGGGAGGAGGACTGATACAATGCATCAATGATTCAATGCAGGAATGTAGGAATGAGTTGACGATTATAGGTTCAGGTTCTTCTTGAAATTCTTTTCCGATTTAAAATCAAACCGCTCTTTGGATGCTTTCAGTTGTACTTTCTGATGATCGATTTTCAAAGAAATCTCAGCGCCCCGGTCCCGGGCTCGGATGACGTTTGCCAGTGTGAGGGCTTTTTCGATTCCGTCGCCGCGCTTATAATTGACCACCTCATCAGGCAGAGCCAGCCGGTTTCCTTCATAGATCGATTCATCAGGCCAGGCATGTAGTTGTGTATAAGCCTCACTCAGGTCCATATCGCGAAAATAGGCTATGGATACCGGGTTCCGCTCCATGGCCGCTTTCAGGAAAGGTTCCCAGTCGCACAGGTCCATGAAACGGCCGGCGTAAAAGGCCAGCTGGATGCTGGATGCTGGATGCTGGATGCTGGATGCACTATCCGGGATCCGGGATCCGGGATCCGCGATTCGCCAATCTCGTATCGCATATCCTGACAGCAGGTCTATGATCTCTTCCCGTGTCATATCCACCGAAATCTCTCCCACTGGCTCACTGGTTACAAAACTCTTATCCCCCGAAGGCATCTTCGGAATGGTATGCACAAAATGTTTCAGGTCTGTAAGAAAGTCCGGGACAGATTTTAACTGGGGAAATGTCACGCAGAAGTCTTCGATGAAGTCGGAATAGGGCCTCTTCCGGAACAGGGAATCTGTTGGCCATATCACAATCCTAGAATCAATCGGAAATTGACTCATCTCCGATTCATCCATATCACTCAGCAGCTTTGTTGCCGAATTATCACCCAGTCGATGCTTACTCCCATGTTCGTAGCATAATGCATCTTCCAGTTGGATATAGCGCAATCCGCCACAGCATGGAAATTCGATCTGGAACAGCTTCTGGTAGCTTCTGTTTACACGTAAGAAATTGATGAAGATCTCATAATTAACGTGGGTATTCAGAAACGCGGTCAACGACTTTGTAAATGTATGATACGCTTCTTTGTCGATGGTCGCTTCGGGATAGACCGTATGGATATATCCGGTGTGGTGCGCGACAATCGTTACATGCTCGTGTTCCAGGGCCCGGCGTGCCAGCGTGGTAAGTTCTGTGCCGTTGTACCACATCGCTTTCGTCACAATCCGTCGGTTGTTTGTAAGAACTCCTTCATCGACCATTACGTAGTTTTGTGAATGGAGTGGCGTTCCCATCAGGAAGATCTGCTCGAGCGGGATCCGGGCCACAACGAACAGAGCCGCTGCATAGAGTGTGGCAAGCGAAACACATTCGCCGGCTCCGACTGTATGGTTCTTTTTAAAGCGAAATGCATTCATCGCTTCCACCGTCTCTGTTTTCCAGTAGGGAATGATATCCGTATCGAATTTATCCAACCCGAAATGCCGGCGGATGTCGATGTCGAAATAGTATTTATCTCCCTCATAACCAAACAGCGCGTTTGATTGCTTCAGGACTTCGATATCGATAAAATTTCTGAACCGGTTGATCTCAGTCTCTTTGTCGGTCAGCCCCCAGGTCTCCAGGTCCAGGTTGAAGTGATAATGGTCCATGATGTACTGTTTCACCCGCTGGACCCTTTTCAGGGGAGATTTCTTTTCGATTTTTCGGAACCATTCGTCATCCCGCCACTTCCAGATCTCCGGCGACATGATATTCGCCAGCACCAATGAATAGAGAAGTTCCGGGAAGATGAAGATCTCCATGTCGGAAAGCGTAAATGCGGAAGAGTATTTTTCGAGCTCTTTTTCGGTCATTTACTCGATGATCAGTTTCAGGCTCTCTCCGCCGTTGGCCATGTTGACCTTCACAAAATAGATACCGGAAGCGAGTCGGGATACATCTATCTGTTGCGGCGCTGAAAGGTCGAGGTTGCTGATGTCAAGGACCTGACGGCCAAAGGAGTTGAAAACCAACAGATCGGCTTTGCCGGCTTTTTCAGCGATCAGAGTAACCAAATTCCTGGCTGGATTCGGATAGAGGCGAACCGACTGTTTGCCTGTTAATTCCGGTAAGCCTACACTACCAACTTCAACTGTGATCTCCAGTGAAGCAGAGAAGGTACTTCCCCCGCAGGAGTTGACACTTTGAACTTTCACTTCAGCGGGACCGCTATAGGTTAGATCCCAGGTCACGGTTCCCATCGTACCTGCACCATCGATGCTCCCGGCATCAGCAGGAGTAAGTTCCCATGTATATGATGTAGCATAGGTCGCTGGTTCTGTGTTGTACTCTGAAGTCGGGGTGTCGCCGGTATAAACTTCTACCGGTCCGGTAGGATCGTCGGGGATGGCAGGCAGTTCCGGATCGATCGTCACGGTAACAGAATTCAGCATGAAATTGTTGCAGCCGGCAGCTGCATTCGAGCCTTCTACAGTATAATCACCGGCGCTCAACTGATCTCCGAATGAGATAGCGCTGCCGGTACCGGGTACGACCGTTGTAGTTGGCGTGCCATCGAGATAGAGTGTATAGTCTACTCCTGTCTCCGAGTTGTCGAGTCCAACCTCACTTCCTGTGCCTCCCTGTCCACAATATGGGCCTCCTCCTGTAACAGTGAACGCTGTCGGGCCCGGGTTGATAGTGATATTCAGGTAGCCGGACCAGTTACTCTCGCAGCTGCCATTTATCGCTTTTACCCGGAGGGTGGCAGTACCCGTGTAGGTATCTACCCAATCGATTGTACAGGTATACCCACTTGGGTAAAGTGCACCGGCTTCATAAGGAAGTAATTCCCAAGTGTGGGAGGTAGTAGGTGAAGCTCCTGTTGTGGTATATTCGGTGTCGGGAGCGTTCATGCATAGCTGATCCGGACCCGTTGGTGTATTGGGGTCTGTTGGCTGCTCGCTTACAGTGATCTCCAGTGAAGGTGACCAGGGGCCGTCTCCGCAGCTGTTGCTTCCTCTTACCTTCAATTCAGCTGTTCCTGTCCATGTATCTTCAAAATTCACTGTACAGGAGGTGCCTGAAGGAGAGATCACACCTGCAGCGGGAGGTGTCAGATCCCAGGTGTAGCTGGTGGCTCCGGTAATGCTTGTGGTCGTATAGGTTACATCGGCCGGGTTGACACACATGCCAGTAACACCCTGCGGCATCGTACCAGCACCAGGGGCTGCAATCACACTAATGTAATCGGATTTGGTGATGGTATTCCCACGAGCGGTGACAGCATCCCATGCTGTTAATGTTACATCATTGGTTCCGGTGGTTGTATATGTTACGGTAGGGTTCTGGATGGCTGATGTGCCAGGAGATCCGCCGGGGAAATTCCACTGCCATGTATTGGCTCCGGGGGCTGTGCCTGAAAAGTTGGTGATAACGGGCGCACAGCCTGTGGTGGGGGTGCCGGTAAAATCGACAGTGATGGGGGGCGGGAGTGCAGCCAAGGCGACTTTCATCGAATTAAAGATCGTTTTCGAACCATTGCTCTGCACAAATGCCACCAACTCACATTCACCTGTTACCCATGAGGATTCTTTGGTGAAGGAGAGGTTGACGACCTGGAAATCGCCGCTCGTAAAACTGATGTCGGTTCCGTTTTCATCCGGGGCCATGAGACGCGTTACATAATCAACCTGATGCATGCAACCGGCACTTGGCCAGGGTGCTGTGGGGATGTTCGTTTCGGTTAATACCAGGTGAACTTTCAGGTCGGTGGGAGTAATCGTATTCAGCTTGAGAATCGACAGCGTGATGTTGTAGGTGTTCCCGGTATTGGTGCCGGCGATATCGATCACCAAAGGAGAAGCAACAGCATAAGCCGTGTTATACAAAGCAAGATACGACGCGTATACATTCCCGTTCGGACAGGCGGCTCCTCCAACCAGTGAATAGGTTCCGTCAAAGTAAGCTGTCGGGTATCCGGTGATCCCATAATAGGTATTACGTGCATTCGAATATGTGTTAGCAAAGGCATCGCCGTTGTGATTTTCGATCACAGCTACCTGTTGGCCATAGGCTATTAAGTCATGAGCGCCATTGGCGGCTCCCGGACAATAGGTACACCAGGTGCCGGTTCCGATCTCAACAACCACATATGACCGTTGAACGGATTGAGAAAAGGTAAACAGTACGCTCAGGGAAAGCGCAAGGGTAAATAGAACTTTTTTCATGGTGGTAAATTTTATTATATTCGGTTTTCTTTCTGACTTACTGCAAATATAACTGTTTTTCATATTCATACAGCTTCTTATGTTACTTTTTGAACAGCGAAACGATGAGAATATCAATATTGTTAACTTTGCAGGAAAGATTTAACGTATGTACTATTCCGGAGAAGAGATCATCGAGATAGCCATTCGCATTGAAGAGAACGGCTATGTTTTTTACACTGCAGCCGCAGAGGCGATAAACAAAGATATTGAGATCAAAGGCCTCCTGCTCGACCTGGCTGAAAAAGAGTTGCATCACATCGCCATCTTCCAGGAGCTGGCGAAGAAATTTGAAACTGAGAAATTTGAGTTTAAGCTGGATGAAGCTGAGGATTACATCAATTACCTGGCTGGTCAGCACATCTTCGGAGAGGCCGGAGCCGGGGTTGAATTAGCTAAAACCGTTCACACACCCAGGGAAGCGCTGGAGATTGCATTGAAGTTTGAAAACGACAGCGTGACCTTTTACACCGAATTGGAGAAACGTACCGAAAGCGACGCCAAACGACTACTCCACCAGGTGATCGAAGAGGAGAAAGAGCATGCCGCCGAGATTGAACGGTTTTTATAATTAAGGTTCACTGTTTTACGTACCCCTCCCTAAATCCTATTCCAGCTAGTCAACTACCCCTTCCTGAATCCTATTCCAGCTAGTCAGCTACCCCTCCCTAAATCCCTCCCCAACAAGGGAGGGACTTTCTTCTCCCCTTCCTTTAGTGGGGAAGTGGCTGGGGGATGGGGTAGTAAATTCTTTATCCTTATTACTACTCCCGCCAGATTCTCTTCTACCTCAGCGTTTGTAAACCGAATTACCCTGATGTCAAACTCTTCCAGTTCTTTCGTTCTTCCAGCATCATATTTCTGTTGCTCCTCTTTATCATGATACCCACCATCAATTTCCACCACCAATCTAGCTTCATGACAATAAAAATCAGCAATGAAGCGATTAATCGGGTGCTGCCGCCGGAATTTCATACCCAGTTTCTTTCCTCGAATCCTCTGCCAGAGTTTTTTTTCAGCCGGGGTCATATTCTTACGTTGTTCCCTGGCCATTCTTAACAGGTCAGCATCCACATTAAAATAGAATGGAAAACCTAACCTGTGACTTTTTTGATAAACCATAGTAATTTTTCCTATTAATCCGGGAAAGGGGGGAAAGGTTATATATTTTTTATTACCCCTCCCCAACAAGGGAGGGACTTTCTTCTTCCCTTCCCTTTGTGGGGAAGGGGTTGGGGGATGGGGTAGTAAACATGTGGGGAAGGG
>CAZTSX010000025.1:12470-32076 GCA_964616825.1 uncultured Prolixibacteraceae bacterium
TGTGGGGAAGGGGTTGGGGGATGGGGTAGTAAACATGTGGGGAAGGGTGCCGGGGGGATGGTGTATATTAGCGAAGGCTCAGGGAGGAGCTATATCGAATTACTAATGACGATTAACGAACTACACCATCATTCAAATCCGCTTGCCTGGATCTTTTCTTTTAATCTGGCGGCAGCTGATACAAATGCTTTTTTACCAGCTTTCTTAAAGTCACTCCCACCGCCTTTAATTTGATCAATATGAGTTTTAAATACAACTTTACCCGTGGAATGATCCGTGATTGAGAGGTTCGCATCAACAAAGGAGAAATAGATGCCCTTATAGGTATTGCCTGTAGTGGTAGAAGCTTCGATCCGGATCGTGTAGTCTGCATCAGCTGGAATGTTGGTAAAATGATATCCTTTGCCGGCAAAATACTGTTTGATCACCGGCTCAATTGTATTTATCTCCATTGGAGACTGGCCCAGTAACTCTTCGCTTTCAACAAAAAAAAACTGGCGTTCCATGGTGATCAGGAAAGCAGCCGGAAACACGGCATTCTGTTGTTCAACCAGTGCATACAATGCCGTATTTGTATCAAGATCGGCAAAGGCTGAAATATCTATCCGTGCATCAATCTCAATCCGTGTGGCGTTGGTTTGTAATCCGGGCAAAAATCCTTGTACCACACCCGTTTCATTGCTGTTCCCTTTACAGAGAATATTCCCGTTTTGTTTCGACACAAAGATAATGGGCACATTGGGTAAAGGTTTCAGCTCTCCGTTTTGGGCTATCAAAACCTGTACTTGCAGCGGGCCACTGGATGCTTTCCCTCTCTTTTCAGTTTGGTGAGCATTGATCGCTTTCAATTCTATATCATCCAATAAGGCAATCTTTCTTAGTTGAATCGGGATATAATCAATTTTTTCTGCCTCGAGCCAGGCTATCGGAATACTCCCTTCAGAAACAGCGAGTAACTCTCCGTTTATTGTTGCGCGTGCATGAATCCTTAACTCTTCTCCTTCCTGCCAGTAGTTACCTCTAACCTCATAGTTTTGATCTGGTGAGGAGGATAAATCTTTGATGTTAAAGTTCCCTGCTTCTACTAACGCATCGGCCAGATCGTCGTGCCATTTTGCTGTAAACCGGCTGCTCAGTTCAGTGTTTTCGAACGTAAAAGGGGCTATCGAAATCCAGCCATCGATCTCCTTTAACTGAATAAACAAGCCATATGCAACGAAATAAGCAGCTTCACTCATGGTGAGCTCTTTCGACTGCTGAAGTGCATGGATCTCCCGGTTCAGCTTTAGCCGAAGATCCATCAATTCATCCATATCTTTATCCACAAGCGTTTTTTCGTTTAATGCGATCAGCAGCATCCGAGCTTCCTCAATCTGCGATAAGATGGGCATGCCTTCATAAAAGCTTCGCAACGCATTCTCTTTGTCGCCCATGTTGATAAAATCCCTCCCCTCAACAAGCTTTTGCTTGAGTTCTGTGAGATAGGAGTTTATAAGATTCTTGTAATAATAAACAAGCTCTCTTTTATTTACATAAGCCAGGCCATATACCCGGTCCTTTTTTTTGTCGTAATAGCTGTCTGATCTCAGGCCATTGATTTTTGCTTTTGAAATAGAGACGGTTTTTGAAAGAAACTGCTCATTTGATTTTCCATTAATCTCGGAAACATACAGCGCATTATTTGTTTCAATGCTCACAATGATGCTTTGGGCCACCTGCTCGCGGGCGAATATTTCATATTTATCCATCAATTGTCCGGGCTCTTCATTCTGTGTATTGTCGCCTGATACAAAGCCAACCAGAAATTCTGATTCGGGATACAGCAATTGCCTCTGATTATAATCCAGCCATGCCGGCTGTTGTGTAACAGCTATGTTGGGTATTGAAAATCCGATAATAATGAATAAAATAAGCCTGATTCGATCAAGTTTTTTCATACGTCTTTTATCAAAATCTATTTGATATCGTCTGAATGGACAAAACCTGTTTTATTCCCCCGGAGTTGAACTTTGTAAAATTCGCCACTCTTCCCAATCAATTTCAGTTCTATTCCTCCCGGAATTTTCGCAATTACTTCTGATTTTTTATTAGGTAATGCATAGACAGGAATTCGATCGGCGCTGTTGCCTTTCATCTCCACACGATCACCCAATGCATCTGAGTCGCCTGTGAAAGAGTATGGTTGAATGGGTCGGCCTATTTCATCAAGATATGCGGCCAGCAGAATTCCCTTCTTTGCACGCTCAATTGCTTTCTTGTATTTTGAATTGGTGAAATCAATTTCATAAGCAATATTGTAATACTCAATTGCTTGTTCATACGCCCCAACCATTTCATAAAGCGCTCCCAGGTTATACGCTATTTTAGGGTTGTATGAATCGGCTTCATACATGGCATAAGCAATGGGAAAAGCCCTGTCGAGGTCTCCATTTTTAACGAACCCGACAGCTTCCCTGGCTCGTTGCTTGAATTTTTTAAGTTTAACTCTCTCCAGGTTGTAAACAATGAGCTCGTAACCGGGTGTGAAATAATCGGTGAACTCCCTTGCCAGTTTTTTCATGCACATCTCAGCCAATTGCACAACTGATTTTAAGCCCGACCGTTGATCATCACATTTTGTGTCGTAGAATGATACCTGGGCACTTTTTGTCCCAACTACCTGTGCAGTTTCCACTGAAATGATTTTCATGGTGCCATTCGCTGTAACAGTGCGTTTGAGACAGTTAGATTTGCTGTTGGTTAAATTATCCAGGATACTGGATGCTTTTTCAGTTATATAGGTATAGGATACATTCCCCATGATAATTACATCCAATCCAAGGATCTTTCCCACCTCAGCAGCAGAACTTTCGTCTAAGGCTCCACTCAATGAGAATCGCTGTTCCCTTAACACTTTCTCGACCTGATCTCTTTCCACAACCTGGTAGAAATCTGTTTTTACACCCTTCACAAAGGTTTTTCCCTCTTTTCCTGATTGTATTCCAAAGAATTGGACTTTCTTGTCGTAAATACCCCGGTATTGATCTATCAGGTCTGCCACAATATAATCAGTCATCAATTTGTTTAACCTGTTGTTGGTGATACAGTTAACTTCAAGGACTCCTATTTTTTTTATGTTGTAGAACGGTTTTTCGGGCGCTTTCAAGACAAAGCATTCAACCCGTTGAGCATAGTTAACAGAGGTAAACGAAATGATCAAAAGAAGAATAAATGCGAGACGGAAATACATATCTACCGCAATATAACAGAAAGAAAGGAATAAATAAGAAATTTTTCACAAATCTGATATTTTTTTACTTTCGTTGAACGAATCAATATGCATCTCCTATGGACTGGTTTTTACAAACGTTTCGCGATCATCCTGTGCTCTCCCTTTTTCTCACCATCGCACTCGGTTTTTTTATTGGCCAGTTCAAGTACAAGAGTTTTTCGCTTGGAACAGTAACCAGCGTTCTGCTTGTTGGCGTGGTGGTGGGCCAGATGAAGATCGATATTTCGAGTGATGTCAAGCAGGTTTTCTTTCTCATCTTTCTTTTTTCTATAGGATACCGTGTCGGGCCGCAGTTTTTCTACAGCCTGAAGAAGTCGGGATTACCCCAGTTGCTATTCAGCTTTATCATTGCGGCTGTAGCCCTTGTAACCACGTGGCTGATGGCTAATCTGATGGGGTATAATGCCGGACAAGCGGCCGGCCTCTTTTCAGGCTCTCAAACCGTATCAGCTGTAATAGGAGTAGGTGGTGATACCCTCAACTCGCTAAACCTTGATCCGGAGGTGAAGCAGAGCATGATTGATGCGATCCCTGTGTGCTACGCTGTAACCTATATTTTCGGAACCATCGGTACGGCTTACTTCCTGGCACAGGTAGGCCCCCTCTTCTGGGGAGGATTGAAGAAATCGCGGCAGCAGTGTGTGGAATTAGCAGTAAAATTAGGCGTCAACGCAGATGATACTACGATCATCTCTTCCTATACCAATGTGGTCTTCCGGGCTTATCACATCACACCGGATTCTGTACTAGTCGGAAAAACCGTCGAAGAGGTGAAGAAGATGTTCTCCCAAAAGGAGTGTCCGGTTTATATTGCAAGGGTGAGAAAAGAGGGAACGCAGGAGATCTTCGATCCGGCGCCCGGTTACCGGTTCGAAGCCCTCGACGATGTTGTGATGCAGGGAGAAAGCACGTTTGTCATCAATCAGGAGAAGGAGATCGGAACCGAATTCTTCGACCGGAAGCTACTCGACTTCCAGGTGGAAGCGATCCGGGTGGTTCTGACCAACAAAGAGGTAGACGGCATGACGATCAGGGAGCTGAATCATGACCGATATGACCTGAGGGTAACGATCCGGAAAATCACCCGGGGTGGTACTGAGATTCCGTTGATGCCGGAAACTATATTACACAGAGGGGATATGATTTACATGATCGGCCCCAGGAGTGATATACAGCATGCGACCAAGCTTCTGGGCTTTACTGATGTATTGACCGAAAAATCGGACATGATCGCGGTGGGGATTGGAATCGTGCTGGGGAGTTTGATCGGCCTCCTTGCTTTTCAGGTCGGAAAGGTTAGCATCAGTCTGGGCGCCAGCGGAGGAACTCTGATCGCCGGTCTCTTCTTCGGATGGCTCCGTTCCCGTCTTCCAGGTTATGCCCAGATTCCTCAACCCGCTCTCTGGATCATGACCAACCTGGGCCTGAATGCATTTATCGCTGTCGTAGGAATCTCTGCCGCTCCTGGTTTCGTGGCAGGATTCGAACAGGTGGGCCCTATGCTTTTTGTGATTGGTGCGGTGGCCTCTATTGCCCCGCTTCTGGTTGGCATCATCATGGCCCGCTACCTCTTTAAATTTAATGTAGCCATCGGCCTTGGATGCTGTTGCGGAGCCCGTACCACCACACCTGGCTTGAATGCCGTACAGGATTCACTCGAAAGCCCGTTGCCGGCACTCGGATATACTGTAACCTACGCGCTGGGAAGCACCCTGCTGATCATCTGCGGGATCATCCTGGTTTTCATGATGACCTGATTTATAAAAAATTGTTACTTTTAACTTTCTGAAAGGACGAATATCTCAACGGAAATCTCCTGATTATGGAAAAGGCTAAAAAATTCGGTGCATTTGCAGGGGTCTTCACCCCTTCCGTACTGACTATTCTTTGTGTAATCATGTACATGAGATTGGGCTGGGTTGTCGGGCAAGCCGGATTGATCGGTGCCCTCCTGATCATCGTTCTGGCGCATGTGATCTCCATCTCCACCGGCCTGAGTATCTCTTCCATTGCTACAGATAAACGAATCAAAGCAGGTGGAATCTATTACATCCTCTCACGGAGTCTGGGTTTGCCAATCGGCGGAGCGATCGGGATTGCATTATTACTTGGCACTGCGTTAAGCATTTCCCTTTACATAATCGGTTTCGCTGAGAATTTCCTCGGTTTGGATGTCATTCGGAACTTCCTTGGCCTGGAACAGGATGTCATGGGAATCCGGATCATTGGAACCGCTGCGTTTGTGATCCTGGTGGTGATCGCTTTAATCAGCACCTCTGTAGCCATCAAGACCCAGTTTTACATCATGGCTGCGATCGGATTGTCACTGGTCTCGATTGTCATTGGTCTATTCATTAACGGATCCATAAATCCAGATAGCTTCTCTATCTCCTACCTCCATGATGGTGTCTCACCCGAGATCATCTTTGCCATCTTTTTTCCTGCTGTCACGGGATTCACAGCCGGGGTTGCTTTGTCGGGCGACCTGAAGGATCCCAATAACAACATCCCACGCGGGACGCTCGCAGCCATCGCTGTTGGGTTTATCATCTATGTTGCACTGGCAATTGGGTTTGCTCTGTTTGTTGACCGGGAGTTGTTGCTGACCGATTACAACTTTCTGATGAAGATCGCCTGGTTTGCCCCTATTGTTGTTGCCGGAATCTGGGGCGCTACCCTCTCTTCGGCTATGGGTGGCATCCTGGGAGGACCCCGGATTCTGCAAGCGATCTCATCCGACCGTATTACGCCAAAGATCTTTGCACGGGGTTTTGGCGCCTCCAATGAACCCCGGAATGCTCTGCTACTCATTTTTGTGATCGCTGAAGCGGGAATCCTGATCGGAGAGCTGGATGTGATCGCCGGTATCGTCACCATGTTTTACCTGGTCTCATACGGCATGATCAATATCGCCTTTTTCCTTGAAAGCTGGGCCAGTGTGGATTTTCGACCCTCATTCAAAGTCAGCCGCTACATTGGCCTGGTTGGCTTTATTGCCGCTTTTGGGGTGATGTTCCAGATCGATTTTATTTTGATGTTCGTGGCAATATGTTTCATGTTGATTCTCTTCTTCTACCTGAAACGGAAAGAGCTGGGATCAGAATATGGAGATGTGTGGCAGAGTGTATATTCCTCTCTGATGAGAGCCACCTTGCACCGGATGGATAACCGAAAGATAGAAGAACGGAACTGGCAGCCAAACATCGTGCTTTTCAGTGGAGGAACAAAAAAGAGGCCCTATTTAATCGATTTCGGAAAATCACTTGTCGGGAAGCACGGTGTACTATCCAATTTTGATCTCCACGAAAGCAAGCATGCCAAAATTCCTTTCCCAAAAGCCGTACGCACCCAGCAATCGACAGAAGAAGAGACCGGAGTCTTTACCCGCACAAGAACGGTCAGAGACATCTACGACGGGATTGAATTGATCTCCGGTATTTATGGTTTTTCCGGTTTCGAGCCAAACACGGTATTGCTGGGCTGGGGGCGACATACCCGGGACCCGGAACGATTTGTGGAGATGTTGAACAACCTCTACAACCTAGACCTGAATGTACTTCTCCTTGATTACGACAAAAAGGCCGGGTTTGGGAAGTTTGGTACGATCGACATCTGGTGGAAAGATGTTTCCAGCCAGGGAAACCTGGCACTGGCGCTTTCCAAGCTACTTCTGCTCTCCAACTCATGGGAGAGTGCCCGGATCCGCCTGATGATCGTGAATTCATACTCCGATAGCGCTGAACAAATCCACCTGGAAGCTGAACAGCTGCTTGACAGTTTGCGTATCCGTGCGACGGTGAAAGTGATCAATAACCAAATTGAAAAACGTACTTTTTATGAAATCCTCCTGGCTGAATCCCATTCTACCGACCTGGTGATTGCCGGCGTCCCTGAGATCGAGACGGGAAAAGAGGCTGACTTTGTGGAACGGACGAATAACCTGCTTAACCAGATCGGGACAGTCCTACTGATCAATGCATCTTCAACTTTCAAGAAAGAACGTCTTTTTATTGATACCCATCCATATGAACAGATCCCACAAGACTCCGTGATTGATCCAACACATGAAATTAAAGCGTCATCCGAACATGTACTTACCGAAGATGCCCCGGAGGAATTAAAGGACATACATGCTTCCTGTTTGCAACTTGTTCATAGCCTCTGTTACGATTATATCCAGCCCGCCTTCACATACAACATCAGCAAAGTCACCGAGCTGGAGACTATTATCTCAGAGTCGTTCCAGACGATTGAGTCCGAACCATTCCAGAACTTATCAGAAGAGCAACAAACCCGGCAGCTGACTATCATGAAAACGAATCAGCTGATCCGTACCGGGAAGATCATCGGTGAGCTGCAGCAAACCATCCAGACAAAACAACGTGAAGGGATCACCAGGGGATTGAACGCTCTGCTGGCTGGAATCAGGGAGGTGGTAGAGGACGCTCCGAGAAAGATCACAGTCCTTCTCTATCCCCGGCACATGGTGGTTAACGAGAAGGATAACTTTTCAACAAAAGGATATAAGCGCTTGACCCGGATCCTTCGGTCTGAGAAGAAACTGGAAGAGGGTATTCCCTATACGATCCGGTTCCAGCACCTCATCCGGGAGTCTCTGCCGGAAGCATTCTTCCGGCGGCTGGATGAAGGTCTCGGAGAACTTGGTCAATTTAGCGTCACCCATGTAGAAGAGTTCAGGAAGCTGCTTGACCTCTTGAATCGATATTTCATTCTTTTTGAACAAAAAGGGGTGTCTGAAGAATCTCTGACTAATGGAAGGGAAGAGATTACGGAAGCCATTGAAAAACTGAAAAAGCTGAATACCGGAGCTGAAGAGATTCTTTCAGCTCATCTGGGCGAGACCATCTCAGCTCTTTTCGACGATATCTACCTCAAAATTGACTCGGGCCCGGCTAACCTGAATATCGGCCATTCAAATAAAGGGTACATGAAACGTATCCTCAAAAAATTCGCACATCTCCCCGAGCGTTGGTCTTCCGTCAGGGATCTCCTTTACAATGGAATCTCAATCGACATCAAGCTTAAGTTGTTTTCTGCCCGGTTGAAAAAGATCGTTGAACATGCCCTTTCTGATATCGGTGAGCTAACCAGCGACCGGCTTATCCGGCACGCAGAAATTCTTAACGGACATGTAAGTACATACCTGGAAGAGTTAAGAAAAGATCCTTCGGCTGAGTTTCATCTGAATGAAGAGGAGATCGAATGGGGAAACCGGACCAATTACCAGCTGGCTCTCGACCGGATCATCGATAAATCTATCATTGGCATCAAGGCCCTTGTGAATAAGTTCCCTGCCCAAACGGATCTCCTCAATTCGACCATGGTACATGATCCCGGTCATCTACTCGACAGAGAGATGAAACAGGTTGTGGTGCCAACCTATCAACTGGTGGATTACCACGTACAAAGCAATCTCTTCGAGCCGTTGCAACAGATCAAAGAAACCCTTCCATCCAATCTCTATCATGCTGCTTCCCGGATCAGGAACTCCCTTCGGCTGATCAGTATCGGAAACGTGAACACAGAAGCAAAGAGTACCCTGGAGATGGTTTTGCGCGAGGAGGAGTCGCCCGGAATCTATCCTGGAAGGCAAGGGCTCCTGGCATTTACGACAGAGCAAGCTACCATCGTGGAAGAGGAGACTAACCGTATCCGGAATACCCTTCAGACTCTCCACAAGGAGTTTGAACACAAAATTTGTCATACAACAGATGAACTGGTTCTATCAAGGTTATTGAAAACACCTGATGTCTATAAACAATATGCAAGGAAGAGGAAATCACACCAGAAGCGTTCTCTCTTTCAAAATACAATCAGGTCACTTAAGCAACGCATTGTTAAGATCAGTGCAGGAATCTGGTACAAGCAAAGCGATGCCCTTCTCTTTGCTAAAAAGATCAGCCAGGGAGAGGGCAAGCTTTCGATGGTTGACGCCTTGCTGACTCTTCGCGAACGTGTGACGCCCTCAGAAGAGGTATTGAACCAGCTGCCTTTTTACTACCGCCAGCTTTTCCTGCAGAAATTTAACTTCAAATCGGAATTCTGGGTGAACCGGCAAAAAGAGATCGCCATCATGGAGAGAGCAATCTCCCGGTATACTCAGGGATCCCCGGGTGGGGTATTGATCCGTGGGGATCGCAGTTCCGGGAAAACGTTTTTTATTAACTACATCTCTACCAACCTCTATCCCGGCCATCCGGTATATGCACTGAACTCTCCTCCGGCCGGTTCCGCTGATCCGAAAACCTTTCTCAAAACCCTGCGTGAAAGCACCGGGCTGGAGGGGACGGCCCATCGCATTTTCTCATCGCTGGAAGAAGATTCACTGATTGTCATCGATGACCTGGAACTCTGGTGGGAGAAATCGGAAAACGGATCAGCGGTGGTTCAACTTATAGGTGAACTAATCAGGAAATATGGTCACAAATGTCTCTTCATTACTACGGTTACAACCGACAGTTATCGTGTCATCAACCAGATGACAGGGATTGATTCCTGTTTTCTTTCCGTGGTTGACCTGCAACCTTTCAATGCCCGTGCGATAAGTGAAGCGCTGATGTTTCGTCATCAATCAAGTGAGCTGGAAATTCGCAGAACGAATAAACGGAACTCACGACTATCCAGAACAGCCCAGGCAAAATTGTTTGCCCATTACTTTAATTTTACGAAGGGAAACATCGGCGCTTCACTGCTGGCATGGATTTCCAATATTACCGATGTCCAGGGTAATATCCTTTTCATCCGGCAACCACATCTGCCCGATCATTCGATGTTGGAGCAACTTAGCCCGGAGATCATGGTTTACCTGTCACAGTTTATCTTTCACAAGCGACTTGACATCCCCAAACTGCAACGAATCACAATGGATTCTCCAGCCGATGTCAAAAAACAACTCCTTTTCCTGAAACAGGCCGGACTGATCAATGAACGGGCAGGCCACATTTATGAACTGAACAGATACCTTTATATTCATTTGAAACATATCATTCACTAACCTGTTACGTAAAGATTAACAATCATGGAAATAACCGGACCGGATCCTGCTTATCTTTTTCTTCGATTAATAGGATGGGGTATGGCGATCTTCCTCGTGATCCGCCTGCTCAGATTTCTGTTCCCCCTTGTATTTTACAAGGAGAGACCCAGGAAATACATCATCAGGTTCTTCCCGGTGGTTGAACTTATTATCTGGCTGATCTTCCTTTCATGGTTTATCTTTCTCTTCTCTGAAGCCGATGAGATCTATGTTTACGTTGTGCTGGCGATCTTGCTGATGCTGCTTTTCTGGATCTCCCGCTACTGGGTGAAAGACCTGATTGCAGGCGTAGTCTTTCGAAGTTCTACCCGGTTGAAAATAGGAGACCTGTTACATGTTGAAGGGCTGAAAGGAGCCATCCGGAAGTTTGGCAACTACTCGGTAGAACTGGAAACACAGGACAGCCAGATCATCTATATCCCCTACAGCAAGCTAGTGGATGCGGTCAATATCAAAAGCGAACCAACCGGGCAAAGCCAGGGTTATACCTTTATCCTGGTCTGTGACCGCAAAAAGGATCAGCCTGAGACCATGCAACAGATCAAAACCACCATCCTGGCAACACCCTGGGTATCGGTTAACCGAATGCCTGTAATCAGCCTGGTTAAGCAGTCTGACACCACCTGGGAGTTTGAAATTACAGTTTTCCCGATCAACAAATCGTTCGTAGGGAAAATTGAAAACCTGGTCACAGAGAAATATAGCGGGAATGTTGATTAGCCGATCGTCATGGAAAGGACATAGAGACAATACAGCACGACAAGGATGATGATCGGAATCACAGAAACCCATTTTCCTTTATTCTCTTTATCCATTATGGAAGGCATTAATCATACAAATATAAGCAATTCAACTTCTGAAAGCTAAAATTCGTCCGGTAGCTTTTGCAGTTCCTCATAGGTGAATACCGGTCCATCCTTACATACGTATGTGCTTCCAATGTTGCAACGGCCACATTTACCAAACCCGCATTGCATCTTCATCTCCAGGGTAGTGACGACATCTTTGGGTGCAAATCCAAGTTTATCCAGTGACATCAGGGTGTATTTAATCATGACGGGAGGGCCGCAGGTGATGACTTTCGTGTTTTCGACAACAGGATTGACCTTCTCTTCCAGGATTTTTGGAACCACTCCAACATGTTCTTTCCACTTCTCCTCAGCTTTATCAATGGTCAGTATCACCTTCAGTGATTCATTTTTTTTCCACTCCTCAATTTCCTCTTTATAGCAAATGTCTGCTGAGGTGCGGGCGCCATAAAGAATGGTGAAATCCTTGTATTCGTTTCTGGTATCGATCGCATGCTGGATCAGTGAGCGCAGCGGAGCCAGCCCGATCCCCCCGCCGATAAAAAGGAGGTTCTTCCCTTTTAGCTCTTCCAGTGGGAACCAGTTCCCATATGGACCGCGAATTCCCACTTCATCCCCTTCATCGAGTTCATTGTGAATGTCGGCTGTAACGATACCTGCCCGTTTTATCGAACAGTCAAAATAGCCTTTCCTGGTAGCAGACGAGGCAATGCAGAAGGTGCACTCTCCACTGCCAAGGAGGGAAAACTCCACAAACTGGCCCGGGAGCCATGTGAAGCTATCCGTCAGGGAATCATCCTTGAATTTCAACCGATAGGTACGCACATCCGGGGTTTCATCAATGAGCTGGTCTACTGTGCATATTGTTGGGACTAAAAGTTGTTCCATGTTTTAACTGGTGAGTTGGTGAGCTGGTGAATTGGTGAGTTGGTTTACTACTTCAAAAATGCTGATATTCACCGGACACGAAACCGTACATTTTCCGCATCCGACACATAGATTTACTCCAAACCTCTCCTTGTAATAGACGAATTTATGCATGGCCCGCTGGCGCCATCGCCGATACTTCGCCGGCCTGGGATTATGCCCGCCAGCCATCAGGGTGAAGTATATATTATTACAGGAGTCATAACTTTTATACCTGACACCTTCATCCCTGATCCTCTCATCTGTGATTTTGAAACAATGACATGTGGGGCACATAAAAGCGCAGGTATTACAACTAACACAGTTTGTAGCAACCTCTTCAAATGCCGGAGATTCAAAACGGCTCTGCATCTTCCCGTTGATCTCTTTGTAATCCATCTTCAACCGGAATGAACCCGAAAATGCCTGATATTGCTTCTTCATCTCCTCTGAAGCAGATCCGTTGATGGCAGCAAGGCCTGAAGAGTTCTCTTTAAGAAAATGTTCTCCTTTATCCGTTCGGGCCTGAATATATACCTTCCCGTCAAGTCCGTTGATTACTGCCACATCCATGGCATCCGATTGCTCCAGATCATAATCCAGGGAGGTACAAAAACAGTGGGTTGCTGCCTGTCCGCAGCGGGCTGAGATGATGATCGTATTTTCCCGTCTCTTCTGATAGTCAGTGTCGATGTAATCCCATTTATAGACCTCGTCAAGTACTTGCAGTCCTCTTGCATCACAATGTTTCACGCCCAGGATCACCCGTTTGCCGGCAAGTGGATCCTCAGTCGTATCAGTCACATCCGTACCCTCAGCGGTAGTTTCGTACTTCATAATCCTGGCAGATTTCGGAAAAAAAAGTGGCTTGATGCTCATGGTCTGCTCAATCGGAGAATCGGGCTGACACTCCGAGAGTGCTTTGATCAGTTTGTAATCAAACTTCCCAAACTTTTCTACCGGCGCATATGTCTCGTTTGCAGCGACAATCGCTTCATAAAACGATTGAAGGCCGGCCGGTTCAGTGATATAGGTTGTCAGTTTCATCTTCTTCTGATTCTCTTTACATGATAAAATCGTCAGGATCACTCATACTGTATTTGTAAAACGCTCCGCGGTCGTCCTTGATCATCCCCGCCAGGTGTTCCTGAAAGTTCTCGTAGATCACCTGCTCATTCTGCTTATGTAACAGATGTAATGGCAGGTGGCTGGGGCATGCTTTTTCGCAATTGCGGCAATCAACACACCTTCCGGCCAGGTGAAGAGACCATGTCATCAGGGCGTGGAAAGCACTCGAAGTGGTGTTCGATCCCTGATAGAGGGTGGAGGTCTCCTGGTCGATACAGCATTTATTGCAATAACAGAGAGGACAAGAGTGACGGCAGGCATTGCATCGGATACAATTCTCGAATATCTCTTCAAAATGGGTGCCTCTTTCTATCAACGGTTTTTCTGCCAGCTCGTTGATATCGGTATTAACCTGATACTCCCGTTGACCGGTTAGTGTGCCTAACATCTCATCGTACACCACTGCATCGGGCATCACACATTCAACGCAATTTTGTGCTTTCTCTCCCTTGTCGTTCACTATCCCTTCACATGCAATTCCGATGATAAAGAGGTTTTTGCGCTTCACCTGGTTCTCGGTCAGCATCAGGTTTAGTGAGCGGCTGTCGCATCCTTTCACCACCAGTCCAACCCTCTTATTCCGGGTATATTCATACTTCAGGTAGTTGGTCAGGTTAAACACCGATTTATCGGTAAAGACCAGCTGTTCCACATCCTGGTAATGATGGATCAGTACAGGCACCTGGTTGCTGTCGAAGCCCGTGCTCCGGTAGCCGATAAAAAGGTCTATCTTCTCTTCTGAAAAAAGCCTGGCTGCAGTGTCCTGTATTTGCTTTGTATAGTCCATTATCTCTTATTTTCCTTTTTATACAAATGTAGTGGTCCCATCTTCCTGATATCCTCAGAAACCTTTGCTACCACCTGGGCGAATTTCGCTCCTTCAGCCGCAGAGACCCAGGAGAACTGCACACGATCTTCATGCAAACCCACAAAATTCAGCAGTTTCTTCGTCACCAGGAATCTTCTTCGGGCATAGTAGTTGCCGGAGATATAGTGGCAGTCGCCGGGATGACATCCTGAGACGAGCACACCATCGGCGTGAGCCTGCAACGATTTGATAATGAACCATGGATCTACCCGCGACGAGCAGGGCACACGGATGATCCGGATATCAGGTGGATACTGAATGCGGCTGGTCCCAGTCAGGTCGGAGCCTGCATACGAACACCAGTTGCAAAGGATCCCGATGATCATCGGCTTCCACTCGGGAGGCGCTTCGATCGCAGGTTTCTCAATGCTTACAATTTTATCTGTTAATTCTGTTTCCATCAGATAGCGACTATCTCGTTAATGATTTGCATGTCAGTAAACCCAGCCAGGTCGATGGCCATGCTGCGGCAAATCGCCACACAGGAGCCACATCCCTGGCAAACACCTTCATTTATTTTGGCTACTGTCCGGACCTCTTCGGATCCATGTCCCATCGGGATCTCTTCCGTTACAATAGCCTGATAGGGGCAAACACTGACACAATTCTCACAGCCCGAACAAAATTCAGGGTTAACAGAGGCGATCATCGGGTCTTTTTTCATCGTATCGCCTGAAAAGAGCGCACACACTTTAGCTGCGGTAGCTGATGCCTGGGCGACTGAATCCGGAATATCTTTCGGCGCCTGCGTACATCCGGCCAGGAAGATGCCGGCTTTGGCTGTCTCAACCGGACGAAGTTTCGGATGTGCTTCCGAGAGAAATCCGTATTTATCGTATGAGATTCCCAGGAGGCGAGCCAGGTCGGGATTATCTTTGTAAGGGTAGATTGCTGTTGCCAGAACCACCATATCGGCTTCTACTTCAACAACCTGTCCGATCTGGGCATCTTCGCCTATCACCATCAACTTATCTCCCTTTTTGTAAATCTTCGATACCCGGCCCCGGAGATAGGTGGCGCCGGTTTCAACCTGTGCCCGTTTCACAAACTCTTCATACCCTTTTCCTGCTGCCCGGATATCCATGTAGAAGACATAGGCATGCGAATCATGCACTTTATGATGCAACAAGATTGCATGTTTGGCTGTGTACATGCAGCAGACTTTAGAACAGTATTCGATCCCTTTGGCTTCGTCGCGGGAGCCCACGCATTTGATAAATACAACGTTTTTTGGCACGTTTCCGTCGGAGGGACGAACAGGTACGCCACCGGTAGGACCATTAGCAGAAACCATACGCTCAAACTCCAACGATGTGATGACGTCCTTGAACCGGCCCACACCATACTCTTCATAGGGTTTTGGATCCCAGAGATCAAATCCCGTGGCAACCACTACTGCTCCGATCTCCCGTTCGATCATCTCATCTTTCATCTCATAATCGATCGATCCTTTCTCACACACTTTCGCACAAACCCCGCATTTGCCTTTTATTAACATCGTGCAGTGCCCGGCATCGATAACCGGTTTGTTAGGCACTGCCTGTGGAAAAGGGCTATAGATTGCTTTTCGTTTATCTACTCCCATATTAAATTCATTCGGAACTTTCACCGGGCATTTCTGCCAGCAGGTACCACATCCCGTACAGGTATCGAAATTTACGAAGGAGGCCTTCTTTTTGATCTTCGCTGTGTAATTTCCTACATACCCATCAAGTTCCGTCACCTCTGAATAGGGAAGCAGCTCAATGTAGGGATGACTGGCCACATCCACCATTCTTGGTGTCAGGATACACTGGGAGCAGTCGAGCGTAGGAAAGGTCTCGTCAAGCTGTGCCATTCGTCCTCCAATGGAGGGGCTCTTTTCCACCAGCACGACTGGGATCCTGGCATCGGCGATATCCAGGGCAGCCTGAATGCCTGCAATCCCGCCTCCGATGACCAGGGCATGTTTTGTCACCGGTACCGAGATCTCGTGCAATTGTTCATTAGCGATTGATTTGGCTACTGCCATACGGATCAGGTCGCATGATTTCTGTGTGGCTGCTTCCTTATCTTTCTGGTGTACCCACGATGCGTGTTCCCGGATATTTGCCACCTCCAGCAGATACGGATTCATTCCTGCATCGGAGAGGGCTTTCCGGAATGTCTTCTCATGCATTCGTGGCGAGCATGCTGCTACCACGATCGAGGTTAACCGGTGATCCACAATCGCATCCCTTATCATCTGCTGACCAGGATCAGAGCACACATATTTATACTCGAAGGCATATTTGACATCTTTTATATTCTTCGTCTCTTCCACAACAGCCGGAACATCTACAAAATCACCGATGTTAGCGCCACAGAAACAAACAAAAACACCTACTCGTGCCATTAGTTTACCTCTCTTTCTGCTTCAACAGCCTTTTTTGGTTTCGCTTTTTTCTGAGGAGTTTCAATCTCTTCTCCGATATGAGCCAGAGCAGGCTCAATGGGGATGATATGTTTGGAGGGTTTCAAATCTTTCACGGGTGATCCAAGAGCCAGTGCCATCAGCTGGGTGAGATATAAAACCGGGATATGATACTTTTTTCCTGCCAGCTTATCGATATCGGGCTGCCGCATATCCAGGTTCGACTGACAGAGGGGGCATGCAACTACAATCGCATGTGCTCCGCTCTCCTGCGCCATCTCAAGGATATTTCCACTCAGGGAGAGAACAATCTCAGTATCGCTGATAGAGAATGAAGCGCCACAACATTCTGTTTTAAAGTCGAACTCGGTGGGGGTGGCTCCAAGTGCAGTCATGATCCTGTCCATCGACATCGGATACTCCGGAGAATCAAACCGGGTAATCGTGGCAGGACGGGTAAGCAAGCATCCATAATAACATGCTACTTTCAATCCTTTGAGCGGGTAGGTGACTTTGTTCTGAATGGTTTCAAGGCCGATGTCCTCATAGAAGAACTGCAGCATCGATTTGATGTCTATGTTTCCATGGTATTCGCCTTCCTCTACAATGGTAGAGTTGATCCTTTTTGCGAGCTCGGGATTGGCATCTATCTCCGCCTTGGTGGTCTTCATTCGGGAGTAGCATGATGCACATGCAATTCCCATGGTTTTATTCTTTAAGCGTTCTGCCAGCACAAGATTTCTCATTGGAAGGGCCATGGCCAGGTTTTCAGTCATCACGTGGGCGGAGGTGGCTCCACAACAATTCCAGTCTGGGATCTCTTCCATCTCTACGTCAAGGGACTTCATCACCAGTTTCAACGTAGTGTCGAACTCTTCACTGGTCCCATGTGCAGAACAACCCGGGAAATAGGTCAATTTTGTCATGATACTACAGATTATTGGAAATTTTCAAGTTTTTCAGCCATCTTGAACATCCGCTGGATCGCTTTTGTACTCTTTACTTTTTTTACCCCCAATGGAATTTTACCTTTCAACAGGGCTTTAGGGGCCAGATGCATGTCCTTAAAGAGGTTTCGGGTCCGTATATTGAATTCCGCCATCATTCGCAATTCATAATTGCGGCCATAGCGTTTTACCATATCGATAAAGATCTCGTGAAACTTCATGATCTGCTTCACCTTTCCGGAATCAGAATATTCATTCTCCTCAATAGCAAGATGACGGATGGATTCCATTACATGCGGGATATCTATTTCTCTCGGGCAACGTCCCGAACAAGCGGCACAGGTGAGACAGAACCACATGGAATTAGCCATGTATGTCTCATCCTTCAATCCCAGCTTAATCATCTGCATGATCTCGCGGGGAGGGTAATCCATGAAGTCGCTCACCGGACATGTGCCTACACACTTTCCGCATTGATAGCAATCCAGCACATTGTTCCCGCTCTTGTTGTTTATGGCTTCCAGGAACTTGTTTTCGATTTGTTGGCCAAGCTTGATCATAAACTTTTTATAGCTCTATGTGTTAGTTTTTTCACAGGTCAAAAATAATAAAAGTTTCTTTCGGAAAGATTCCAAATTACCTGTCATGATCAAAGAAAAACAGTGGCTTGGTATAGCTGCGATATATTTGTGGTTGTATGCAGGCGGGGATGGTGTTATTGCAGGGTAAATTTAATCGGGAGGTTATACGAAACCCGAACAGGGATTCCTCGTTGTTTTCCGGGGGTCCATTTGGGCATGGATTTAATGACACGGATGGCTTCTTCATCGCAACCGCAGCCGATTCCCCTGAGGATATTTACGTTTGATACGGTTCCATCCTTTTCAATGAGGAAATTCACGAAGACCCTGCCTTCAATCCCCAGTTCTTTTGCCTCTTCAGGATAGTGCAATGCTTCTGCCAGGAAGCGATACAGGGCCGTTTCTCCACCGGGAAAGACCGGATTTTCCTCGACAACCGTAAACACCTGTTGTTCATCAGGCTGAGTAATGATGTGAGGATTATTATCTTCGACCAGAATGTCGGATTGATCATCCGGAATATCTGTGTTGGAATTATCTGCCAGCAGGACCTGTTTCCCGAATTGATTGTCCACTGCTGTATCAACGATCTCGGGTGCTACAAATTTAACCCGCTTCGTTAACTTCTCCGGATTTGGTGGTAGTGGCGGAGGGGGATCCGGTTTTTCGTCAGGGGGTTTATCCAACTCAACGGTTATGATCTTTTCATCATCTATTTTCACTCTGGGCTTCACATACATGGCCGTCACCAGGGGATAGGTAATAATGGCGCTGGAGACAAATAGAGTGACGATCAGGGCGATTGCAACAGTTTTTTTGTACTGCTTTCTCAACTGATAGGTTCCATAGGATCTGTTCCGGTTCCGAAAGACGATCTCTTCGAGTGTTTCCGCTGGTTGTTCTCTTGTTTTCATGGCATCAGGTTTTTGGTGTGTTTCCCTGTTGATACCATGATACCGGAATATCCATAAAAAAAAGGCACCGTGTGGCGATGCCTTTTTTGTTTTTTATGGATCGTCCATATATGGACGGCGCATGTGGCGTCCCTACTGGAGGGTGAACTTAATCGGGAGGTTATACGAAACCCGAACAGGGATCCCGCGTTGTTTGCCGGGGGTCCATTTGGGCATGGATTTGATTACACGGATGGCTTCTTCATCGCAACCGCCACCAATTCCACGGAGAACTTTTACGTTACTGACGGCTCCATTTGTCTCAATGACAAAGTTGACGAATACACGTCCCTGGATACCAAGCTCTTTTGCCTCTTCCGGGTATTTGATGGATTCACCAAGAAATTTGTAAAGTTTAGTTTCTCCGCCCGGGAAGGTTGGATTCTCTTCAACCACAGTGAAAATCTCCGCTTCCTTTGGCTGTTCGATGACCTGAGGTTTCTCTTCCACCATATCAAACTCGGGTTCCTCGGAAGGTACTTCAGTATTCGTTTTTTCGGCAAGCAAATCCTGCTTGCCAAAATCAGTGTCCACAGCTGTATCTTCAACAACTACAGGAGCTGTAAACTTCACCTTCTCCTGAAGCGCTTCAGGTGGGGGGGGGGGCGGGGGGGGGGGGGGGGCTTCTTCGTGCGGAAAATCCAGCATCTCTGCGCCAACACTTAGCTCCTCTTTGATGATCCTTCCCTGGGTT
>CAZTSX010000026.1:0-2614 GCA_964616825.1 uncultured Prolixibacteraceae bacterium
CTACACTTTAACTTTTGTAACTTTATGTCCGAATTAGGCTGAAGACCTACAATTAGCTTCAACGAGCAACCCGATTACTTAAATGCTATGAGTGAGGCAATTATGCGCATTAAAAAACGTTTTGAAAAGGAAAATATTAAAATTGCCTACCCTGTTCAAACACTGGATTTTGGAGCAACGGATGGATTGAAAATCTCTACTTCTTCACCACCTCTACCGCTTTCAGAAACACCGGATTGATGGAATTCAACAGTGGGAAGAATCCATCGTTGTCAAGGATATTACGTCCGATATAAGCTTTCAACATGACTCTGGCTCGTTCATCTGAGCTGGCCCAATTACCGCCTCCCCGGCTTACCCCATTCTCATCTGCATATGCGATCATTTCCTGATAGAGATCATCTGAGACGGTAAATTGCTCATTAAAGTCACCAAATTCATCAAACCTGTTCAACTCATCCCTGTGAAGATCAGTATAATCAAATGCAAACCTGTAAAGCAGTCCTTTGTTGATCAACTGGGTATAGTAATTAAGGCTTTCGTCACGTTCTATGGGCACGAAGATATCAGGGATAATCCCCCCTCCGCCATAAACGATTTTGCCTCCCGGCGTCGCAAACTTGAGTGAGTCGGCAATCTTGATACTGTCGGCATTCTCCAACTCCCCGTTCATCATCCGGTGATAGTAGTCGGCATAGTAATCACCAGTTCCATTTTGATAGGGTTTTTGAATACACCGACCGGTTGGCGTATAGTACCTGGCTACTGTAAGCCTCACCGCCGATCCATCTCTGAAGTTAAGTTGTTCCTGGACCAGGCCTTTCCCAAAAGAACGTCTGCCAATAATCACTCCCCGGTCATTATCCTGAACTGCTCCGGCCAGAATCTCGGCGGCTGAGGCCGACCACTCATCCATTAAAACGATCACCTCGCCCGTTTTGAACAGGCCGTAACCATTTGCATAGTACATCTCTTTGGCATGGTTAACCCCTTCAGTGTAAACAATCAACTCTCCTTTTTCGAGAAACTCATTTGCCACATTCACTGCAGCTTGCAAATATCCACCGGTATTTCCCTGCAGGTCGATGATTAATTCAGTCATGCCCTCATCAATCAGCTCAGCCAGTGCGACATGAAATTCATCATACGTGGTAGCCGAAAAGTTATTCAGCCGGATATATCCGATACCGGGCGAGACTATATATGCAATATCCAAACTATAGGTTGGGATTACATCGCGGATAATGGTAAACTCAATCAAACCAGGTTTCCCCCTGCGAAAAACAGATACATCTACCGTAGTTCCCTTGGGCCCCTTCAGGCGGCGCATCACATCCAAAGAAGAGAGTTTTTTGCTGGCCACCTCTTCTCCATCCACGTTTACAATCCTGTCTCCGGCCTTGATCCCAACCCGTTCGGAAGGCCCGCCCGGAATGGGATTGATCACGGTGATCGTGTCTCTTTCCATCCGAAAGGAAACCCCGATCCCTTCAAAACTTCCCAGCAGGGGATCTGTAACGGCATGGAAATCACTGGCGGGAATATACATCGAATGAGGATCCAGTTTCTGCAACAGGCCTGTCACCGACTTTTCAACCAGGGTTTCGTTGCTGATTGTATCTACATAGTTGGTCTCAATGTATGTGATTACGTTGCCAACTTTATCAGGATTTTTTGACAGAGAAGGAAAAATTCCCCCTGTCAGATGACCAATGATTAACCCGAGAAAAATGCCTGCAGAGAGGATTACTGCAAATATCAGAGGCAAATAAGGATTCGTAAGTTTTCGTTTCATTCCGGTTCGCTTTTCAATATCCAACGATCAATTTCAGGTAAAATTTCACCATCCTATTATTTCACAACTCGCCTTCTCACCACTTCACCAATTCGCTATCTCCCCACCTGGTAGTCTCTTGTTCGGATGAAGACGTAATCAACGATGACCGCAAGTACAGCGCCGGCAAGATAACATAACAGGTCGGTCCAGACAAATGTGTTTCCCAGAACCAACGCACCAATCGTCGTATTTCTGAGTTCATCAAGCCATGGAGTGTGAAAGAGTTGAGAAAGTTCGTCGATCAATGCGATCAGGCAGGTAAGCCAAAACCTGAAACTGAATGACCGTTTCAGCAGGAACAGGCTAAGCAGAAAATAGAGTGCAAAAGCCCACATGGTATCCCCGGTATAGGTTGCCAGAAATTCGGGCAGGACGGAACCGTATTTTCGTGAAAGGATGCCAAGTACTGCGGCTACAATTATAAGAATCAGATAGTTGATAACCCGGCTGAATTTTTTTGTCTTCATGTTGAGAAAATTCATCACATTTGTAATGCAAAAATACTCAAATATGCTGAAACGACTCTTCTTTCCCGTCCTCGCCTTTGCGATTCTATTTGTATTTCAACCTGTTGAATCCACAGCACAATCAACTCTCAAGCCATATCCGAATTCGAAATTCGATACGATTGACGGCATTATGGTTCATTACCGGGTCTCTGGAATGAAGATGTTGCTCAAGCGGCTAGGAAGATCTTGTTTATACATGGCTTCGCCGGATCTACATTTTGTTTCAGATATCTTTACGACACCCTTGAAACACTTGGATACAAAGTAG
>CAZTSX010000026.1:2714-12154 GCA_964616825.1 uncultured Prolixibacteraceae bacterium
GGAGGATTTTCATCCGCGCAACCGTTTTTGAACGGGATTTTGTCATCATAACGATTCGTTTTTTAATGAGTGAAACATTGAAATTATTGGTAAGATTATTGAGTTGCTTTCCTAATGTTTGATGGAAGATCAGCTGCTGGTAATCGATCTTTTGAACACCCTCGTTGATCACTCCCTCATCAGCAAGATATTCATGCAGGCTTTTTACTGAACGCTGTAACATCCAGGCAATGGGATTAGCCCACTGCAGGATGGTCAGGATCTCAACCAGAATCAGATCCAGCGAATGGAACTGACGGATGTGTACTTGTTCATGCTGAAGAATGGTTTTGAGTTGTTCATCATCGCTAAGCTCTTTTTTTAAAAAAATCATGTTGAAAAAAGAGAAAGGGGAGTATCCTTTATCAACGAAGATGAGCTTCATTCCTTCACGATGAATAATCCCGTTTCGGCGAACCACAATCCATAACTGGATCAATTGGATAAGGAACCGGAGGGTAAAGATAATCACGCCTGTAAGGTAAATCAAACCAATGGCTTCTGTCCACCGGAGATGACTTGAAGTGAGAGATTCTATCTTTTCAGGAGTGATCAGAACCGGTTCAAGAAAGACCATGACAGGGGACATGGTTCCGGTTGGTGAGAAGTGAAATGAGAAGAGGGGTGCAATCAGTGAAAAAATGATTGCCAGAAGCAGGTAGATCCGGTTGATTGCGAAAAAGGTATCTTTCCGCAAAAACAACCAATAAACCAGGTATAGCCCGACCAGGCAAAGTGTTGACTTGATCAGATATTGGATGATGTCATTCATCGTTGTGCGATTTTTGCTTAGAGATCTCTTCCTCTATCATATGCTTAATATCCTGCAACTCTTCGAGACTTAACTTCTCCTCTTTCGTAAAAAATGAGGCCATCGATTTATATGAGTTGCCGAAGTAGTTGGCAATCATGTTTCTGAAATAGGATCTAGTGTATTCTTTTTTAGTGATCAGCGGGAAGTACACATAGGTTCGTCCATAGGCTTTATGGTCGACGAATCCTTTCTGTTCCAGGATCCGGATGATGGTTGAAACTGTGTTGTATGCAGGACGCGGTTCCGGAAACACATCCAGAAGGTCATGCACAACACCCTGTCCAAGCTCCCAAAGGATTTGCATTACTTCTTCCTCAGCCCGGGTAAGTTCCCGGATCGATTGCTTTGATGGAGTAGTTCGTCTTATCGTCATATGTTTGCTTGCTAATCGGTAAAAAAATGATGCGACAAACATACAACTAAAACATTAGTTATACAACTAAAAATTTAATATTCGTCGAGTAAAATCCCGGTTTTATCGAAAAAATCAGTAGGGGCGACCGGTCCGGTCGCCCCTACTGATGCGTTGGACGTCCATATTGTCCGGTCGCCCCTACTGATGCGTTGGACGTCCATATTGTCCGGTCGCCCCTACTGATGCGTTGGACGTCCATATTGTCCGGTCGCCCGTTCATGTGTGATTGTAATGACCGGTTATTTCCCGGCATTCATGTTATCGAGGACATCCATCACCTCTCTTACAGCCTTAGCTGAGGCTTGCACCAACTGCATCTCCTCCTCGTTCAGCTTAAGTTCAATGACCTCTTCAATCCCTGTTTTGCCTAATTTAACAGGCACTCCCAGGCAGATATCCTTTAAGCCATATTGGCCCTGAAGCCAGGTACAGCATGGGAAGATTCGTTTCTGGTCTTTGACGATGGCTTCGACCATCTGAGCGGCGGCCACCCCCGGAGCATACCAGGCGGAGGTACCCAACAGGTTGACAATCTCAGTACCCCCTTTTCTGGTCCTGTCCACAATGGCATCCAGCTTTTCTTTACCGATGAGTTCGGTAACGGGGATGCCACTTATCGTAGTATATCGTGGCAGCGGAACCATAGTCGGGCCATGTCCTCCCATCAGAATAGATTGAATATCTTTCGGGGAACAGTTTAGCTCACTAGCTAAAAAAGCGCCATATCTGCCTGTATCCAGAATCCCTGCCATGCCGAATACCTTGGTATAATCAACCTTGGCTGTAAGGTATGCGCAATAGGTCATCACGTCCAGCGGGTTTGAAACGACGATAATAATTGCATTCGGAGAGTACTTGATGATATTCTCCGTGCACGACTCAACAATCCCTGCATTGATAGAGATCAGGTCATCCCGGGTCATCCCGGGTTTCCGGGGAACGCCTGCTGTCAAAACGACAACGTCCGAATCCGCTGTTTTGCTATAATCATTCGTATAGCCAACAACCCGGGTGTCGAATTGATCAATATTTGACATTTGCCACATATCAAGCGCTTTCCCTTCGGCAAGGTTTTCTTTGACATCCACTAAAATCACTTCAGTTACGATATCTTTATGCGCGATAGAGTCGGCACAGGTGGCACCTACCAGGCCTGCGCCTACGACTGTTACTTTCATGGTTTTTCAGTTTTTAATGTTGGTTATTCGATTCCTATTTTCTTCTTGAATCCTTCGAGGGTGAACGAAGAGGGCCTTTCGATATTTAAGCCTATCGCACGATCCCACAATAGTGATGCCAGTACTCCCAGAGCTCGCGACACACCAAATAATACAGTATAGAATGGAGCTTCATTAATGCCGTAGTGTCTCAGAAGGGAACCGGAAAAGGCATCAACATTCGGCCATGGATTTTTTACCTTGCCTAATGAACCCAGAATCGGGGGAACTACATCGTAAAGGTTATTCACAATCTGAATGAAGGCATCACCTTGGCAGTATTTGGCGGCAAACTCTCTCTGTGCCATGTAGCGTGGGTCGGTTTTTCTCAGCACGGCATGTCCGTATCCAGGGATTACCCGTCCTGAACCTATGGTATTCTGACAGAAATCATGGATCTGCTCTTTGGTTGGATTTTCTGTTCCGAGTTCTTTCATCATATCCAGGATCCAGGCAACAACCTCCTGGTTTGCATATCCGTGGAGGGGTCCGGCAAGGCCAAGCATGCCTGCTGCATAGGAGTAGAATGGATTGCTTAACGCAGAACCAACCAGGTGTGTGGTGTGCGCTGAGACATTGCCTCCTTCGTGATCGGCATGGATGGTGAGGTACAACCGGAACAATTTGTAGATTTCAGGATCGTCATATCCCATCATATGGGCCAGGTTGGCTGACCAGTCGAGACTGGGATCAGCCGGGATGTGGTCACCATTGTGATAATGTTTCCGGTAGATGTGGGCCGCAATCAGTGGTAACCGGGCCAGGAAATTCATGACATCTTCATAGGTGGAGTCCCAGTAATCTTTTTTCCCTGTACCGGCGTTGTATGCTTTCACAAATTCCGATTCGGTGGCCAGTGCCAGGATACCGATCGCAAAGTCGGCCATTGGTGCCGAATCAAGAGGTGTAGAATCCAGAACTTTTTTAACGTGTTCTGGCAGGACAGCCCGTTTTTTCCAGTCTTCTCCCAATGCTTTGACCTCTTCCATGGTTGGAAGTTCATCAAGTAACATCAGGTAGAATAGTCCTTCGGGCAATGGTTCGTCATCCGCACTGAGCTTAGGGAGTTGTTCCTGAAGCTCTGGGATAGAATACCCCCTGAACCTGATCCCCTCCTGAGGGTCAAGCTTTGAGGTAAGTGTTAGCAGTAGTGGTAAACCCTTCATCCCGCTGATCATGGATGTGATGTTGACTTTGCCAATTTCTGCGTCGCCGTGTTCTTTTAACAGGCTTTTTACTTCACCTGCTACCGGTACGGCTTTTTCTGCAAATTTCTTTTTCATTGAGCTCATAATATAATTCTTAAGGGGTTAAATATGGTGGAAAAGAATAATAGATTCGTATAATAATCAAAAATAGTGAATTTTTTCACAATGACAAAATAATAGATGAAAAAATATGATGATAATTCACCGATGGGGTGAATACCCTCTGTCGTTGACATTCGAAAAATCCTGAGAATCAAGAATTATTTTTCTCTACAAAATGACGATTTTTTTCCAGGTCTTTCCTGTGTTTGTTGTCAGCACCACCAGGTATGTACCACAGGGAATGGCTTGTGTGTTTATTTCAACATTGTACAATCCGGGCTTTACATACCCCTGAAGGATTTTCTCAATCTCTTTTCCCTTCATGTCATAGATACTCAGAGAACAGAACTCCTCTCGGATTAGTGAAAAATGCAAATTGGTTAGATCCTGGGCTGGATTGGGAAAAACCCGGATGATGCCATCCTCAGTTGGATTTCCTTCCCCAATCCCGACTCCTCCTGTAACGGATTGCCGGATTGCCTGTTGGACGGGCGATTTATAGATGGAGTCCGCTTTTCTGTAAACATTCACCACCAGGTAGCAGTTTTGAGGGATCCAGGCAGTGTCGAGGGAAAAACTACACGAGCGGGTAACAGGCACATGACTGGGCCAGGAGGGTCCGATCAGTGAATCTCCCTGGCTCCAGAAGACCATTTTCCTGGTTACCCAGTAGTTGAAATACTCGTTCCGAAAAGGCAATCCCTGTACATCCGGGGTTGAACAGGTATCCTTGGTCCGATGCGTATGTTTGATGTTGTCTTCCGTAACGATGACATTATACCAATAATCACCGGCAAGCTCCGGACCATCATTTCTCATAGTCAAGGTAAGGTCAACCCTCCGTGAAACCGGATTCCAAGTTTTGGAATCAACCTAAATAGCAACAGGTGTTTGAGAATGGTTCGCATACCGGCTTGCCACCGAATCAGTAAGATAATGATAGTAGACATCATATCCCAGGCCATCAATGAATCCACTGGGTTCATAGATTTGACGAAAATAATTGAACACACTGTCTCCCTGCCACTTATTAAAATAAGATCCGATGCCGTGAAAGGCAACCACAATGGTATTTTGAAAAGCAGGAAGCACGCTGTGTTTGTAAAGGGAATCCATGCAGGAACAAGGACCGCAATCGGTGCTCGTAAGGTTATAGATCAGTACGTTTCTTGGATTCTGGGTGAAAGTCAGCATGGAGATAGACAACAACACCCAAATAAACAATGCTCTCTTTTTCATATGGCATAAATTTTAATTCAAATATAAGATGGATTCAATAAAAAAGCCAACTTCACACGAATTTAAATAACTCTTGTATATTTGCGCAGACTCTGAAAATGACTCTTTTGGAACAAGATGTAGCGAAATATGCGATAAGTAGAATCAGATCCAAAGCTGACTTTGAGTTGCTGTTTACGACTCACTACAGTAAGCTTTGTTCATATGCTAACGGCTTTCTGAAAGACCTTGATGCTTCGGAAGAGATCGTTCAGGAAGTGATGGTAAAGATCTGGGTGAACCGGGAAAGCCTTGAGATCAATACTTCCATGGAGAGTTACCTTTTTCGAGCTGTTCGAAACGGAAGCCTGAACCTGCTGAAACATGTGAATATCCGCGAGGAGTATAAATCTTATAGAGAGCGTGAAAATGGATCTTCACAACTCTCACTGGAAGAAGAGATGATCTCCACGGAGCTGGAAGGGAAAATCCGGCAAGCGATTGACCAGCTGCCGCTGGAACGAAGAAAGATCTTTATCATGAGCCGGTATAATGAATTAACATATAACCAGATTGCCGGGGAACTTAATATATCAGTTAAAACTGTTGAAAACCAAATGGGAAAAGCGCTAAAATTCCTCAGAGAGGAGCTGGCTGATTACCTTCCCTGGTTCCTGCTGATTTTTCATGTATTTAAAAATTAACCCAATAGAATAGGGGTAGATCCCTTTTTAATTGTCATCCTGATAGTATGTAATGAACCAAACCAGCGATCATATTGACGAACATCTACTTTTACAGTATTTACAAGGAGGAAGCAAAGAGCGGGAGAACCGGCAGGTAGAAGAGTGGCTGAACAAATCCGCGAAGAATCGGACGCTTCTTGACAGACTGGAAAAGACCTGGATTGAGACCGGAAAGATCTCTCCGCCACCGGTTGCTGTGGATATAACAGCTGCCTGGAATCGGATCTCTTCACGGATCGAAGAGCAGGAGGCGAAGCATGAAGGGCAACCTTTTCATGGGAAACTTTTCCGGATGCAGGTTGTCAGGTGGGTAACTGGCGTGGCTGCTGTGATCCTGATATTAGTTGGTGTCTGGTGGCTGGTGGGAGAGTCTTCACAATTGGATGAACAGATACTGGTTGCCAGTGTTGAAGAGGTGGTGAAAGATACGCTTCCCGATGGCACCCTGGTCACATTAAATACGAATTCAAGTCTGATCTATCCTGAAAAATTCAGTACGAACAACCGGGAGGTTGTACTGCAGGGCGAAGCCTTTTTTAAGGTTGAACATGATCCTGACCAACCCTTCATTGTAAAAACGAAAGAAGCCGGAATCAAAGTACTTGGAACCGCATTTGATGTCAAAGCCTATCCGGATGAAAGCGTTAACGTGATAGTTAATTCCGGATCGGTATTCTTTTTCGTTGTTAATCCGCAAACAGGAGACACGGCATCAATTACATTGACTGATGGGATGAATGGGATTCTCAATCCACATGCTTCACAACCTGAGATCGACCCGGATACGGATCCCGATGAACTCTTCTGGCTGGATCAGAACCTTGAGTTCAGACAAACAGAGCTGATGGAGGTAATCCGGATCCTGGGTAGCTGCTATCATGTCAGAATCCGTCTGGAGAATGAAGTGATCGGATCCTGCAGGCTTACCGCCAGCTTCTCCGAGGAACCCGTTGAATTGATTTTGCAGGTGATTGCCGATACATTTAACCTGACCCTGGAAAAAGAGGACGAAACATATGTATTTAAAGGGAATGAATGCAGTGAGGCCAGCAGGTAGATTTTTGTTTTTTCTTATCTTATTCGCTGAAATTTCTCTCTCTGTGATGAGTCAGCGTAGCCATCTCTCCAAACGGATCACCCTCTCCTATGCCTCTGTTCGGATGGATGATGCTCTTCAGGAGATTGCCAGGGCCGGGGATTTCAATTTCTCCTACAATGCAGATCTGATCAACGGCGACAGCCTGGTAACTTTTCAAGTTGAGAACACGAAGGTGAGTGCTGTCCTGGGCGAGTTGCTTGGTGACAGGATCCGGAACAAGGAGGTAGGAAACCATATTATCCTGTTACAGACATTATCGCACGAAGACAAGAAGGAGTCGAGGAGAAAAAGCGGGCATCTTGTATCCGGCTATATCCAGGATCGTCGCACCGGACACAGACTCAGGGATGCGACAATCTATGAGGTGTCGAAACGAAAAACGGTATTGAGCAACTCCAAAGGAGCGTACTCATTTCCACTACCCGCCGGGAAAGAGATCCAGGGCCTCTATTTTGCCAAGAGAGGATATGCTGACACGGTTATTTTTATCAGACCGGTAAGTGATTACTCGATGGATGTATCCATGAAACCGTTATATGCAGATATATTACGTGTTTCCTTCCGTCCGGCAGAACTACCGGTAAATCCAATTGACAGTCTTGCCCTGGTAAATATGCTTGTCCCCCGAAAAGCGTTGATCACGTCAGAAAACCTTCAAGTTTACGGAACCCGGGCATTTCAGGTTTCCCTGATCCCCTATGTGGGAACCAACTGGATGAGTAAAGGAGCTTATACCAATGCCATCTCTTTCAACCTCTTCGCCGGGTATACAGGAGGGGTAAACGGATTTGAACTGGGTGGCCTGGTGAACATTGTGCGTAAAAACGTTAGAGGCTTTCAGCTCGCTGGTCTGGGGAACATTGTAGGCCGGAATGTGATCGGTTTTCAGCTGAGCGGTCTTTTCAACGTCAACCTGGGCCATTTCAAAGGATTTCAATTGGGTGGCCTGGTAAACTTCCAGAAGGATACGCTCACAGGGACACAAATCGGTGGTTTGTGTAACTACCTTGAAGGGAAGATGCAGGGTGTGCAACTGGGTGGCTTGATGAACATCACCACCGGAAATGCAGATGGCTGGCAGGTTGCCGGGTTGGTGAATGTAGCTTCCATGGATGTAAGTCAGGTCCAGATCGGCGGTCTCCTGAATTATGGAAGGCATGTATATGGCTTGCAACTGGGAGGATTGTTTAGTATTGCAAACGGGAATGTGAACGGAGTGCAGGTAGCAGGACTTGTCAATTACGCCAGAAATGTAAACGGACTTCAGCTGGGCGCCTTCAACATTGCAAGGTCGGTAGAAACAGGAATCCCGATAGGTTTTTTCAGCTATGTACACAAAGGGGGTTTGCACCACATGGCTCTCTATGGCGATGAAGTTTTCTACGGTAACATCGCTTTCCGTACCGGGACGAGAAGGTTTTACAACATCTTCCAGGTAGGCCTGGGATCGGCCTGGATGGTGAACTACATGTATGGGATTGGAACCTCATTCGCGTTGGGAGAGAAACTGATTTTTAGTGTAGAAATTATCTCCGGACTGGTGTTCTCGACTACTCCAAGCCTGGCGCTACATGGTACACTAACGAAACTGTTACCAGCCGTGGAATACCGTTTTCGAAATCATTTTGCCCTGTTTGCCGGGCCTACCTATAATTTATATGCCTTTGACCTCAGTCGAACGGTCAAATCCATTGGTATTGCCCCTTACACCTTTTTCAACCAGGTTAATGGGCGCCAACGGATCCAGATGTGGATCGGGGGGACGGTTGGATTTAGGTTTTAATGATTTCTCGCAGATTTTCACTTATTTCCTCAACAGACTGGAACCGCTAAGGCGCAAAGACGCTAAGGAGGCTAATAATTATTGACAAATCGTTTGATACCGTCTTTTATCAATGGAACATTAAAATTGATCAGGAATCCCAGACGTTTATCCGCCAGTTTCAAATATGAAATGATCTGGGCTGAATGTACTGGTATCAGTATTTCAACAGATTTCACTTCAATGATGATAAAGTTTTCAACCAGTATATCAATGCGAAAATCCTTGTCAAGAGATTTTCCACGATAATGCAGAGGAAGAAAAATTTCCTGAATTACTCTGATTTTCCTTATTTTCAACTCTTCAACAAGGCAATATTGATATACAGATTCTAGTAATCCTGGCCCAAGTCCTTTATGAACCTGTAAAGCTGAGTCGACAATTTGTCGGGCTGTTGATTCTAATAATTTTCTTTCCGACGAATACAATTTTATATTTTTTCTTCGCGCTCTTTGCGCCTTCGCTTCTTCGCGGTTTATGTCTTCATAAATCAGAAAAACCATAAAAAGGTTATACCCTGAAACAAACTTTTTTTTCCTGAAGAGTAGGGGTATCGGCATTCTGGATTGTCTTTCTGTTAAATCAAGACAAATTCAGATGGAACTAATCACTAAATCAAGAAATCAGCATGAAGAAAAAAATGACAGTTACACGATTATTTCTCCTCCTGTTTTGTGTAACTCTATTCAATACTGCTCTCATTGCTCAGGAAGGAGATGATCTACAAGAGCAGCAGGCAAAGGAACAGGAGAAGACGAAG
>CAZTSX010000026.1:12254-29225 GCA_964616825.1 uncultured Prolixibacteraceae bacterium
TCAGGAAGGAGATGATCTACAAGAGCAGCAGGCAAAGGAACAGGAGAAGACGAAGGCAAAAACCCGGGCCTTTCAGCTCAGTTTTCAGGGCTGGGTAATATTGTCCTGAGAGAAACCAAGGGAGCACAGTTCTCCGGTCTGTTCAACATCAATACCGGGAAGACAGAAGCCTGGCAATTTGCGGGCTTGACGAATATGGTTACCAAAGAAACTTCGGGCATACAATGTTCAGGATTGACCAACATCGTAACCGGTACTTTCAACGGTGCTCAGATCTCCGGATTTGGAAATGTCATAACAAAACATGCAAAAGGTATTCAGCTCTCCGGTTTTTTTAACTATGCCAAACGACTCAAAGGAATACAGATTGCTCCGTTCAACTATGTCGACTCCCTGGAAAAAGGAGTCCCCATCGGCGTACTGAGTTTTGTCCTGAATGGCTACAGGACGTTTGAAGTGAGCGTTACGGAAACCATGTATGGCGTGGTCAGTTTCAAAACTGGTGTACGCCAGTTTTATAACATAATCTCAACCGGTATTGGCTATCGCCAGAACAAAGTTCTCTGGGGATGGGGTTATGGATTAGGTGGTATGATCACGCTGGCCCCGAAATGGGACCTGGCAATCGAAGGGCTGTGTTATCAGATGAATGAAGGGGAGTGGTTTACCAACAGGCTGAATTTGTTGAACAAGCTGAATGTGACGGCATCGTGGAGGATAAAGAAGCATCTGAATGTGTTTGCCGGCCTCTCCTGGAACGTTACTGTCTCAGACATCACGGATGAGTATGGTGCAAAAGTGACACCAGGCATTGCACCCTGGTCGGTCTACGACAAAACCAACGGAAATATCAATGTAAAAATGTATCCGGGCATCACAGCCGGAATCAGATTATAACTTAAGGTTAAGGAGCCGGAAATATCCGGCAACTATAACCTTGCAAAAAATGCAAATCATCAAACTAAATTTCTTATAAAATCCCAAAATATAGACGAACCGGAATCTGCAAACCTCAGAAAATCAAAGAGAAGATAGTTAATTGAAAGAGATGCAATTCATGACAATTCAAAAAGGAAGCGCTTGGAAATCAAATTTACTCTGACAACCTGGGCTGTTATTTTAGCCCGCGCTTAGACGAAAACCGAAATCATGAGTAATAACCAAAACCAACATGTCATGAAAACTGCAATCAGCATTCTGTTAATGTGGGCGATAACCTCGGCTTATGCTTCCGACCCACTGATAAAAAACCCTGTGCCAGGGTCTCCAAAAGGAGCAACCGGATTCAAGCTTGTGAAACAGCGAAATGATATCTGTATTTTCACCCGGTGGATCCCGGTGGATGAAAACCGGTCGGCTCGCCAGGTTAAAGTTGAATTCACCATTAATGCTCCTGCCGATAGCGCTCTCTCTGTAATTCTTGATGATGACTCCTTCCCCAAATGGATTACAGATCCGATAATCCAGAATAATATGATCCGTACGATGAGTGCTTTTCGTGAACAGGTAACCTCAAACTAGAGAAGCCATGGGAGCACTAGTAATGGCAGGACTGAAAAATCGGTTTCGCATTCGTGAGAAGCTGATCAACATCCTCACAGCCCCCCTCTTTTATGGAGTGGCTTTCCTGGTCGGCAAATGGGTATTAAGGACAGATGTTGTTTTTGTCTTTCCCGACACCATGAGTTTCTCTGCTTTCTATGAAGCCGTTGTTGGCAACTCGATGATCTTCTATTGCCTGCTTGTTGGCGGGATCGTGTTAGGAGTGCCTATGGCAGCAGGAGCGTACTGGTTTTCTATGGATCTATTAAGGAGGGTCGAGGTCCGAGGATTGAGGACCGAGGCTAAAAGTTTAAGGTTCAGGGATACATATATCCAGCATCCCGGATCTCAAATCTCGAATCGAATATCTTATAACCCTCTTCCCCCACTTTATACCCTGATCACAGGAGCCAGCAACGGATTGGGCAAAGAGATGGCCATTGAATGTGCGGAAAGAGGCATGAACCTGATCCTGGTTGCACTGCCCGGACGAAACCTGGATGTGCTTTGTAATGAACTGGAGAAAGAGTATGGTATTATCGCCAGGTATTACGAAAGAGACCTCACCGACCGTGAGGCGATCATATCACTGGTAGAGGATATTCTGCAACAGTATCGGATCAACTTTTTAATCAACAATGCCGGAGTCGGAGGTACTCTTCATTTTGATAAATCCTCAGTAGATTATATCGAACGGATCATCCAGTTGAATATCACGGCGTTGTCGCTGTTGACACGATTACTGGTACCGGAACTGCAAAAACATCCAGAGTCTTACATCCTCAATGTATCCAGCATGGCTGCATTTACCCCCATGCCATTGAAAACAGTCTATCCTGCTTCGAAAGCGTTTGTCTCGAGTTTCTCCAGGAGCCTGGCACAGGAGCTGAAAGAGAACTCCGTAAAAGTCGGGGTGCTACACCCCGGTCCCATCCTGACCAATCCGGATGTGATTGTCAGGATCATCAGGCAGGGGAAGAATGGGAAGCGAGGATTGTTTCCAGCACGTGAACTTGCCCGGATCGGCATCAATGGGGTCAGGAAAGGGAAAACCGTGATGGTTCCTGGCATGGTGAATAAGTTCAATAGGTTTCTGCTGGCAACCATGCCATCGGGATACCTGATGAATTTCCTTTTCAAGGTTGTCTCCCGGGAGATCGAGGAAGAGAAACAAATAGCCGCATAAGAGTTTGGTGATGAGGACGTAATTTAACTTGTCAAATACGCGAATAATATCAGTACCTTTGGGGGCTGGGTTCCGATCGATGAAACCCAGTCGGCCAGCCAGATATAACTTGGAAATACGGTGGAAGGAATAGCAACATCCGGAATATGGGAGAAGTTTCGCATTCGTGAGAAACTGATCAGGATCCAGGCAAAACCGAAGAGCGTCTCTTTCGGATATTCTCTTGGTGTGTTTCTGGGTACAACCCCTTTCATCGGTGCAAAAGTATTTATTGCTCTGATCATAACATCCCTTCTGAAGTGGAACAAAACTGCTTCTGTAATCGGTGTTTATCATATAAATATATTGACTGCCCCTATCTTTTATGGATTTTCCTTCCTGGTAGGCAAATGGATCCTGGGGACAAGTGTTGTTTTTTTATTTCCCGAGACCATAAGCTTTTCTGCTTTTTATGAAGCTTTTTTTGACAGTGTGATGATCTTCTACAGCTTGCTTGTTGGAGGGGTGGTGCTGGGTCTTCCCATGGCTATTGGGGCATACTTTCTTTCGATGGCAATTTTACGCCGAAATGACCGTGCAATACAACTTCAGTTTACGGAGTCTCCCGACACATCGGTTATCATCCCAGCAGATCCGGGTATTCATGTGGAAACCGGAATTCTGGATCGGGAAATTGAAGTCAAACGTCCAACCACACCCCTATACACACTGATTACAGGTGCAAGCAGTGGTTTGGGCAAGGAGATGGCGATAGAGTGTGCAGAGCGGGGTATGAACCTGATCCTGGTGGCGCTTCCAGGTAGGAACATGGACGTGCTATGTGAAGTTCTGGAAGAGGAGTATGGAATCAAAGCAATCTACTTCGATAAAGATCTTACTTGCAGGGATAGCATTGTGGAACTGGTTAAAGATATCCTTGCGCAATACCGTGTAAACTTCCTGATCAACAATGCCGGCACAGGAGAAACCATTACTTTTGAGGAATCTTCACTTGAATCCCTGGAGAAGATCATACAATTAAATATAACAGCCGTATCCTTATTAACCCGGTTATTACTTCCTGAAATTCAAAAACATCCGGAAGCCTGTATCCTCAATGTTTCCAGTATGGCTGCTTTCTCTCCATTCCCTTATAAAACCATCTATCAAGCCTCCAAGGCATTTGTATCCAACTTTTCCAGGAGCCTGGGACAGGAGTTGAAGGATACTCACGTGAAGGTAAGCGTATTGCATCCCGGACCGATTATGACCAACCATGATGCGTCAGTCCGGATCATCAAACTGGGGGCAAATGGAAGGAGGGGTTTGCTACCAGCCCGGGAGCTGGCACGTATTGGTATCGATGGAGTTCAAAGAGGTAAACGAACGATGATCCCCGGAATGGGCAACCTGGTGAACTGGTTGATGATGACGAAACTTCCTCAGTGGATTGTGATGCGGGTTCTGACGAAGGTGATGGCGAAAGAGGTTAAAAAGAAGAAACAACATGCCGTATAGTAAGGTAGTGAGGTGATGCAGTGGTGAGATGGTGAATTGGTGAGGTGGTGATGGCATGAAATCGAAAATCGTAAATCAAATATTCGGAGATTGAAATGAAGGTTCTTGTTACAGGCGCAAACGGATTACTTGGAGCGAACGTTGTCAGGGAGTTGGTTAAGCGGGAATATGATGTGCGAATCTTTGCCCGCGAAACCAGTGATCTCTCAGGCTTGCATGGAGTTGAATTTGAACGGATTAACGGGGACATCCTGGATCCTGATTCAATAGACAAAGCTGTTGAAGGATGTGATTACGTGATCCACTCCGCTGCCAATACCATCCAGTGGCCCACAGACTATATCCATTACGAACCGGTGAATGTGAACGGCACCAAACATATGATAGAGGCAGTGAAGAAACACGCTGTGAAACGGTTTGTCTTTGTCAGTTCAGCCAATGCATTTGGAAACGGGACGAAAGAGCGTCCGGGGATGGAACTCAACGAATTCTCCGGATTTCGACTTGGCTCCGGATATATGATCAGCAAATTCGTTGCCCAGCAAATGGTGCTGGATGAGGTGGGGCGAAATAACCTGCAGGCCATCGTGGTCAATCCAACATTCATGATCGGACCCTATGATTCGAAACCCAGCAGCGGGCAGATCATCGTGATGGGGATGGGTAAAAAGGTCCAGGTTTCGCCTCCTGGAGGGAAGAACTTCATTCATGTCAACGATGCCGCTATCGGAACCTGCAATGCGTTGACGATGGGACGCACCGGTGAGTGTTACCTCCTTGCCAGCGAGAATCTGTCGTACCGTGAATTCTTTGCTCTGTTGAACCAGGTAACCGGTGAGACTCCAAAATCGCTCTCTCTTCCTGGCGCGTTATTGAAAACCATTGGAGTGGCAGGCACATTGGTTGAAAAAATATTCCGCAAGCCGGTAGGACTGAACCTGGTCAATGCCCGGTTGCTTTGCCTCGACAACTACTACACCGGGAAAAAAGCGGTAAAAGCCCTTGAGCTTCCACAGACTCTTATCGAAACTGCCATCCGGGAGGCGATAGAGTGGTTCCGGGAGAATAAGCCGGGGCTGATCTCCGAGTAATGCGATTTTGGATTTACGATTTGCACCCTCACCACTGCACCATCCCACCATAGCACAGAGGCACGAAGGCACAGAGGGACAAAGTGAACAAGTGGGCCAACCCGTATTATCTAACCGTTAACTTCCCCTGGAATGTTTCGGTATCGCTCACCAGCTGTACCAGGTAGATGCCGGCCGCGAAAGTCGAAAGGTTGACTTTCTCCACCAGGTTTCCGTTGGGAGCGGTTACTTGTTCTGTAACTACATCCCGTCCGAAAAGATCGATGATTTGAAGGCGATAGGTTGTTTCCTTTGCGTTATTAAGCGAGATCGTTACTTGTCCGGAAGTCGGATTGGGATATATCCGGAGTTGGCTGGAGAAACCGGTTTGTCCCTGATCAATCGTTGTAATATCCGAAAGGCCGACATCATCGATAGCAAAATCTCCCGCTTGATCACAGGAGGTCACACCCCTGAACCTCAGGCCGATGACCTGACCAACCCAGGGTGTCAGGTCAATCTCCAGCTCTTTCCATTCGTCACCCTGATTCCCGATGATTGGAGGAACCACATCCCGGACGATCTCAGAACCGGCAAAAAGATCTACATGAAACCAACCTATGTCGGCGCCATAAGCATGATACCACAAGCTCAGTGTGGGAGATACTCCATTTCCCAGATCCAGGCATGGGGCAGTCATAATCGCCTCTTTGTTAAAACAGTAAACAGAAGGTTCCACGTACAGATATCTTCCGGTATATGTACCTGTCGTATGGTCAACAGAAGGTCCTGTCCATCCTGTATTCGTAGCCCCGGAGTATGTTCTCCAGTCATGCTGATCATGAATTTCATTGGTCAGGTTATACCATCCCTCCTCAAGATCACAGGTGTATAACTCGCAGACGGGCGCTGAAGCACATTTCGTCCAGCTTTCGAATGTCTGGATATATCCGAATGAAACCGCACTCCCTTCAATCACCCCGAGAGGTATCTCAACCAGGTCGTTATCCGGATTCTGGTCGGGTGCGTATGCAATCCAGGCCTTCACGATATAGGTACCTGTATCGGGGAAACTGATATTGTTGGTGAAGGTATATTGTATGGTGGAGTCGGGATTAATTGTTCCGTAGTAACCCTCTGTGGAGATGGTCCCGTTATCGATCTGGAAGCTTAACTCCGGATCTGTGATCGGTTGTGTTCCGTAATTTTTTACCTCCACGGTAACTGGTATATCGGAAAGGTCCAGCCAGGACTGAAACACACCCCAGTCGAGAGATGGAATAGAGACCATCATTAAATCGACAGGATAGCAATTAGAGGGGCCCTGATCGTTCTGAATGGCCAGGGTTCTGCGGCCTTGCGCTCCATTCTCCCCCAGTGATCTGACACTGAACCAGGATTGATCAGTAAGGTTGGGATCTTGCAGGAGGATAGAGTTCCGGAAAGTGATGCCAGCAGGTTCCATATATTTTTCACCCAGTTTGAAGAGCTCATATGAGGTAACTCCAACCACTTCGCCCCAGCTGAAGTGGATCTCTTCATCACATGCCCAGTCAATCCGGAAGTTACATGGAACACCCAGGATGGAAAAGGGGGCATCACTTTGAGATGTGACTCCGCCGGCAGTGATCCGAACAAGTGCTTCACCGGAATTATCGGAAGGGACCTGCCAGCTGTGGCTGCGGTTTTCGCCTGGAACATCTTCTGCAATGGTTTCCCAGCTCTGGCCATTATCCGGTGAGAATTCAAGGTCAAACATCTCGGAGACACCAAATGCATCCCAACGAATTAACTCTGATTCGCCAGGCACCAAAGATTCACCCCCAATCGGATAAGTCAGGACAACCTCATCCGGAATAAATTCATACACCACGTAATAGGTTTGTGGACCCTGCGGCACGGTAACACCTTCTACATAGAGGGTATAGGTGCCCGCTTCCGGATCATCCAGGGTGACCTGCTCCATGTTGTTGCGGTCATCCACTCCTCTGGTCGCTGGCATATCGAGGCTGTCGGGATGAGGGTAATGGCTCAGCCTCCATGGATTCCAGGTAGTGGAAGAGGGGTCGGTGAGTGTCATATTAAGGTTGTTTACCAGTGCCCAGTTGGTATTCACGGTGGCTTCGTAGTCAGTCCAGTAAACCATCACCCTGAGTTGCGCGACATCGACCGGAACATCGAATGTGTGTGTTATATCATCCCCCTGATTCAGGGTACCCGAATCAAACCGTGCTTCTTCAATCACTTTGACTGCTCGCAACGCGTTTATCCGGCCCCATCCGAATTTGAAATCGGGACCCAGATTACCAAGATCTTCCGCCGTATTCAGGATGAGGGATTTCATCAATCCGGCCATCGGGTCGTCCCCGTTATACGTTTCGCGATAAGCCTGGAAAAGTTGGGCCAGTGTACCGGCCACTCCCGGGCAGGACATTGAGGTGCCTGATTTAAGGGAATATGTATTGGGATTAATAGTCGAATAGACATCTACTCCTTTGGCTGCAACGTCGGGTTTGATCCGGCCGTCGTGGGCTGGTCCCCGGCTGCTGGAGGTTCTCAGTTCATCGATGTAATTGACATTAGCAACAGTAATCACATTCTTCCCGATTTTATGCCCACCGGTCACATTTCCCCATCCCGCTCCGGCTCCATACCCGCAATTGGCGGTCCCCGAGTTGCCGGCAGAAAAGACATGCATTAGCGATGGGTAGATACGTACCTGCTGGTCAAGGGTTCGGGCAAGCGTGGTATATCCGGCATTACACCCATTGCTGTACGATGTTGAGGTAATCCTGATCTCAAGTGGACCGTAGTCCTGGGGAATGGCGTTGAATCCCGGATAATACGGAGCAGCGCCATAAACATAGAGTTCAGCGCCAAAGGCCATGCCTTTACCGAGTGGATCCACATTTCCAGCGGCCATTATGGTACCGGCAGTATGGTCACCGTGGTTTCCGTTGTTGTAGCTGAGGAACTGGTCAAGGATTCTCCCCTCATAATCGATATGCGGCCCGATGATCCCATCGTCCTGTAACTCCACGTGGACCCCGGTACCGTCAAAATGGCGTCCGGCGCCATAATCGGTGGCAATGGCGTTTGTACGATGCAGGGTACGGCCGGTAGAATTCTCAGGTTCAGGTACCGGGTATACCGGTTCCATATAGACGACATAGGGCAGACCGGCAATACGCTGGATATCTGCAAGTGGCACTCCAATGTTTACGTAGTGACCGAAATCATCACGCATAAGTACCGGATAGCCTTCGCTCATCAGTGCAGCGACTGTTTGATCAGGATCAAGGTTTGGGTAATAACTGACCAGCAGGCAGATGGTTCCATCTTCAAGGAACGCATGGTCGGGGTAGTTGCTTTCGTACAATGACGGGGCGAGTTTATAGTCTGTAGTGACATCCACAATACTTCTGATGCCAGTTCCATTTAGCTCGTCAGCATTGAAATCAATGTCAAAAGAAGCAAAATAGGCATGTTGAGGCAGGTAATCCAACAGTGTAACTCCAGCATTTTTAAGGGCAGTTCTCTCCGCCTCACCCGGAATATCGCTGAACTGAGTAATCTTGAAAAATTGATTTTGATAGATATTTTCATCAGCTTCTGAATAGGTATCAAGGTATTCAGAAACATTTGCCTCCGGGACGGTCGTGCCGGTCTTGAAATGGATAGCATATTTGTCATTGGAATTCTGAGCATAAGCAGATGAAAAAAAGCAGATGCTTGCCAGGAGAAAGAGAGATAGTCTATTCATGATGGAGTGTTTTTATTAATACCTATAAAAAGAAGCCATCCTTGTGAGATGGCTTCTTTTAACCAATGAGCGTCTTGGATGTTACTTCTTGACGAATTTCGTATTTGAAATTCCTTTATCCGTCATTGTGCGGATGAAATAAACACCAGGTGAAAGGCTCCGGATATTAAGTGTTGTTCCGGTTCCTCTATAAAGCACCTTTCCGCTGAAGTCGGTAATCTGAACAGAAGAGATGGTGTGATTCGACTTGATTGTGATATAATCCTGGGCCGGATTCGGATAGATCGTTACAGTGGTTTTTTCAACATCATCAATTCCTACACCAGCCACCACCAGCTCAACAGGAACATCCAGGCTAGGGTTAACTGGGTCATTACTGAGGAAACGAATAGTAGCGTTGTAGATGCCGACATCCAGATCAGTGGCGTCATACTCTACGTCAAGGGGTTCATTGACAAGTGGGGGCAAGAAACCGGATTCAGGTGTAACGGACAACCATAGTGGGTACAGATCGCCTTCGAGGTTAGCACGGATGTTCCAGTTGTACATCAATGAGGGATTGCTTCCCAGATGTGACCAGCCTACTCCGGTGCTCAGGAAGTCGCCATTGGGGTTGTAGTTGGTCCCGTCATCGGTACCAGGAATGAATATATCTAGATCCTCCTGTGTAAACTCATAGCCAACCCAGACATCTTCACCTGTGATCACCACAGGCGTAGTAAGTGTAACTGTTGTCCAGGAATTAGTTGGCCCGGTAAACACTTGTTCATGTAGTAATACACCTGGCTCAATTGCATTCCCCATGCCATAGATCTTGATTGTTTTATCATTTGAACCAGAGCTATTCTCATCCCTAAGATAGACATCAACCGATATAATTTCCAGACCTGCATACGGCACTGTCATTGCACTTGGAAATCTCGCAGCAACGGTTACAGTAATAGGGGCACTGCTCCAACCAATAGCGCTGGCATTGTCGTCATCATAATGGAGAATACCTGTGGCCTCGGTTGATGTTCCACCACCGGGAACCGGGTTTGGATCTAGTATTGCACCAACCACCGGATTCTTGATTGAGTGGGTGAGGGAAGGTCCGGGAGTGACGGGTGTGTTTTCGATGGCGTCAACATCGTATATGATGCTCAGATCCCAGTTCAGATCCGATCCACCTGTATTCTCAACTGTCAGCACATCGCTTGTGGTACCACCGGCAATCACCCAGTTGTTGAGTTCATCAGGTGTAACGGCAATTTCAGGATCACCGCCACCTCCTGTTTGTTCAAAATAGATATCGTCAAAATAGAACTTGGGCTCATACGTGGATCCTGTTTGCACTCCGGCGAAGAAGTCCACACCACCCAGTTGATTCGTGCCTCCGGTAGCGAAGGCCGTGCAGCTAAATTCCCATTCGTGGAAAAGAGTACCGTCGATGTATAGTTTACAGTTATCGGCATCAATATCGATTTCGTGCTTGACCTCAAACCAGACACCCTGTGGGTAGGTCCCGGTTGCACCGGCGGCCACACATACATCCATTAAGATAGATCCATCGCCATCGAAATATAAATTGAAAGCCCATTCCGTTCCAGGGGCTTCGTAATGCTGGATGTTGTAATACCCGGCATAACCGGGTTCTATATACATATTCCAGCTGAGCTCATACTGCCCGACCTGTTTGTTTCCCAATTTCAGGATAAGGTCGGTCGCGCCATTAGTTTCATCACACAGCGCTGATTTTGTACCGGTTGATGCATAGTCGTCAGTAACCATGGCATCTTCCCCTGAACCCGGATTGTTAGACCAGGTCTCGTACCATTCAGGGTTTTCTACGGCCAGGAAATCTCCCACAGCGTAAGATTCCATGTCATCTTCAAACAGGACAGTTTGCGTAAAACCGCCAAATCCGATAAACATGGCAAGTAACAAAAGATAGATTTTTTTCATAATGAACAAATTTTAGTGAATAATTAATACTTACCCAATTACAAACGTACAAAATTTTTTTGCTTCCTGCAAATTTTCTGTTATGCCTTTTACTTTCAACCTTTTGGCTAGTGGATTCCGTCGTGCTACCGAATCGTCAGTTTTGACTGGAATGCTTCGGTATCGCCGATCAGTTGTACCAGGTAAATGCCCGCTGGAAGAGCTGAAAGGTTTAGTTTCTCCATCAGGTTTCCGCTGAGAGCGGTTACTTGTTCCGTAACTACATCCCGTCCGAAAAGATCGATGATTTGAAGGCGATAGGTTGTTTCCTTTGCGTTATTCAGTGAGATTGTCACCTCCCCGGAAGTCGGATTGGGATATACCAGCAGTCGGTTTGAGAAGCCTCTTTGCCCCTGATCAACTGCTGTAATATCCGTGAGACTGACATCGTCGATAGCAAAATCTCCAGCCTCATCACAAGAGGTCACACCCCTGAACCTCAGGCCGATGATCTGACCAACCCAGGGTGTCAGGTCAATTTCCAGCTCTTTCCATTCGTCACCCCGGCTCCCGATAATCGGAGGAACCACATCCCTGACGATCTCAGAACCAGCAAAAAGATCCACATGAAACCATCCGATGTCGGCACCATAGGCATGATACCAGATACTTAGGGTTGGTTGTACGCCGTTGGTCAGATCAAGGCAGGGTGTTGATACCACCGCCTCTTTGTTGAAACAGGTACTGGAAGGTTCCAGATAGAGATACTTTCCGGTATATGTACCCGTCGTATGGTCAACCGAAGGACCTGTCCAGCCTGTATTCGTAGTTCCCGAGAATGTTCTCCAGTCATGCTGATCATAAACTTCATTGGTCAGGTTAAACCATCCCTCCTCAAGATCACAGGTGTATAACTCGCAGACAGGCGCTGAAGCACATTTTGCCCAGCTTTCGAATGTCTGGATATATCCGAATGAAACCGCACTCCCATCAATCACCCTGATGGGTATCTCAACCAGGTCGTTATCCGGATTCTGGTCAGGTGCATATGCAATCCAGGCCTTCACGATATAAGTACCTGTATCGGGGAAACTGATATTATTTGTAAAGGTATATTGTACGGTGGAGTCGGGATCAATTGTTCCGTAGTAACCCTCTGTGGAGATGGTTCCGTCATCAATCTGAGTGCTAAACTCCGGATCAGTGATTGGTTCTGTCCCGTAATTTTTTACCTTCACAGTAACTGGTATATCGGAAAGGTCCAGCCAGGAGTGAAATACGCCCCAGTCGAGAGATGGAATAGCGACCATCATCAAATCAACAGGGTAGCAGTTGGAGGGGCCCTGATCGTTCTGGATGGCCATGGCTCTGCGGCCTTGCGCTCCATTCTCACCCAGCGCTCTGACACTGAACCAGGATTCATTAGTGATAGTAGTATCTTCCAGGATGAAAGAGTTCTGGGAAGAGATACCAACAGATTCCATATATTTTTCACCCAGTTTGAAGAGTTCATATGAGGTAGCTCCGGCTATATCGCCCCAGCTGAGATGAATTGCATCATCGCATGCCCAGTCAATCCGGTAGTTACAGGGAACACCCAGGATGGAAAACGGCGCTTCACTCTGGGATGAGCCCCCACCGGAAGTGATTCTCACAAGGCTTTCCCCGGAAACATCAGCTGGGACTCGCCAGTTGTAGGTACGGGTTGCTCCCGCAATATCTTCTGCCATGGTTTCCCAGCTCTGGCCATTATCCAGTGAGAATTCCAGGTCAAACATCTCGGAGACACCAAATGCATCCCAACGAATTAACTCCAATTCACCCGGAACAAATGATTCGCCCCCAATTGGATAGGTCAGGACAACCTCATCCGGAATTAATTCATACACCACGTAATAGGTTTGCGGGCCCTGTGGCACGGTGACACCTTCAACATAGAGGGTATAGGTACCGGCTTCGGGATCATCCAGGGTGACCTGCTCCATATTATTGCGGTCATCCACTGCTCTGACAGCCGGCATATTCAGGCTGTCGGGATGAGGATAATGGTTCAGCCTCCATGGATTCCAGGTTGTGGAAGAGGGGTCGGTGAGTGTCATATTCAGGTTGTTCACCAGTGCCCAGTTGGTATTCACGGTGGCTTCGTAATCAGTCCAGTAAACCATTACCCTGAGTTGTGCGACATCGGCAGGAACATCAATGAAGTGCGTGATGTCATCGCCCTGGTCAAGAGAGCCGGAGTCAAATCGTGACTCTTCGATCACCTGAACGGCACGCATTGCGTTGATCCGGCCCCAGCCAAATTTAAAGTCAGGCCCCGGATTTCCTAGATCTTCTGCCGTATTCAGGATAATGGCTTTCATCAATCCAGCCATCGGATCATCCCCGTTAAAAAGATCGCGATATGCCTGAAATAGCTGAGCAAGGCTTCCCGCAACACCCGGACAAGCCATGGAGGTTCCTGACTTAACCGAATAGGCGTTAGGATCAATTGTGGAGTAGACCTGGGTTCCTTTGGCAGCGATATCCGGCTTGATTCTCCCGTCATGTGCGGGCCCCCGGCTGCTTGAACCTGCCAGCGCATCTATGAGCGACACATTGGCAACTGCAATGACATTCTTCCCTACTTTATGCCCACCGGTGATGTTCCCCCAACCGGCTCCGGCTCCGTAACCACAGTTACTGTTTCCCGAGTTTCCGGTGGAAAAGACGTGCATCAATGAGGGGTAGGCTCGTACCTGCTGGTCAAGAGTTCGTGCAAGCGAATTATACCCTGCATTACACCCGTTGCCGTAAGAGGTAGAGGTAATCCTGATCCCCAGTGCCCCGTAATCTACAGGAATGGCACTGAATCCCATATAATTTTGAGCACGATAGACATACAGTGTAGCGCCGAAGGCCATGCCTTTTCCAAGTGGATCAAGGTTCCCTGCAGCCATGAGAATTCCTGCACAGTGGTCTCCGTGATTTCCATTGTTGGAGGTAGCAAACTGATCCCCGATGCGGCCTTCGTAATCGATGTGAGGACCGATCAATCCATCATCCTGCAGCATGAGATGTACTCCGGTGCCGTCATAATGCCGGCCTGCAGTAAAGTCAGAAGCGATTACATTGGAATGATGCAGGGTACGGCCGGTATAATTTTCAGGATCCGGATCCGGATCGACCGGCTCCATATAGATTACAAAAGGTAACTCCGCAATGGTCCTGATCTCATCCGCCGAAGCAATCACATTCACGAATTTCCCAAAATCATCCCGGGTGATCATTGTCAGGCCTTCTGCCAGAAGTGAAGCAACCGCCGGATCAGGATCGAGGTTGGGGTAATAACTGACAAGCAGGCTGATGGACCCGTCTTCAAGGATCGCATGATCGGGGTAGTTTTCCTCATACAATTGTGGGGAAAGTTTGTAATCTACGGCCACATCCACAATACTTCTGATACCCTTCTCCTTCAACTCTTCAACATTGAAATTATGGGAGAAAGAGGCAAAATAGGCATGATGAGGGATGTAATCCAACAGTATAACTCCGTTATTTTTCAAAGCAGCTCTCTTCGCTTTATCCGGAATTTCGTTGAACTGAATAACTTTGAAAAATTGGTTTTGGTAGATATTTTCATCGGCTTCTGAATAGGTATCAAGATATGCTGAAGCATTTTCCTCAGGCGTCACCGTGCCTGTTTTGAAATAGATGGAATAGTTATCTGGATTGGTTTGAGCGGTGAGGATCGTAGTTGCCGAAACAAGTACCGCCAGAAAGAAAGATTTAATAATCATATATTTATATATTTTAAATTAAGACCAAGCAAAGGTAGAATGATTTATGAAAGGAAGACAACAGAAAGAGCCAGAGAGTTGCATATGGATTTATTTCAGTCTGTAGTCCACAGTCCACAGTTTACAGTCTGCAATCTTCAGTCCGCAAATTACGGATATTACAATCAAAAGGTTCATATATTGTTAAGCTGAATTCAAGTTATAAGTGCAAAATCTCTTTTATTTCAGATATTTATTCAACGCCACTTTTGCTTCTTCTAGAGAGGGTAAGTGGTGTTTCTTTTTCATGGGAATTTTGATCTTTCCGGCGATGGGGGTCAATAGTGTGTCAAGAGTATCTGAATAAAAATGAATTTCACGGGGCTGAATATCTTGTTTAATCAGAATGTTTAGCAGGACTGTTGGTATTTTCCCATACATCACTTCCAATCCCCCTGACGGATCAAGCATCTCATGTCCTAATATCAGTTCACTTTTTTTATCGACAAGCATCAACATATAGGGGAAATAGGGTCTGGTACCAGGTGTCCTGATTTGTGCCATTGTGATGAAAAAGTCGATCTCGAATATAGTGTTAGCGATAGGGAGAGATTTAACTTTTATTATCAGCTCAGAGGGCAGGGAAAATGAAATTTTTTCCGGTGGGGGGAACAAAACTTTACGATAAGTATCTTTCCATATATAATTATCCTTTTTACTGGTATAATCTCTTAAGAGAAAGGCATCCGGGTCGGCCTTATCACTGAGTGACTCATTGACATCCGGGCGTGCTGCTACGTCGAGTGCCTGTTCCATATAATAGATCATAGACTGCTGTTCGGTATCATCCATGAACCAGGGCAGCATGCCAGGGTGGAAGGCCCTAAAAACCGGCCATGCATTTTTGCCCCGGTATTTCTTACCCAGTTTCCGGATGATTTCCCTGTCTTTTTTTTCGAGCATATCTCTGTCTTCAAACGAGATATGTAGTTGCGGAATTTCAAGGATGGTTGCAGGAGGCATCGTATCGTTGTTCTCAGACAATTCAAAGAACGCATCTAAAGCCCTCTCGCCCAGGTATACTGTCATGGCATAATGTTCGCCACCGAATCCCATAAAACTGACAAAACCGATCTTACCGGTAACCGGATCCCTGATCCCGAATACATCATCTTCGTACAGGTTTTTCCAGGGTTTCAGCGCCTTCAGTTCATCGGCAAGCTCATATAAACGAATCCAGTGTTTCATAGTGAAGATTTTTAGTAAAGATTATGGATGGTTATCTAATGATTTATCAGTCAATAATTCAATAGTTTACAAACCATACGGAATAGTCATCAAGTAACATGTAATTTTTTGGTTTCTTATCTGTCGGAACTAATTCTGCTAGTGGAATTTTGAATTTTCTTTGATCAGTTTTCCGAATGACATTTGCAACAATTCCCTTCCACTCATCAAATTTATTCTCTAATGAAATTAAATCAAATTTATCGGTGTAAGACGGGTTGAATTTTTTTAGTTTTTCATATTCATATTCATCTCCGGGACCAAGCAGATAAAACTCTTCCCAGTCAAAATCTTCAATTCCGGTTACTTCACAGGGATATCGGATATTTTTTATTAAATATTCTTTGTAATAATTTATTGTTTCTACAGATTTATATGGTTCCAAAGAAGCGGATTTGAACATCTCTTCAATTCTCAATTCAATCAATTTAAAGTCCTTTTGATTTCTCATGATTGATTGTGATAATGTGGAGTATATTCTTCATTCTCAATTACTTTAACCTCCTCCTCCGTTAACCCATACAACGCATAAACCATCCGGTCAATCTCTGCTTCAAGAGCAGAAGTGTCAGCAGTAGGATCGGAACGCTTGAGGGATAGGATTTGGTCGACTAAATGCTCTATTTCTTTCTCTTGACTAGCTGAAGGGATTTTCATCGGCTTCTGAATAGGTATCAAGATATGCTGAAGCATTTTCCTCAGGCGTCACCGTGCCTGTTTTGAAATAGATGGAATAGTTATCTGGATTGGTTTGAGCGGTGAGGATCGTAGTTGCCGAAACAAGTACCGCCAGAAAGAAAGATTTAATAATCATATATTTATATATTTTAAATTAAGACCAAGCAAAGGTAGGAGAATTTCTTAAGTGAAGACAAGTGAAAGGTGCAAAGGGTTGCCTTAAAAATTGCCATAAATCAACCCACTGATTGTTGCCATGATTGAAAC
>CAZTSX010000027.1:0-28917 GCA_964616825.1 uncultured Prolixibacteraceae bacterium
TCACTTCCTCCCGAAATCAGCTGGAATTTCCCCCCAGAAATCGGTCTCCCATTTGAGTATTTTGTTGGGACAAGAGTTGGCGTGAAGCCATTTCTCAGCACGATCAACCAATTTAAAAAGCTCTTCGCTTTTTGCAGTTCGTTCCAGTTTTGTGTTGGCTGATCTTTTGCGCACCCACGCGATAGCAGTGCGTGAATCAGAATAGATTGGCCAGTCTGAATTGCGTTGCTGGAGGTAAGCCAGAGCATGAACAATTGCCAGAAATTCACCGATGTTGATGGTGCCTTCCGGGAAAGGGCCTTGTTTGAACAACTGTGCTCCTGATTTGGTATCTACTCCGCGATATTCCAAAATGCCCGGATTTCCACTGCAAGCGGCATCCACGCAAATGCTGTCAGCAAGAGGTTCACCTATAAGAGGGTTGTCACATACGATCTTTTTCGGCGCATTCAGATCCCTGGTCAGGTACTTTTCATGATTGTCATGAAATGCTACCTGGGCCAACTCCAGAGTCGGGAATCCTTTGTATTTGGCACCATTATATCCTTCTACCTGTTTCTGACAGTCACCCCATCCGGTATAAATACCAGGCTTTTTCCCAACCCAAACGACATAAAATTTATTCTTCGGCATCGGGGTAAAAATACAATAAAAAAGGGAACCTGTGATTCTTAATATGAAGCAATCGTTATAAGTTTTTCATTACTTTAGTAGGATGAATCCCATCAAACGTCTGGCCGGGCAAACAGCTATATACGGTATTCCGAGTATCCTGACGCGGTTCCTGAACTATCTCCTGGTACCGCTCTATACTTATGGAATCCTCACCCAGGCGGAATATGGCGTGGTGAATGTCTTTTACTCCTATTCGGCACTACTGATGGTGATCCTTACCTACGGAATGGAGACGGCATTTTTCCGATTCAGTGAAACCCATTCCAACCGAAAAATGGTATTCAGTACGGGGCTCACCTCTATTCTCTTTACCAGCATTATTTTCTTGCTGTTGACAAATAGTTACCCAAAAACAATCGCTGGCTGGATCGATTATTCTCAATACCCCATATTCGTGGTTTGGTTTGCCTGGATTCTGGCTCTGGATGCGATTGCAGCGATCCCATTTGCCAAATTACGAGCCGACAACCGGCCCGGACGGTTTGCCACGATCAAGTCGGTAAGTATTCTTTCGAACGTCTTTTTCAATCTCTTTTTCCTGGTTCTTTGTCCATGGATCTCCAACAATCACGGAGACTCTCTGGCAGGAGAGTTTATCAACCTCATCTACAGACCTGACTGGGCTATCGAGTATATCTTCATCTCCAACTTGCTGGCCAGTAGTATTACCCTGATCATGCTTCTTCCGCAGATTATGAAAGTGAACTGGGCCTTCGATTTCACCCTCTGGCGCAAGATGCTGCTCTATGCACTACCCCTGCTGGTCGCAGGAATGGCAGGGATTGTCAACGAAACATTCGACAGACTTCTGTTGCGTTATCTGCTCCCTCATGATATTGCGGAAGCCCAGGTAGGAGTCTATAGTGCCTGCTACAAGATTGCCGTCTTGATGGTCCTCTTCGTTCAAGCTTACCGATTTGCTGCCGAGCCTTTCTTCTTTTCCATGATGAAGAACAAAGATGCAAAAGTGGTTTACGCACGGGTGATGGACTATTTCATTATTACGGTTACGTTGATCTTTCTGGTCACCATGCTCTACCTGGATTATATCTTCATCTACTTCATCGGCCCTGAATTCCGCAGTGCACGAGGCGTGATCCCGATCCTGATGATGGCAAAGCTCTTCCTGGGTGTCTATTTCAACGTCTCTATCTGGTATAAGCTGACCGGAAAAACGATGTGGGGTGCGCTGATCACCATCATTGGAGCAATCGTATCGGTTGGTCTCAACATTTACTGGATTCCCCGTTCTCCTGATCATCTGATTTATGGGTATATCGGTTCAGCCTGGGCAACGTTCTTCTGTTACGCTGCGATGATGGTAATGGGATATCTGATCGGACAACGATACTTTCCTATCCCCTATAACCTGAAAAAGATCATTGGACTGCTGGGACTTACTGCACTGATCTATATCACCAGCAGGTTCCTGGCTGTTGAAAGTCTGTTTTTAGGAATTCTCATCAACACATCTCTGCTCATACTATACCTGGTAGTTGTCGCGTTAGTAGAACGAAAAGAGATCGCATCATTGATCACTTCATTCCGAGGAAAAACCGGATAGAGTCACCCTGCTTTTTATTAACTTTGCTCTTTTCAGCTGATTATGAAGGTTAAGATAGTCAACAGATCACACCATCCATTGCCTGGTTATGAGACAAATGCCTCTGCCGGAATGGATTTACGTGCTTTTTTAGAAGAGGATATTTGCTTGAAACCCCTTGAAAGAGCGTTGGTCCCAACAGGAATTTTTATTGAGTTACCCGTTGGATATGAAGCTCAGGTACGGCCACGAAGTGGATTAGCTATCAAGAAAGGAATTACTGTACTCAATACACCCGGAACCATTGATGCTGATTACCGGGGGGAGGTGAAAGTGATCCTGATCAACCTCTCATCAGATAAGTATATTGTGCAGGATGGAGAGCGTATAGCCCAGATGATCGTTTCATCACATACTCAGGCCGAATGGGTGCAGGTGGAAGAGTTGAAAGAGACCGAACGGGGAGCCGGCGGATTTGGTCATACTGGCACCAATTAATTCTATTACATGATGAAGATTTCATTGAACCTGCTTTTTACGATACTGATACTTACGGGAGTATTTCTGTCAAAAACTGGATATCCCCAACAAACCGAACTCAAAACCAATCCCTCTCTATTGATCGATGCAAAAAAGTTGATCATCAGCGGAAGTATTAAGGATGCAGAAGGATTGCTGAGGGAGTATGTTGACCGATACAACGAAGACCCGGTTGGCTTTTTTGAACTTTCCAAGATTCTGGCATCACAGCAATCATTTGAGGAATCATTGATTTATGCTGAGAAAGCATATGAACTGGATAAGACCAACATCTGGTACCAGCTTTTCCTTGCCGAAACATATAAATTGACACATGATTATGAAGGGGCATTGAAGATCTATGAAGAGATCGTGGCCACCAATCCGGATAACCTGGATTACTACTATCAGTTAGCTGCGTTATACCTTGGCCTGGGAAAACACCAGCAGGCCATCAAGATTTATAACAAGATTGAAACCCGGATTGGAATCTCTGAAGAGATTACTCTGCAGAAGCAGAAAATCTATATTCATCTGAAAGATTTTTCGAGAGCGGAACATGAACTGAGAAAACTGGTCGAAACTAATCCCCGCGAAAGCCGATACTATGGCATCCTGGCAGAGTTTTATATGTCACGGGAGATGAAAAAGAAAGCATTGGCTCTTTACGAAAAAGTCCTTGAGATAGACCCCGATAATGCATATATCCATATGACCCTTGCTGATTATTACCGTAAGGAGGGTGACCGGCAGAAGTCGTTTGAGGAACTCAAACTTGGCTTCTCTAACCCTAACCTGGATGTAGATACCAAGGTAAATATCCTGCTCTCTTTTTACACAATCAATGAGATCATTTCAGACATGAAGGGTGAAGCTTTTGAACTGGCTGAGCTGTTGGTTGAAACCCATCCGGAAGATCCGAAGGTATACTCCATCTATGGCGATCTCCTTTCGCAGGACCAACAATTTGACAAAGCCAGGGATGCCTTCCTTCATGTGATCTCGCTCGACAGCAGCAAGTATATCATATGGGAAGAGTTGCTGCGAATGGATCTGTTAATGAACGATTACGAACATCTCCGGCAGTATGGACACCTGGCGGTTGAACTTTACCCAGAACAACCTGTAACCTGCCTGTTTACTGCCCTGGCAGAGTTACAGTTAAAAAATTATGAGCAAGCGGAGATGCTTCTGAACCGGGGCTTAAAGCTGGTTGGGAACAACAACGAATTACTGGCACAATACTACATGTATCTGGGAGATACCTATCATGCGTTGGATCAGATTGGCAAATCAGATGAAATGTATGAGAAATCGTTGCAGATCAAGGATAATAATCCCTATTTGTTGAACAATTATAGCTACTACTTATCTTTGAGGGGAGTTGAGCTTGAGAAAGCGGAGCAAATGGCGAAAAAAGCCGTAACTATGGAACCTGAAAACTCCTCCTTTCAAGACACATATGGATGGGTTCTGTATAAGCTTGGCCGGTATGAACAAGCAAAGGAATGGGTAGAAAAATCCTTATCAGATCATGATAATCTGTCCGGAGAGGTGTTGGAGCATTATGGGGATATTCTATTTAAACTCGGAAAAAAGGAGGAAGCCATGAAATTCTGGAGGCAGGCTGAGGAAAAAGGTGACGGATCTGATTTTTTGATCGAAAAGATTGAGCAACAAAAATTGATTGAGTAATGAACCTTCTGAAACATATCTCAAGGAACCTGATCCTGGTATTGATGTCAGCTGTATTGCTGCTTACTTCCTGTAAAACTCAGCGGAGTATCATCAAGAAACCAATCAAAGAAGAAGGGGCCGATTACCTGTTTAAGAAGTTAAAGGAACATGAATTGAAGTTTGATTGGTTAAGCGCCAGATTTTCAGCAGATTACAAAAATGGAAACCAGGAGACCTCATTCTCGGGACAGATACGCATCAACAAGGACAGCATAATCTGGCTATCCCTGTCGGTGATGGGGATTGAAGGATTGCGAATCATGATATCGCAGGATTCGATTAACTATATTAACCGGCTAAATAAAACATATGTGATCGGGGACTGGTTTGACCTGAACAGGTTTCTAAACACCAATATCGATTACGATATTTTGCAATCATTTCTGATTGGAAATGACATCTCTTTTTATGAAGAGGGGAAGTTCAAGGCGACGATCGACAAGGATAAATATAAACTGACTGCGGCAGCCAGAAGCAAGATGAAGAAATATATCCGCAACCACAAAGATGCATTGAAAGTATTTATCCAGAACATCTGGCTTAATCCCGAAACCTTCAAAATCACTCGTGCTGATGTAAAGGAGACCAGGAAGCAGAATATCAAGCTTGATGCCACATACTCTTCGTTTGAAGAGATAAAAATGCAGCTTTTCCCCAGAGAGATGACCTATCAGATAAATGCGGAGAACAGAATTTTTATCGATGTCGCATTCTCACGGATAAACATAGATAAAGCCCTGACCTTTCCGTTTCGAATTCCCTCATCTTATGCCCGGGCCAGGTTATGATATGTCCTCATCATACATACTCATTCCGGTGGGCATCAAGGATCTTCATTTTGTGTGTTTTTCAGTGTATTGTCATTCATGCTTTTGGACAACAGACTAAAGAGCAGCTTAACAATTCGCGGAAACAGCTGGAAAATGAGATCCAGTATACCACAAAACTTCTTGATCAGACTCAGAAGACCAAGAAAACTTCGTTGCGAGATCTCAAATTACTGAACAGCCGGATAAAGAAACGAGAAGCATTGATTTCCAATATTACGCTGGAGATTGGCATGGTGGATCGTCAGATTAGGAAGGATAACAGGCTGATTAATAAACAATCCCGTGAGCTGAAAGAGCTCAAGGATGAATATGCCCGGATGATCTATTTTGCACACAAGATCATGACGTCGCAAAACCGTCTGGCATTCATCTTCTCTGCCAAGGATTTCAACCAGGCATACCAGCGGCTGAAATACTACCAGCAGTATACATCATACCGAAGAAAGCAGGCAGAGCGGATTCGGGAAGCTCAAATTAACCTGAGCAAGCAGATGCGTTCGCGCGAAACAACCCGGGCTGAGAAATTAAAATTGAAGGAATCGGAATCGAATGAAAAGAGCAATCTGGATCGTGAAAGGCGACAGAAGGACCAGACAATCCAGACCCTTTCCAGAAAAGAGAGAGAACTTTTGATCTCTCTGCGAACGAAGCAAACTGCGGTGAAAGAATTGCAGGAGGAAATAGAACGGATCATTGCGGAGGAGGCCCGGGCCAGAGAAGCTAATGCCGCGAACAGGGATGCCGGAGCGGTAGCGGCCGAGCTAAGGCTCTCATCAACATTCGCTGCAAACAAAGGCAGACTCCCCTGGCCAACCGAGCGGGGAGTAGTTACATCCACCTTCGGAAAGCATCAACATCCCGTATTGAAGTATGTAATGATAAACAATAATGGAATTGATATTGTGATGGGCCCGAATAGCCGGGTGCAGGCGGTATTTAATGGCACGGTAAGCCGGATTCTTTCTGTTCCCAATCTGAATAAAGTGGTCATTATCCGGCATGGAGAGTACCTGACGGTCTATTCCAACCTGGATGAAGTAAACATAGCAAGCGGGCAATCTGTGACAACCGGGCAGGTGATCGGAAGAGCTCATTACGATCGTGATGAAGGAAAATCAGAGCTCAATTTTCAAATTTGGCGAGGAAAAACTATCCTCAATCCTCAGTACTGGTTAATTAACAACTAGATGATAAACAGTTAGCAGGTTTGGACTCACACTGGGGTGAAATAGCCGCACTTCTGACAGCTTTCTTCTGGGCCATCACGGGTGTCTCTTTTGAGGCAGCGGGCCGAAAGATCGGCTCCCTGGTTGTCAACCTGATCAGGCTGGTCATTGGTTTTCTGTTTATCAGCATCTTTACACTCATTTATCGGGGCTATTTCTTTCCAGTTGATGCCACGGCAGAAGCGTGGTTTTACCTGTTTATTTCAGGCCTGGTTGGATTTGTAATCGGAGATCTTTGCCTCTTTCGGGCGTTTGTTCTGATAGGGGCTCGGATCTCCATGCTGATCATGGCTTTAACACCGCCCATCACAGCGCTTATCGGATGGATGATCCTTGGAGAAACATTAACACTGCAAAACTGGATTGGCATGACCATCACGGTTACAGGCATTTCGATGGTTGTATTGAAGAAAGCTGAACGATCAAGCCAAAAGGGGCGCTTCACCAATGTCAAATTGGGATATCCTCTGGTTGGTGTATTACTGGCACTGGGAGGAGCAATAGGCCAGGGAGCAGGACTGGTGTTGAGCAAATTTGGAATGAAAGATTACGATGCCTTCGCCGCTTCACAAATCAGGATCGTAGCGGGTATTATTGGCTTCGCATTGATCTTCACTATCCTGAGGCGTTGGCGTGATGTATTCATCGGATTGAGTTTTCGCAAACCAATGATCCAACTCTCGGTTGGAGCGTTCTTCGGCCCATTCCTTGGTGTTTCTTTTTCACTGATCGCTGTGAAATACACATCTGCCGGTATTGCAGCTACCCTGATGGCCCTCGTCCCGGTCTTTATTATTGTTCCTTCAGTTGTCTTCTTAAAAGAAAAAATCACTTTCAAAGAGGTAGCCGGAGCAATCATTGCCGTTGGAGGCGTAGCGCTGTTTTTTCTTTAATTGAACAAGATAATTTTCTCCGTGATAGTTTCCTTCTCCCTTACAATTTCAAGAAAATAGATTCCGGATGCCAGATGCCGGAGGTCAAGATGCCGGATGTAAATTCCTGTTAAATTGATATCTCTTTCTTCCAGAAGGATCTGACCGGCGGAAGAACGGATACGCCAGCTGAGTATCTCAGGATCCGGTGTATGAATCCGGAAGTCAATTTCACCCCTGGAAGGATTGGGTGAAAGAGTGAACCCAAACCGGCTCATGGGATCGTCAATTGCTGTACAATCCTTGAAGGTGATGTAAACCGAATCGGTGCTGGTACAGCCGGTTGATCCGGTAACGATGACCTGAAACGTAGTGGTGCCAAGACCACCTGCAACAGATGTATCTATTTCAATGGAAGGAGTAGTGAATCCACCAGGTGTCCACAAGTAAGAGGCTCCAGCAATGAACCCGGTGCTCAGGATACCCGATTGCCAGGAACAAAGAGTGTCTTTCGGTTCGATTGCAATAGAGGCTCCAGGACCATTTCGAATGGTCAGGAACATACTACTGATCGTGCTTCCGTACCGGACAAATCCACGTAACATTAATTTGACCTCACCATTGATAATATCCTGATCACCAGGGATATAGATTGGTTCCAGGAGTGTATCAGCAGTAAACGTACCATCTCCGGCAGAGGACCACTTCAGGCTGTCGTAACCGGAAGCTGTTGCGGTAAGTTGATAAAGCTCTCCTGCACAGATAGTATCATTTGGGCCCACCTGTATATCGGGCAGAACAGGTGGTGGAAAATCAATATAATCGATCCAGGCCCTATCCAGTCCCGTGCTCATATAAATATCTTTCACATAGATCCATTTAAACGTATGTGTGCCGGCGGTGACCGGGTAAGCAACACGTCCCCAGGCCATCTCCCCCGACCACATTTCCTGAAGGATGTCATCGATATAGAAGCGCAGGAAATCGTAACCTGGCTCGGAAGAGACTCTTCTGTAAAAGGATATGCTATCATCAACGCCTGCTGTGTAGTCGACTTGTAATATGGCCGACCGGTAATCAATCAGACTTGGTGAAACCGCGCAATAGAGTCCCTCCCATGGGGCATATGATGTTATCTCCCAGGGTTTGTACCCCCAGTGTTCCCAGGGAAATTTTGTGAAGCTGTTTGTCTCCCAGTCTTCCACAATGATCCCGATGGTTTCCAGGAAACTTGCCTCCTGGTAATGATATTGAGAGTGCAACTGATAGGCCAGAACCACTCCGATGCCTGTCGGGGCTTCATCTGCTACGATCAGACTGAAAGAGGCGGTTTTGGGCTCTCCCAAAAACATGGTATCAAGAAAAATGCTGTCGGATTGGAGGGTGATAAAAGGGGAGGAACAGGAAAGGAGTGCATATGAGCTGAAAGCTGTAAAATCACCATTGTTAACATTGTTAAACCTGACTTCAACAGTCTCGCCGGGATCAAGTCGCCCATTATTATTTCCACCTGTTTCATCCAGGATCGTCATACTCAGGATCCGGAGGGATGGAGCATGAGATTCGATGGAAAATTGACTCTTCCAGGAGGTATCGCCATTGGATACCGTGACATGGAATTTCACTTTCAGTCCATCAGGAATGGAGTCCGAGACATGGAAAGAGTATCCGTTTGGGATCGTTTTGATCTCATCGGGTTGCATTGTACCGTAGGACTCAGTGGCATCGGTGATGATGATAAATGGCGATTCGGTTGAGAGTACAGCAAATAGGTTATCCGCTGGCTGATCTCCGATATTTTTTAATCCCAGAGTCAGGTAGAGCGAATCTCCGTAGTTCATGTTTTGGGTTAATTCAGTAGGAATGGATTCAAGTTCATGAGAGTAATAGGAGACATAAGGTTGATTGGGTGGTGGTCCAAGGGTAAAGGGAGAGACATAAGTCAGTGCATTCCCTGCCCGGTTGTCGGTCCAGATGGGATAGACCTTCATGTTTTGTGCTTTGATCCCGATATAGTCTCCAAAGTAGTCTGCTGCCATTCCCGGGATTGGAGAAGGGGTGAAAGCCACATCTGAAACCCTGAAATCGGTCCAGCTGTTTCCGGCATCATAGGAATAGGATACCCATGTCTCAACCTGGTTTGAATTGACATTCCGGTCGTCATAATAGATCACACAAAGATTTCCGTTTAACGGATCACAGGTAAGCCAGGGCAGGAAATGATTTTTCCCAAGACCAACAGGGTCCTGGTTAACGCGTACAGGTGTTGACCATGTATCGCCCTGGTTGGTAGAGTTGCTTATGTAGATATCGATATCGTTACCGGTGTTTATTCCGGGCACTCCAATATTGGCCCATACGACATAGAGTGTTCCGCGGTTTGGACCCTCACTCAAATCAACTGTCAGGCACGGGAAAGAGGCTACCCGCATATCTTTGTTTGTGCCACTGGCCCGGATGCCTTTGATGTCAGTCAGGATTCGGTTCCCGGGAACCCAGGTAACTCCTCCGTCCATAGATTTGCCAAAACCAATCGCTGTTTCATCTGACGGCCAGGTATCATATATTATCCATGCAGCATAGACCTCTCCGTTCGGACCGGTTTGAATGTTAACACCCTGGTTGTGTGCTCCGGCATTACAATGGTGGCTGATCCCAACAGGAACAGACCATGTCAATCCCTGATCGGTTGAACGGGAGATCTCAATCTCATTCTCATTTGGTGATCCATCCACATAGCATGACCAGCCTGCATAGAGAAATCCTTCATACTGGCTATCTTCCGAATTGTCAATCCAAAGGTGGTTTTTGTCCAGAAGATTGCCAAAACCGCTTGATACCGGTGCGACAAGAACATCTGTCCAGGTTTGACCCTGGTTGGTTGAATAAGCTACTGACTGCCCGCGACCGTTATTGATCTTCCCTACATACCACCAGCCATTTCGACCCATTGCCACGGCAGGATCTCCCATATTTACCTGGCCGACACCATAAAAAGATCCGCCCCAGGTTGAAGCTGCATCGAATGACCAGTAACTGTCGCAGCCATACAGATCTGTTGCGTATGAACCATTCCAGCTACTGGAGTTATTAGAATTCATAGTGATGTTATCATCATCAGGATCAATAAAGATGGAGTTCTCAGTTTGTGTGAGCCCGCCATCATCAACAACCGGGATATCCGGTGAATCCTGAATTAGCATCCCGTCGATGTAGATGATGGATGAAGATTCAACTGCATCCTCCACCAATCGCCATGGATTGACCTCTACATACCCCATTCCGGCCATCAAATTCCAGTATCCTATATTATCGATTTTTGTGTTCACTTTCCCTTTTCCCGCAGGAGTGACTTTTGGAAAATGTGGCAGGTTTTGTGATGAGACGAAAACAGTGAAAGGAATAAATATGATCAGGAGAAGGATTATGCGATATTTTTTCATGAGCCGGGATTCAGTAGTATAACTAATTAGTTAAGAATCAGGAATTTTTTTACAAAAAGATTGCCATCTTTCTGCAGCTTAAGGAAGAACATTCCTTCATGCAATCCCGGAAGTGAAACCTTCTTGGTTGTCCTTCCGTTTAGATACAGCTTCTCTTGTTCAGCGATCAACTTTCCTGTTGGATCGAGGATCCGGAAAGAAGCTACTCCTGGCTTTTCAGCAGTGATCTCCAGGGTAAACTCTCCTTGGTTGGGATTGGGAATAATCCTGATCTGCAGGGTATGGTTTCTCACCTGGATAGAGACAGGATCAATGAAAGTAACCAGGATCTCATCGCTCCCGGTACAACTGTTTGCTGTAACTTCTACCCAAAAATTTGTGGTTGGATTTCCTGTATAATAGGCTTTGATTGTCTGAGTGGTATCACCGGTTGACCAGAGAAAGACAGATCCAGTGTTGCCTGCATCGAGAAGCAGGGTATCGATATATGTGATTGTGGTATCAGCGCCCAGGTTCACAACAGGATAGATGTTGACCGCGATATCAAAAGGATCGGACCAGGTACTTTCCCCACAGTCATTGACACTTTGAACGATTACTGTAGCTGTACCGGAGAAAGCAGCGTCCCATGTTACCGTCCCGGTGGTATCGTTTCCGGAGATCGTTCCGGCTTCAGCTGGTGAGAGATCCCACACATAGCTGGTCGCATCAGGTACCACATTCGTGGAGTAATCCGTATCAGGTGATCCTTCACAGAGAGGTGTTGGGCCAGATGGTTCAATGGGTTGAAGCGGAAGAGGTTTGAGGTGGATCTGAAGGGCTGGCGAAAATGCACTGGTTCCACAATCCCCTGTCGCCTGAACGGTAAGATCGGCCCATCCAAACCAGGCATCATCCCAGTCTATAACCACGGACGTATCAGAGGGAATCAGGGTGCCGGCGGTATCCGGGTCCAACACCCATGTATAACCGGTTGCATTGGCAACAGAAGCAATAGTATATGTTGTATTTGGATTGTTTATGCACAAACTGGTATCGCCTTGTGGCTTCGCCGGTGTTTCCGGAAGTGGATCTACTGTGATGTAATCGGGTATCGTTTTGGTGATATAGTAGGTGTTCCAGCTGGTTGTCAGGGATACGTCATAGGTTCCCGTCGTACTGTAGACGATATCCTGAGGATTCTGCAGCGTGGATTCAGAGGGGGTTCCACCCGGGAAAGACCAGCTCCAGGAAGATGGAGAACCAGTTGACAGATCAGTATAATCCACACTTAGTCCCTCACAAATGGTCGTTGAGTCTGCTACGAAGTCGACAGAGTCGATGTTGTATAGAGTAGAACCCCACAGCCCGCGGCCATAGGTACTTGCCCGGATCGCATTTGAAGAAGCAGAATCATTGTCGTAATAGATCTCCAGTTCTGTCACTTCTGCACTCGCAGGCAACCCGTCGTTGAAAGCGATCCAATTACCCGTGGTCTGATCTTTATAGTAGACACCGGCATCGGTCCCTACATATAAGCCTTCGGGAGAATTGGCATCAAAGACGATACTATTCATGTGGATGGAGGGGAGGTTTCCGCTAATATTCGACCAGGTTTGTCCTTTATTGGTAGATTTAAACACCCCATTGCCAAACGTCATATACACTGTATTGACATCGGTAGGGTGAGCTTCCAGGTCGCTGGGTGTACCTGTTCCCGGAAGAGAGGAAGTCAGGTTAGTCCAGGTTGGTGTTGTTACCATGCAATCATCAGTTCTGAAGAGTTTATTTCCATAGCGGGCGGCATAGAGAATGCTTGAATCGGCCGGGGATTGTTCCAGCACTCTCATATTGCTGCTGTTACTTCCTCCCAGGCTGTTGGATATCTTTGTCCAGATAGGGCTGTTCGTAGTTCGGACATCGCTGCAACGCCATACGTTTTTATAGCCCACAAACATCATCTTCGGATCCGATTCGCTCAGGATGAAAGGAGTGATCCAGGCACCACTTTCGTTGATGCCAAAAGTGCCGTTGCCAGCTATACGAAGTTGGTTCCCGTTGTTATATTTCCTGAAGATAGGTCCAAAATAGATTGTATGATAGGTATATGCGGCATCGGTATAGTCAATCGCGCACTCCATGCCATCCCCACCACCTGTTTGTTCCCAGCCGGAAGCCAGGTATGTATAGGTGCCATTATCCTGAAAACCGTTGATCACCTTCTCTTTCATAGTTTGGCTTTGACCGAGTTTATATATCTGACCGATGGTCATCGTCTCTGTTCGGTCGGTCCAGTTAGAACCACCATCAGTGGTAAAATAGACACCTCCATCGTTACAGGCCCATAGTGTTCCGTTAACCGGAGAGTAAGCCAAATAATGGCAGTCGGCATGAACTTCTTCCACACCGCACCCGCCGTACCAGTGACAGTTGATAGCCCAGGTGGATCCGCCATTTGTAGATTTCCAGACATTTATACCACCAACGTAAATCGTTTCTGCATTCGTGGGATCGGCAACAATAGCCAGGTCGTACCATCCCTGTCCGCCGGATCCTGAACCACTACACGACCAGTCTAAGATATTTGGCCCGGTAGAACGGGTTGAGAAATTCAAACCAGCGTTGGTAGATCGATAGAGTCCTTTGAAGCCGCTGGAGCTATTTGACTGTACAAAGTAGACATAATTCGGGTTGGCTGCTGTAACCGCAATTGCTCCACGTTGTCCGGAAGTCAATCCACTGGTGATCTGGGAGAATGAAACTCCATTGTTTGAGGAGCGATAAAAATTGGCTCCTTTTGCGGCATAAACAATGGTTGGATCGGTCGGCTTGAAACAAATATCTTTGAAATTCCCACTCACAGATTGCGACCAGGATGCTCCGCCGTTGGTCGACCTGTAGACACCCCCGTTGGTGGCCGCCAGGAGGATTGAAGAGATGGTTGGATGCTGAAGAATCTTCCCAACGGTTTTGTTCCCCATTCCCGATGTAGAGGCAGCCCAGGTAAGGCCTCCATCCGTACTTATGAAGACACCCAATCCGGGGGCATCTCCGGCATCACGATCACCTGTACCAATCAGGATTTTCGACGGATTGCTGTAATCCACTACGATAGCTGAAACACCAAGAGTAGGCATGGTATCTGTGGTTGTCGTCCAGTTCCATCCTCCATCATTGGTTTTCCAGAATCCGCCTGAAGGCGCTCCGACAAAGAGGACATTGGTATCAGTTGGGTGAAAAGCAATAACATTAAGCCGCCCCAGACCAAGATATCCCGGAGGTCCGGGAGCAGGAATTTGAGAAGGACCATACGATAGCCATTCTCCACTTGCCGATTCAGGATTATCCATAAAGGCTTCGTATGCGTTAAAGACTGCGTCGGGATCCGGTCGCGTACCATCAGGAGCAACCCGGCTTTGCATCATATACTCCCATCGTTTGAAAACTTTCCAACCACAGCCTCTCGTTATGGGACGATTTTCCCAGTAGAGGTTAAAGGCCCGTTGCACGGCGAAAAAGTTCACGGATGGATCCTGCATCATGTTAATCCAGTAAGGGTAATTGGCTGTGTCGTTGGATGAGATTGGAGTGCCAACCTGGTTCTGTGCAGGAGCCAGAAGGTGCAGAAAAAAAACAATGGTTGGGAGAAGGAGATATTTTTTCATAATCTGGACTAAATAATAATAGGACAAAGATAATCAAAACAAGTTGCTTAAGATTAGAAGTAAATAAATAAAAAAGGCTGCCGGTAACATGACAGCCTTTTCTCTTGATTCATAACCAGGTTACTTCTGAACAATAATTTTCTTTGAAAAGACTTGTTTATTGTCGAAGATCACCAGGGTATACATTCCATCAGAAAGGTGTTTGATGTTGATTTTCAGGGTGTGTTTGCCGGAAAAGGTAAGCTTCTCTTTCTGGTAAACAGTTGATCCCAGTGAGTTTATCAGTGATAGACTCAATGTGGCTTTTTTTCCTGATGTCAGTTCCATGTTGAATTGACCCTTATTCGGGTTAGGGGCGATCATCAAGGTGATATCTCCAAAGCGTTCGGGAATTCCAACAGGATCTGCGAAAGAGACAATGATTGTATCGTTACCCATACAACCGTTGTTGTTTATTTCTACCCAATAGGTGTCAGATAGATTTCCGGTATATCCAACGGTAATCGTCTGATTGGTATCTCCGGTTGACCACAGGTAGTTCATGCCCGGATTTCCGGCATCCAGCAACAGGGTTTCGGTTTGGAGAATCGTGGTATCATTTCCCAGGTTGACAATGGGATTTCCATAGATAGTGATATCAATGGGATCACTGTAGAGCGATACGTTGCATGAATTAACGCTTCTCACACTCACCTCTGCGGTACCGAAGAATGTTGGATCCCAGGTAACAGTACCGGTTGTTTGAGAGCCTTCAATGTTGCCTGCACTGGCAGGTTCAAGTTTCCATTCATAGCTTTCGGCATTGACTGCCGGGTTGGTTGTATAAACGGAAGTGGGTGTTCCCTGGCACATACTGGTTGGCCCTGTGGGATCCTCCGGAATTTCAGGGAATGGGCGAAGATGAATTAAAAGTATAGGACTGGTGCTGCCGGCACCACAACCATTGATTGCCTGAACACTCAAACTGGCATATCCAACGAAGGTGTCTGTCCAGTCAACGATAACAGAAATATCGTTCTCTGTCAATACGCCGGCAGTATCAGGAATTAATGTCCAATCGTAGCTCGATGCATTGTATACCGGATCAATGGTATAGATCGTGTTGGGATTGTTCTGGCAGAGAAGTGTATCTCCATATGGGAGGCCGGGTGTTCCTGCAGGTGAACTCACCAAAATATAATCGACTTTGGTGAGGGAGTTGGTATATACCGAGTTACTAACGGTTAAGGTCACATCGTAGGCAGCTGCAGTATTGTAGACGATATCCTGCGGATGCTGAAGTGTAGAGGTGGGAGGTGTCCCACCCGGGAATTCCCAATTCCACGAGGTAGGATCGTTGGTAGTGAGGTCAGTAAAGTCGACACTAAATCCCTCGCAGATTTCTGTTGAATCCGCTACAAAATCGGGAATAGGTCCACCTGGAACCTGGACGGGTACCACTGCTTTGTACCGGAAATAATTTTGCATGGTGACTGTAACAATCATATCATCCCCGACAATCAGTGTTCCTGGGATGGTAATTACAACCGGAGATCCTGTTCCATCCGCCACACCCAGGATTTCATCTTCGAGCGACAGACTAATGAATGAACCTGCGTTAGCGGTCACGGTAAATGAAGTCGCTCCCGCAGTAATAGTCGTGTTGTGTGTTACAGTGAGGCTCTCCGGCACTTCCCAGTAGACCACCGAGAAGGCATCTCCGTGATGGTGGAAAAGATGGTAGGTGACCTGTTTGTTACCGGTGTTGTATGGCCAGTTGGATTGCTGGAGGAAGTATTTCCCGGCGGCATTCCCGAAACAGGGGCGAAAATCCCTGGATTCTGGCGTGGTTCCGTATGTAGGCATGAAATCTGTCCAGAAGTTATCCATCATTCCCCAGACGTAGGTATCGTTCACGAATGAATAAGAGACCTCTGATGCAGCGATAAGACCAAGAGCTCCTGAGTTGACTCCGTTGTATTTATAGCGGTGGAACTTCTCCGCGAAACATTCGTTGCCCCAGTTATAATTGCCGGTAAGGCAGTTGATAGAAAAGATGTAAGGAAGCTTGTTATCGGTATTGGTCAGACCGGAAATATTGCTGTTGTTGTAGGAGGGCTCTCCCCAACCGGTATTGGAACCATGATCGCGGTGCATCAGGCAAAACGCACCGGAGTTAATAGCATTGTTGATCTGGGTGGCATTCCCTCCCGTCCAGCAACATGGCATCTCGTTGGGTGTAGCCGGAATATAATTTTGTCCATTTGGTCCGAAGTAGTTGAGAACCGTGCTGGTGTTCGTGGCCGTTGACCAGATGGTGGAGGGAGTTCCTGAATAGATCTCATTGATACGTATTGGAGTTTTCCCCTTTTCGTATTTCCAATATCCGCCAACCGTTTCTGAGCAGATCTGAAACCATCGAGAGGTTTGCCAACCCAATGCTGTAACAGGGTTATTGTAGAATGATGCTGAAGTAGGCGGATTGCGTTCATAATCCAGAAATTTTGTGCACATGGTCTCGAGCTGGGTAACATTGTTGGCGGTCATCCGTGCAAAGCAAATGTCGGGCATACTATTGTTCGTTACATCGGCATAGATATTATCCGACGCACAATAGTTATTGTAAATGGGTGCAATCACATTGATGTTTGCGTTGGTGCCATAGTCACCCATCAGCAACACAGCAGCAGGTGCCGGAGTCCATGTATTGTATGCCGTGTTAATATAACTCTCAATGGCAGTCGTGGTGTTTCCACCGACATCAGCCAGCGTTTTAACTACGGAAGTGATCCCTTCCGCAATCCGGAACCTCCTGATGGAATCAGCCCAGTTCAGGTAACTTGTGCTGTTAGGACAGATAATCAGGTATTCATATCCGGTCAGTTCGGCAGGTTCCTGGAGCCGGGCATTGTAATCGATGACGGGCAGCGAGGAATGGTTGAGAATGGCATCCTGGAGGATCGGATCCCAAAAACGGCTCCGAAGCCTCTCCTCTCCAAATTGACCATTCCCTCCCTGAAATTGAATCTCGATCTTCAGATCCCGGTATACAACCAACTCTTTGGTTACAGGATTGTATTGAAACGGTGTAATGCCCAGCATCACCACATCGACACCCCTGATTTTTTGTGGGGCGGATAATTGCACCGGATTCTTGGGATAGTGACTGTCTTTGTTGTAGATTCTGCGATTTTTAGAATAGGACAAAGGCCCATCTTCATTATCTTTCGGAATGCGTGGAGCAGGTGCAACGTTCACATTCGGAATGATTTCGGATTGCATGGTGATGATTTTCAGTTTTGCCTTGGCACCCTGAGGAATAGCTATATACCTTGCGTATCCAGGCAAATCCGGCGCACCCTCTTCATTGAAAAGAAAGGAGCCAGGAAGCGTGACACTTTTCATCGCTTCCCCATTGACCATCACATCCACCATCTCAAAAGAGTGGATAGAGTAGTCAATCGCAACACCCTGTTCAGAAGTGTTCTTCAGGGTAAATCCTTCTGACGACCAGGCATCAGGATAAGTTGTTTTCTGACCAAATAGAGTTGAAGTAGTCAACAACGATGCGGCAAGCAATATGCCTGCAGCACGAAAAAATCTGGATGTATTCATTCTGAGTTTCTTTAGTTGGTTCTTTCAGGGGATAAAGGTAAAAAAAAAGGGCAATTCAAGAACTGCCTTTTTTTTTGCCGAGAACCATCTCTATTTCAGGTCCACATTCCCTTCATACATTGTTAATTTCACAACAGGACATGCAGCTTCATCAGCTCCTTTGATAATGCCCTGATATTGAAATTCACTTCCGTCTTTATGAAACCGGATCTCCCTGAATCTGGATTCCGGAAAATTCAGATCTGTATATTTAAGATTGGCATCTATTTTGTATTGTGTACCAGATTCAAAGGTGAATGTGAGATTTGTATATTTTGAATTGACGCGAACACCCGTAAATTGGTTGCCTATTCGTTGAACATCCACGTCATCTTCATAACTGGCGATCAGGTTGAGGCTTTTATCCAGGTGGAAGATTTCGTAGACTCCATATTTTGAATTGGCCGTCAGCTCTCCGATAAAACTACTCGAAAATTTGTTTTCGTATGATTGTGTGAATGTGACATTCTTTGATGACTTAATCTGCATCTTGCAATATTTCCCATCGATAGTTATCTCTTCACAATTACCTGCAGAGAGATGGGTTTCATAAATTTTAAACATCCCAGTGTTAAAATCACTGAGGTTCAGGGTCGTATATTTTGCTTTCGCCTTAACGTCACCATGCTTTTGGATAGTGATTTTATCTTCGTAGCAGTCTAACGAAAGCTCGCCTGCTTCGGGGAGAGTTAGTTCAGAGTATTTTGATTGCAGGTTGAGATCTCCCGTACGCTCAATGGTAGTTTTGGATTCATACATGTACAGATCCAGATCTCCAAGAGATGCAATTGACGATTTAGAATACTTCATCTTGATGGCACTCCGACCAGACAGGTTACCTGCCTGAAGATCACTTTCATAGAGTTCCAATGTGATATCTCCGGAGAAATCAGAGAGAGTGATATCCTCATATTTATTGGTGATGGATAGAGGATTTCCTTCTGGTACCATCAGGGTATATGAGAGTTTTATTTTTGAAATTCCCCGGAGCACCGAACCGTTCTTCAACACGATCTTGATGGATCCAAAAATTTGGGAATAGAGTTGATAAAATTTGGTGTCGAACATGACTTCGCCTTCTGATTTGGAGAAATCGATATTTGAAATGTAGGCAATAATTTTCTGAACCTCTTCATCCTTTCCATCAACGATCAGGTTGGTCACTACTTTCACTCTGTTTTCATTCCAGGTTTTAACGTTTACTGTCCCTAGTTTGTTGACAAAGTTGATCTTAGTGGTTGGAGTTACAGTGATCTCTTTGGTTATCTGTTTCTCTGTCTCTTTCATCGAAAAGCTTGAAAGGGGTACAAGAAAAATACCGATCAGGGTCAGAAACAGCATATTGCGACTACTTTTTATTGTTTTCATAGTGTTCATTTTTTTCAATTTCACGGATGGTTTTTTCAAGAATCTTTAATTTCTGTTCATAGCAGCGAATCAATCCCCTGATTACTTTTGGATTATCACCCAGCTCCTGCATGTCTGCGAAATAGGAATCATATTGAAGATCGATCTGATGCAACTCTTTATAGAGCTCGTATGAAAGGCCCGGGTTAATATTACTTGCTTTAACCTGATCCATCTTCTGATAGACCATCAGGCGAAAGGCTTTCTCTTCATCAGCAAGTTCTTTGGAAATATCGTTCAGCGAGATACCAGGCTGTTGTTGTTGGACAGATTGGTTAACCGAATAGATCGTCACACTCCCGACGGTAAGAAAGATCAGGAAAATGGCAGCCGCTTTCCACAGCCATCCTGTCTGCTTCTTTCGGGCATCAAGGCGGGAGGAGATATGCTGCCAGATGAGTTCATCATCCGGCGTCTCGACATCCAGCCGTTCCCGGTTCTTTTCAATATACGATTCCAGCTTATTGAAAGCTTTGATGAATGATTCCTGCAGCAAATCTTGCGCTTCCTGTTCATCTGATACCATCCGTCGGCAAATATTGTACATGGCTTGTGAATATAATTTGTACAACCGGTACTGGGCAACACGGTCTCCTTTTTTACAAAGGTCTACCAGATCTCTGTGAATATCAGCTGTCGCCCCGTTCAAATCCGTTTGTTTTGCCATAATGACGTCAAGAAAAGAAAAAAGTTGGAATTACAGAAAAAAAAAAGAGATTGTCTCGATATTCTGAGACAACCTCATTTTTTAGATATTGGTTTGGTTACCTTTCGATAATGATCCGTCGGATTGCGGATCCCTTCTTTCCATCAACACGCAGGTGGTAGATACCGCCTGGCAGGGATGAGAGATCGAGGGTTTTGGTTAATTTGTTGAAGATGTTCACATCTCTTTCGCTATAAACGATAGAGCCAAGAACATTGTAAATCCTGATATTTACGTTGGTTTGATCGCCAGTATTCAGAACAAGGCTGAACTTGCCACTGTTTGGATTCGGGTAAACAGAGATGTTATATGCGTTCATCTCACTGATGCCAAGAGTATTCTTAACGGTCACTATTTTTACTGGAGAATAAAGACCGGTGCACTCATCAGAAACACCCGCAGCCTTGATCTCTGCATCTCCCCTGAAGTCAGCTTCCCAGGTAACTGTTGCTGTAGTTCCATCGGGTGAAGCAGGAACAATGGAACCGGCATCTTCCGGTGCCAGCATCCAGGCATATCCAATAGATCCGGTTACGGGCAATGTTGTGTATTCAGTGGTCAGGCCATCTTTCAGGTCCACAATTGCGGGACCGTCAGGGGCTGTAACAGGTGCAGGAAGTGCCGGCAGGATATTCAGATCAAGAGCATATGAGATTCCCCCTTCGCCACATTCGTTGACACCACGTACACGAAGTGTTGCAGCACCATTGAAAGATTCTGAGACATCGAGTGTGATCTCTGTTCCGGTTCCTGTAATAATCCCAGCATCGGCAGGATCGATCACCCATGCATAAGAGGTAGCATTGGGTGCTCCGGATGTAGTAAAGAGATTGCCCATTGAACCCTGGCAGATAGTAGCATCACCTTCTGGCGTTGCAGCTTGCTCGGGTGTGTGTCCGATGGTAATTTCTTTGACATATGTGTCGGTACAGATTCCATCGTTGGTCACAATCAGTGTGACAGTAAAGGGTCCTGTTGAGAGATAGATGTGAGATGGATTCTGCAGTGTAGAAGTGTCATAGGTGCCGGTACCCGGATCACCAAAATTCCAGTACCAGCTTGTAATGGTACCACCATTCGGGGTTGACATATCGGTGAATTCAACCGGGAGGTTTTTACATAAAGGGCCTTCAGTAAAGTCGGCTGTAGGTGTATTGTATACCTGAATATAATCAGGTTTCGTCTCAGTTGAGGTTTCTCCTTCTTTAGTTACGGTCAACGAAACAGAGTAATCTCCGGCAATATCGTATGCAATACCGGAAGGATTCTGCTCAGTTGATGTTCCTGGTGTGCCACCTTCAAAGGTCCACTCCCATGCGGTAGGACTTCCACCGGATAGGTCACTGAAATCTATAAGGTTTTCTACACAAATCGAAGTACTACTGGCTGTGAAGTTCGCGCTCAGGGCATCAGGAACGACCAGGGAAAAGGCTTCATAACGGAAATAGTTCTTTTTGGTTACAACAACTTTTATATTGGTCCCTTCAGGAAGAAGTGGGATCGTTATATCAACCGGAGTAGTTCCTTCTCCGTAAGCTGTTACCAGCAGTTCGCCTTCGACCGACAGTGCGATGAAGCTGCTATCTGTTGCGGTAATCGTGAACGTAGTGCTTCCATAAGGGATGGTGGCTTCATGAGAGACATCCAGATTTTCAGGTACTGTGTCGTACAGGCAGGAGAAAGCATCTCCATGGTGGTGGAAGAGGTTGTAAGTAACAGCCTTGCTTTGTGTGTTGTAAGGCCAGTTGGATTGCCTGAGAAAATATTTTCCACCTGCGTTTCCAAAAGCCGGATAGATTCCGCGGTGATCTACTTCTGACGTCTCTTCCGGCATAAACCCGGGCCACATGTTATCGATCATACCCCATACATAGGTGTCGTTCACAAATGAATAGGATGTTTCAGATGCACCCGTGATACTTAGACAACCTGCGTTGTTTCCATTCTTGGTATGACGATGGAATTTTTCCGCGAAACATTCGCCTCCCCAGTTGTATTTTCCTGTCAGGCAGTTGATGGAGAATACATGAAGGAGTTTATCATTGCTTAGCTGGTTGATATTATTGTTGTTGTAAGCGGGCTCACCCCATAGCGTTGTATTGCCATGATCCCTGTGTTGGATGATGAAGGCGCCGTTGTTGATCGCGTTGGTGATCATGGTAGAATTGCCACCACTCCAGCCGCCAAGTTCTGCAGGTGTAGCAGGAATATACCCCAATCCGTTTGGTCCGAAGTAGTTTACAACTGTGGCTGTATTGGGTGCTGTTGACCAAATTGTGCCCGGAACGCCTTGATAAATAGCATTAATCCGTACCGGATCACGGCCTTTAGCGTGTTTAAAGTATCCCCCAACAACTTCTGAACAGATCTGGAACCAGCGTTCGGTTTGCCATCCCAATGCGGTAATCGGATTATTGTAAAAGTCTGCATCTGTTGGCGGATATCTCTCATAGTCGAAAAATTTTGTGATGAAAGTGGTTAATTGTGTGTTATTGTTTGCTGTCATACGCGCAAAGATCACATCAGGCATCATGTCGTTGTTCACATCTGCATAAATGTTGTCAGAAGCACAATAGTTATTGTAGATGGGCGAAAGCACGTTGATAGCCCCGTTGGTACCGTAGTCACCCAGCAACAAACAGGCAGCTGGAGCCGGATTCCAGGTGTTGTATGCATTGTTGATGAAACCTTCAATAGCAGACGTGGAGTTTCCTCCAACATCATCAACCGTAAAGACCTTGGTTAAGATTCCCTGTTCGTTACGGAATTTAGCAATAGAATCTGCCCAACTGATAAAATCATCTCCTGTTGGAGTGATGATTATGTATTCACATTCATCATTTTCCGGAAAGCTTTGGAGGTACTCATTCATCCGGGTTTTGTAATCAATTTTTGGGAGGATTGAATAGTTCAAAATGAGGTCTGACATCATACCGTCCCAATAAGGACTACGTAGCCTGTCGTTGCCATATTCTCCCGTTCCGCCTTCACAGTCAAGGGCGATCTGTAGATCATGATAAACAATAAGATCTTTGGTCACCGGGTTATACTGAAATGGAGTAACACTCATGATAACTACATCGGTACCACGGATCTGGGTTACTTCTGAGATGATTACCGGTGATGCCGGATAAAAGGCATTTTCCCCGTAGATATCCATGTTTTTAATGTACTGAAGGGGATTGTCGTCAGTTTGCAGGGGAATAATCGGTGCCGGCAGGATGTCTACATTATGGATCACTTCAGTCCGCTGGTTGATGATCCGGATAGTAGGTGTTGAGCCCTGTGGGATAGCTATATAACGTCCTGTTGCGGGAAGGTTAGGAGCACCTTCTTCATTGAACAGGAAGTTTCCGGGAAGCATGATATTTTTCATAGCTTCACCATTGACCACCCTGTCAACCAGGGAAAATGTGGGAACAGAATAGACAACCTCAATGGATGAAGATTCTGATGCTACCAGGTTAAAACCTGCATTTCCCCATGAGTTGTTGTAGTTAAACTGCTGAGCATGAATACTGAAGAGCATAAAACAGATTAGCGAGAATAAGAGTGTAATTTTTTTCATGACGTAAAGTTTGATTGGTTTCAAATATTTTGTTTTTAGGATTCACAAAGATAAAAAAATAATCCGGCTAACTTATTTCCTGACAATTAGTTTCAGGGTTTGAATCGATCCTGAGGATTCAACGCTTAACAGATAGATTCCTGATCTTATCCCGGATAAATTAACCTGAAATGTATGCGAGCCTGCAGGTTGATGTTGGTAGACCCGGTTTAGCAAGGTTTGGCCCAGGATAGTTGAAATGGTGATCTCCAAATTCCCCGGAATTTCAATCTGGCTACTGACTGTTACGTTCTCTTTCGCCGGATTTGGATAGAGTCGAATAGTGGATGTTGGATTGGCTTCAGGAACTCCGACTGAAGGTTCATCCGTCCAGATCTCCATGGCAGGATCCCCGAAAATATTACAGCAATAGAAGCACCAGCGCAGCGCTCCTTCTTCCCACTGACCGGGTGCTGTGACCCATGGGGCGGTTGCTATTTTCGACATCATATGGGTCTGTCCGATCCGCTCGAAGGAAATCGTATCGTTGTAAAGGGCACTGACAAACTCTCTGTGAATATGAGCTGATGGCCCTTCGGTTTGTCCTTCGTTGAACCAGCCATACCGGGAGTTAAATGCACCTCCGGCCAACCAGTTCTCTATGGTTACTGCTTTTTCAGCAATACAGTCATTTTCATCGAAAGCGCCGCACAAGCATCCATGCGTATACATCAGGGTATAATTGTGATCAACGCCGTTAACCTGGGAGAAATTCTGGTTCGTGATGTCCCAAAGGTAGAGTCGCATCATATACACTACATTGGAATGCCCGACATGATGAATAAACGATTTACCCAGGTTAATCTCGTTCAGTAATGTAGTCACATTCCAGTAGAAAATATTATTTGGGAGACTGATCAGTGTATCATAAAGCTTGGTAATGGTATTCTCTGCAGAAGGGATTCCATGAGTGAAATAGCCATTTGCAGTTTGGTCATCGATCAACAGATCCAGGTATGGGCCTCCGAATGTCATTGGATTGTCATAGAGGTGCTCCGCCACCATAAAAGGTTGTTGCAATTCTCCAGGCACCGGATTGGTCTGGTAGGAGATCGTTTTATAGATCATATTTTCCAACTCCTGCTGAGTGCTGAACGGGAATCTGGTAACAGCGATATCAGGAAGCAGGTCGGCCTCATCCGGTTCCCCCCAGATACCATTTCCGTTATTATCCCAGGTTCCATCCAGCGCTGAGTAATAGAGATCGGCAGGGATCCCGTAATCCTCATAAAGAGTTGAAGATTGTACCTGGCAGTAAAAACCACGGTAGGGAACATGCTCTACATCCCCTCCCAGAAGTATAAATTCAGCATCGTTGTTCTGATACTCCTGGATGATGAAGTTCCGGATCTTCTCCGGCAGATCCTGACCTGTCATGGAGGCGTCGATGGTTTCAATTGGGACCACCTGGCAACTCAATCCTTTTTCCTGATACATATCAATCAATGGCTGGAAGGAATCACTAAAAGCTATCGGGGTGATGATCAACATTTCGTTACTGGTTTTCAGGGAGATTTTTTCCGGATATTGACTGATGGCCTTAAAATTTTGAGCGATTGTCGCCACCCGGTCCAGAACACTGGAAGAGGATGAGAGGTTGCCAAGGGCTTCTACCGCTTGTTGATCAGGAGCTGTATGAATTCTGACTATCACTTTCTGGTAATAGGATACCTCACCAGTGGCTGGATGATAAGTCAACGGTGTGAAGGAAGAGAGCGCAAATCCATATCCATTCATGTATTGTGTGGTGAGATGACCACTATTATCTGCCGGGTAGGATGAGTTACTTGCATAGACTTTCTGGTTTTGAATGAATTCTCCGGAATTTCCTTTCGACAAGGGATTATCATGTTGTTGAGGATAGATTGTAAAGGTTCCGGGAACAGGTGTTTCCATCTCACCAATGATCTCTAGGGAACTCGCTATTGTGCCAGGCGGAAGGAGAAGTGATATAGCCTGATAGGGAAGCACAGGTTCTCCAGGCAATCCGCTTAATTGTGTAGTGGGGAAATCGATCAGGTGATAGGAGTCACTTTGGCTGATCTCATAATCCTGAAACAGGAATACGTTCTCGACAACCTGGCCCTGTAATAAACATGTTGTCATGATTGCGAACAGGGTAAAGAGGATTTTTTTCATAAAATGAAGATGATTAATGGTTTACTTTTCTGATCCACTCACTTGTAAGACAACCGACATATGTGTAAGGTTGCCTGACAAAAATACGATTTATTATAAAACCAGAGGCTGCCTCATAACCGAGACAGCCTCATAAGATGGATTTATTTTTCCAGTTAAAAGATGATCAGTTTTCTAACTTGTTTTCTCTTCCCGTCGCGTATGGCCAGATAATAGATCCCGCTGGTAAGATCGAGGTTAAGATTGTGCAACAGCCTTTCGTTCACTGAGATGCCTCTTTCCCGATAAACCACAGCATTCAGTGGGCTGACGATCTCGATAGTGACAACTGCAGGTTCAGTGGTAGCGATTTCCACACGGAATTGCCCGTTGCTCGGGTTGGGGTAAACGGAAGCCCTTAAGGCAGATGGTTGATCATCGATCCCCACACACCCGTCAAAGAAAATGGTATGGGTTCCTGAATTTTCACAACCACCTGATGAAGTTATTGTAACCGTATAGGTATGAGAGCCCAGTCCGACATCATTGGAGTAAACTGTGATGGTTGGAGTTGTTGCGCCGCCCGGTTCCCAGAGGTAGGTTGCGGAATATGATTTGGTTGCGTCCAGTGTGATTGGCTGATACCAGCATGTGGTGTCTCCAGGGTCGGATGTGATCTCGACCATCAGGTCAACTTCTACATAGGCTGTTTTTACCAGCGTGTCAATTTGTCCTCCACGATCCACAATGAGGGTAACATCATGGGAGCCACATTGCGAATAGGTTACGGTTGGGCTCTCATCTGTCGAATAATCGGGTTCAGCTCCCGGGAAGAACCATTCGTAGGTTTCAGGAACGCCAATATAACCTCCGGTTGTATTGTTGGTAAAGGTTACATCGGTTTCCTTATCAACTAAGGTGGCGGAGGCTTCAAACTCGACAGTCAGATCGACGACGCCTTTTTTAACGGTTTGAATAACTTCCCATCTGTTCACGGGATAGGTTCCGGGGATAACGCCTTGTCCCGGAGTTTTATTCTGAAGCATAGCGACAAATTCACCATTTTCCACCGGGAATGATGAATCTAACGTGAAGTTCAGTTCAACGGTTTGAACATCGCCACCGGCAAAACTAATATTGGTCCCGTTCTGATCTGGTACCATCAGCCTGTTGACAAAATTCAGGTGGGTTTGCCCTTGCCAGTTTTGTTGGATGTGTGACTCGGTGACAAAGAAGTAGAGGACAATATTGGTGGCCGATATGGTGCCGACCTTAGTCATTTCAACAGTCACTGTATAATCGGCATCTGTTTGTTCCACCTCCATTGTCATAGCAACTGGGGATTCGACAGCGATACTTGCGTTATACTTTGGCAAGTAACTGGAATACATAGATTGGTTGTAAGAACCACCCACAACACTCAGCATCCCATCAAATGTAGCGGTTGGGTAACCAGGAACTGCCCACATTGCGTTTCTGGCATTGGAATAAATATTTGCATATCCATCGCCATTGTGGTTTTCAATCACGGCCACAAATTTTCCGTTTTCAAGAAGATCATCCGCTCCCATAGCTGCACCAGGACAATAGGGACACCAGGTTCCTGTTCCGATCTCAAGGGCGACCATTTCCCTGGGAACATTCTGTGCAATAACTGCGGTTATAGCCACGAAAAAAGCTAAAAAAAGTACAATTTTTTTCATATGTGTAAGATTTAGGTTTGTTTTAAATTGTCGATAAGATGCAAATATATAGAAAAAATCAACTAGGTATATTTTTTAATTTTTTATGAATCAAGGAAATAAAGCGCAAACGCACTTGCTCCGAGTGAGATTGCCCGGGATGTCCCCAGCCTGGAAAGAGCTACGCCGATTTTTTTGATCGGACTATATACTACTTTTTGACTGGAAAATGGAACCTGGATCTCCTGAAAATCAGGATTGTAGAATGCCTGATTTTGTATTGGATCTTCCAGGTTATACACTTTCATCTCAAGTCTTTCCAGAGGACTGCCCGTAACGGTATTGAATGGCTGATTCATCTCATCAACAAGGTTCCGAAGGAAGAGCTGATAGGCTTCGGAGAGCCCCCCTCCTATGACGATTAGTCCATCGATTAAGGTGATGGCATTAGACAGTGCATCCCCGGCAGCAACGGCAAATGTTTCAAAGGCAGCGATGGCCGCTTCCCGGTTCCCTTTCCGTTTACCCATGCCAATTTCGAAGATCTTACTGGGTTCCGGACAACTCCGGATGTTGAGTCCGGCATAATTGGCAAACTCTCTCACAACACCCCTGATGCTGACACTCTCCTCCGCATCATAATTTTTAAAGGTCCTGTTCCGGACTCTGTTGATCTCTCCTCCGGCAGAATTATCTCCGATGAAGAGTTCCCCCCGACTCACAATTCCACCTCCAAAACCGGTTCCAAAAGTGACTCCGAGAAGGTTATGATAGCGTTTCGGATTCCCGGCCTCTTCCAGTTGCCGGTTGACTTCAGGGAGGAGTCCTGCGATCGCTTCACCGTATGCGAAGAGGTCTCCGTCGTTGTTGATAAAGACCGGGATCTGGAATTGCTCTTTGAGCATCGGACCGAGAGCCACTCCACCCCTGAAAAGCGGTAGGTTTTGCAGGTCGCCGATGATGCCGTTCTCGTAGTCAGCCGGACCAGGGAAAGCAAAACTGATTGCCACCGGGTTTTCACTGAGTTGTTCCTTTACCTGAGAAAAACCATCAATGATATGATGCAGGATGACTTCCAGCGTCTTGCCTTTGGCAGTTATCCGTACCGGTTTAACGATCTCCTTATTAGCCCGGATTGCTGAAAATATAAAATTAGTCCCCCCGGCATCCAGGGTTAAAACAGTACGGCTATCGGTTGAGTAGTCCATGTTAAAAAGTTATGGTGATATGGTGCCATGGTGATGTGGTGATATGGTGCCATGGTGATGTGGTGAT
>CAZTSX010000028.1:0-27714 GCA_964616825.1 uncultured Prolixibacteraceae bacterium
TCTTGCTGGAGTTCATTAAATTATTGGGAGCATAGCTCAGCTGGTTCAGAGCATCTGCCTTACAAGCAGAGGGTCACAGGTTCGAATCCTGTTGCTCCCACAAAATTAAGCCGTTATTAATATATTGATGACGGTTTTTTTATGAAGGTTTTTCATACATATATCATATTCTCCGAAAAATTGAATCGCTATTATACTGGAAGCACCAATAACTTAACAAGGAGATTAGTTGATCACAATCGAGGGAAAACACCTTACACCAGAACTGGAATGCCATGGAAATTAGTGTACGCAGAGAAATTTCGGGATAAATCCTCAGCTTATCAGCGTGAAATGGAAATAAAGAAAAGAAAGAGTCGAAAATATATTGAGCAACTAATCGCTCAATCTGGTTCATAGCATCCCGACTGACAGTCGGGAGGGTCACAGGTTTGAACCGAAGCTCATGAGGACGAAGTCCGAGTAATCCTGTTGCTCCCACAAACAAAGACAAGGGTTTTGAACACATCTAGTTCGAAATCCTTTTTTCATTTGCACAAAATTTGCATTTTTTCCTTCTTTTTATCGGGATTTGGACGCTCATAGGGGGTGGCTCCGTAAAACGGCTTTTCCCTGTGCAATGCCCCCAGGTGTATGGTGTATTAACTGGTCTTGGCTCTCGAAGGGAAGCCATGACCTGAAAATGGAGCACCCAATATATATAATTATTTATATATTTGCGCCAGCTTTCAACTGTTAATCATTAAATCAAAAAAACGTGTTAGAACTTGAAAAAATCGAGATGGGTGCAACCATGCTCAGGGCTATGGCGCATCCGATGAGAATTGCTATTATTGAACTGCTTACCGCAAACAAAAGGCTCTCTGTTACCGAAATATACGAGAATCTCAACATCGTACAACCTGCTGCCTCTCATCACCTGAATATCCTGAGGAACAAAGGGATTCTTGAATCAAAGAGAGAAGGCAAGCAGATTTTTTATTCGTTGAAACATGAGAAGCTAAAGGAGATCATCAATTCACTGGATCGCTGCTTGGAGATGTAAGCCAGGCAGTTTATAGCTTCCACTCTTCCTCTTTGGACTTCTCCTTCTGCTTATCTTGGAAACTATTCCAACACCCCTTCCCTGATTTAAGACTGTTTAATCAGAAGTAGGGATAATGGTTCATCGCATGGAGATCGTGTGTCAAATTGCATAGGAGGTCCAAAAAAAAAGCCCTGTGGTAACGATTGACATATCAAACAGGGCAATGTCAGCAAATTTAGAAAAACGATTGTGGAGCTTAATATGGAGAAATTTGGATAGGTTGAGAAAGAGCGGGTAATTTTGGCATTTTTTCTTTCATAACTTCTTTACACAGTCGTCCCTATTGCCCAGGTAACGCTTGAAGGCCGCGTATGTTTTACAACTCAGCTGAGAATTTTTCCTGTATGAGAGATTGCCCACCAGACTCATCAGCGGCTGGCGACGACCCAGAACGTTGCTCCAAACCCGGCGTAGGATGCGCGGCATAGAATAGAAAGTCAAGTCGCAGGAGAGCATCTCGTCAATGATACCATCCAGAGACAGATGCTTATACCGGGCAACCGGGAAGGTTAGCGTGTAGTATTTCCAGTCTTCCGGGAATTTATCGAGAACGATCCGGCCCTCTGCTTTCATCTGGTCCCACAGGCGCGTACCGGGCAAGGGCGTCAGAAACAACGCGTTGAGATGGTCCACGCCGTACTGGCTGGCTGCCTCGGCGACACGTTTTCCAATGCCCGGTTCATCTATGTCCAAACCGATGATAAAGGAACTCACGACCAGGATTCTGTGCCGTTGGATGCGCCGCACAGAGGCCCGAAAGTCCCGGTCCTTCAGAAAATTGAACTTCTTGCTGATTTCCCGAAGCCCCTTCGGCGTCGGTGACTCGAAGCCGATGAAGACGCCCCGGCATCCCGCCTTCGCGGCTAACGCAAGGAGTTCCTCGTCATCGGCGAAGTTGATTGTGGTTTGGGCGAACCATTCTTTTTTCAGTTTCGCCTGTACCATGGCTCGAAACAGGTCTTTGGCGTGTGCGATATGTTCAGGACGCGTGCCCACAAGGTTGTCGTCCACCACCAGAACGCGTTTCTCGCGGATCAGCCTAAATTCCCGAACGACGTCCCCAATTGATCGCATCCGGTAATGGACCCCATTGAACGCTGTCACACTACAGAAGATACAGTTCAAGGGACAGCCTCGTGTGGTCTGAATGGCTCCGAAGGCATATCCTGTATCCAACAAATCATGACGAGCAGGTGGGATATCGCTTATCTCGGCGAGTCCTCCGTAATACCGGCGTTTCAGGCAGCCGTGCTGAGCGTCCTCCAGCACCTGAGACCAGATGCTCTCGCCTTCTCCCGTGACAACCGAGTCCACACGCTCCATGACTTCGTTCTGGCACATGGTTGCGTGAATGCCACCCATGACGACGGGCACGCTCAGAAGCCGGAAATAAGCGGCCACTTCATAGGCCCTGTTTGCCTGCGAGGTGAAAGCAGTGATGCCCACCAGGTCCGGCAGAGGCATCGACGGATAGTCCGGCACACCGAGGTTTTCGTCAATGATCGAGATTTCCCACTCCAATGGGGTCAAGCCCGCAAGAACCATGAGGCTGAGCGGTTTCCACACCCGGTAGCGGTTCCAGCGGCTTTCCCTGACTCTGACGATGCTGACGAGAGGGTTGGAAGGATTGATCAGATATAGTCGCATAGCTTATATTCGCTCATAGCTGGGGATTTGTTTTTTTCCTGCTTTTGGTCACTGTTGTTTTTGAGCATGGATTCTTGGAATTCCTTTCCAATCCGGTTAGAAGGCAGGAATTAATGGATGCTATTAAAAGGATTATTCAGGATTGATGAAAGGCAACCTAATGCCATGGCTTGAATGGGTACCAAAAGGTTCTTAAATGTATTATGGTTTTATAAAGCCCCGGTATTTATATCTTAAAATAGTTTCCTGCTCCTTCGATTTATCTGAAATAAATATGATTGTCTTCCCACCATCAAGAACAACGGGAAATTTATCTTTGGTTGATCCAACCTCAAGTTGCTCTTTGGGAATAACTCTCTTGGAATTCATTAGAATGCGCCTCTTATCAAATTTATCGCCCTTCATCTCGTGGTGGTTTATTTGCAAGATACCTTTTATTTGCGAACAATTGCAGGATTTTAATAAAAAATTGGGTGGGAGAAATAACGAAATAGATTTAGAGACTGTTTAAAATTCATTCAGAAATTCGATTAACCATCAGCCGAATCATGGATAGGTGGATAAATACTTAGAAATAAGTGTCAAATATGTTGTGCTATTTATCACTTATATGTTATGTGTGGGCGTTAACTTAATTTGTTTATATTTGGCTTAGTCAGAGTAAAATGTAATTTCAGGGATTAAATAAAGGAGGACGAAAAAACAATATGACACAACTCTTAACTGTCGGCGTGATTGGAAAATCATTAAAAGAAAACGAAAAACGAGTCGCCATTCATCCGGAACATATAAAACACATTCCACAGAGATTACGACAACAAATCACTTTTGAAGAAGGATATGGATTGAGATTTGGCATGAATGACAACACGTTAGCCAAACTGACATCAGGCCGAGTTGCTTCCAGAGAAGAAATCCTGAACGGTTTTGATTGTGTGCTAATGCCCAAACCGTTGGCAATAGATTTGTCTCAGGTACGAGAAGGTGCAATTGTGTGTGGATGGCTGCATTGTGCACAACAGAAAGACATTACTCAAGTATCAGTTGAAAGAAGATTAACCCTTATTGCCTGGGAAGAGATGTTTACATGGAGCCGAACAGGCAATAAAAACATGCATGTTTTTTATAAAAATAATGAACTTGCAGGCTATGCCAGTGTAAATCATGCGATAAGTCTTATCGGAGTTGTCGGGAATTATGGAAAACCACGAAAAGCAGTGGTACTCAGTTTTGGATCGGTGAGTCGGGGGGCAGTATATGCATTGCAAGGCCAGGGATTTCTGGATATCACGGTCTATACCGGTCGTATAGCAACAGAAGTGAGTGATCAATTACCCGCAATAACATTTAAACAAATGAAGAATGACGATTCTGGAAATTTGCTTGCAGTTGAATCTGACGGCAGTACCCGCCCATTTTCAGAAGCATTATCAGATGTGCAACTAATTGTTAATGGAACCCTTCAGAATATTGACCATCCAAAAATGTTTGTACCTGCACATGATGCATATAAATTGATGAAAGGAACTCTTATTATTGATATAAGCTGTGATGAAGGAATGGGTTTTTGGTGTGCCAGACCAACATCCTTTGAACACCCAATGTTTGAAATAGCAGGTAAATTTTATTATTCAGTGGATCACAGTCCAAGTTATTATTGGAATTCTGCCTCATGGGAAATTTCAAAAGCATTACGTCCATTTTTACCCATAGTTATTGGGGGACCAAATAAATGGGAACAGAATAAAACCATTTCAAAAGCAATAGAAATACGCAATGGAGTAATTCAGAATCCGAAAATTCTTTCATTTCAAAATCGAGAGAAAGAATATCCACACCAATTTCGTTAATGAAAATTTCAGGGGGATCTTGATAATGAACACATATAATAAAGAACTCAACAGACCGGTTCTTTCTTGAAGAACTGAGAGGATTAATCAGCGGCAAAAGAATTGCCTATTTAGATGTTGGCTGTGCAGGATCGCATCAGCAATGGTTTTATCAGATATTATTTCGTACCATTTTTCCACCGGTAGTTGTGAGGTGGAAAAACCGGAACTTCTAACCACCTTGCGCCGATTTAATTAGGTCATCGTAAATGTATGATAATAATGTATCTAAACTGGTCTATTCCGATCGGCCCAGGGTGGTCAGCACCGTCGATTTTTCCATTCAGGACAAGACAGAAGGCAAAAAAGAAAAAACGAACCAAAGACTAAACAAAGACTAATGAAAACTCGAGTGGCCTCCTCAAAGGAGAGACAAGAGGGGTCATATAAATTTTCTGTATCTTGCAGTGAATATATTGAGATTGAACATGAAATCAAGTAACAAAGCTATTATCAACCTCCGGATCCTGCTGGTTTTTTTAATCCTGGTTATTGCGGTCACGATTGTTACGTTCTTCTGGATACGCTCCAACGAACAGGAAAAAATTACTGAATCTCTCGCTTTCCTGAAAGTTAAAGACAAGAACCTGGAGATGATGGAGAAGAGCTTCGAGATGCTCTATGAAGCCGATAATGATTTCTGGCTCTATACCCTGACCTACAACAAGCAATATTTTCATGAATATTCAGATGACATCAATGCACTATTGAGCACTTTGGATTCATTAACAACCAGCCTGACGACTGATTCGGTTGAGATGTTGTATGTGGAAGATGCCAGTGAAAACATTCTAAAAAAAGAGCACATCTCGGCAAGTTTCATCCACATGAAAAAACTAACCGATTCTCTCCTGAATGTGGCTGTTACGATGGACGAACTGGGTTTTGGCCTGTATGCACAGAAACAGCTTCGTATCCAGCAATCCTCCCGGAACCGAATGGAAGCCCAGGAAATGAGGTTGATCCTGACTAACAAAGCGCTGATGGAGAATCTGAAAGAGATCATGAATGTGCTGAACCAACATGTAGAAAAGAGGAATGAACGGGTTCATCATGATGCTCATGGTACGATTGATAAGTCGGCCCGTACCCTGAACCTGACCAGTCTGGTCAGCCTGGGGATAGTTCTGATTCTTCTGCTCCTGATCAGTATCACAATCCGCCAGATAATCCGGTACCAGAAACATATCCTGGCTGCCCGGCGTAAAGCTGAAGAGGAAGCGGCCGAAAAAAGCAGATACAGCCAGGAACGGTAAAGAAGCTATCGCTCTAATCAGCAAACATCATTATGATATGGTGGTATCGGATGTGAATATGCCTGAAATGGATGGCATTGAGCTGACAAAGAAAATTCGCCGAAATCCTGATAGTGAAATCGCGGAGATACCTGTAATAATACTGACAGCAAATATCTTACAGGATGAGGTTGAAAAATTTCAACAAGCTGGCGTAACCGATTACCTGATGAAACCTTTCCTGATGATTGACCTTTACCAGGTAATCAGGAAACACTTAACCGGAGGTTAAATTACAGAGCTTACATCCTGGACAGCAATCAGCCGGTCATAAAGTCCGGATAGCGGACGAAAATAGACGAAAATAGTATATTGATTTTCTGTCTCCCAGTGACTTCCCTCGAAGAAAGCCTCATCACCAAACGTAGTTCCGCCAGGATTAAATACATAGATATATCCGTAATAACCCTGTTTCAGATAGAGAGAACACTTATATCGTTTGCTTTCTGGATCGTAGACCATTTCATTCTGCGGCGCCATGCGATAATCAGCCAGGGCTCCCATGATGTATAATTTCCCACCCGGAATATAATTTGAGGGAGGCAAATAGAAATGGACCCATGCATAATCGGCCTCAATGGAACTATTCTCTGCAAATTCATCATTCTCAATGACCATTCGTCCGTTGATATCTCCATAGCGCGTGTATTGTTTCCTCGCACGACTCATATCCTCCAGCAAATGCACCTGGTAGGCTCCGTCCCAATCTATCAACCTGACATTCTCGGTTTGATATCTCAAGCTCTTGATATCGACAGCGCGAAACTCATTGCCCCCGTTGAAGGTGAGGGTGGGATCAAATGTATAATCCAGCTCGGTTCCCCTGATAAACCTGGGCTGCGGATTCCAGATAGCGTTATCCCAACGGTCATTCTGAGTAATCACAATTTTGACTTCCCGTTTCGGATTCGAAAATATATATCCCGGCATGTCAACGATAAAATCGATTTGCTGTTTGGAGTAACTTTCCAACGGTGCGTCTGCACGAACTACGCTGGCATCAATCGAAACAGGTGTGGATTCCACAACCATGAACCTTCGCGTCAGAACAGGTAGATCCGGGTTGTCAATATATACGATCAAGAGATAATTTCCCGAGATCCTCGGTTTCATATACCTTGAGGGGAGAGTGGCTGTATAGTGGATATACTCTACGGTCGTATTGTATGAGTAAGCGAATTCATCAATGTTCTCTTCGCGGATGCCATCAATATAATCGGTAACCAGGAGCTCTTCGGATGTTTGCCATTCAGCCGAACAATGCCGGATCGTAAAGCTGTAGTTTTTCAAGGAAACATCAAGGTCATCAAATGAAAGTATCAGTCGTTCCCCTGAGTTCAGGGTGATAATGGGAGCCGCCATTTCAAAGCCCTCTTTGTGCAGGATTACAGTATGGATTTTGGGATCGTAGATCCTGTTCTCGTTCGGAAACTCCCGGGCTGCTACCGATCCTGATATGATCACTAAACCAACGAACAGAAATAGTATATCTTTCATGCTTTTCGCTATTCGCTATTCGATTTTTTCCTTCTATTCACGTCTCACGATTCACATTTCACGATTTATCTCTTCTAAACTCTGCACATACAATACCCGTAGCTACAGCCGCATTCAACGACTCTGCATGTCTTTTTCGGTCAGCCGGATAAAACGGAATCGTTAGTTTGTGGGTGACATGCGTTGAAACAGCTTCTGATATCCCACGGGCCTCATTCCCGATCAGAATAAACCCGTGTTGTTTTAAATTCTCTTCATACAAATTTTTCCCGTTAAGCATCAGTCCATAGACCGGAATCTCTTTTCGAACTTCGCGAAAAAGTTCAGTGATCTCCTGGCAGATCAATGCTATCCGTGCATGAGATCCCATTGCAGCCTGAACAACTTTAGGATTGTATTGATCTACCGTGCCGGGAGAACAAATCACCTGAGGGATTCCGAACCAGTCTGCAATCCGTATGATCGTACCTAAATTGCCCGGATCCCGGATATCATCAACAACCAGAGAAAGGTCATTCTCCCAGCAAGTTGGGGTGATGGTTTTGTCAGGGATCTCAAAAATTGCTAACACCGGACTTGGTGATGCCAGTGTCGAAATACGCTCCATTTCAGAAAGGCTCACCTGCTCAACTGAAAAAGAACCGATCCAATCCGGTTGTTGCCTGATCCAGTCGATAGTTGAAAAAATCTGTCGAAGCTGAAAAGGCCCTTCTGAAAGCTCCTTTACCAACTTCGATCCTTCTGCGAGGAAGCATCGATGCTGTTCCCGAAACTTTTTCTGTTTCAGAGAGTTGATGAACTTGATCTGGTTTCTGGAGATCATCCCCTTATTCGGCGAACACCTCAAAGCTGATCTCCACGTTAACCTCCTTGTGCAGAGTTATCAATGCTTTGTAGGTTCCAAGCTCTTTGACATGATCATGATCCAGATGGATCTTCTTCCGGTCAATATCGAAATCATGCTGCTCTTTTAAAGCCTGTGCAATCTGGATGACATTAACCGAACCAAAGATCTTTCCTGTCTCAGCGGCTTTCGCCCCGATTTTAATTACCAGGTTCTCCAGTTTCTTACCCAGTTCTTCAGCTTCACTCTTGATTTTATCAGCTTTGAAAGATTGCTGCTTTTCATTCTCAGTCAGGACCTTTTTGTTTGGTTTTGTCGCCAGGATAGCTATCCCTTTCGGGATCAGATAGTTCCGTGCAAAACCCGGTTTAACTGTAACGATCTCGTTTGTATAACCCAAACCGGGCACATCTTGTTTTAAAATCACTTCCATGCTCTTCTCCTCCTTATTTTAGTAAGTCAGCTACATACGGTAATAATGCAAGGTGTCTGGCTCTCTTGACAGCCTGTGCTACTTTTCTCTGGTATTTGGTTGAAGTGCCTGGAATTCTTCGTGGAAGGATCTTTCCCTGTTCGTTCACAAACTTCAGCAGGAAGTTGGCATCCTTGTAATCAATATATTTAATTCCGCTCTTCTTGAAGCGGCAATATTTTTTCTTTTTGGTATCAACCGTTATTGGGGTCAGATATTTGATCTCGCCTTGTTGTTGTGCGCTCATATACTTCTTTTTAAAGGTTTTTTACGATGTTGCTTCTTCTTCCTGTGCTTTAGCTTTAGCTCTGGCCCGCTTCTTCTCATTGTATGCAATTGCATGTTTTTCCAGTGCAACAGTCAGGAAACGGAGGATCCGTTCATCACGTTTGAATGTTACTTCCCATTCGCGGATAATTTGCGGATCAGCTTTAAACTCAATCAGGTGGTAAAAACCTGTTCTCTTTTTCTGGATCGGATAGGCGAGTTTGCGCAATCCCCAGTTGTCTTCAAAAACAATCTCAGCGTCCTTGCTTTTCAGGAACTTCTGAAACTTTTCTACCGTTTCCTTCATCTGTTCTTCAGACAAAACGGGAGTCATAATGAAAACGGTTTCATACTGCTTTAACATTGTCTTTTTTTGTGTTAATGAACTACTTGGTTGTAAAAATGGAGTGCAAAATTACTGGTTTATCCTTAATTTTCAAAATAAAAGATGCTTAATAACCCCTAAATCCCCTGAAGGGGACTTTCTCCATCCCCTTTAGGGGAGGGCTGGGGAGGGGTCATCCTGAAGCAGTGCAATCGCATAGGCCGACACACCTTCCTCGCTTCCAATAAATCCAAGTTTTTCACTTGTTTTGGCTTTAATGGAAAGCTGGTCGGGTTCGATCTTCAGCAGATCAGAAAGCACCTCGATCATTTCAGGGATATAGGTGTCGATTTTTGGAGCCTGCAGAACAATTGTACTGTCAAGGTTGATGATGGAATATCCGCTGGTCCGGATGAGTTCACGGCACTTCTTCAGCAGGATTTTGCTGTCAATGTCTTTGTATTCAGGAGAGGTGTCGGGGAAATGATATCCAATATCATGGAGAGCAGCTGCACCAAAAAGGGAATCACAAATAGCATGGATCAGTACATCGGCATCGGAATGGCCAACAGCGCCCTTCGTATGAGGGATCAATATTCCACCCAGCCAGAACTCTTTCCACTCTTCCAGTCTGTGCGTGTCAAATCCAAAACCAATCCGAAGTCCCATGTTCGCTTTTCGCTTTTCGCTATTCGCGTTTCACCACCTCACTACCCCGCTACTTCACTACTTCACTACTTCACTACCTCCCTGTCTCCTTGTTCTTTTGTCCTATTTTGTTGAAATTGAACAGAAGCGTAAACTGGAGGGTATTTTGAAGAGGATTATTGTTTCGTATCGGGATCAGGTACGAAAAATCGAGTCCAAATACGTTGTATCGCAATCCGGCGCCCAGGGTGAAAAACTGACGATCACCTTTGTATTTTGATTCCCAGAAATAACCAACCCGAATAGCGAAAAGCTTATTGTACCAGTATTCTGCAGCAATAGCAACGTTGATCTCTTCCAATTCCTCCTTGAAACCATAAGGAGCATCATAAAAAGACTGAATCATTCCCTGAACAACCGAGACATCAGGATTCCTTCCCTTCTTGATTACCTGTTCCCCGTCCGGTCCGGTTGAATCAGGCCAGTAAATCGGAGGTGTTGGCACCAACAATTTGTTGAGATCAATAGCAAACGACAACCGGTTGTAATCATCGATATCCATGGTAAAGGATGGACCGATACGCAGGTTGGTAGGGATGAAATCCCGATGGATTGAGGAGCTGCTGTAGGCAATTTTTGCTCCGATGTTGGAGATGACGAAACCAAAATCGATCCATGCACCACTCAATCCTTTAATCTCTAACTCTTTATGATAATAGAGAGCAATATCAGCGGCAACAGACATCCCAGGCTGCACATCATATTTTGTGTAGTTTACAGGTACCAGGTTTGAGTAGATAAACCGGGCAGCCACAGCGCCTGAAAGAGTCCTGGTAAATTTCCTTGCATAGGTAGCATCAATTGTCCACTCATTAGGTTTGACTTTTCCAAGTTCCGTCCCCACATCATTGGTGAACGTGACCTCACCCATCGAGAAAAAACGCAACGATGCGGCAACTGCTTGCTTATCACCAAAGCGCTTGAATCCGGATACAGATGCCAAACCAATATCATTTACCAGCCCCCGTAGCCAGGGAACATATCCGATACCCGCTCCGAAATCTTTTTCAATAAAAGCATACTTTGCCGGATTCCAGAATAATGAATATACATCCGGGCTAGTAGCAACACCCACATCACCCATACCGCCTGCACGGGCATCAGGTGCAATCATCAGAAACGGTACAGCCGTTGTAATTACATTGGGTTGTTGCGGGCCAAGATCTTGTCCGTATGTAAAGTTGATCGTCAAACTAACTGCTAAAATCAACGTCAAAATAATCTTCATCTGTCGCATTTAAAAAAATTTGTCTGAAAAAATGGTTGCAAAAATAACGATTTTAATATATTGATATTGTTTAATTTCAAAAAAATGACTTAACGTGTACTATCTCAAAATAATAACCTTGTTCGATGTTTGTGCGAAACTACCCTTTTCACCGCTAAATTTCACTGTATAAGGATAGATTCCACTGTTGAGTTTCATCCCATTCTGGTTAGTCCCATCCCAGTATACCTGTATTGGTTGGCCCCAATTTTCAGCAACAGACAGATCGAAGTGTTTTACAGGCTGACCTGTGATGGTAAAGACATCAATCTGTACATCCATCCTTCCATTACCTGGTTCGGGCCTGAAAGTGAAAGTAGTCCCATCTCTCAACGGATTCGGAAAGGCATAAACATTTGTCACATCAATAGTTGCCTGGTCAAAAACATAAAAGATAATCGTTGTCTCGGAAGAGTTATTAAACATGTCCCAGGCCCTGATCGTCAATGTATGGCGACCAATAGAGAGGTTAGATAATGGATAGGCCACAGATCCTGCCTGAAATTGGTTTGATAACGGAGTATAATAGGGATTGAGCACTATAGCTCTTGACCAGTCATCATCAATGGCAGCAAGGATCTCATGTCCCAGGCCCAATCCCACATGGTTGATCCCGTCTTCATCGAAAAGATCAACCAGCAGTAATGGGGTGAAACCGGTTCTTCCTCCCGAAATAAAGTCTCTTGTGTCAAGATAGATGGAGATATCAGGGCCTTGATTATCAGGATTGACTGACGGGTCCTTCCCTCCAATAATCACGTTATCATCATAACCATTTCCATCAGAGCTAGAGGAACAGGCGTAATAACTTATCTTTCCAAAACCGAAGTAAGGAGAGATCTCTTGCGGCACAACGAATGAGAACGAAAAATCTCCATTCTCTATCGTAGCCGGTCCATCGCTTAACAGTTCATTCTGAAGTTTAAAATACTCTTTGTAACTCTTCGACTGGTTGGCCAGGGTCCGGTAAGTTACCGGCTTGTCGAATACCTTAGCGGTTAGTGTCCCATTGAATCCAACAGCTTTGTTCCCTGTCTGATCTCTCACCTCACCTGTAACCGATACAACCGACAACCCCAGTAATGTATCCGGATTGGCATCAACAGGCTTTCCATTAATGCTGGTGGTGACAACATTATATTCCGGGAAAGCAATCGATTGAGCCGGATCACCCAGCAGGACAAAATTCCGGATGTTTTTATTGTTGTTATTGTTGTTTTTAGAGATACGCAGCAAATCTCCCATCCTCAGATATTCTCCATTCTCATCCCGGTTCATCAGGTTCCTGAAAAAAGAGGTGTCGAGTTTGAAGTTGGAAGTAGCCAATGCAAGACGTGTTGTTGTATAGATTGCAATCGCTCCGGCTTCAGGTTTTACGATAACCATCTCTCCGGCGCTAAAACGCTCAGGATTATCAAACCGGCTGAATTCACATGTAGCAGTGATAAAAACAGGTAACATATCTGCATTCGTCCACCCTTCTATATCAGGGATGGTTAAGACCTTTTCGTCACTCCAGGCGTCTTCACCCCCATGGCCTGTATAATTCAGGATCAGATTTCCATCTTTAACAGCCTTATTGATGGCCATATTCACCGCGGGATAACGTGGTCCGGAGGGTGTATTGACCAACTGATAGGCATCCAGATATATCTTGTTGACATTAAATACAGGATATTTGGCTTCTACAATATCGCATAATTCTTCCGCCTGGTGCAGATGAAGGTTTGTATCTTCATCATCGGCAATGAAAGTCATTCGGTTTCTCCAAGACGATTGAATCGTATCATTCTTTTGTGCATAATGGATGATTTTGCTCACCACGGCTTCCGCCTGTTCCTGGTCAGATACCGGGAAACGCCCCATTCCCAGGTTTAACTTTCCGGCTGATCCTTGCCCGTCATCTTCTCCCATGATCCCAAAGTAATCATCAGTCACATACGTTGCAATGAATTTAAAAGACTCGTCCGACTGGAAGGTAGGGACAAAATTGGTGTTATTAGGAACCCGGTCTTTATAATCATAGGAACCATCACCGAAGAGCAGAATATATTTTGGTTTATCCGTTTCCGGCGCTCGCAGATATAACATTCGGACGAAGTCCCGAATCGCCGTCAGATCAGGCTGGCCTGAAGCAAATTCGGCGAAGATCTTCTCCGTTTCGGCAACCACGACAGATATTCCGGTGGATGTCCGGTGGAAATCTGCCAATTGCTCTGCTTTCTCAATAAATATTGGGTGAGCAATGATGATCAGCTTGGCAGGCTGCGTGGCATGGAGGTTCTGATTGGCGACAGGTCCGACCGGCAATACGGAATGGAAATCTGATCCGTCAAAAGCAATGAATTCCACCAGGTCCGGAGTGGGGAAAATAAACTGATAGGAACTGTCCGGTAACGACCATATCCCTTGTAATGATAAGATTTGTCCCGGGTCGGAAATATTCCATATCGTCATATTGGAAGGAGAATCCTGGAGGATGAATTTGGTTAATCTGTTTTCACCAATGTTATTAGGATCCCGGAAGGTGAGTTGAGGAGCAACCCACTTCAGGTGACGCTGTGCAACCATCTCGATGTAGTTCAACCAGGCTTGTGAGGCTGGTGTAGGAAGTTCATAAACAAGTTTGATGGTTGTATGATCCTGATTCAGGGTGCTAACGGTTTCCCGCAATTTGGGCCTTGCGAAAACACCAGTCGACTGTGGGTTTGTATAATCCAACGTAAACTGGTCAATTAAGTCGCCGTCTCGATACACATACATTGTACTGATATTCGGTGAGCGGGCCACGGCAAAGGTTTTTATACTGACAGGTATGGTCGTTACCACATTCGGGAAATAGAAAGGAAATTCCCATTCGTTCGTTAATTCATTGAACTCTTCACCGACCCAGATTTTTCCGGACCGGATCAGATTTCGCTCATCAACATCATGAAAGAGATGATCTGTAAATCTTGCTGTTGTATAATTCTCCGTTGTATCGAGATAACTAACCGGAAGAACTCGTTTCCCAGGCCCAAAGTCTGTTGTAATAAAATAATAGGTGAAATCGGAATAGATATTCTTTTTGTGGGAGAAAGTCTTACTGGCTTCGTCAAAATTCCAGGCATCCGCCTCTTCTCCATAAAAAATAAAGTAATCGCCCGGATTAAACTGACCATCCCCGCCATCGATTACGATGATTGAATTTTCGAGGAGGTCATCGATCCTGAATTGACTGTTCGTTTCCGGAAGCATCCCTCCCCCGTTTCCATAGAGGCGGATATCTGTTGGATTGAATGAAGCAGGATCCATTCCCAGTTGTACCAAGTCATCATATGTTACTTTATGGATTCCCGTTTGATTTACAGCGATCTTATACCAGTTACCGGTAGCGAGCACCGATTGATCTGCAAAGCCATTACCGGCCAATCCAAGGACTGGTAATATGAGGAAGATAAGTAAGTAGAGTCTGGTCATAGTTCCTCGCTTTCAGGCATGCAATAATATTAGTTAACGGATCACAACGAGCTTTGCAGTTGCATGATTGATAGATCCATCAGGTAGTTTTAAGACAGCGCGATAGACATAGGTTCCTGTACAAACTTTCCGGCCGGTGTCACCTGTCCCATCCCAAACGATCGGATTCACACGGTATCCAGTGACAAATTGTGTCTCTTTGATGGTGCGGATATGCTTTCCAAATATCGTGTAGATCTGGATCTCGATCTCCATGTTCGTGTTCGATTGATTGGTCTCAAAAGAGAAGGTGGTCTTTTCCTGAAAGGGATTCGGGTAATTATACAAATGATCCAGGATAAACTCCTGTGAGTTCACGACCACGAAACTGATTACCGCCTCAGATGAGTTGTTGAAGACATCCCAAACCTTCAGTCTGATGGTGTGCCGTCCTTCCGGCACATTAAAGTAAGGAAAGGTAATCCAGCCACTCTGATAGGTGTCCAGATCTGCAACATAATAGTCGTTCAGGATCTGTGGTTTTCGCGTCTCCTCATCAAGCACAGCTGTTATGTCATGTCCGATCCCGTTGCCAACTGTATTGATCCCCGATTCATCTGTAACATATGCCAGTAACACCGGATTCTGATTGGTTATCCCACCGGGAATAAATTCTGTATCGTTCATGTATAGTGTGATGGTCGGTCCCTCGTCATCAACGATTGAAAGTGGATTAAATCCTCCAACAACGATTGAGTCATCGAAACCATTAGCATCAGTAGTAGCGTTTCGGGCATAATAACTTATTTTACCCTTTCCATACTTGTAGGCGATATCTTTGGGTACAATGAAATCAAAACTGAACTGCCCCCCTGTCACTTGAACTTTCCCCTTGTATATCTGGTTTTTCTGAACAAAAAATTCGATCGGTATATCGCCGTCATTTCCAAGTGTCATGATCTCTGATGGCTTGTCAAAAACTGTTGGAAAAACAAGACCGTTAAAATCTTCAGCAAGTTGTCCATTATCAAACCGAACCTCTCCTGAGATTGTGATTTCAGATAATGCCATCAGCGTATCACTGGAAATTGAGGTCGTAACCACATTGATCTTTGGATAGGCCATCTTCAGGGCCGGATCTCCAAGTAATACGAATTTTCTTGTGTTTGCTGATGAAGAGGTGTTGTTCTTGGCTTCCAGGATCAGGTCTCCCATTCGCAGATATTCTCCATCGACTTTATTGAATGCTACATTGTAAAAATTTGTTGCCAGGGCAAAGTTGCTCCCTGCAAAAGTGGGGCGGGTGGTGGTAAACAATGCGATCCCCCCTCCATTTGGATTCAGAAATACCCACTCACCGGCTGAAACCCGCTCAGGGTCGTCATACCGGCTAAACTCACAGGTAGCCGTAACAAAAACCGGCATGTTGTCTATGTTAGTCCAGGCTCTGATGTCCGGAACCTCCAGCACACGTTCATGAGCCCAGCCTAACTCGCCTCCGTGTCCCGTATAATTTACAATCAACGCTCCTTTATCCATTCGTTTGGTGATGGCTTCATTGACTTCAGGGGCGCGTTGTCCACCGGGGGTTGAGATCTGCTTGTACGCATCAAGGTAGATCTTGTCTATGTTATAGACCGGATGTTGGGCAGAAATCATATCCGTCAGGTCTTCTACCTGGTTCATATGTAGATTGCCGTCACCATCATCAGCAACAAAACAGGCTACGTTCCGCCAATCATTTTTAACAGAATCACTGTTAGAGCAATAGTGAAGGATCTTATCCACAGCCTGCGTCGCTTCTGTAATATTCATGACCGGCAACCGGCCGACACCCAGGTCGAGACTTCCACCTGTTCCCTGTCCTTCATTTTCATCCAGCAGTGCGAAGAAATCATCCGTTACATAGGAATCAATCGGATCAAGTGATTCGGGAGATTCATATGTAATGACAAAATTGGTGTTATTCTCTTCCCGGTTCTTATAATCGTATGATGCATCTCCAAACAGCAACAGGTATTTAGGCTCATCTCCTGCAGGAGCCCTGTCATACATCATCCTGATGAAATCACGAATCGAAGATAGATCCTGTGCCCCGGAAGAAAACTCATTAAATATTTTTTGCGGTGTGGTAATCAGCACATCCATTTCGTTTTTTTCGCGGTGAAATTGTGCCAGGCGATCTGCTTGACTAACAAAGGCAGGGTGAGAGACAATAACATAATCGTAGTTCCCTGCACCGTGCAGATCCTGGTTCTCCACATGACCGATATATTCAGGTTTCAGATAACCTGATCCGTCAAATGCAATAAACTCTGTCAACGTATCTGTCGGGATTCTGAACGTACATATGTTGCCAGTAAAACTGTGCTGGATATCCAGCACGTTCCCCGGATCGCTCACATCCCAGATAAATACCTTTTGCCCCTGTGTGGAGAGGCGGAATTCAGAGATCTGGCCACTTCCTCCGGATTTAACAGATCTGAAACTCATCTGGCTACCACTCATGGCAAGATTTCTCATCGCATTAATTTCAAGGTAGTTCAAATACCCTGTAGCTGAACTATTGGATTTGTGGTACGTAAGTTGAATATCAATCATTGGTTTCGAAACGGAAAGGCTGCCCTGCTCAATCTTTTGTCTTGCATAGGTAGCCAGAAATTCTCCGGAAACCTGAGGAATAGAGACATTGAAAAGAGATCCACCGTTTACGGAGACATTAAATCCACTTGCACCACTAGTCGAGCGTGCAGCCAGGAAGGCTGTTACATACACAGGTGAAGCCAGGTCCAGGTTAGGAAACGCAAACGAATAATTACGTGTCAGGGTAACATCAAAGTATTCCATATCAAACCACTCCCGTCCCGATTTGATCAGGTTAATATCGTCCTTTTCATAATAAGCATAATCGTTAAACCGTGTGATGATGTGAGTTGGAGGTTGAGAAGTACTGGTTTCCTGGGTCAATCGCTTCCCGTTTGTTCCGCCGAAAGTCAGAAAATAGTATGTGTAATCTGAATAGATATTTTTTCGATGCTTGAATAATCCGTCGACAGGATTATAATTCCAGACAGTCTGCCCCTCTCCGTAGAAGAGGATGTAATCGCCCTGGTTAAACTGGCCATCCTCTTCACCTATCACCAGGAGAGATAACTCCCGCAGGTCGTCAATGCGGGGAGCGCTGTTGGCTTCAGGGAGCATCCCACCACCATTCCCGTGAATTTGAATCGTTCTTGGGTCTATCAATGATGGATCAATATCTGAATTGATTAAATCATCATACGAGAGCATGTGGACCCCGTTGGAGGAGGTGGCAAACTTATACCATAGTCCGTTTGCCAGGACAGAATGTTCTGTATATGAATTCAAGGAGCGTGGCGAGGCACTGCCATCGGTAACACTTAATGTATATGATAGTTTGAACGAAACCACCTTTTCAATCATTCCACTCATCGGGTCTCTTCTGAAAGGCAAAAATAAGATCTCAAGAAAAGGCTTCTTCCGCTGCAAAACGATCTCTGCTTCAGGCTGAATAACCACAGGAATCTCCAACACATCTTCAATAGCAAGTATCTCCAATGGAGTCAGTTGTTGATAAACCAGAGAAGATAAGGTTATATCCTGAACTTTCAGGTTCAGATCCCGCAGTTGCGATTTGTAGAAATAGATTGGGAGTCTGCCAGTTGCATCTGCCATTCCTGAACCGGAAAAAGAGAGCATCATGATAAATTCCCCCGGGCTCACTTCTATTCTTTCAACAGGATGCCATTGCAACGTTTTCTGAATTGAAACCTCAGGTATTGCATGATTTCCAGGTTCCTGTGCACGAATGGTAACCGTATTGAAAAGCAGAACGAAAATCAAATAAATGGTCTGGTATCTATTCATATATCTATACTTCAATATACATGATGGATAAAGAACGATTTTTCCAACACCATATTGCCACACCGAAATCATATATTTTCAATCTGGCAGTTTCCCACAATAACCTGTCTCTTTTTTTCGTATTATTGTCGTCCAAAAATGCAGGATGTTCTATATATATAGACCCGGAATGGTAAAAAAAGTTGTCTATACCTGTTTATTTCTTACCTTGATTGCGGCAACAAAACTTTCTGCCCAGGATCCCCAGTTTTCACAATTCTATGCCAATCCATTATACCTGAATCCTGCATTAACGGGAGCCCCGATCTGCCCCCGCCTTATCGCTAACTATCGAAACCAGTGGCCATCAGTGGAAAACGCTTTCATCACCTACAATGCATCATACGATCAATATGTTGAGTTTCTTCACGGTGGAGTGGGATTGCTTTTTACTGCCGACAGAGCAGGTGGTGGTAACCTCAACACAACGATGATCAGCCTGTTATACACATATAAGTTCAATATTACCAGCCGGATCTATGCGAGTGCTGGGGTACAGGTCGGTTATTATCAGCGAAGGCTTGTTTGGGAGAATCTTTTGTTCGAGGATATGATCGATCCGCAGAGTGGATTTGTCCTTCCTACTTCTGAGAAGCAACCGGATCAATCCAGAGTGGGCGTGCCTGATTTCTCCGCCGGGATCTTTATCGGATATGAGGACATCATTTATGGTGGCCTTTCCGTATCACATTTGACACAGCCTAACATTGGTTTTTACTCAGATAACACGTCCCAGTTATATATGAAGATCACGGTCCATGCCGGATCCGTAATCAACCTGAGAAAAGGGGGAGACTACGATGAGGATAAAGAGTTCTCTATCTCGCCTAATATTCTCTATCAACAGCAGTTCAAGTATCATCAGCTGAATGTAGGTTTCTATCTTACGTTTGATCCGATCATTGGCGGATTATGGTTCCGGCATAACTTCGAAAATGCCGATGCGGTAATTCCTTTTGTCGGGATTCACTACAAGAACCTGCGTGTAGGATACAGTTACGATATCACTCTAAGTAATCTGAAAGGCGCATCGGGCGGGGCTCACGAAGTATCTGCATCCTGGCAATTCCCATGTATTGAAAAAAGAAGACGGATCAGAGCAATAAAATGTCCCAGATTTTAGTTATATATATCACATTTTGGGAGATTTTACTATTTTTGCCAAGTAATTTCATGAAAAAGTAACAATAATCACATGAAACTTCAACGAATTTTTCAATTCAGTATCCTGATTGTTGCTGTTTTGAGTATGGTTTCCTGTAAGAAAGAGACCTCCAGCACAACTGGCTGGGCTTACAATGATCCCAAGAACGGGGGATTTGAAGTCAACTCTTTTCAGCAACAGCAAACCGGTCCGGGACTGGTTTTCATTGAGGGTGGAACATACACCATGGGGCAAACCCAGGATGATGTAATGTATGAATGGAATAATCAACCACGGCGTGTCACAGTCGCCAGCTTCTACCTGGATGAAATAGAGGTACGTAACCTGGACTATCTTGAATACCTCTACTGGCTCCACAGGGTATATAGTGCTGACTACCCGGGAGTTTATCGAAAAGCGCTGCCCGACACACTTGTCTGGCGGAACAAACTGGCTTACAACGAACCATTGGTTGAGTATTACTTCCGCCATCCGGCATACCGCAACTATCCCGTTGTCGGAATCACATGGATCCAGGCAGGCGATTACTGTGCATGGAGAACTGACCGGGTCAATGAGATGCTGCTGATCAAAAAAGGCATTCTGGCAATGGACCCCGCCCAGAAAAACGAAAACAACTTCAACACAGAAGCCTACCTTGCCGGACAGTATGAAGGGCTGGTCGACAAACCAATGCCAGATTTGAATCCAACCGGAACCGGTTCCAGGAAAGTGAAAATGGAAGATGGAATCATGCTTCCCAGATATCGCCTTCCAACCGAAGCCGAGTGGGAGTATGCTGCCCTTGGCCTGATTGGAAACACACTGTATGAACGAGTTGTTGAAAGAAAGAACTATCCCTGGAACGGTAACTATGTACGTACCAGTGAATCAAGATATTATGGAAGTTTCATGGATAACTTCAAAAGAGGAAGAGGAGACTATATGGGCGTGGCCGGAAACCTCAATGACGGTGCCGATATCCCCGCTCCGTGCGGCTCTTACTTCCCCAACGATTATGGCCTTTATAACATGGGTGGTAATGTGAGCGAATGGGTACTTGATGTATATCGTCCTCTCAACTCCTATTATGTAGCCGGATTAAGGCCTTTTCGCGGGAATGTATTCATGACCCAGGTTACCGATGAAGAGGGTTACCTGGCTGAGAAAGACAGCCTGGGACGGATGAAGTACCGTCAGGTTTCGCCTGCAGAAGCCGCTAACCGGAAAAACTATCGCTCATCCGATGTGATTAACTACCTGGATGGTGATTATGAATCGTTGATCAATGAAGAAGATTGGACGAAAGAGCCTGACAGCCTATCCACTGATCTGATGTATCAGTATGGTGTCACCTCATTGATCACCGACAGGGCCAGAGTCTATAAAGGCGCATCCTGGAAAGATCCTGCCTACTATCTGAGCCCAAGCACTCGTCGTTTCCTTGACGAAGGAGAAGCCACCGATGCCATCGGTTTCCGTTGTGCGATGACACGGGTTGGCGGTGAATATCCAAAATAAAGAGAGCTGTTGACAGCTTTCTCCTATGATTGAAAACCTATACAGGATCTTTCAGAAACACCCGGTCATTACTACAGATAGCCGGAAAGTATCTCCTGAATCCATTTTCTTTGCGTTAAAAGGTGAAAACTTCAATGGGAACAAGTTTGCAGATAATGCGCTGCAAGAGGGCGCTGCCTATGTTGTTGTTGATGAACCAGCCAGTGGAAAAGATGATCGATACCTGCTGACAGACGATGTTTTATCTACGCTACAGGAACTGGCTCAATACCATCGCGAAAAACTAGCTATCCCGATTATTGCTATCACCGGAAGCAATGGAAAAACCACTACCAAAGAGTTGATCCATGCCACCCTGTCTCAAAAATATCGCACCTACTCTACTTCCGGCAATCTGAACAACCATATAGGTGTACCGTTAACTCTTCTCTCCATTCAACCGGATACGGAGATCGCTGTTGTGGAGATGGGGGCGAATCATTCCGGAGAGATCGCATTCCTCTGCAACATGGCCAAGCCAACCCACGGATTGATCACCAACATCGGGAAGGCGCACCTGGAAGGGTTTGGAAGCCTGGAAGGAGTTGTGCATGCTAAAACCGAACTCTATGACTTCTTGAGAAAGGGAGACGGAACCGTTTTCATCAATGCAGAAGACTCCCTGCTCATGGATCATGCAGAAGGCTTAACCAAAATAAAGTATGGATTCAATCCCGAAGCGGCTGTCTCCGGAAATGTGATTCCCGGATCTGATTACCTTGAGTTAGAGCTGACAATCAAAAATCAAAAGAGCCAGTTGATCAGTTCAAGCCTCTTTGGAAAATACAATGAATTGAATATCCTGGCTGCTGCCTCTGTCGGAGATTATTTCGATATTCCGGCTAACATGATTGCGTCAGCAATGAATACATACCGGCCGGACAATAACCGATCTCAGATTAAGCAGACAGAACAGAACCTGCTGATTCTTGACGCGTACAACGCCAACCCCAGCAGCATGTCGTTGGTATTAAAGGAATTTATGGGAACCATTGGCTCCAGGAAGATGGCCATCCTGGGAGATATGCTGGAAGTTGGCGCCACTGCTGATGAAGAGCATCAAAAGATCCTGATCCTCCTGGAGGAATTGGACCTCTCTCAAGTCATTCTGGTTGGGCCTGTTTTTTCACAACTTAATACCAACCCCAACTGGCAATGTTTTGAAACCAGCGAACTGGCTAAAGAGTGGATTCTAAGAAATAATATTGAAAATACAACTATTCTGCTCAAAGGCTCCCGGGCCATCCGACTGGAAAAAATCGTAGAATGCTTATAGGAATAATATGCAGATGTCGGATACCAGATACGAGATTCGAGTTGCGAGATACGGGATATGCGATTAATAAAATAAAATGAAGATGACAATAATGGCAATAATGTGCAATAATGTGCAATAATGAGCAATATATCATTGGCTTGATGTCCGGTACCTCACTCGACGGACTTGATATCGCTTATTGCCGGTTTGAACTGGTGAATGATTCCTGGCATTATCAGATTTTGCAAGCAGAAACTATCCCCTACTCCGATTCCTGGCAGGAACGACTTGCCGGGATTGACTTGGCGAATGCGGAGGAATTCGCTAGAACTGACAGCGATTTTGGTTACCTGGCAGGAGAATTGACAAAGAAATTTATCAACAAGCATCATCTTGAACCGGATTTCATTGCCAGTCATGGCCAAACCATATTTCATCAACCGGGAAACCGGCTCACCACACAAATTGGAAAGGGTGCCGCCATAGCTGCGATGACAGCTATTCCTGTTGTTTGTGATTTCCGTTCTACAGATGTTGCATGGGGCGGACAGGGCGCTCCATTGGTGCCCATTGGCGATAAACTCCTTTTCCCGGATTACGACTATTGCCTGAACCTGGGTGGGATCGCCAACATCTCATATGATGAAGAAGGTGTAAGGATCGCATATGACATCTGTCCGGTAAATATGGTGCTTAACACATTGGCAAAGAAAATGAACCTGCCGTATGATCGTGACGGCAAGCTTGCATCTGAAGGAACGATTCACACTCAACTTCTCGATCAATTGAATCAACTGCCATACTATTATCAACAACCACCAAAATCCCTGGGGAAAGAGTGGGTGGAGTCGAATATTAATCCTCTGTTAGATCCCCTTATCCAGGATCCAAGATCCAGGATCCAGGATCTTCTTCATACTTTTTGCGAGCATATCGCTTTCCAGATCGGTCAAAATACAGGCAGTAATCGAGTAAATAAACTACTCATTACAGGAGGAGGAGCGTTGAATGAATACCTGGTTGAGCGAATCCGTCATCATGCGTCTGCACAGGTTATCATACCTGACCTGCAAACCATTCAGTTTAAAGAAGCCCTGATTTTTGCTTTCCTCGGATTACTTCGCTGGCGAAAGGAGATCAACTGCCTCTCCTCTGTTACCGGAGCTAAAAAAGACACAGTTGGTGGGGCAATCTATTTTTAACCGGTAAAGATTGACTATATTTGTATAACCTTTTACCCTGTTGCCCGATTAATGGGAAAAACCATTATGACAGTAACAACAATTGATCTCTACGACATCTTGAAAACCAAGATCGGAGAGAAGGAAGCAAAATCGCTGGTTGAATTTGTTGAGATTAGGGTTGACAAAAAGTTTGAAGAGCAAATGGACGAAATAGCAACCAAAAAGGATCTTTTTCAGGTTAAAGCAGAACTTGAAATAACAATAGAAAAAGTCCGGGGTGATATGATCAAGTGGATGTTCATTTTCTGGGTGGGCCAGGTCAGTGTTACCGTTGGCCTTATTTTGCTTTTTATCAAATGACCTACTCTGAAACCCTGACATGGCTGTACAATCAGCTCCCCATGTATCAACGAATTGGAGCTGCAGCCTATAAAGCCAACCTCGACAATACCATTTCCCTTTGTAACCTGCTTGAGAACCCTCAAAATCATTTTCGTTCGATTCATATTGCCGGCACCAATGGAAAAGGGAGTGTTGCTCACATGCTGGCCTCGATCCTGCAGTACCATGGCCTGAAAACAGGGCTTTATACTTCGCCTCACTTTAAAGATTTCCGTGAACGGATCCGTATCAATGGTCAAATGCTCTCAGAAGAGGAAGTGGTCCGATTCGTTGAAAAGCACAGGAAATTCTTTGAAGACCACAAATTGAGTTTTTTTGAGATGACGGCCGGACTTGCTTTTGAACACTTCAGGAAAGAGAGTGTTGACATCGCCGTCATCGAAGTGGGTATGGGCGGACGCCTGGACTCTACCAACATTATCACTCCGCTTATTTCGGTGATCACAAACATCAGTTATGACCATCAGCGATTTCTAGGTGATACACTGGAAAAGATCGCAAAGGAAAAAGCCGGGATCATGAAGAAAGGGATCCCAGTCGTCATCGGTGAGACCCAACCGGAACTTGAAAAGTTATTCCGTGAACAGGCTTCAAATATCGGTTGCCCCATTACATTCGCCGACCAACATCCAACATCCAATATCCAATATCCAATATCCAGCATCCAGCCTCAAAGTCCGACCCACTACTACCAAAAAAACCAGACCACCACACTCGAAGTCATACATCAATTGAATGAAATGGAGTTCGCCATAACTCCGGATGAAATCCAAGGGGGGATGGAGAATCTGGTCCCCAATACGGATTTCATGGGACGCTGGCAGGTTCTTCAGGAAAAACCGCTGATCATTTGTGATGCCGGCCATAATGAAGCAGGGATCACAGAAGTTACTAAACAAATCGACCGGACACCTTACCATCATCTTCATATAGTATTCGGAATGGTCAATGATAAAGCGGCGGAGAAGATCCTGACATTGTTACCAAAGGAAGCGACCTACTATTTCTGCAAAGCTGATATTCCCCGGGGACTGGATGCCGTCATGTTGCGAAACCAAGCAAACGCAATTGGATTGAACGGAGACTCATACGCTTCTGTTTCGAACGCACTGAATGCCGCAAAATCTTACGCAGGTCCTGATGACATGATCTTTATCGGAGGCAGCACGTTTGTAGTAGCGCAAGTTATTCCGTGAATCCAAATTTCGCTACCTCACTACTTCATTACTTCACTACCTCGTTTTTCCGGCCAAAGCAACGAGAACATTACCGCCATTGTAAATGCAAATACAAAACTGGCGAGACGTTCAGAAACCCCGGTATCCGCTTCAAACAGGTTCTTCCAGATAATCGTACCAACTGTTCCGCAAACAAGAGAGGCGTAGATTCCTGCTCTCGAGACTCTCTTCCAAAATAATACCAGCAACAGCGCAGGTCCAAAACTGGAGCCAATTCCCGACCAGGCATAGGAAACCAGACCATAAACGGTATCCGTCAACGTAAGTGCCAGGATAAATGCTGAGAGCCCTACAATGAGTGTCAGGAATTTATTGAGCCACAGTTTCTGGCTGTTCGACATGATGGCCCGGCGCAGCTTGCTAACAATATCTTCCTCAATAGATGCGGATGAAACGGTGAGTTCAGTGGCTGCTGTCGACATCATAGCAGAGATCACACCCGACAATAAGAATCCCGCCAGAATGGGGTTAACGAGGGTCATTACCATCACAGGCAGGATTTTCTCTGAATCTGCAGCCAATTTTGCAGATTCATGTCCGAGATACCCCTGCTGAACGAAAGCAATACCAAACAGTCCGATCATGATGGCTCCGGCATAGGCAAACAAGGTCCAGATTGTGGCAATCCATTTGGCTTTCCTGACATCACGATCGTTCCGGATAGCCATCATCCTGGTTAATAGTTGCGGTTGCCCGGTATAGCCCAGGGCCCAGCTCAGACCGCTCAGGATGAACAAGACCGCGGTAAACCCGGTTTTTCCTTCAGTCAGGGAGAGGAACGAAGGATTTGCTGCCTCAATGCTTTGAATCAGGTTCATATTGAGGGACTCTGCGACAAATAATGCGATGATCGGAAAAACCACAAGGGTAATGATCATCAGGATAGATTGGAATACATCTGTGACCACAACAGCAATAAAACCTCCCATCATGCAGTAGATGATAACCACTACAGAACCGATAATTACTCCCCACATGGGATCCATCCCAAAGGTCTTTTGGAGTACTTTCCCTGAACCACTGAACTGGGCAGCAATATAAAAGAGAAAGAAAAATACAACGATCAGGGCAGAGATAAGACTGATATTCCGTTCAGCTCCGGGAAACTTCCTGGCAAGCAGACTTGAAACAGTCATGGCCCCTGTTTTTTCAGTCTCCCTGCGTAACCGTTTGGCCATCACTTGCCAGATAAAGAGAATTCCGATCACACATCCCAGTGCCACCCAGATCGATCCAATTCCTTCTGCATAGGCATGACCGGTTAGTCCCAGAAGCAGCCAGGCCGATTCACCAGTTGCCCGCTCTGATAAAGCCAGAGCAGCGCCTCCGAACCTCTTGCCCCCGATTACAAATTCTTCGTTTGTTTTTGCTCCCCGCGAGTACCACCAGGCGATACCCATGGTGACGACGAGATACAGGATAAAAACGACGATCATATCATCCTCCGGAAATCAAATGCAACACCTGAACATCATCACCATCCACAATCTCGGCTGTATCATAATCTGTTTTCTTAATCAACTTCCCATTGATCTTTACAATCAGCATTTTGAAAGTAAAATTTTTGATCTTCAGCAACTCCGAAACAGTTATACTGCTCCCTGTCAATTCTTCCGGACGATTATTTAAGGTTATGCGCATTTCGCTATTCGTCATTCGTAATTCGTCATTCGTAATTCGTCATTCAACAGTATCTCCATCACGACATTCGCCTGCATATTCGCTACCATTCCCACCCGGGGAGCCAGGGGAGGCATTTCATCACTGATTTCCGAAATCTCATCTCCACAGATATAGAGATTATCCGATCTCCTGTAATGTATCATATCGCTTCGTCCCCAACCGGCCATACCTAATCCGACGACAATCGGTTTTTCCGGGAAGTGAATCAGTGCTGTTTCAATCAACATCTCTTTCTGAGCAGCATGATCAAAGGCCTCAACAAGCACATCACAAGGTTTAAAAATAGTCGAACTATTCTCTGCATCAAGCATCACATCATATGTCTCAACAACAATGTCTTGATTGATTCGGTAAATATTATCCCGTAAAGCAAATACTTTCTTCTCCCCTACCTGATCGAGAAAATAATATTGTCGATTCAGATTGTCCTCACTCACCAAATCAAAATCAACAATAATAAGCCGTCCAATACCAATACGGGCCAATGCTACCGCACAATTGGAACCAAGACCACCGCATCCTGCGATGCCGACCACATTGTTTTTTAATTGATGTTTGATCTCTTTAAATGTCATTAAATCA
>CAZTSX010000029.1:0-7481 GCA_964616825.1 uncultured Prolixibacteraceae bacterium
GCTATGTTTCCGGCAAGGAAGATAATAAAAAGGGCTGGCAGGCTTCCTTGAATCGTGATATCAAAGACCAGCCAGACGAACAGGAAGAGGAGTCCGGCCTCAATAATGTTCATGACAATCCGCACGGTAATCAAAGCGATCAGGTAGTTTGATTTTTTCATCGGTGTGGCGACCATCCTTCGAAGCAATTTTTTTGAACGGGCCTCAATGATGTTGTATGTAACTCCCCATAGACAAGAAAACATCACACCCATGGTGATCAATCCAGGGACCAGAAAATCGATGTATCGAGTCCCTCTTACCGTCAATGGATCGACCTCAGTCTGACTAGCTTGCTCCGGTAACTCCTCTTTCCCCATCAGAGGTGACAGCTTCAGGTAGGTGAGCTGGGCGTCGGGATTCATGGGGTCGAAATGGTAATTGAAGATGGAGTCTTCCTGTGTGATGATGACATTTACATGCCCGCGTTTGAGCTGAACCATTGCTTCATCCCACTCCATCAGTTCAATCCTGAATTCTGAATCCCCCAGTTTATCATCTTCCAGAATCATGGTGTAACTTCCTGTATCAGCGCTGATCAGGGCTACATGACGTATCGTATCTGATTTCTGCGTAAAAGCGATTCCCAGTCCGAGTGACATCAGGATAGGGAAAATTATTCCCCAGAAAATGACGGCCGGTTCCCGGATCTTCTCCTTGAAGTAGCAAAGAGTCAGTTGATAGAGCTGGTTATTTACAATCCTCTTAACCATCCAACCTCCTACCTGTAAGTGAAATAAAGAGGTCGTCGAGGTTCCGGATACCGGGATCTTTTCCTATCAGGTCACTCAATGTTCCTTCACGCAGAATTGTTCCCTCGTCAATGATCACAATGATCTCACATAACTCCTCTGCCTCCTCCATATAATGTGTGGTAAGGATCATTGAGGTGTCTGAACCATTTTTCAGGTTCCGGAGGATATCCCAGATCTCTCTCCGGGCATTGGGATCAAGGCCTGTTGTCGGCTCATCCAGTAGTAAAATACGGGGCTTATTGATCAGCGCTATTCCCAGGGCCAATCTCTGCCGTTGGCCACCGGAGAGGTTCACTGTATATGCCTTGCGTTTCTCTTCCAATCCCACCAGATGCAGGATCTCTTCGACACGCTCTTTGCCCAGCGAGAAAAAACTGCCGAACAGCCGGAGTGTTTCAAATGTAGTCAGTTTTTCGATATAGCGGGTCTCCTGAAGCGATAATCCGATGATCTGCCTGAGTTCGGCTTCATGACCTTTCCATGGTTTCCCGAGGATCCGGATCTCGCCCCGGTCGGGCTTCTGAATCCCTTCGATCATCTCTACCAGTGTGGTTTTTCCGGCTCCGTTCGGACCTAATAGAGCGACAAACTGTCCGGGCATGATCGTAAGATCCACACCCCTGACTGCCTGGACGGTTTTGAACGACTTGAAAACGTCGCGGACTTCGATGGCAGGGGAAGATATCATAGAGGTGCAAAGGTAGGATAATAAAAAAAATTGTAATTTTACTTCCACTTCCATTTATCCAGATTTTTCATGTTCCGTATTGAAAGTAAAATAGACACCTCGAGCCCTGAATTTCAGAAGCAGAAAGAGGCCTACCTGAAACTATTGAAGACCTATAAAGAGCGGTTGGCTACAGTAATGAAAGGCGGTTCGGAGAAGGCTGTACAAAGGCATAAGAAGAGGGGAAAGTTGCTTGCCCGTGAACGAATCGACCTGCTGGTCGATAAGAACACCCCATTTATTGAACTTTCAGCTCTGGCAGCTTTTAACCTGTATAATAATGAGTTCCCCTCAGCCGGTATTGTAACAGGGATTGGAGTGATCCATGGGAAAGAGGTGATGATTGTTGCTAATGATGCCACAGTGAAAGGAGGGTCCTATGGTAGGGAAGCGATTAAAAAGCATGTCCGTGCTCAGGAAATTGCTATGGAAAACAGGTTGCCCTGCGTCTATCTTGTCGACTCAGGAGGTGTGTTTTTACCTGATCAGGAAAATGTTTTTCCTGACAAGTATCACTTTGGCCGTTTCTTCTTCAACCAGGCACGTCTTTCGGCTGAGCGGATTCCGCAAATCGCTGTCGTTATGGGTTCCTGTACTGCCGGAGGGGCTTATATGCCGGCCATGAGTGATGAAGCCATCATCGTGCGCAACCAGGGAACCATCTTCATCGGAGGGCCTCCACTGGTGAAAGCAGCTACGGGCGAAACGGTGACGGCTGAAGAGCTTGGAGGCGGGGAGGTTCATACCATGATCTCAGGTGTGGCTGACCACCTGGCCGAAAACGACGTCCATGCCATCCAGATCTGCCGGAACATCTTTGAGTCGATCGAGCGGGTTGAATTCCAGGAGTTGCCCACCACCCCGATCGAAGAGCCTTTTTACGATCCCGAAGAGCTTTACGGCATCCTTCCAATTGATGTTCGAAAACCGGTGGATTCACGGGAGCTCATCGCCCGCATGGTTGATGGAAGCCTATTCCACGAGTTCAAGGAAAAATACGCGCCCACTCTGGTAACAGGTTTTGCACGTATCATGGGATACGAAGTGGGGATCCTGGCAAACAACGGGGTACTCTTCTCTGAAACCTCTCTTAAAGCTGCCCATTTTATCGAGCTCTGCAATGCCCGGAATATCCCTCTGTTCTTTCTCCAGAACATCACGGGATTCATTGTGGGGAAACAATATGAACATGGCGGGATCGCCCGCGACGGAGCCAAGTTCGTGCATGCCACCGCCAACGCCAACGTCCCCAAATTCACAGTGATATTTGGCGGATCATTCGGCGCCGGCAACTATGCCATGGCCGGAAGGGCATACGAACCCCGCTTTCTCTTTATGTACCCCAGCTCCAAGATCTCGGTCATGGGAGGAGAGCAGGCATCTCAGGTGCTGATCCAGGTAAAAGAGGAACAGCTAAAAGCGAGAGGCGAAAAACTCTCTCCCGGGGATCGCGACAAACTGGAGAAAACCATCCTTGAGAAATACGAAGAAGAGGGATCGGCATATTACAGTACAGCCCGTCTCTGGGACGACGGCATCATCGATCCGATAGATACACGAAAAATCATCGGGCTGTCGATCGCCATTTCGCAGAATAAAAAGTATAAACCGCCCAAGTACGGTGTATTCAGAATGTAAAAACTGGATGCTAGATGCTGGATAACTGGATTAACGCAAATTTGAAAAATGATAATTTAAATATGTTTAAAACCATTGAGACGACTATTTCCGACGGAATATTTACTATCTGGCTGAACCGACCTGATGTACATAATGCCTTCAACACAACCATGCTGGAGGAACTGGCCGAATGTTTTCTCGACCTGCAATCAACGGATGCTATATGCGTTATCCTCCGCGGGAAAGGCAAATCTTTTTGCGCCGGCGCTGATCTCAACTGGATGAAAGCCGTTGCACAGAACAGTTATGAAGCCAACTACCAGGAGAGCCTTCTGCTTTCGAAATGTTTCTATGCCATATATATGTGTGCCAAGCCGACCATCGCCCTGGTCCACGGGGTATCCCTGGGAGGAGCAAATGGCCTGGTTTCGGCATGCGACCTGGCTTATTGTACAAATGATGCAACATTTTCGCTGAGTGAAGTGAAGATTGGAATTGTACCGGCCTGCATCTCTCCGTATGTGGTGAAACGTGTAGGAGAGTATGGCACCAAAGAACTGATGTTGACCGGCCGCCGGATCAAAGGCAAAGAGGCTGAAACCCTTCACCTGGTCAACAAATCTGTGCCTGCCGGCCAGCTTGATATTACAGCTGAAGAGACCATAAAACATTTGCGGACAAGCGGGCCTGCAGCGATGGGACATGGAAAGAAACTGATCTACGAAGTAACAAACAACCTCTCCCTGAAGGAGGCCTACGATTTTACCGCAAGGATGATCGCAGATATAAGAGCTTCTGAAGAGGGGCAAGAAGGAATACAAGCATTTCTAGAAAAACGCAAACCAAAATGGGTAGAGTAATTCAGAAGATATTGATTGCCAACCGGGGCGAAATCGCTGTCAGGATCATGCGAACAGCGAAGAAGCTCGGGATACGTACCGTTGCTATCTACTCCCGTATCGATGCCGACTCCCTGCATGTGAACATGGCAGATGAAGCTTACTGCATCGGGGAAGCTGAGTTGAGTGAAACGTATCTCAATATCCCTAAAATCATTGAGATTGCCACGGAGACAAATTGTGATGCTATTCATCCCGGATATGGCTTTCTGGCTGAAAATCCGTTATTTGTTGAAGCCTGCGACGAAGCAGGATTCATCTTCATTGGACCCTCAGCCCATGCCATGCAGGTGATGGGCAACAAGATTGAAGCACGGGCTTTCGCAAAAAAGAGTGGTGTCCCAATCACAGAAGGTCTTACTGGAGACAAAGAGAGGTTGCTGAAAGCCAAAGATAAGGTTGGTTTTCCGGTGCTGTTGAAGGCAGCAGCGGGTGGCGGAGGAAAAGGGATGCATATCGTCCGGGATGAAAAGGAACTGGAAGAGGCACTCGAAGCTACAGCGCGCCAGGCTAAAGCTTACTTTGGAGATGAAACCGTTTACATCGAGAAGTACCTGGAAGAGCCTCGTCATATTGAGATCCAGATCCTGGCCGACAAGCACGGAAATGTCGTGCATCTGTTTGAGCGTGAATGTTCCATCCAGCGAAGGTACCAGAAGATCATCGAAGAGTCTCCCTCCGCCACCCTCACTCCTGAAGTTCGGAAAAAAATGGGCGAAGCAGCCGTGCAGATCGGGAAAGAGATTGGATATACCAACGCAGGAACCATTGAGTTTCTGGTGGATAAAGAGCTTAATTTCTATTTCCTGGAGATGAATACCCGGATCCAGGTTGAACACCCGGTGACGGAGTTGGTTACCGGAATCGATATTGTTGAACAGCAAATCCATATTGCGGAAGGCAAACGGTTATCTCTCCGGCAGGATGATATCCATCAGCATGGGCATGCCATCGAATGCAGGATCTATGCTGAAGATCCGGAGAATAACTTCCTCCCCTCCCCGGGCTTCATGACTCTCTATTGCGAACCACAGGGAGAGCATATCCGGATCGATACAGGTGTGACCCCCGGAACCGAAATAAAAAGCGCCTTCGATCCCATGATCAGCAAACTGGTTGTGTGGGGCGAAACACGAACCAAAGCTGCCAACCTGATCAACAAAGCGCTTGCTTTATATGGTATTCACGGTATCCGGACCAACATCAGTTACCTGAAAAAATTGATTGTCGGAGAGCCTTTCCTCAATAATACGATCTCCACCAAATTCTGTGATGAGCATACAGATGAGATCGTAGCAGAGATCAAACTGGAGAAGGAGGAGATTCCCCGGCATATCCTGCTGATCGGGTACCTGTTACTGAGTTTGAATCACAAGCAAACAAATGGTTTCAGGAGTGTTGAGCCGGGAGATCTCTGGGCCTCGGTTGGATTCTGGCGTCACATTGTGAACCTGACTGTCTCCTGTGAGGGAGAGGAGACTCGCGTTTGCATTCCCCGCAGTCATGAGAATCGGATGGAGTTTGAAATTGCGGGAAAGATATACCAGGCTGAGATCCGTGATTGCCAAAATTCATCGTTGCAATTTACCATAGATCAGGAACCATATCATATTTTATATTCCGAAGATAAAGACCAACAGGAGTATGTTAGTCTCGGGGGGCACATTTTCCTGATGAAGAGGCTTGATTTTCTGCCAAACGATCTGCTCGCTGCTTCCACCGAATCCCTTGACACGAATCACTCTCACGTGAGTGCACCGATGCCCGGAAAAGTGATCAAAATTAATGTCAAAACCGGAGAAGAAGTGAAGAAAGGGGATGTGCTGATGATCATCGAAGCAATGAAGATGGAGAACAACATTGTTGCCTCACGGGATGCAAAAATAAACGAAGTGAATGTGGAGCTGAACCAGCTGGTGGAGGTACACTCCCCGTTGGTGGTTTTTGAAGAAGAAGGGAGTGGGACGTGAGATGTGAGACGTGAGACGATGACAACTATTTCACCACGGCACCATATCACCACATCACCATAAAAGGTTAAATTATCGTAATAACGTAAAATAAACCCTATATGAACAAAGTAGTTAAAGATGCATACGAAGCAATTCAGGGAATTGAAAACGGAATGACTGTGATGTTTGGCGGATTCGGATTGTGCGGAATACCCGAAAACTGCCTGAAAGCATTGGCAGAATCCGATATCACCGGACTGAAATGTATCTCCAACAATGCAGGAATAGACAATTTCGGATTGGGCGTTTTGCTTCGCAAGCACCAGATGAAAAAGATGACAGCCTCTTATGTGGGTGAGAACAAAGAGTTTGAACGTCAACTTCTCAGCGGGGAGCTTGAGGTGGAATTGATTCCCCAGGGAACGTTAGCTGAACGGATCCGAGCAGGTGGGGCCGGCATTCCGGCATTTTTTATCCCGGCCGGATATGGTACCGAAGTTCAAGGTGTCAAAGAGGTTCGCGAATTCAACGGCAAACCACATATCATGGAGTTGGGGATGACGGCTGATTTTGCCATCGTCAAAGCCAAATATGGAGATACCATGGGGAATCTGATCTACAACGAAACTGCGAACAACTTCAACCAACCTATTGCTACAGCAGGTAAGATCACCATTGCCGAAGTAGAGGAATTACTTCCCTATGGTGAATTGAATCCCAATCACATCCATACGCCGGGAGTCTATATTCAGCGGATCTTCCAGGGTGCGGACTATGAAAAACGGATCGAGTTTGCCACGACAAGTAGTTAACTTTTCAATCAAAAAAAAATATGGCTTTAGATAAAAACGATATAGCAAAACGAATCTCCCAGGAGCTGAAAGATGGATATTATGTCAACCTGGGCATTGGCATTCCTACCCTGGTAGCCAATTATATCCCGGAAGGGATGGAAGTAATCCTTCAGTCTGAGAACGGTTTGCTTGGTATAGGACCATTCCCTGCAGAAGCTGAGATTGATGCCGACCTGATCAACGCAGGCAAGCAGACAGTCACAGCCATCCCTGGCGCCAGCTATTTTGATTCTGCAAGTAGTTTTGCCATGATCCGTGGAGGGCATATCGACCTGACTGTACTCGGCGCTTTTGAAGTCGCTGAGAATGGAGATATCGCCAGCTGGAAAGTGCCCGGGAAACTGATCAAAGGGATGGGAGGTGCGATGGATCTTGTAGCTGCTGCAAAAAACATCATTGTAGCGATGCAACACACCGATAAAGCAGGAAATTCCAAGCTCCTTAAGAGTTGTACGCTTCCGTTGACGGGCGTAAACTGTGTCCAGCGAATTGTAACCAACCTGGCTGTGATTGACCTGGTGGAGGAGGGATTTAAACTGGTTGAAAGAGCTCCCGGAGTCAGTGTCGAAGAGATACAAAACGCGACAGAAGGAAACCTGATTGTGGAGGGGGAGATACCGGAGATGAGGGTATGA
>CAZTSX010000029.1:7581-26554 GCA_964616825.1 uncultured Prolixibacteraceae bacterium
CGAATTGCGAAAAACAAGTATATGAATTATCCAAAGAAAGTAACAATTGGTGATATTACGGTACGGGATGGGTTTCAACATGAAGAAAAGTTCATCCCTACAGAGGCTAAGATCTGGCTGGCCGAACAATTGATTTTATCCGGATTCCGGCATATTGAAGTTACCAACATGGGCAATCCGAAGGGAATGCCACAGTTTAAAGATGCTGATGAGGTGTTGAAAGGCATCAGAAAAAGCAAAAAGGTCTCTCATCTACTTGACCAGGTTTCATTAACTGTGATCACCATCCGGGAACGTGCTATTGAACGGGCTATCGAAGCAAGAAAAGAGGGCTGGGGCCCTGATCGTATCCTGCTGATGGTCTCCACAAGCGAGTCACACCACAAGACAAACTCAGGGCTGAGCCTGGAGGATTACTGGAAGATGTCTGAGAAATACATCCCGCTAGCGCATGATGCCGGATTGAAAGTTAACGGGACAGTAAGTACCATCTGGGGTTGTCCGATTGAAGGACCGACAGAGCTGAGCAAAGCTATTGAATTCACCAAACGCTGGCTCGAAATAGGTGCCAACGATGTAGAGCACGCTGATCATGATGGTTCTGCTTCTCCTGATAGAGTTTTTAACTATTTCTCTATGTTGCTCGATTCGGGTGTCAGGGTGGAGAAACAGATTGTTCATCTCCATACCACACGCGGATGGGGATTGGCAAACGTGCTTGCCGCCCTGCAGGCAGGTATGGTCAACTACGAATCGACTTTGGGTGGCCTTGGCGGACAGCCGGCCAACTTTGTTGATGGAGTTCCTGTTGCCGGAACCGGAGCTTATTATTACAAAGATCCAAACCTTGTCGGATTGGTCTCTACGGAGGATATGGTCGTGATGATGGATGAGATGGGGATCGATACCCAGCTCGACGTGGATAAAGTAATTGAGACCGGCGAGATGGTTGAACGTATCGTTGGACGACGTCTCCGGTCTGAAGCCATCAAGAACGGACGTATCCCGAAATCCCTCAGTGGCCGGTAATGGTCAGGATAATCGAATCGCCCCGTGAAGCGATGCAAAGTTTGCCATATGTGATCCCCTCCGATCACAAAGTAAGGTATCTCAATGAGTTGCTGAAGGTTGGATTCGATACTGTAGAGCTGGGGAGCATGGTCTCTCCGCATCTAATCCCTCAACTGGCCGATACCCTTGCGGTAGTACAACAACTCGATTTTTCAGATACACGGTCAAACGGGATGGTACTCGCAGTGAATTCCCAGGGAGCTGAGAACGTGACAGAAGTCGACGGGATTACCCATCTTTGCTACCCCTTTTCACCTTCGGTTGTTTTTCTGAAGAGAAATCTCAATACCACCCCGGAGAAAGCAATTCAAACGATTGAAGATCTGCTGAATATAGTAGTCCGAAGGAACAGGCTGCTGATTGTCTACCTCTCCATGGGATTCGGGAATCCATATGGAGATCCGTGGAACCTGGATATCCTTCTGAAAACGATAAGCACGCTGCGGGAGATGGGTGTCAGGGAGATCACCCTCTCCAATGTCTCTTTAGAGATCTCCGCCGAGCTGGTCCGGGAAGTCTACACCACGATCATCCCAGCTTTCACTAATATTGAATTCGGATTGCATCTTCATACCACTTCGGCAAGCTGGAAGCAAAAAGTGGACGCAGCCTGGGATGCCGGATGCCGGATATTCGATTCCGTAATCCACGGCATCGGTGGATGCCCTATGACCGGACAGGAGTTGATGGGGAACCTTAAAACTGAGTATCTGATCCGATTTCTGAATGAACGAAAAGTCCCGACGTCAATTGATCCTGTACTTTTTGAAAAATCCCTTGAGTTGGCCAGTGAAATATTCAATTAGAACTGTTATATTTGGACATCTTTTTCCTACCCCTAAATCCCCTAAAGGGGACTTACTCCTCCCTGAGGGAGGGAAATACTGCGTAGCAGAGAAAGTCCCGCATATGCGGGATTTGGGGGTAAATGAATCTTTAACCTTGAACCTTTAACTAATGTACGTTACTGAAGAACACGAAATGATCCGGAAGACCGTTCGCGATTTTGCCGAGCGGGATATCTTCCCTGTCGCCCAGGAGTTGGACGAGAAGGGCGAATTTTCTCTCGAACTGACAAAAAAAATGGGAGAATTGGGCCTCTTTGGCCTGGTTACGGAGACAAAATATGGCGGCTCGAATATGGACATGCTTGCCTATGTTATTGCCGTAGAGGAGCTGGCACGAATTGACGGTTCGCATGCGGCCACCCTGGCGGCTCACATTTCATTGGGCATGGGTCCGCTCATGAACTTCGGTACTGATAAACAGAAACAAAAGTACCTTCCCATGCTTACGACCGGTGATGCACTATGGTCGTTTGGCCTTACCGAACCCGATGCCGGATCTGATTCCCGGGGCACCAAAACAAATGCCCGGGTGGAAGATGATCACTGGATCATCAACGGGTCAAAGATTTTTATTACCAACGGAGCTTCTTCGATCAACAAAGGGACCACCGTTCAGGTTGTTTCGGGTGAAAAAAACGGAAAGAAAGAGTTTACCACCATCCTGGTAGATGCCGATACACCTGGATTCAAACGGGTTCCCATGCACGGCAAGATGATGTGGCGTGCTTCCGATACAGCTGAACTATATTTCGATGATTGTAAAGTGCCCTACTCAAACATTCTTGGCGAACGTGGTCAGGGATCAAAAATCATGCTGAACACGCTCGACAGCGGCCGGCTGGCCATCGGAGCCATGGGGCTCGGCTGTGCCCAGGGGGCATTTGAGGTTTCGTTGCGGTATTCGAAAGAGCGTAAACAATTTGGGCAGCCTATCGGTCATTTCCAGGTCAACAGTTTTAAGCTCGCCGACATGGCTACGAAGATTGAGCTGGCCCGGAACCTGCTTTACAAAGGCGCTTGGTTGAAAGATACCGGACAACCTTACGCCAAAGAGGCCGCAATGGCCAAGCTCTACTGTTCTGAAGTAGCGAAAGAGGTTGCAGACGAAGGGGTCCAGATCCATGGCGGATACGGGCTGATGAAAGATTATCCTATTGAACGCTTCTACCGCGACCAGCGCCTCCTCCAGATCGGCGAAGGAACCTCCGAGATCCAGCGCCTGGTGATTGCCCGGTATATCGGGGTGTTTGATGATTGATCCCGGAATCCATTTTACCCCCAAACTAGGGATTTAGGGGTACTACATATTCGCGATAATCTCGTCGCCGAATTCCGAACATTTCAGTTTGGTAGCTCCTTCCATGAGGCGATGAAAATCGTAGGTGACACGTTTTTTGCCGATCGCACCTTGCAGTCCTTTGACAATCAAATCAGCAGCCTCCTGCCAGCCCATGAATTCAAGCATCAGCACTCCGGAGAGAATGACCGATCCCGGATTGACCTGGTCTTTACCCGCATACTTGGGTGCGGTACCATGTGTTGCTTCGAAAATAGCTTGTCCGGTTATATAATTGATATTGGCTCCGGGTGCAATTCCGATTCCGCCAACCATCGCTGCCAGAGCGTCGGAGATGTAGTCACCGTTCAGGTTCATCGTAGCAATGACCGAATATTCTGCCGGCCTGGTAAGGATCTGTTGCAGGAAAGCGTCGGCGATCACATCCTTGATGATGAGTTTGCCGGCTTTGATGGCTTCATCCTGTGCTGCATTGGCTGCTGCTTCACCCTCTTTTTCCTTGATGATATCATACTGTTGCCAGGTGAAAACCTTATCACTGTATTCACGTTCAGCCAGATCGTACCCCCACTGCTTGAACTGACCCTCTGTAAACTTCATGATGTTACCTTTGTGGACAAATGTCACAGAGCCACGTTTATGTTTCAATGCATATTCGATGGCTGCCCTTACCAACCGTTCAGTACCCTCTATGGATATCGGTTTGATCCCAATTGAAGAGCTCTCCGGGAAACGGATCTTTTTTACTCCCATCTCCTTTTGCAGAAAGTCGATGACCTTTTTTACTTCAGGTGTGCCGGCCATCCATTCTACTCCGGCATAAATATCTTCTGCGTTCTCTCTAAAGATCACCATGTTAGTAAGCTCAGGCCGTTTCACAGGAGAGGGAACGCCTTCGAAATACCTGACCGGGCGGAGACAGGTATACAGGTCGAGGATCTGTCTTAAAGCCACATTCAGCGAACGAATTCCACCTCCAACAGGAGTGGTTAAAGGCCCTTTGATGGCAACCAGATACTCTTTGATTGTATCCAGCGTCTTCTGGGGAAGCCATTCCCCGGTCTGGTCAAATGCCTTCTGGCCGGCCAATACCTCTTTCCAGATAATCTTCCGTTTGCCGCCATAAGCTTTTTCTACTGCAGCATCCAGCACGCGGACACTGGCATTCCAGATATCAGGACCGGTTCCATCCCCTTCAATGAAGGGAATCACCGGGTGATCGGGTACATTTAATTTTCCATCTGTGATGGTGATCTTTTCTCCAGTCATATAGTCAAGTTTTTAGGTGATTAATTATCATGACAAATTTAAGATTTTTAATTGGTAAATTTGTGCTCACGTTATATAATAATTAAACTATGCTGATCGATTTAAATCAGGTCCGGGAAACTTACCGGAAACTGGCTTCCGGGGTGGAAACCGCAAGGAAGCAATGGAACAGGCCACTTTCGCTGGCCGAGAAAGTTTTATATGGCCATTTATCTGGCACGTTCCCTGCTGATCCATATTTACGGGGAACTGATTATGTGAATTTCCTGCCCGACCGGGTAGCTATGCAGGATGCCACTGCCCAGATGGCACTGCTACAGTTTATCATAGCCGGCCGTGACAAGACTGCTGTTCCGGCTACGGTTCATTGTGATCACCTGATTCTGGCCAAAGATGGAGTGAATGATGACCTTCCTCAGGCGTTGCAAACAAACAAAGAGGTCTATCATTTCCTTCAGTCCGTTTCAGCCAGGTATGGCATTGGTTTCTGGAAACCGGGTGCGGGGATCATTCACCAGGTTATCTTTGAGAACTATGCCTTTCCAGGCGGGATGATGATCGGTACCGATTCTCATACACCCAACGCAGGAGGCCTGGGGATGGTCGCCATTGGTGTTGGAGGTGCCGATGCCGTTGATGTCATGTCCGGTGTACCCCTGGAGCTGAAGATGCCAAAAGTAATGGGGATTGAGCTCACCGGCAAACTAAATGGCTGGGCCAGCCCAAAAGATGTAATCCTCAAACTGGCCGGATTACTCACAGTAAAAGGGGGTACCGGTTTCATTGTCGAATACATTGGCGAAGGAGCTGAAAACCTTTCCTGCACCGGAAAAGGGACCATTTGCAACATGGGAGCTGAGATCGGAGCCACCTGTTCCCTCTTTCCGTATGATCCAACGATGAAAGCCTATCTCGATGCTACGGGAAGAGAGGGCGTCGCAAACCTTGCAGATGAATATGCACACCTCTTAGAGCCGGATACCGAGGTGATGAAAGACCCGGAGACCTATTACGACCAGTACATTCGGGTAGATCTATCCACCCTTGAACCCTATGTGAACGGACCTTTCACCCCGGATATGGCTACACCCGTTTCAGAGATGGGTGCTTTTTTACGAAAAAATAACTACCCGGAGAAACTGGAAGTAGGACTGATTGGTTCCTGTACCAACTCGTCTTACGAAGATATGACCCGGGCGGCATCTGTTGCCAGGCAAGCAGGTGAAAAGAACTTAAAGGTCAAATCTGAATACATCATTACTCCCGGATCGGAACAGATCAGATATACATCCGAACGTGACGGGTTGTTGCAGGTATTTGATGAAATCGGAGGCGTTGTAATGGCGAATGCCTGCGGGCCCTGCATCGGTCAGTGGGATCGCCATCTGGATGATCCCGGCAAGAAAAATTCCATCATTACCTCCTTCAACCGTAATTTTGCCAAGCGCAATGACGGAAATGCCAGCACCCATGCTTTTGTTGCTTCTCCCGAGATCGTAACAGCCATGGCGCTCGCCGGCACCCTTGCCTTCAACCCGTTGAAAGACAAACTTCTCAATGAAGATGGTGTCGAGGTATTATTAGATGAGCCTACAGGTTATGAGCTGCCTCCAGAGGGGTTTGAGGTAAAAGAGACCGGATTTCTGGCACCTCCCGATGATGCTGACGACATTATTATTGAGGTGGATCCAGAATCCGAACGGCTTCAGCTCCTGGAACCATTCACTCCATGGGATGGAGAAGATCTGAAAGGACTTCGTTTGTTGATCAAGGCCAAAGGAAAATGCACCACCGACCATATCTCCATGGCTGGCCCATGGCTGAAATACCGGGGTCACCTCGACAACATTTCAAACAATCTCCTCATGGGTGCTGTCAATGCCTTTAACGATAAAACCAATTCGACCAAAAACCATGAAACAGGAGAGTATAGTGAGGTTTCAAAAGTCGCACGTGATTATAAAAGCAAGGGTTTGTTTTCCATGATCGTGGGGGATGAGAACTACGGTGAGGGCTCCTCGCGGGAACATGCAGCCATGGAACCCCGCTACCTCAACGCCAGGGTAGTACTGGTAAAATCCTTTGCCCGCATCCACGAGACCAACCTGAAAAAACAGGGAATGCTGGCACTCACATTCAGTCATCCCGAGGATTATAATCTCATTGAAGAGGATGATACCTTTGATATCATCGGATTGAAAACCTTTACGCCAGGTGTTCCGTTGAAGGTAGTGATTCATCATGCCAATGGTTCAACTGACGAGATTGAAGTCAACCACAGCTATGGCGATTTGCAGATAAAATGGTTCAACGCGGGAAGCGCATTGAATTATATGAAGTCGAGGGACGAAGGATGAGGGATGTAGGACGTAGGAGGTGGGAGGTAGGAAGTAAGAGGTGAGTGGTGAGACGTAGGATGTAGAAATTTTGGCTGAATGATTTAATGAGTAATAGCCAATGACCAACACACTATGACCAAAAAAAAGTTCTGCCGATATTATTTGATTCTACTTCTTACTTGTTTTCCTTTCACTATACTCATCTCCCAAACCCGGACCAATCTGAGGCAAACCGGGGTGAAACAAATTCAGCAGGGGCAGTATCTGGATGCGTTAAACACCTTTAACGATGCAATCCGGCGGGAACCTAAAGCATCGGATCTCTATTTTTTCCGTGGATATGCTAAATACGGACTGGATGATTTTATCGGTGCGGAGATGGATTATACCAGATCGCTCGAACTTTTCCCCTATCAACCTGATGTCTTTATCAACCGGGCCATTGTTCGAAGTCAGCAGGATAAATTGAAGGACGCTTTCGAAGACTTTAACCGCGCCCAGGAACTCGACAGTACCAACGTGACGATCTATATCAACCGGGCAAGGATCAACCTGGTTGCGAAAAATTTCAATGCCTGTATTCACGATTGTTACAGTGCCATTGATCTCGAAGAGACAGACGAACTGATTTACCTGCTTAAGGGAAGCGCGGAGATGGGATTAGGAAATCACTATACAGCGATAACATCCTTCCAGAAAGCGCTGGAGATCAATCCCAACAACGTTTTTGGCCCGATCCAGTTAGGAGTCGTATGGATGGAGCTGAAGCGAGCCGACTCGGCCATCTACTATTTTAACCATGCCCTCCAGCTTGATTCCAATAACATCTATGCCCTCTTCAACCGGTCATTGGTACTGATCAACAGCAAGGATAAAGAGGGGGCTATTAAAGACCTCAACCGGATTATCGCTCTCAGTCCATATAATTCCTACGCCTATTTCAACCGGGCTGTCATCATGAGTGAGGAGAAGAATTTCGAGGCAGCCATCCGTGATTTGACTGCCGTAATCCAGTTAAATCCGAATAACCTCATCAGCTATTATTACCGGGGATTGCTGAAGACAGAAATCAACGACGTCGAGGGTGCGATAAAGGATTTCACCAAAACCGTTGAGCTCTTTCCCGATTATGCTGATGGCTATATGGCCAGATCGAGGGTAAAAGAAAAGCTCAAAGACAAAAAAGGGGCAGCGATCGATTATCAACTAGGGATGGAGGCTGTGAAACGAAATCAGAACAGGCCCGACACCCTGGCTTTTGATGAGAAGAACTACCTGGAGAATCTGATCAAGCTTACCGGAAACTTCGAAGAGATGAACACCATGGCCAGTAAGTTTCAGAACCAGTATGTCGATATTCAACTGGCGCGGGTATTCAATCTTTTTTTCGGACAGGCCCCATACGACCAGATCGAACTTTACGACTCCTACCCCAAAGAACACTTTTACACCAGTATCATCTCACTGGCTAACCGTTTATACCTTCAGACCGACTCAGCCAGACAGTTGATCATCACACGACAGACCCTCCTTCTGGATTCAGTCTCACGAAACCCGGAATCATACCTCATTAGAGCAGTAACCTACACGGGACTGAAAGAGTATGAAAAAGCTATCAGAGATTGTGACTCGGCGCTATCCCTTGATCCCGATTTTGTGTTGTTATACTTTGCTCGTGCCAATGCCTTCTACGAATTGTATCACGATCACCTGGAGGAGTTAAAAGCTAGCGAGACGGTGGGCATCGTGACACCACCTGAGCCAATTGAGGATTCGATCCAAATGCAAGAAAATGCTATGCTGCTGGAGGCGATGTTTCTGGATTACAAAAAAACGATCCTTCTTGATCCCGGTTTCCCGTTTGCTTATTACAACCGGGGGGTTGCTCTGGCCAGTCTGGGGCAGTATAACGAAGCGTTGTTCGACTTCAGGCGAGCGGTTGACCGGAAAAGGAACTTCGCTGAGGGTTTTTACAACCTGGGACTGATTCACATATTATTGAAAGATACGGATCGGGGGTGCTTCCACCTCAGTAACGCTGGTGAACTTGGCGTCGCAGATGCATACAGGGTTATGAAGCGGTTTTGTTATGAGTAGATCCCGGATAGCTGTTCGATTTCGTCGTGCGTGAGCTTAAATTCCATGGCGCCTGCATTTTCCTTAGCCTGTGTAACTTTAGTGGCACCAGGGATAGCAACAATGGTATTTCCATGGACATTGATTGTCCAATTGAGGGCAACCTGTGCTGGGGAAACATGGTATTTCTCTGCCAACTCTTTCAGCAATTCGATGACCGGTTGGCTCTTTTTCATCCCTTCGGGTTTGAAAGAGGCTGAGTTCTTTCGCAAGCCAATGTTCTTTAGAAGTTCCGGGTTGTCATGGAACTTTCCGGAAAGAATACCTTGTGCGAGCGGAGAGTAGGCAATAATGGTGATGCCAAGTTCTTTTGCCGTTTCCATCACGCCATTTTCTTCAATCTTACGATTAAGCAGACTGTAACGCACCTGATTGGAGACCAGGGAGAGACCATGTTTATCAAGTTCCTCTGCCGCTTCCCACATCTTTTTTCTCGAAAAATTACTGACACCAACATATCGGATCTTCTGTTCTTTCACCAGTTCAGCCATCTTCTTCATCTCCTCACGGGCAGTTGAAAATCCCCATGGTTGATGAACCTGATAAAGATCAATCGGGTAGGGATTGAGTAGTTCGATCCGTTTGTCGATAGTCTTGATGATGTTCGCCGCAAACCTGAACAAGGGCCACCACTTGGTCGCAATGACTACTTCGCCAGGTTTTTTTCCTGCCTGTTGAAGTGCATCTGAAAGAGCCAGCTCCGAGACGCCGTTGCCATACATCTCTGCTGTATCGAACCAGTTGACGCCCATATCCAGACTCACTTGCACGATCTCCTGAATAACCTTATCATCCAGGTCGGGCCAGAATTTCCCGGCCAGATTGTTGCGTTTGCTAAATTGCCAGCAACCAAGACCGATGGGGGAAGTCTTCAGACCAGATTTGCCGAGGGGCCAGAGTGGGATTGTTGTTTTCATATTGTTTTTTTGATTGCTATGAATTGTCATACTCCCCAAATCACTATCTACACGGCGGCTCCCAGGATCATTCCTGACAGCATGGGGATCATCCAGATGATCCAGACGATCACGCTGAATTTGTGGAAGGTCAGGATCAGATTTTCATCTTTTTTGATCAATACCCGGGTAGCCCAGATGGCATGAAAGAGCATGATCAGGATAGCGGCTAATCCAGTCATACCATGAAAAGTAAATTGATACATTGATCCGGCAAGAAGACTCATGGCTGTCGTGCCGATTGTGTCGCTAATAAATCCTGTCCAGAAAAAGATGATATGCCACCATTTCAGTTTTCGTTGAATCCTTTCTGCCCAAACACCTATGGTATAAAGAACCATAGCCAGGTTGATAAAAATGATGGAGAAGAGGAGTTCAGTGGTCATTCACTGCAAAGGTAAAATTTTTCAGACTGATCGGTTTATTCCATCACTCCGGTTGACGCCTTACTTTTAGTTCCAATTTCAGGTCATCGGCATACCAGATGCTCTTGCTGGAGCTCCAGATAAAGAAGTTAAACATATAGTTCTTCATCCTGAATTCTTGTGGAATCCGGTAATGGAAGCGGCAGAGGAACCACTCCCCTGCAGTGAACTTCCCGGGTGTCAGATACTCTGAAATCCACTCGATCCGTTCACCGGTCGGTTTGTCATGGATCTCCATGACCAGGTGGATCCACGAATCCTCTTCTGTTGCGTAAAGCATGGTGGTAAGATCCAATTCGCTGAATCCGTTCAGTTCGATGGTATCAAAGTTGATGACAAATCCAGGGGAGAAGTTGTGGGTTTCGGAGAGGATCAGGCTTCTGGATCCTCCGTATACAATAGAATCGGAGAAGAGATCATACCGGCCGGTGATGAGTGTTTCAAAATCATGTGCCGCAGAGAAGACTATCACCTCCCTGGTGTTCAGCTCTTTCGCTCTCTGTTTTTGATGTGCTTTGAGGAAAAGGAAAGCAAAGCTTCCTGCCACCAGGAGAAAAAGAAACAGGAATCTTCCCATACGTGCTTTTCTCACCTCTGGTGTGCTGATCCATCTTCTTGTTGCTCCTTCGGTGTGCATCATCAAAAAAGATACCCCGAATGCAATCGCAACAAAGAATAACCCAATCACCATCGAAGCCAGAGGGGCTTCAAGCTGATTTGCCAGGTTGATGAAAGGAGATCGTAGAAACCCGTGACAAGCAAACAGGTACATAGATATTACACCGACCCAGGAGATTCCCTTAAAGAGGTTTTTCATCCGGTGTTTCCGGCGAATCCACGATTGGATTACGACGAAGAGGATGATAGCAGCCCCCAGGTTGGCAAAAGGCCAAATCCATTCGTAGATATTTCCGCCTGCAAAGATCAGGATAGCCAGGATAAAAACCCATAAGGGAAGCTTTACCTGTTGACGTGAAGCCAGAAAGATCCCAAGGCAAAATTCGGGCATATGACCAAGAAACATCATGTATGGATTCAACTTCACATCCACCAACGGCTGGTATAAGAAGATGGCAAAGAGGTAACCGATGATTACAAGTCCGGCCAATCCCACCCATCCTCGTTTCTTATTAATCCAGAAAAGAAGCGGGAAGACCAGGTAAAACTGGAAGATAAAGGAATAAAACCACCAGGGGCCGGTGATCACCATGGCTTTCCCGGGGATCAGGTTAGCGAACAGGGTGAATTGGATGCCCATATCTGCGAGAAGGGGCATCCCGATCAACTCTCCGGTAGAGATCAGGGTAAATAAAATAAAGATGATCCCTGCGAAGACCAGGGAGGGATATAGCTTATCGAAGCGATGGAGTACAAAACGGCCATATCCAGGGTGTTTTTTCTGATACGACAGAGTCAGGCCGTATGCACTGATCATGATAAATGCCTGAACACCATAATGCCCCAGGAAATTGAAAAAGACGTGAAAGAGCTCCAATGGATTGGTTCTCAGAAAAATATAGCTTCTCATGATGTATGAGGAGGAGAACCAGAATTCATTTTCACCGATGATCGGATTGACCCATCTGTAATAGTTATGCAAGATAATCAGGAGAATCGCGATTCCTTTAAGGAAGTTGGTATCTTCTCTGGAGAAAGGGCGGATGAGAATGCTCCATTTCATGCTCAAAAATAAGAAAACAAGAATAACATTCACGCACTTTTCTTAACTTGCAGCTTCAATTCATACCTATGAAAATTGTAGAAGTCACCAATAAACAGATCCGTAAAGAGTTTTATGATGTAGCCCGAACACTCTACAAGCAAGACGAAAACTGGGTTTGTCCGTTAGATCTGGACCTGGAAGGAATATTCGATCCGGAAAAGAATAGTCTTTTCAAAGATGGAGATGCAATCCGATGGGTATTGAGAGATGATGCCGGCAAAACCCTTGGACGCGTAGCCGCTTTCTACAATCACGACAAAGCCTCGAAACACGAGCAACCTACCGGGGGACTAGGATTTTTTGAGTGCATCAATGACAAGGATGCAGCTTTCATGCTTTTTGATGCCTGTAAAAACTGGCTGAAAGACCATGGCATGGAGGCAATGGATGGCCCGATCACCTTCGGTGAGAACATTACCAACTGGGGATTACTTGTCGATGGATTTTCACCACCCGTTTATGGTATGCCATACAACTTCCCTTATTACAAAGATCTCTTTGAAGCATATGGTTTCAAAACTTATTATGAAGAATACTCCTATGAACAAGAGATGGCTGTTCCTTTCCCTGACCGGCAGGTGAAGTTTGCCAACCATATGCGTGACAAGTTCCAGTTTGAGCATTTCTCTTTTGCCAACCAAAAGAAGCATCTCACCGACATCTGTACCATTTACAATGCTGTATGGTCCGATTTTCATGAAGATTATACTCCACTCGATTATTCGGAGATCGAGAAGATCATGAAAAAAGCGAAACCGATCATCAACGAAAAGTTGATCTGGTTTGCTTATGACAATGGCAAACCTGTCGCCCTGGTTGTCGTTTTTCCCGATGTCAACCAGATCCTTAAAAAGCTGGGGAACGGCCAGTTGAATTTCTGGAATAAGCTGAAGTTCTTGTATTATAAAAAAACAGGGACCGTCACACGGGTCCGGCAGTTTCTTACTGCCGTCATCCCTGATTACCAGCGTTCGGGAGTTACCGGAGCCCTCTTCATGACAATGATTGATGCAGTAAAAAGCAACAAATTCAAGACTCTCGACATGTCGTGGGTAGGAGATTACAACACTACCGTTAACAAGATCTACCGCTTGCTGGGGATCCCGGTTGTCAAAACTCATGTCACGCTCCGGTTCATGTTTGATCCGGAAAAAGAGGTGGTTCGGTTCACGAATATCGAAACCGAAAAGCATAAGAGGCTGGAGGGGTAGATTTGTTAATAACCTTGTGCAAAGAATTCCCTGAGTAGCTGGTCGGTGACTATCGCAATCCATTAATTTTACCTGGAATTGTGGTCTTTCATGAAGGTATTCAAAAAGCATATTTGATTCTTTGGGTATGCTGTTTCACTCTCCCGGCAACATTCTCACAGACCTACTCATTCAAGATTAATCAAGGTTCTCCCTATGCCAATACCGGCCAGCTGGGCCTCACGATCGGTCCTACATTTTATACCGGTGAACTGAATTCGGGTAATTTCAGTTTTAGTCGATCTACCAGTCTGGCTCTCAGCTTTTATGGCCAGTATCACATCAGTAATGTTTTTGGTCTCCGGGTTCAGCTACTGGGTGGATTCCTGAATGGAGGTTCACGAACCATCGTCCTCGATGAAAGTATCATTGAAGAGTCATTCTCCGGCGCATTCCTTGAGGGAACATTCAACGGGATTCTCAATTTCTCCAACCTGATATCTCAATACAAACCTACACGTAAGTTCTTTTTTTACGGGCTTCTCGGGATAGGTTATGGAGGATGGTATTCCAGTATGATGAATAAGATTTACGATTTTGACTCACTGGAGTTTGACAATCCGTTACAGAATTTCAACGCCGCAACCTTGCTTCCTATTGGTTTGGGATTCCAATACCGCATCGGTTCCAGGATTAGCCTGGGAATGGAATACACAGCACGTTTCTACTTTTCCGACATGCTTGACAATACTGTGGGCCTCTACAGAAACGATATCATTCACTATCTTTCATTTGGCATCGCACTCAACCTCGGGACAGGGAAGAGGCAGCCACAACTGCCCAGGAGACCGTCTCCCCTGCTACCGGATCCATACATCCAGCCAACTCCCTGTGATCCCCCACCTGTCATGAATCCACCACCACCCCAAGTGCAACCAGTTGAAACATACGACTACGTGGTTCAGGTATTTGCATTCGCCCAGCACAAATATACGGCTGAGTGGATTGAAAAACGCTACCGCATTCCCGTTCCCGTTCGCCTGGAACGAGATGGGAATGTGCGTCGATACCTTGTAGGAAACTGCGACAACATGTTATGTGCTGACAAGCTACGGGATCAAATGATTCAAGCCGGCATCCGGGGGATGCCTTTATCGTAGCATATAAAGATGGTGTGCGTGATCACATCATCAGAAGATAGAGGATCAACACCACAGTTGTGGTTTCCGGGTCATTGTTGACAACAGTTCCTACTTCCCGGGCAGGAAAGAATTCGGGATTGTCGGAAATCTCCCCGCGAGCGGATTTCAGCCAACCGAATGTAACCGTTGAGGGCTGTACAATACTGACTGTGCATTCGATGAATTGCGTATTGCCTGCCACACCGGGATCGAACCCATTGGCGTGGAGAATACTGTCGAGGTTAGCTTCAATTGATCCGGAGTAGAGAAGCTCCTCTCCACTTTTCATTTCTGAAGGTGTGAACGTACTAATTGTAGTTGGCAGTGTATATAAGACATCGAATGAAGTGATCTTTTTCACCTTGTTGCAGGAAGAGAAGTGAAGGATGGGGATTACCATGATCGAAATCAGGACGAAATAAAGACGTGTTTTCATTTTGAATGTATTTGAACGTGGAATATACGAAATAAAAAACGTAAAAGCAATTTTGTATATTGCATGGCCAATTTATCCGATACAAAATGAAGATTATTTCTACAGAAAAAATGCTCAAGCCCAACGGGCATTATTCACAGGTCATCGAACACAACGGACTCATTTACCTGTCGGGGCAACTGCCGGTTGATCCCGAGACAAAAACAATCCCTGAAACAATTGAAGAACAGTCCCGCCTGGTTTTATCGAAGATAGCTCAATTGCTAACCGAAGCCGGAAGCAGCAAACAGCAAGTACTTCAGATGCGGGTATATATCTCTGATATCGCTCTCTGGGATCAGGTGAATGATGTCTACAGCGAGTTTTTTGGCGATCACAAACCGGTTCGATGCATTGTTCCAACCCGGGAGCTACATTTCGGCAGCCTGGTTGAGATGGAAGCGACAGCGGTTGCAGGCAATTGAGGGAAGTATGAACGAGTAGTCTGGTCGCTTCCAGATATTATTGTTTTACGAATTTTTTCGTGGCTGATCCTGTGCTGGTTCTTACTGCCAGGAAATAAAGGCCGGCAGGCAGATTGCTGACATCGATACGATGGGATCCTGCATTCATTCCGATTGGAGCTTTTCTCTTGATCACCTTTCCGTATAGATCGAAGATGGTTATCTCATTTACGGATATGTCGCTCTCAACAGTAATGTGAATCCATTCGGATGACGGGTTTGGATATAGAGACAAGACAACGGATCCCGGATCTGCTTCCGGGACAGGAATGCCAAGCATTTTCTCACGGTAGTCGACAACGATGGCTTCTGTACTGATACCGGTTGCATAGGAAGTGATGGAATCCCCGATCAGATCTGCTACCAGGCAATATCCCGGATTCATGTAATCACCAATATTGACATAGAATCTGTCGTTGATGGTATCAAATGCGGCTGATGTAATGTAGATAAAACCGGCAGATCCGGGATCCGGGATCCGGGAGGTATCTGCTATCTCCATGGTGGGGAGGTGGATGACTCCGATTCCTTCGTTCATCATCACAAAGAGGGTTGAATCGGAGAGCTCGACACCATATCCGATTATTACACCGAAAAGGTAATTCTGAAAAGTGGCTGTGAACGGATCGTACAGGGTGATGCTACCCTGCTCAGGCGCTCCGTAAGGAGTTTTGTTGACAGAGAGGATCTTCCCGTTGTAGAGATATAGATTGACAATTCCTACTGCATCTGTACCCAGTTGAATCTCACGAACCAGTGTCCAGGTGTTGGGATCAATAACTGCGATCTTTCCGTCTGTTCCCATCCAGCCTCCATTGACAGCAAGATATACCGAATCCGCTACTGAGATAATTTCCATGCAATCACCCGAGATCCCACTTATATTACTCACGAGCGACAGATTCCCTGTGTCTCTGACTGTTGCAAAATATTGTGCTACCGGATACTGTTTCGAGATCACCAGGTTTCCATTATGAATCCCCAGCTTATTAACACCCGAATCTGCTACGGCAGCTACCCTCTCCAGTGTATTCAGATTGTATTTCGCGATTGAATCCTGCGCAGTCACATAGGCATACTTTCCCCTGATCAGAATATCCTGGACCGACTGGGTGAAGATCGTCCCGAATAGATCAGATACCTGGCTTACCGGGTTATAGGCCTGGAGAGAAACATAGTCAAGATAAGGTGGCATCGTTTCAAATCTGCCACTATTTCCTGTTACCACCTGTTTAGCGTAATATTCCTGGTTAAAGCCTGCCAGACAGAGCATCATCATCAGCCCTAAAGCAACAGACCTGTAAATGTTCAATGTTCTCATAGTAATTGATTTAACGATTTGTAGCATGACCGGATTCCCATTCCATTTTTCCTGATGGTCATCAGTCCTAATAACCCTTAACAGTTGGCAAAAATAGAAAATAAATGGTTCGACCAGAGAGACTAATTGACAATTACATCAATCTTGCAGATCCAGTATGATAGCCAATTATCGAACAAGAGACGAAATCACTTCGTAATTTTGTAACTTGCTCACCGAATCAGACGAAGAAGATCTTATGAAGAAATCCGGCCATAATGGTTCCCGAAGAGCAGTGGTGTTTGCTCTGGTGGGTAATTTTCTCATCTTCGTTATCAAACTCATTGTATCCTTAGTTACAACCAGTTCGGCGATGCTGGCCGAAGCGGTCCACTCGTTTGCCGATTGCTTCAACCAGGTCTTTTTACTGATCGGTGACGTCAGGTCGAAACGGCCTCCCACCGAGCAGCATAGCTTCGGATACAAGCGTGAAGCTTTTTTCTGGTCGTTGCTGGTCGCGGTGTTGTTGTTTTTTGTAGGAGCGCTTTTCTCCGTTTACGAGGGGATCCATAAGATCCTGAATCCGGAAGAGCTGCGGGAAATTTACTGGATCTATGTCGTTCTGGTGATATCTATTTTCATCGAAGCGCAAACATTCCGGATCGCTTACAAGGAGTTTCGAAAAAGGAGTCGCAGACCCATCCTGAAAGCGATCGAGGAGTCGACCGATACCAGCCTGATGGTGATCCTGCTGGAAGATTTTGCCGCACTGACCGGACTGGTCATTGTATTGATCACCACCAGCCTTGCCATCTTTATCCCTATCTTCGATGCCATCGGCAGTATCCTGGTGGGTATCCTGCTTACCCTGATCTCATATAAAATGGCTCTGGAGATCAAACGCCTGATCATCGGAGAGAGCATTCCACGCGAAAAGCGCGTCATCATAAAAGAGATCCTTCACGACTATAAACTGGTGGAGCATGTGAACCAGGTACAGACGATGGTTATCGGAAACGACAAGTACCTGGTTATTATATCGATCGACATTGATGAAGAATCCACCGGTTATTATGTGGAAGATATCATCGATGAGATCAAACAGAGGATCCTGAAGGCGATCCCGGAAATAGAGAATATCTATATTGATGTAAAAGATCTGAGCAGAAGTTATACCTGATAGTTTATGGATGCATTGTGGGTTATAATTAGTTTTATCGGAATCCTGGTTTCATTCCTGTTTCTCTGGAGGGTGACGAAATCTTTTTTCATTCCTTCCCTGGATATTATCGCGAGCAACCTGCGTATGTCGTCCAACATGGCCGGTGCCACCCTGATGGCTGCCGGTTCGAGCGCTCCCGAGCTGGCGATTGCCATGTTTGCCGTGCTTCGTCCGGGAGAACACCTGGAGATCGGACTGGGAACCATTATAGGGTCCGCTGTATTTAACATGCTTGTGATCATCGGGGTGGTAGCCGTGATCAAGAAAGCTGTTCTGAGGTGGCAACCCATCGCCAGGGATCTCCTCTCCTATTTCATCACCATCATCCTTCTCTCTCTCATCATGCTGAACGGAAATATCGGTTTGCTTGAAAGTCTGGCATTACTGGCTCTGTATTTGCTCTATATCGTTTTTGTCTTCTTCTACCAGAAGATCTTCCCATACAAAATTAAGCCCGATGAAGTCGTTGAAGAGAGAGCCACTCCTGAACAACTATCCTTTATTTCCCGGAAAAGTATACCTGTGGAGAAGTCACTCCAGCGACTATTCCCTGTAAAAAAATATTTCCTCCCTCTCTTCTTCATTTCGATCCTGATCATTTCCGGATTGAGCATCATCCTGGTGGAGAGCACCATAATCATCTCCGAGGCGATCGGAATCCCGGAGATCTTCATCGCTATCACCATCATTGCCGTAGGCACTTCCATTCCTGACCTGATCTCTTCGGCTATCGTAGCCCGCCAGGGACGAGGCGAGATGGCGATCAGCAACGCGGTGGGATCGAATGTGTTTGATATCCTGATCGGGATCGGATTGCCGGCGCTGATCTTCCTGTTAATCAATGGTGGGGCAATAGTCGTGGATAATAAAGGATACCTTCCCTCTATCATCGTCCTCTTTGCATCCATTATCATCATCTTTCTATTCCTGATGATCAACAGGTGGAAGCTGGGAATCAAAGCAGGCATTCTGCTGCTAATCGTCTACCTGCTATACATTGCATGGGAGATCAGAATGCTGAGTGGAAGTTAGATGTCATGATCCGGGACAGTATCCTGTCTATTTAATCAGAATCAT
>CAZTSX010000030.1:0-21217 GCA_964616825.1 uncultured Prolixibacteraceae bacterium
CTGCTTTCTGTTGGAGATCATCTTCTTGTTCAGTTGGGGGGGCAGTTGCCTGTTCAGAAATCAGGGGTTCCTGGTTCTGCCAGACCACATATCGAAATATAAACACGGCTCCCACTAAAAGAACGATGATAGCAGCGGCTGCCAGGATCGCTCTGGTGTTCATCCGAAAGCGCCTGCTCTGACTGGCTGCTACCCGCTGCTCCAACTCTTCTACAATAACAGGAAGCTGTTCAGGATCTCTCATCGCTGCCAGCCCCTCTACCTCATCAGAACACATTTCACAGTCAACCAGATGCATTTCGATCAGGTGCTTCTCCTTTTCAGGAAGCCGGTTATCAACATATCCCAGCAGCTGATCATGTGTCGGGCAATCAGATCCTGAAAATACTGTATGGAGGTTATTATTCATCTTTTTGTTCCAAAATGATCCGTAAATTTCGTTTCCCGTTCTGGATATGACTCTTCACTTGCTTGTAAGTGAATCCGGTTTCCTGAGAAACCTCCTGATAACGCATTTTTTTGAGGTAGAAGAGTTCAATACATAAGCGCTGTTCTTTACTTAACAAAAGGATGGCATCTTCCAGATTACTCAATCGTTTCTCTTTTTCGTCAGAGAGATGCAGAATATGTTCAGATTCCACAGTTTCAGGAATTTCATGGATGCGATTCTCATTCAAGAGAGAGATCTCCTTCCTTTTGCGAAGCTGGATCAGACAGTGATTTTTGGTGACTATATGCAGCCATGGCTTGAAATTCCTGATCTCGTGTATTTTCAATTTATGAAAGAGAGTTTCAAAGGTTTGCATCGTCATGTCTTTTGCCTGCTCTTCATTTTTCAGATATTTCATACAAACCAGGAAGACAAAACGGGTATACCGCTTGAAAAGGATCCCGACGATCTCTTTATCCTGAGTAGATCGGTAGGCTTTTACCAGCTCTTCATCAGGGAGGAAATCTCTATGGTTCTCTGTTGTCAATGTATGAGAAATCGAACCTTCTTCACCAGTAAAGATACAGGAAAATTCACCTGGCTTTGTAAAAAATCGATTGAGGCTGCATCATGATTGCAAAGATTTACTATTAATTCCAAAATCAACCATCATGAAAACAACAGTAAAAAGGGTATTAACCTTTACCATGCTTCTCGCAAGTTATTCTTGTGTAGAGTATCAACCCACAACGGGGAAAATCAAACCTAATCCGCATGTAACCATTCCAACACAACAACAGGAGCAACTGGCATTGGAAGGGCAATCAGTTCCACCCCCAAAGGTGGAAGGTAAGAATCTCAGTGGATCCTCCCGCAATGGTAAATATATGAGTATTGGAGGTGTTGCATGCTCAAAAGGTTCTGGAACTGGAGACCATGGAACCTATATTCAGCACAATACGGAGTCGTATGATAAGATTAATGAGAATGTATTCAAAGAGGTAATAGATGATCCGTTGTCTACATTCTCTATCGATGTCGACAGAGCATCTTATTCCAATGTAAGGAGGTTTTTGAATAATAACTCACTGCCATATAAAGATGCTGTCCGGATTGAAGAGCTGATGTTTCCGGCTCTATGGATTCGCCTAATAAATTGCCTTTGTTGAAACAGGCATTCAAGATCCTGGCAGGGAACCTGCGTTCGGAAGACCGGGTCGCCATCGTGGTCTATGCCGGAGCTGCCGGATGCGCTCTGAGGTCTACATCAGGTGATGACAAACAAACGATTGTATCTGCCCTGGATAACCTTGAAGCAGGCGGATCAACAGCAGGAGGAGCCGGGATCAGGTTAGCCTACAAGATAGCGAAGCAGAATTATATTCCGGGTGGCAACAACCGTGTGATTCTGGCAACCGATGGCGATTTTAATATCGGAGCCAGCAGCGATGGCGAGATGACACGACTTATTGAAGAAAAGCGGGAAGAGGGAGTTTTTCTCTCGATTCTCGGATTTGGAATGGGAAATTACAAGGATTCCAAGATGGAGAAGATCTCCAATGCGGGTAATGGCAATTATGCTTACATCGACAATATCATGGAGGCGAAAAAAGTTTTCGGGGAAGAGTTGTGGGGAACCCTTTTTACCATCGCCAGGGATGTGAAGATCCAGGTAGAATTCAATCTGGCAAAAGTTAAAGCCTACCGGTTGATTGGCTATGAAAACAGGATCCTGAACAAAGAGGATTTCAATGATGATAAAAAGGATGCAGGCGATATCGGTAGCGGCCATACCGTCACAGCGCTGTATGAGATTGTACTGGCCGGTTCCAATGAGGATTTCACCAATGTGGACCCATTAGAGTACCAACAGGTTAAATTATCAGGAGGAGCAAACCTGATGACTGTTAAACTTCGATATAAGGAGCCCGCCGATACGGTCAGCAAACTGATTGTACATCGTGTAAAGGAGCGAGACATCACCCGGCTAAAGGCCAGCGATAACCTGATATTTGCCTCTGCGGTCGCAGAATTCGGGATGTTACTGAGAGATTCAGAATTAAAGGGAAATGCCAGCTATGACCACACCCTGGCGATGGCGAAAGAAGGAACTGGAAAAGATCCGTTTGGATACCGGAGAGATTTCATCAGACTGGTTGAGGTAGCACAATTGTTAAGCAAGTGATGCAATCCAAGAGCTTGAGCCTCTGTCTTTCGAGACAGGGGCTTTTTTATTAAAAAGATTATCTTTGAATGAAATATTCATAGATTCCAAGAGGTATGATTCTTGATCCACGAAACCAATGAATAAGGCTCTAACTCTATTAACAATTTATTAATATTTCAGTAATATTAGTGTAACGTTCGGTTATTGTGATTACCTAATTTTGCGTCAATATAAAACAAGGAGAAATGAGACAAACGCTGCAAGCCATCTTTGTGTTATCCCTGATAATATGCGTTTTAATTACACACTTTCCGGGTAAGATCTTTGCCCAGGGGAAAAACGACACCATAAAGACAGAAAGGATCTCTTTCCACAAAAAGGTAGAAGGTTTCGAGGAGCGGTTAGCAGCTGGTGAAGATAAACTGGCAAAAAGAACTAAAATCAGACTCTCCGGGTATATTCAGGCCCAGTGGGTGCACTATGAGAATCCTGCCATCTTTCCGAATAACACATTCATGATTCGCCGGGCACGGATCAAGGTTAAATACCAACCTGTTGAAGGTGTGATTTTTGTATTGCAACCCAATTTCTCGACTACAGGCATAGTTTTAAAGGATGCCTATGTGGAACTGCACGATCCATGGATCAAGACGTTCTCCCTCTGGGCAGGTCAGTTTAACAGGCCAGATTTTGCGGTAGAATACTCTTCGAGCAAGCGGGAAGTGCCTGAGAGATCGCGTGTAATCAGGCAGTTATATCCAGGGGAGAGAGGCATTGGCGTCAAACTCGAGGTGGCACCCCCCACGTTTCCATTAAAAGTCCAATTGGCCGTTTTGAATGGCAATGAGTTCAGGGTGATAGATGATATTTATGGAACCAATGTCAACATCTGGTCAGTCGATTTCGACCCTTTCAAAGATATCATGACCCGGGTGACATATGGCTTTAAATTAGGAAGTTTTGGCAAACTTAACATAGGGGCAAGCGGGTATTTTGGTTGGCAGAAATCTAATTCTACTACCGTTTTGAATAGTGATTATACCCTGGACAAGAATGTAGGGATTGGAGAGAGTGTTACCCGTCACTGGTTTGGTGCGGAAATGCAGCTTTATATGGATATTCTTGGGGGAATGGAGATAAGAGCGGAATACTTGATGGGTATCAATGGTTATTCAGGCGCCTCTGGCAGTTTTTCTGTTGTGGACCCGGCACAGTTCAATCTGGGTAATGATACCCTCACGATAACATCCCTGACAACCAACACCAATGAGATGATCCCGACCATCCGACGGAATTTCATGGGTGGATATGTTTATTTAATCAAGAGAATAGGGAAGCGTAACCAGTTTGCCTTTCGGTGGGACTTTTACGATCCAAACACGAAGCTTTCAGGAAATCAGATTGGCGTGGCAGGCTATAATGCAAGTACCTCTAACATTCAAACCATCACCACCATTGATGGGAATAATCCTGTGGTGGTGCTCAACGAGGTGACGAACAATCTAGTCGAGAACTCCTTGGAAAGTGGTTGCGCCGACATCACATACCATACATTCACATTTGCATGGAATTATTTTTTCACCAAGAACCTCAGGATCCAAATAGCCTATGCGATGCCATTCAATGAAAAGGCAGGAAAAGATGCCAGTGGAAATTCAAATCTGGTGAAGGAATATACTGTGAATGACAGGACTGTTTACAATGACTACAGCAGGGTATTTCCACAGAATATATTTACCCTGCGGTTTCAGGCAAAATTTTAACGAATTCCCAATTATCTATTTCTGGAGCCACACACGGAGAAGGGATAGAAACTTCTCAGTCTGGACCGGCTTAGAGAGATAGTCATTGGCTCCGGCCTGGATGCACTTCTCGCGGTCGCCTTTCATCGCTTTTGCCGTTAATGCAATGATCGGCAACGTTGTATAACGTGAATCTTTTCGAATCTCACGCATGGCTTCATATCCATCCATTTGTGGCATCATGATATCCATGATTATCAGATTGGTATCGGTATTCTGATAGAGTTTTTCGATCCCATCCCGACCATCTTTACCAACCACGATCTTTACCTTTTTATCTTCCAGGATTTTAGTAAGGACGAAGACATTTCTCATGTCGTCATCCACGATCAGGATCTTTTTATTCTCGAAGACCTTATCGGCTTTTTTCGCTTCTGCCTGATCAATTTCAATCATAGGAATTACACCTTCAGGATCGGTAATAGGCGCTCTTTTCAAAGACTCTTTCGTTTCTGTTGGTTTACCTGTTATGCTCTCGTCGGGTGGAATATCCAATTTTTCGGGCAGATAGAGGGTAAAGGTTGACCCTTCTCCCGGGACACTTTTTAAGTGAATCTCTCCTCCAAGTAAGCGGCTCAGGCTCCGTGAGATGGTCAATCCCAGGCCCGTTCCGCCAAACTTCCGGCTAATTGTTCCATCTGCCTGCTGGAAGGCATCAAATATCATGCTGGCCTGATCTTCAGCGATTCCGATGCCTGTGTCAACCACATCAAACGCAACACAATTTGAAAAGGTCAAATCGGAGTTAGTAAAGATCACATTCTTGCCGGGCCTGTGCATACTCAGAGTTACGCTTCCTGTTTCGGTGAATTTGATCGCGTTGGAAAGAAGGTTCTTGATGATCTGTAACGCATGTTGCGGATCTGTTTCAATCGACTCAGGCATTCCCTTCGCATCCTTACCGGATGAATTGATCACATGAGCAAACTCAATCTCCTCTTTATTCAGTCCCTTATATTTGTTTGAAGCCAGAAGTTCAGAAAGTGCAAGGATACTGTTCAGAGGTGTTCGGAGTTCGTGGGACATGTTTGCCAGGAATTCCGATTTGTATTTACTGGCTACTTCGAGGGCTTCTGCCTTCTGACGGATCTCGATCTGTGCCTGTTGCAATGCCTGGTTTTTCTTCCGGATATCATCTCGTTGCAGCTCCAGCACTTTCGTTCGTTCCTCGAGTTCTTCATTGATTACCCGAAGCTCCTCCTGTTGATGTTGCAGGTTCTCTTCAGAATGCTTGAGTGCTTTAGTCTGCTCTTCCAGTTCCTCATTGATCTGTCTGAGCTCCTCCTTTTGTTCTGCCAGTTCGTTGGTCTGTTCCTGGGTTGTAATGAGTAGCTGTTCAACTTTCTCTCGTGATCTGGCAGTATGAATCGCGATAGCTATGTTTTCAAGTGAGAAATCCAGAAACTGTTGTTTCAACTCATCGTAGGGATGAAAAGAACCCAACTGGATGACACCCAGAACTAATCCTTCATACAAGACCGGGGCCACGACGAAATGCTCCGGCTTTTCAGTAGATGGACCAATGTTGACTGCAGGAAGATCTGAACCTGAAGTAGTGAAGATGACCGGATTCTTCTCTTTCGCAACTTGCCCGATGACCCCTTCGCCAAGCGCAAAACTTGTTTTTTTAGGTTTACATGCAAAGGTAGAGGTGAGTTGCAGGGTCTTTTTTTCATCCATCACAAACAGCAATCCTATCTGTGAATCGAGAAAGTGTGCAAGGAATATCAATAAGGCATTGGTCAGATCTTTGATACTCTGTTCTCCACTGGTTTTCAAACTGAGTTCATTGAGTCCCGTCTTCAACCAATCCTGGTTTCGGATTTCCTGAGATGTCTCCCGCAATTTTTTAGTCATCTCAGAGAGCGTGATACCCAAAGTGTCCTGATCGCTTCGGGGAACTACAGTTGTTGAATAATCGCCACTCGCAACTGCTTTTGCTTGTTTTACAACCCCTCTGAAGCTATTGACCATCTCATTCATCGACTTCGCGAGTACATCTTTTTGACTCCGGATAGGGACGCTTTTCGTATAATCACCCAGAGCTATAGCCTGACTTAGGTCTGCATATTGCTGAAGAGAGGAGACAAGCCGGTTAAACGTGTGTTTCATCTCACCTACCTCATCGTTTGACACTATGATATCTTTGTTCTCCAGTTCGCCTTGTGAAACTTGTTTGGCCCACGCTGAGATACTTTTAATTGGCGTGACAAAGCGACGGGTTACAAAAAGAGAGATGATAAAGACAAAAATGGTGGTTATCACCAGTGATATTTTGGCAAACGTCGACAACTCCCGTGCAACGGCATGAGCCTCTTCAGTGTTTATCTCTTCAACAAGCACCCAGTCAACACCCAGTTTCTCCAGATAGTCAATTTGACGGTAGAGACCCATGACGTCGATATCCTTTGTGTTTGGGTAGTAGGTGACCTCCTCTATGATCGGTTTTCCATCAGGTGAAGATATTGTTGCATTGATTTTTGACGCTTGCCAGATACGGGTTTTGGAGTTGTCCTCACGCTGTCGCAGGAGTGGTTCGGTATTGCCAAACTCACTAACCGATCGAAGATTTAGATCGAGACCGACCAGGTATACCCTGGCAGTACTTCCAAATCCTACACTGTATTGAATGATCTCATCGATGCGCTCAGTAGTAATCTGATAAGCCAGAATCCCTAGTTTCTTGCCGTATATATCATACACAGTCAATCCCAGGATTCCGGTGATGGTTTTGCTCTCGGGCGGAAAAAACTCAAGGTCTGAGAAGCGCCTGTCACCGGTGTTCAGAATATCTTTACAGGTTTTGCTGACCAGGGTATTGACGAGTGATCCCTGAAACAGATCTTCCCCAACGATCCCCTGCTCTTTCATCGTAAACACGATGACCCCTTGGGTATTGATGAGAAGGATATCATATAATCCCTCCAGCTCCCATGACTTTTCAAGACTGTATTCCAGCTCATTTGCGAGAATTTTGTATTTTTCAGTATGGGCAAACTCACTAACCGGTAATATGGATTTTTGTATCTCTTCATTCAGACCGGCAAAGAGTCGGATATGATCCTGATCTTTGGCCAGAAATGTGAGGTAATCATCGGCTTGCTGAAAATAGTTGTTCAGGTCGTTAACACGTAACTGTGATGTGGTAAAGAGTGATTTTTTTGACAGGATATTCAATCCCTGGTAATAGTAGAGGTAGTTGATAAAGCTCAGTGAGGCAAGAGGAACTAATGAAATAACCAGAAACCATAATAACATGGTCTTTCCGATGCCCAGATTGGTTAGTGTGTCCCAGTTAAAGTCGGGAAAATACTCGCGTGCCTTTTCTTTGAGTCTCTTAAACATATTCTGAAATTATTGAGTTTTATTTACAATATTTTTCAATCGTTTGTAATACATCCTCGGGATTTAATGGTTTTGTAAGATAATTATTCATGCCCGCCTCCAGACATAACTCCCGGTCTCCTTTCATGGCATTAGCTGTGAGTGCAATGATTGGCGTTTCAGCATTGTGGCCTTGCTTGTCTCTTCGAATCTGCCGGGTAGCTTCAAAACCATCTTGTTCAGGCATCTGAACATCCATGAGGATGAAATCATATTTTCTCTCTTTTGCTCTCTCGACAGCTTCTATTCCATTGGAAGCAGTAATTACTTTGATATTCTGTTTGGAAAGGAGCTGAATAACAATCTTTTGGTTGATCAGGTTGTCTTCTGCCAGCAGAATAGTCAGATCCCGGAAAGAGAACTTGGGCCCATTAGATTTCAAGTCAGATACTTTTTCAGGCAGCTCAAGTTCCTCGTGAAAAACTCGCTGGAACATATGATGAAGATCTTTCTGCATCACTGGCTTGAAACAAATGTGTTCGATGCCTGTCGCTCTGATTCGCTTGGTGGAGTGAAGGGATTTGTCATCAGTAAGAATAATGAAGATTGGGTGTGCTTCTTCCGGGAGAGTTTTGGTAAGGAGATCAGAAAGTTGCTTCCCTTTATAATTGACACATCAAATGATCAATGATAATGATGCGGATCTCTTTGGCTTCCGGTTTCGAGGCCAGGGTAATTGCTTGTTCAGCAGAAGTTGTTATGGTTAGCGGAATGTGGTAGTATGAAAAAATCTCTTCCATCTCCTGGTTGTGATCTTTTTGGGCATCAATAAGCATCACATGAAGTCCCTTCAATTTCTCCGGCAGAATAAGTTGATAGGGGTCTTCCTGGTTTTTACCGAGTTCCAGTGGCAGGGTAAAGAAGAACCTGCTGCCTTTCCCTTTAGTACTTTCGACATCAATAATTCCTCCCATCAGCTCAACCAACTTCTTGGAGATGGAGAGACCAAGACCTGTGCCTCCATGGGTTCGGACAGTTGAGGAGTCGGCCTGGCTATAGGATTCGAATAGTGTAGGAAGTTTATCTGAAGGAATACCAATACCCGTATCTTCAACCGAAAACTCAATCCTGGCAATAGAGTCTGTCTGTTCAATCAATCTCAGTGAGAGAGTGATTTTTCCCGACTCAGTGAACTTGACAGCGTTGCCCACAAGATTGATTATTATCTGACGGATACGTGTGGGATCACCGACCAGATTGTCTGTCATATCAGGCGGAATGTAACAGAGAAAATCGAGGCTCTTCTGGAATGTTTTTATCGAAAGGAGACGAACCACTTTTCCAATTACTTCTCTCAGTCCAAAGTCAATGTGTTCCAACTCCAACTTGTCAGCTTCGATTTTGGAGATGTCAAGGATCTCGTTTATGATTTCCAGTAATGATTCACTACTCTGCTTGATATCCATCAATTGTTCGTAGTAGTGCTCGGGAAGTTCCGAATCCATTAGCATCAGGTCGGTCATACCGATGATCCCGTTCAACGGGGTCCTTATCTCATGACTCATACTTGCAAGAAATGAGCTTTTTGCTAATGTTGCCTCTTTAGCTATCTGCGTAGCCTTGCCAGCATCTTCAATGGTTTTTTGCAGCTGCCGCGTGGTTACCTGGAGGGCATGCTTTTGCTTGAAGAATTCAATGTAGGCACGGATCTTGCTTTGCAGGATCCTTCGGTCGAGGGCTTATAAAGGTAATCCACAGCTCCTGTTTCGTATCCCCGGAAAATTTGATCTGGATTGCGATAGGTTGCAGTGATGAAGACAATAGGAATATCCTTCGTTCGTTCACTTCCCCGCATCAATTCAGCGGTCTCAAAGCCATCAATACCTGGCATCTGGACATCCAGAAGAACCAATGAAATATCTTGATCAAGCGTGATACTTAACGCTTCATTTCCGGAAAGTGCATGAATAATATTGACTTCAGGATTGTCAATGATCGACTCAAGTGTGAGCAGATTCTCTTTCCTGTCATCCACGATCAGGATATTGAATTTTTCAGTTAAATCTCCCATATTTATGGTCTTCTGTAGTTTTATTCGAACAATACAGACCTCCTCTTCAAAGATACAATGAATATTCAAAATTAAAAGAAGTGTTAACAAAATGAAATTCCATTATTTTTGTAGATTCATTCCGATTTTAGGGAATTCAAGATAATTATGGGAACCAATACAAAGAACTATATTCTCTCCATTACAATAATTGGTCTCTTTTTTTTCATCTTCGGATTTGTCACCTGGCTCAACGGGATCTTGATCCCATATCTGAAGATTGCCTGTAGATTATCGGATTTCCAGGCTCTTTTTGTGGCTTTTGCATTCTACATTTCCTATACGGTCATGGCTTTGCCATCGTCGTGGATTTTGAAGAAGACCGGATTTAAAAATGGAATGATGGTTGGTTTGTGGGTGATGGCCCTGGGAACGGTAATTTTCATCCCGGCAGCGATGACCCGGACCTATTCGATCTTTCTGCTGGGTTTATTTGTATTAGGAACAGGCCTGGCAATCCTGCAAACAGCCTCCAATCCATACATAACCATCATTGGACCAAGGGAGAGTGCAGCCCGGCGAATAAGCATCATGGGTATCTGCAATAAGCTTGCTGGAGCCATCGCCCCTTTGATCCTGGCCTATTTTATCCTTCATGACGGCGATTCCTTGCTGGCCAGTCTCGAAGGGATGAATCATGAGGAACAGAACCTGGCGCTGGATGACCTGGCCAGACGGGTGATCAACCCATACCTTGTGATGACCGGTGTGCTCTTTTTGCTGGGACTCTTTATCCGATATGCTCCTTTACCAGAAATCGAATCAGAACAGGACAGGGATACCGATACTAATTATTCCGCTTCGAAGAGCTCAATTTTGCAGTTTCCTCACCTGATCCTGGGTGTGGCCACTCTCTTTTTCTATGTGGGAGTAGAGGTGATCGCAGGAGATACCATTATTCGATATGGGAATGCGATTGGTATCCCATTAGAGTCAGCCAAGTATTATACATCGCTGGTGCTTTTGGCCATGATTCTCGGATATATCGTAGGGATTATTACGATTCCGAAACTGATATCTCAAAAAAACGCATTGGCCTGGAGTGGAATTCTCGGAATTATCTTCACTATATTGGCGATCGTCGTTCCTGCTGAAGCCATGTTCTCCTTTCAATTCATTGATATGATGACGCTGGACGGGGTGATCCTCAGTTTGCCATATACTGTCCTGTTTATTGCTCTGCTTGGCCTGGCGAATGCACTTGTTTGGCCGGCTGTTTGGCCGCTCGCTATACACGACCTGGGCAAGTTTATTAAAACAGGTTCCGCACTCCTCATCATGGGGATTGCCGGTGGCGCTATTTTGCCACTCATATGGGGATACCTGTCGGATGTTATCGGTTCACAACAAGCATACTGGCTGGCAGTACCATGCTATATGTTCATTGTTTTCTATGCATGGAAAGGACATAAATTAAGGAACTGGTGAACTTGTGAACTAGTGAACTGGTGAGTAATGTCATTGCGAGGAGTAAAGTGACGCGGCAATGGTGAATTGGAAATAGAGTCATAAGGAAATACGAAATAAAAGAAGAAACAGAAGAAACGAGTACCAAGTACCGAGCACCGAGTACCGAGTACCGAGAAACCAGATACATTATGAAACCAACATTATTGATATTAGCTGCTGGTATGGGGCAACGTTATGGCGGGCTGAAACAGCTCGATAGCATTGGACCCAACGGAGAGACAATTATCGATTACTCTGTCTATGATGCGATCCGTACTGGGTTTGGTAAAATCGTTTTTGTGATCAAAGAGAGCATCGAGAGAGAGTTCCGGGAGTTGGTCATCGGGAAACTGAAATCCCATATCGACGTTGATTTTGTCCATCAGGAGATCTGGAAGGTTCCGGAAGGAGTATCAGTTACTGCAGATCGAACCAAGCCCTGGGGAACGGCCCATGCGATCATGATGGCAGCAGCTAAAATAGATGGCCCCTTTGCCGTGATCAATGCAGATGATTTCTATGGCCGGGGGGCTTATCAGGTACTGGCAGACTATTATCGGGAATGGACACCAGCTCGCGAAAATGACTACTCCATGGTGGCATATGAGATAGGAAAGACACTCTCCGATCACGGATTCGTCTCCCGGGGTATCTGTCAGACCCATCCTTCGTTGTTACTTGAAGATGTGGTGGAACGGACCCATATCGAACGTAAACCTGCAGGTATCTTCTATAAGGATGAAATGGGAAAAGAGATAATGCTGCCTGAACAGACGGTGGTCTCAATGAACTTCTGGGGTTTTACACCCTCCTTTTTCAACTATCTTCAGCAGGGATTTACAGCTTTCATTCAGGCCCATGCAGATGATTCCGGAGCAGAGTATTATATCCCAACAGCCGTCAACGAATTGATCAAGAAGAGAGTGGTAACCGTGCGTGTATTATCCTGCAACGAGAAATGGTATGGCATGACATATAAGCAAGACAGGGAGATCGTTGTAGCCGGTATCCGAAAATTAATAGAAAAAGGTGAATATCCTGAAAAATTACGGCAGTAATTTTACGTTAACAAAGAGTAAGTGTATATTTGTACAAGATAAAGTAAGGCATATGAAACGAAATCACATATCCGGCACCATCTTGATTATTCTTTTCCTGGTGGTAGCCTCCTCATTCAGCGGACAGGCACAGATCGTTAATGAGGTAGCCAAGAAGCGGGTAACTATTGGTGTAGGGATGTTTAACGACATATGGTTTGATATCCCGGCAGGGATTAAAACCCGGACGATCAATCAGGGATTCCAGGCTTTTGCCATGTATAACGTTCCATTCGGGAAAAGTAATTTTGGTTTCGCGATCGGACTTGGCTTCAGAGCAAATAATTTATACGGCAATTTTCTGGTTAAAGATACTTCCAATGTCACTTATTTTGAACAGATCCCAGATTCTATTAACTACAAACGCAGCAAACTGGCCATGCCCTGGCTGGAATTGCCTATTGAATTCAAATTTAAATCGAAATCAAAAATTGCTGTCGGAATTGGGTTTAAGATTGCTTACCTGCTTCCGGCTCATACGAAATTTGTAGGGGATAATTACCTTGATGGCACCACCGAAAAATTAAGAGTGAAGTTCCGTGAAGTGAAAAACCTGGAGCAATTCAGTTACGGACCTACTTTCCGAATAGGATATCGCTGGTTCCAGGTCAACGCCTATTACTCCATTTCCAAACTTTTCACGAAAGGGAATGGGCCGCAAATGTATCCACTTACTATCGGTTTTTTGTTAATGCCCTTTTAGAGCAGGAGACAGGTAAGACATATCACAACGGCGCCCATCAGCCATCCGGAGTAGATCTCTGCAGGCTGGTGGGCGTTTAGCTTCAGACGGGCTGATCCTACCATGCCGGAGATAATGACCGAGATTATCAGGAGGAACAAACCTGCTCCCCCTGAGATGACAGTCATGCTCAGAAATAGTCCGGATGTCGCACCCAGGGCTGTCATATGCAGGCTGATCCGGAAGAAGAACGTAGTGATCAGGCTTATGATAGCAATCACACTGGCACCCAACAGGAAAATTTGAAAACAAGTCGGGAGGTAGAGTTGTTTCATCAGATAGAATGTCAGGTAGTAGAAAATGGCGATCGTGATCAGTGGAAAGATCCGCTCTTCCCGTTGAGGCAGGTAAAGGGAAGAGATCAGCTTGATCCGGTACATGATAAAGATGATAAGAAGCGGTAAGATAAAGGTTGTTATCAGTACCGTGCCAATGATGAATAAATTCAATTGCCATGTATGCAGGACGGTATACATCCTGTCGAGGTTAAGAAGTGTTAGCAGGATATAGGTCGGGACCAGGAGAGGATGAAAAAGAAACGATAAAGCTCGGGCGATTCGATCATCCATGAAATAGAGCGGTTTTTACAATTCAACGCGAAGTCTGGCAGCCGGGATATTGAGTTGTTTTCGGTATTTTGAGATGGTCCGGCGAGCGATGTTATAGCCTTTACCTTTAAGTAAGTCAACAAGTTGGTCATCAGTAAAAGGAGAGGATTTATCCTCTCCTGCAATCAAATCCTGCAGGCCCTTTTTGATCTCCCGGGTAGAGACCTCTTCTCCGCGTACATTTTGCATCGATTCGGAGAAGAAGCTTTTTAGCAGAAAGGTGCCGAAAGGGGTTTGTACATATTTGCTGTTAGCAACCCGTGAGATTGTGGATATATCCAGGTTTACCACCTCGGCAATATCTTTAAGGATCATCGGACGCAGCTTGGTCTCATCACCCGTGAGAAAATATTCATGCTGATACTCCATGATCGAACTCATTGTCGTGAATAATGTCTCCTGCCGTTGTTTGATGGCTTCAATAAAACCACGCGCTGAATCGAGTTTTTGTTTGATGAAAGAGATAGCTGCCTTCTCGGTGCTGGTCGCCCGGCTTTTCTTCTTAACATAATCCTGGAGCATCTCCTGATATTGCCTGTTTACGATCAGCTCCGGGGCGTTCCTGTTGTTCAGGGTTAGTCCCAGCTCTCCATCAATATTGGTAACGGTGAAGTCGGGGATAATATATTCATCGATACGTGAAGTTTCAGCAACGTTTCCTCCCGGCTTGGGATTTAGCTTTTGTATCTCAACAATGGCAGCTTTTAACTCATCCTCCTGGATTTTTAACCGAACAAGAAGCTTGTCAAAACGTCGTTTGCTGAACTCAGGAAAGTGATTACTAATGATCAAACGTGCCAGTTTCACCGGCTTTGTCTGGTCAGGGATCCGGTTAAGTTGTAATAAGAGACACTCTCGCAGGTCCCTGGCGCCGATGCCGGCCGGATCGAAATCCTGAACAAGTGACACCATCTCGTCAACTTCCTTCTGGCTGGTTTCAATGTTCTGGTTGAATGCCAGATCATCGATCATAGCCTCTGTTTCTCTTCTGAGGTATCCGGCTTCATCCAGGTTACCGATGATCGTAGCGGCAATAATGAATTCTTTTTCCGATAACTTGTTCAGTCCAAGCTGGGCCAGGAGGAAATCCTGAGAACTTACCGATGAAATGATCGGACTCTCGCGGCGATCTTCATCCGGATTGGGATTTGAAGTTGTGAGCCGATAACCCGGAATATCCTCATCTTCCAGATAATCTTCGATAGAAAATTCGTTGTTAAGTTCAGGAATATCGTCTGTCTCCTCTCTCAACTCATCTTCATCCGATGCAATTGATTCCAGGGTAGACTCATCAGAATAATCATCCATCTCGGCTTCCGATTCTGTTGATTCGTCCAGGGCAGGATTGTCTTCAATCTCCTGCTTGATTCGTTGTTCAAACGATAAGATTGGCTCCTGCAGCAGACGCATCACCAGGACCTGCTGAGGAGAGAGCTTTTGGAGTAGTTTCTGCTGTAGTTTCTGGTTTAGCATGATTCTGTCTCCAAATATACATTTTTTCTTTCCATAAAACCTTTTCTTACCTCTTTCCATTCTTAGCAGGATTCTGTATTTTCGAAGCCAGATATGAAAAAGCATCTCTTTCTGGTTCTCATTTTCCTATCCCTAAATGCATCTCTCTTTTCTCAGGATACAGTTCGTAAGGCTACCTGGCTTCCCAAAGGGAATCTATTCCCTACACTACGCTTGAGTTATAGTGAATGTCAGACATCTGCTTCGGCCTATGGGTATTCGGCTAATAAACACTGGCAAAACCGTGCTTTTGGAATGTTTTCTGTCGGAACACGCAAAAATGTGATCCGGTGGAGTCACAGTCAAACAAGAGCCTCAGAATTGGGATTTGAGCTAGCGGTCTTCACCCAGTTTCTTTTCGAACAGCCGTTTGAACTATTTCTGGTCAACCTGTTTAACCTTGAATTCAAGGCAGGCATTCATTATCAATATAAACTGGATCAATGGCGTTTCCGTGGCCGGATCTATCACATCTCGGCACACCTGGGAGATGACTATATTTTCCGGTACAACATCGAAGGCTTCATCGACAATCCCCGTATTTATGATGTAGTAGATCTTTCCGCCGCCTGGCTTGAAGAGCCTTGGCAACTTTATGGAACAGTTGGTTTCATTTTTCATTCGGCATACGAACGGCTGCCAGTATTAATGGAGACCGGAGCACAGATCGAGAAACCGATCGCCAGGAAAGATTGGCTCAGATGGATCGCCGGGATAGATCTTCGCTTTGAGCAGGAGCAGGATTTCCGGCCGGGAATCCATACAGGAGCTGGCATTGGTTTGGGTAAAAAAGAGAGCTTCCCATTCACCATCATGATTGATTATTATAACGGTTACATGCCTTATAGCCTTTACGATAAGGTAATGGTCCAGTGGATTGGGGCATCGCTCTATATCGACATTTAGCTCCTGGACATAGATTAGTTCTGGTTATTCAAATCATCACTCATCCGATATTTAATATGTACCTTTGCCGCACGGGTTACGTAAAAGGTGAGACGTGAATCGTGAAACGTAAATCGAAAATCGTAATTCGCAAATCGCCTTGGCCCCATAGTTCAAGGGATAGAATGGAAGTTTCCTAAACTTTAGATCCAGGTTCGAGTCCTGGTGGGGCTACTCTTGAATCCTGGCAAATAGAAACTTACTGCCGGGACAATCCACTACCCATAGAAGACCCAGAATTCATCCCAAGAACGCTACCAGGATGAAGATGGTCAGCATCATGATCAATTTCTAAAATGGATACATGCAATATAGCCTCTATGATAAGGCACTGATGCAACGGATCGGAGTGTCGTTCTATTTTAATCCCTTATGATAAATTTTTTTTGACTCTTCATAGTTAAATCACCTATTTTTGTCTGAAAAGCAACGGTCAATCCGGCAATTCCATCCAGATCATTTCTGCTTGTTGCGGATTACTTCCTGTTGCTTATAATCCTATTTGTTTTGCCACCAGTATAAACCAATAATCAAGAATCATGAAAAAATCATTTAAGAATGTGCGCATGGTTATGTGCAACAAAGTATTGTTACTGCTGGCCGGGTCTTTTCTCTCTTTATCATTCCTGGTCATGACTTCATGTGAACCAATGAAGTCGAAAGAGCAAACGAAAGAGGAGGTTGTAATCCTGGTCAAAGATGCAGTGGCACTGATCCAGGAAAAGGGCGAAGCAGTCCTGCCCGATCTTGAACAGGAGAGGAGTAAATGGAGATCCGGAGATACATACGTCTTTGTGACAAATATGGAAGGGGAGTTTGTCGTTCATCCAAATCCGGATCTGGTAGGCAAGGATATGATGGATATGACAGACGACAACGGGAAACCGATAATGAAATGGTTTATCAAGAAAGCAAAAAACGACAAACATGGAGAATGGATACACTATTTCTGGAGGAAGCAGGGGGAAAGCATGCCAACCTGGAAATCCACTTATGTGGAACTGGCAACAGCTCCCGACGGAAAAGAGTTTGTTGTTGGAAGCGGGGCATATGATATTGCAATGGATAAAGAATTTGCCATTGAAGCGGTAAATGAGGCTATAGAACTGATGGTGGCAGAAGGGGACTCGGTAGCATTCATTTCCATGAGAGAGAAATCTTCACCCTTCCTCTTCAAAAACACCTACATCTTCGTCATGGATTCAGCTTATATCCTGGTAGTAGATCCGCCATTTCCGGAACTGGAAGGAACTAATGTATATGAATTTCAGGATTCTCATGGAAAATACCTGTTCCAGGAATTCATGCAGGTAGCCAATGATCAGGGTGCCGGATGGGTTGATTACATGTGGCCCAAGCCCGGAGATACTATCCCTTCAGATAAGTCATCTTACATAAAGCTTATTGAAGTTGACGGTATGCCATACATTGTCGGTATGGGAATTTACGTGGAGCCGGAGATACAGGAGGAAAAAGTATTTCATCAATCAATATCCGCTATTCATCCACTCAAACCCACTGTTCACCAAATAGCCTCCTCTGTCCCGTATGTCCATTTGTTTTTCATACTCGTTATTTGTGCCTTCGATTACTCTTACTTTCAAGAGCGGAATACCAATTGATTCGGCTTGATTATCCAATAATTCTTCTCTCACTCCGTGCATTGAAATTCTTTTGAACTTGTCATTTACAGTAGTGAGCAGATATTTTACATCAAATAATTTTTCTGTCAAAACTTTATGTAGGCAATAAGAAGAATCTTTTCCCCCGCTCCAACAAAATATCGCTTTAGGTTCATTCATATAAAAACATCATCTACCCGCGAAAAATTAATTCCTGATGAGCTTAATGATTTATTTTACTAATTTAGGGGTGTCATTAAGACAGCAATGAAAAAGAAACTATCTGAACTGGGTATTTTGTTTATGCTGGCATTAACAAAGCCACCAATGCCGGAATTTGCATTATTCCAGAAAATTTCTATCGTTGAGGTTCGCTGTTTTTCTCAGAAGCAGATTGCGCTTCAATTCAGCATAAACTAATTAGGTTCGGTGCGTCCAACAACAATTGGATATTCACCATCTCACTATTTATTGACCAGTATCCTCCTCACTACCCTATTATCCTCAGTTCTGAGCACCACTGTGTAAACTCCATTCGGTACCGGTCTCAGATCAATGACCTGGTCGGCTTTACCCTGACGGGGCTGCATCCTGGACTCATGAATTCTGACACCCAGATAGTTGTATACTTCCAGGGTAAACTCATTATCCAGTAGTGTAACGAGGGTGACCGCAAAACGACCTTCGTTAGGAACCGGGTATACAACAAACTGCGAAATAACCTGTTCATCAACACCCGTGATTAACACATAAATGTTGTTGGATGTATCGGATTCACAATCACCAACGGTTACAACAGACCAATACCAGCCTGGATATGCTGCCAACTGAGTTTGTGCTGTGCCGCCTGTAATGATAGCTCCGTTATAGTACCATTGGTTTCCATCGGGATAATTGCTGGAAAGGGTCAAACCATTCAAGGTAATAACTGGAGCAACAGGACTCGTAGATATCGTCAGATTGAAGTCAGGGGATACAGTGCCCGAACCGCATGGGTTAGTTCCGGTAACAGTAATAACTCCGGAGACAGCGTTATCATCAAAATCTACCGTTATGTTTGCCGTATTGGCTCCGGAAGCAATCGTGGCGCCGGATGGCAATACCCAGTCATATCCGGTAGCGTCGGTGATCGGGGCAACTGAATATGCCACTCCCACCGATCCGGTACAGACAACATTTGGACCTGTTATTGTTCCAGCATCACCGGGTGTATTTAACACGGTAACAGGGAAATTTGGCGATGAAGTACCGTTTCCGCAAAGGTTGTTGCCAGAAACAGTGATATTCCCTGAAGAGGCATTTTCAGAGAAATCAACGGTGATCGAGTTCGTATACTGACCGGAAGCGACTGTTGCGCCGGGAGGCAGCAACCATGCATAACCTGTTGCATAACTGACGGGAGAAACGGAATAAGCTATCCCGGTGGAACCTCCGCAAACTTCAGATGTTCCGGTGATACTTCCTGCAGGTCCCGGCAACGGGTTAACCGTAACGGGAAAGGTGGTGGGTGTGGGAGCTGAACATCCATAGGTGTTGGTATAGTTCACCGTTACGGTCTGTGCACCGCCTGCGTTCCAGGTTACACCGATCTGGTAGGTGCCTTGCCCCGAATTGATAGTACCCCCTGCAGAGACGCTCCAGGTATAGTTTGTGAACCCTGTTTCGGTAGTGTAGGTAATTTCTAAGTCAGCGCATATGTCATCCTCGCCGGTTATGGTAGGAGTAGGTACCGGGTTAACTGTCACGGCAACACTGTTTGGTAATCCACTGCCGCAGGCATTGGTACCAAAGACGCTCACATCTCCTGAGGTGCTCCCGAAGGTCACTGTGATGCTCGGGGTATTGGCTCCTGCCGTGATGGTGGCTCCGGAGGGTACACCCCATGTGTAGCCGGTGGCATTGACCAAGGGAGTGATACTATAGACATTACCGGTGGTGTTAGCACATACACTGGTCAGTCCGGTGATGGTCCCTGCTGGTGGAATTTGCGGACACCCTGCCACGAACGAAAGGGTAGCTCCATTGGTAGTCCCTGCGATGTTCACACCAACACATCGGTAGTAGTATGTGTTGTTGAGTATTAATCCGGTAATGTCTGCCGAAACAGCTGTAGGGGTATTCCCAGTCACCGTGCCGGGTGTTGCCGTGGCTACATTCCCGAAAGAAGGTGTAGAACCCCACTGGAATGTCACGGTGGTTGATGAATTCTGGGCTGTCACGGTTCCATTCAATGTGGCTGTTGTTTGCCCGACAGGGGCAGCAATAGTGGTTACCACAATCGGAGGTGCAGTGGATGTAGTAAAAGTCATGTCGTTCCCATAGTCTGTACCTTCGGAATTGACACCTACTGCCCTGAAGTGATAGAGAGTGTTCGGAATGAGGCCGGTGACAGCCGCGCTGACAGGGGTTACTGTATTTCCAGTTACAGGAGACTGCGCGGCGGTAACCGTGGAACCATACCCTGTGGTCAGGCCGTATTCAAATGTAACCGTAGTTGAGGCCCCGTTTGCATTCACCGTGCCATTGAGGGTTGCTCCGGTCGAGGTGATGGAGCTGGCTGCAGTAGTTACAACAGTAGGAGCTTGTGCAGTACTCAGTGAAAATCCAAGATGGTATACATATGTGCTGACGTTTGAATATGAAAACGGACATCCTCCTACCGAGTAGTTTCTCCTGCCACTACCCGGTGTGTTTGTAAAACACGAACTGAATCCCGATGCTCCGGGAACTCCACATTGCCCCCAGTCTACAATTAAACTCATCGTTGGATCATACGCAAAAGGGGTATCAAGAGTGATATACATCCAATCACCTGCAGGTCCGGTCAACGATACGGAGGCTCTGTAATAAACCGTGGTAAGTGATCCTGTGTAAAAGCCACCCGTGGGTAAAGAAGTAATAGTCGATTGTCCCATTTTAATTGTAAGTTCGGAGTATGTCCACGGACCTATGGGATTCGCATTACGGAGCCTGAAAGCGAGAGCTGTAATACTTCCAGCTGGCGCAGCAGTCGGCTGATTAAAATCTCCGGCAAGGTATAAATTCTGAACCATTTTACCTCCCGATATATTCCATGGGAAAGAATTACCCCCATTACCTTCTGTGTCATAATTGTAATAATCTGGGAGGACTGTCGGGCTGTCTACCCCCCTCGGATTCACATAACTTGAACTATTGTAATCATCTGGTGGGGTGCCATCATCAAAGGTACTACCAGACAATTGACCATAGGATAACCCGGTGGTTATCATCATACATACTAAAAGGTAAAATTTTTTCATGAGTTTTTGATTTAATGGATTACGTTAATGGGTTACTCAATAGTCGAAAAGCGATACAAGTTGTGGTGAGAGAATCCGCAATATAAGTAATTTATACAGGGCAAACAAATATTATGTTGAAACATGGT
>CAZTSX010000031.1:0-21100 GCA_964616825.1 uncultured Prolixibacteraceae bacterium
CGGAAATACGGAAATGCGGAAATACGAAATAGAAGAAGTGATAGATAGTGAGTAAAAATTTTAAGTATTTAATTATGAGATTAGAAGAATTAAAAGTTTATCAACTGGCTATGGAAGTGGGAGAGGAAACTTGGCGAATTGCAAAATCCTGGAAGTATTTTGAAAAAGAAACGTTAGGGAAACAATTTGTACGATCGGCAGACTCAATTAGTGCAAATATTAGTGAGGGTTATGGGAGGTTTCATTACAAGGATTCAAAGCTGTTTTACTACTATGCAAGAGGCTCTCTCTATGAGACAAAAACTTGGTTGATAAAAGCCTATAAAAGAAAACTGTTATTGAAAAATGAATATCTAACTCTTTACGATAAGCTAGAGCACGTCTGCGCACTTTTAAACAACTACATTAAATCAGTAGGACCTTAATCCTCTCAAATCAATATATGACTGCATTTCGAATCTCCATATTTCCGCATTTCCGTATTTCCGTATTTCTTATTTTCTTAAAATCTCCCTGCAATCGTGGTTCCACAAAACCGGCATTTTCCATCCCGGATATTATTCTCGAGGATGGTAAATCCTTTCCTCTCCAGCAAAAGTTTTTTGCATTCCGGGCAGTAGGTATTTTCGGCTTTGATGTTAGGAACGTTGCCGATATAAACATACTTGATGCCGGCATCGAGAGCGATATTGTGTGCCTGTTCCAGGATAGGAAGGGGTGTGAATGGAAGGGTTGTGAGTTTATAGAGAGGGAAAAACCGGCTGAAATGAAGCGGAGAATCCTCAAAGCCATTATCCACCAGCCATGTACACATTTCTTTGATCATGACAGGATCGTCGGTCCAGTTCGGGACGATCAGGTTGGTGATCTCCAACCATACTCCCATCTCTTTCAACACCTTCAGGGTGTTTAGAATCGGTTTCAGGCTCCCTCCGTTCAGCTTCAGGTATGTCTCTTCCGAAAAAGATTTCAGATTAATATTAGCTCCATCCAGGTAGACAGCCAGTTCGCGTAACGGCTTCTCATTGATAAATCCGTTTGAGATAAAAACATTTTTTATTCCTCTTTCACGGGCCAGCCGGGCCGTATCAAAGGTATACTCATAAAATGCAATCGGTTCGGAGTAGGTATATGCAATGGAGTGACAGCCGTTGGAGGCAGCCTCTTTCACTACTTCAGCAGGGAAGAGATCGAAATTCTTCGTTTGACTCGGATTCTTCTGCGAGATCTCCCAGTTCTGACAATTAAGACAGGCAAGATTGCATCCGGCGGTGGCAATCGAGAAGCTCCTGGAGCCCGGATAAAATTGAAATAATGGCTTCTTTTCAATCGGATCGACATGAACAGCGCATGGGTTCCCATAGGCTGTGGTGTAAAGTTTGTCATCTTTCGTAACCTTAGTGAAGCAGATGCTCTCCTTCCCTTCTGTGAGGATGCACTCGTTCGGGCAGATCATACATTTCACTCCTTTCGGTGTAACAATACAATATGGCGACTCTTTGCTAAAGCGGCCAAAGCCGCCAACCGGGTTTTCTGAACCGTTCATGGGAAATAGTTTTTTGGAAAATGACTCCACTGATTTCAATCCAAGGGTTACGCCACCGAGACCTATCAGGGAGTGACGAATGAATTCACGTTTTGATATTTTCTTACTCATTGCGTTTTGAAATATAGAACACCACAGCTGTGCTTGTATTCAATATTCCCAGGAAAAGAAGTGTTCCCGAGATCCCTACCATGGGCAGGAAAAATACTGCTGTCAGTAATGCCCCTAAAGCCGAACCATAGAGATCGACCGAATAGTTTTTGGCAGCCACCTTCTCCTGCCCTCCTTTTGAAAGCAGTGAGGCAAAAGAGAACTCCAACCCTGTCAGGAAAGCGACACTGAAAGAGAGGATCAGAAAGAGAGCGAACAGGAACGCGTCAGTCATCCGGAATGCGGGAATCAGAGTGATCATGATCAGGATCAGAATGGCGAGGGCCGCAAGCATAAGTTGCAACAACAGATAGTATTTCTTCCGCCCCTCCCTGAATATCAACCGTCTGGACCCTGCTCCCAGAGCTAATCCCAGCATAAAAACCATGATTAAAACACCCAGTGCCTGATAGACATATCCAAATGTGATCTGGAATCCCAACAAGAGGATGATCTCCGTAGAAGTAGCTGTAAAACCCGCTGCAAATAATCCGGCGTTAACGGGGGTCAATGCCAGGAAAGAGAGTACGATCAAAAAACAGATCAAACCACCGATCAATGCATAATTTTGCCTGAAATAACTCAGCCAGTAGGATTGCTGAAAAAAATAGGCGACCGGATGAAAATCATAGTTAACATCCACCGTTTCATCCAGGTGACTCATCACAAACCGGCTTCGATCCTGCAACAGTTCTTCATCAAAGTACCAGGGGTTTACATAGTTGGTCTCTATCCCTTTATCCATGATCATCGTTGGGATCCGCAACGATAGAGAATCATCGGATGCCAGAAAATAGTTTTGTCCGGAAGGGAGGATAAGCACATGTTCAAAGTGATTCTTCATGGTGTTATAAAGACAAGAGTTCAACTCTCCTGCCTCTTCACTAATGTAGTCTGAGCCTGTAGGCAACGACATCGACACCACGCCATCCGGCCCGAGTTTTCTCTTCAGTGCTCTGAAGAACTCATCCGTATAATACCTGTTAACCTGAAGTGTGGCAGGTTCGGGGAGCTTGATCAGAACTACATCATAGGTCGAATCTGTATGGGTGATATACCTCCTCGCATCTGCATTGATAAACCTGACACCCGGAAGTTCTTCCTGCAATCCAAGTTCTTCTGACATTTCGGTCAACGCCGGATTCAGCTCCACATAATCTACCCGGGCGGGATTGTATTTCATGATCTCCGGAATCGCTCCGCTGAGTCCACCGGAGAGAAGTAATATTTTCTTCGGGTCATCATGCTGAATCATTGCAAAATGTACCGACTCTTCGTTCCGGATCACATTCCCCGAGCTGAATAAAAGAACCCCGTTCTCGTATACATTTTGCTGGCCCGACTGCTCTGTTACAACCACTCGTCCGTATGGGGTCTCCCGATCGACAACCAGATCCTGCCCTTCATAGAGCATAGCGAGACTGAAATCGGTAAAGGAGAAAGAGAATAACGCATAAATTATCCCTCCGGCAAACAGGGGGACAGCAATTTTGGGGATGATCGCGTATTGAGAAAAAGAGTAGATGACAACAGTCCCCAGAAAGATCACAGCAATGATCTTCATCCCCGGGAATGAACCCATCGTCCATAGAAAAACAAAATTCACAAGGATGCCGGCTACCATACTTCCCAATGACTCCACTGCATATGCTCCGCCGAGTGGATTCCGGCCCTTTGGTTTTGAGAGTGAAGAAGCCAGGGCTGTGAAGAGAAAGCCGCTGAGGAAACAGACAGGAGTTTGAAGCAACAGAGATGAGTAGAATATATCCCTCAATCCGACCATGGTGCCGGTAGGGAAAACCACACAGCGCCAGATGTCCAGTTTCAAGACTGTTAGAATCGGGATTACTGCAAGCAGAATCAGGAGGAAGAGCAGGAAAGGTTCCCGGTTTTTTATCTGTTGAGAAAACCGACCGATGTAGGCTCCAAACCCGGTAAGCAACATCCAATTTGCCAGCACCACGCCGAACACAAGCTCATTGCCCTGAAAGACGTAGAGGAACTCACGAAGCAGGTAAATCTGGGTTGAGATGGAGATGAAACCCAGGCCAAACAAGGCAGAGAAGATTGCAAATCGTTTATACATTTCGTATCTTTACCTTGATTTTACATCAAAGTTATGCAAAGAAATCGTTTTTCACTCATTTTGTTAATAAGCTTTATGTTTGGTTCACAATTTGGATGCTCATCCCAGAATCGGGATGAGGCCTCCCACAAGAATGACCGGAAACCGGCTGCAGCAGGACGCTTTTATTCAGATAATCCCAAAGAGCTCCGGGCGATGTTAACCAACTTTTTTAAGGACGCCGAACCTGGAAAACTCACAGATGTTGTCGCTATCATCTCTCCACATGCCGGGTACGTGTTTTCCGGGCTTGTTGCGGCCAATGCATTTAACCAGGTTGATCCGGACAAACAATATGAGAATGTATTTGTGCTTGCCTCAAGCCACCAGGTCTCTTTTATGGGTGCTTCGATCTACAACAAAGGAGATTATTTAACCCCGCTCGGAGCTGTACCGGTTAATATCCCTTTGGCCAATAAACTCATTGAAGAGCACCCGGTTTTTCAATTCCATCCCGAAGCCGACAAATATGAACACAGTCTGGAAATACAGATTCCATTTCTGCAAGTACATCTGAAGAAACCGTTTCAGCTGATTCCGATCGTACTGGGCACTCAATCCTCTGAATCATGCGAGAAAATCGCTGATGCTCTCAAGCCCTATTTCACCGACAAAAACCTGTTTGTCATCAGCAGCGACTTTTCTCATTACCCAGCTTACACCGAAGGAAAAAAAGCTGATCAAGCCACATGCGATGCCATCATCACTAACAATCCCGATACCTTTTTAAAGTTCCTTTCGGATTACAAGAAAAAGAGAGTCACCAATCTCGCTACCAACTGCTGTGGGTGGACATCAGTCTTAACCCTGCTGTGCCTGACGGAAGGGAATCCGGATTATACATATACACCTCTCTTCTACCAGAATTCGGGAGACTCGAGATATGGGGATAAAGAACAGGTTGTCGGATATTGGGCGATCGCTGTAAGCAAACAAGAGGGGAAAACAGCGAAAGAAAAAGAGTTCGAATTCTCAGATGCTGAGAAAGAGACCTTGCTGGATATAGCACGAAACACGATCGATTCATACATCCGCAGCGGAAAAGTCCCGAAGATAGATGCCTCCGGATTCAGCGATAACTTATTGATGCAAACCGGTGCCTTTGTCACATTGAAGAAACAGGGGCGTCTGAGAGGATGTATCGGTCGTTTCAAGGCCACCATTCCCCTTTACAAGGTGATCCAGGAGATGGCTGTCTCCAGTTCAACTAAGGATTACCGGTTCAGCAAGGTCCAGCTCAAAGAGATTGACGATCTTGAGATTGAGATCTCTGTTCTTTCGCCGATGAAAAAGATCCGTGACATTGAAGAGGTCGAGCTGGGCAAACACGGGATATACATAAAAAAAGGGTACTCAAACGGCACATTTCTTCCACAGGTTGCTATAGAAACGGGGTGGTCAAAAGAGGAGTTCCTCGGTCACTGTTCGCAAGACAAAGCCGGAATCGGCTGGAATGGCTGGAAAGATGCTGATGTGTTTATCTATGAAGCCCTGGTCTTTTCCGAATCTGACCTTAGCGGCCACAAAGATTAATATAGGGACACCAGACACAGAGATCCACGTCGGAGGTCTGCTGGAATGAGAGATCCGGGTTATAGATATCTGTCAGGATCGCACGTAACACCTCTTCCATTTTCTGAACCACCTGCTCATCGATGAAGTCTGTTTTGTTTCCTCTCTCTTCATCCCGGATCGACACGGTAATCAGTCCCTGTCTCTGCTTCTTCAACGACAGAATCCCCGCTTTTATGGCTGTTTTTGACCGTTCATTTGCCAACAGATAGGCATAAGTCAACAATTGAAATCCTATGTCCAGCTGAGGGTTTGTGATCAACTCCTCCCAATCCGGTACTTCCACATCCTTTTTATTGACGTTTCCGGTCTTGTAATCGATGATCCGGGTTGTACCGCCAATCCGGTCCACACGATCAACAAACCCTTTAATTCTGACATCCATTTCAGTTCCCTGGTTCGATATCCTGATGGTTCTGGTGAGGTGTTGTTCCAGCATGACCACCGTCATCGTCTCCCCTTTATCCGTTAGATTCTCAACCAGCTTTATCTCCCCCCTGATAAAATTCCGGATCATGATTCCGGCGACCTCAACCAACAACAAATTTTTACCGGCATTGATCCTTTCTCCGCTGAACTTCTTCCTGAATGCGTTGTCGATCGTCTGATCAACAAGCGGCTCCATCGATTTCAGGTTTTGCTGTGTCAGCACCTTCCCTTTGAAAGGCTTATAGAGATTCATCAGCGCATCGTGAACTGCTGAGCCAAGCGCTCGGGGATCAATCGTATCCTCTACCTCTTCCGGCTCCTTTAAACCGGCTATCTCGGAGAAATAGAATCTCAACGAACAGGAGCGGTAAGCGTTGAGCGCTGTCGGAGCAAATCCGCGGGTAGCCTTTTTTATCAACGTATCATTGATCTTTTCGTTCTTCCAAATGGTGATGGCAGGATATCCTTCTCCTATCGCAAGAGGCGTTGAGAGAAACTTCTCATTGATGGTGATATCAGGATTGTACTGCTGAAGCTCGACCTGGATCTGTTTCACATACCGGCTCACCTCGCCCCCACCAAGTTGATCCGGTTCGGTGTTGTAAAGCAACCAGACCTGTTTGGCACGTTGCAGCAACCGATAAAAATGGTAGGCGTAAACAGCGTCTTTCTGGCTATAGAGAGGCAGGTGAAAGTCACGTCGCACATCATATGGAATAAAAGATTGAACATTCCTTCCCGACGGGAGGATCCCTTCGTTGCATGAAAGGAGTATCACCTGGTCAAAATCGAGCGTGCGTGTCTCCAACATCCCCATGATCTGTACTCCTTTCAGGGGTTCACCAAAAAATGGCAACGAGGTGGTATCGAATAGTTTCCTGAGAAACTTCACCAGGGTATCCCAGGTGAAATAATCTTTTGATCCGGTTACGATCTGATGGAGTTGATGGAGGATCCGGGAAGTAGCATAGGCATACTCCAGCTCTACAGGAGGTGCATCATGCGTTCCATCGGGGATCTCTTCACTGCTTTCCTGACTCAAAGCCGAAACGATCACTTCTACCAGCGATTGCAAACCCTTAACGGCATCAGGAAGCGATTCCCATGGAGAAAATATCAGGTCCAGGAATTCAAGGTTGGCTCCAAAGAGTCCGGTGTTTTCTGCAACCAAATCCTTGTTTCGGACAAACACCATGCTGCCCGACTTGATCTTCTCCACCAGATCCTGAAAAGCAAATTGATTTCCTTTTAACGAAACCATAGCCAGCCGGTTGATATAAGGGTGCCTCAGCACCTTCAACACATCCCGGTAATAGAATTTCCCGGAAGCGTTCTTCCCCCGGTTCATGCGAACAGCGTTTGTATGCATTTGCAACACCATTTCGAGGAGATCTGCCAGTGGTGTCTGACTGAGAGACAATCCCATCGTGATGTTCAGGTCATGGACCCCTTCCGGTATGGAGTTGAGTAATGGCAGAAGCAACCGTTCATCCGGCAACACAATAGCTGTCCGTTCATCCAATTGCTTCTCTGCATTCAACTGTTGCAGAATCTCTCCACAAAGTTTCACCTGTCCGATCACATCCGGCGCTCCTATCACTTCGATAGCCTTGCTGCACTTTTTAAAATCATCGAACTTCCACCTCTCCGCGGAATCAGGCCATTTGTGAATCCATTTACGCAAAAAGCTACCCGCTTCCTGCCGGAGATCATCCAGGTAATATCTATCTGCATCCCAGATCAACTCGGCATCACCCCGCTGAACCAACCAATCAATGATCTTCTCCTCCGCGGTTGTCATGGCATTGAATCCGGCAACTATCAGTCTCTTCCATGGGATGTCAGCCTCCTCACGTTGCAACCTCTCCCATCCCTGGCGGAAGATCAATCCCTGATACGCCTGGCCTTTGGATAACAATCGTTGTTTCAATCCGGTATAATAAGTCAGCAGCGAGTGGTAGAACTTCAGATAGTTTTGTTGAAATTCTGTCAATGGTTCGTTATCCGGATTCCAGACTGTCATAACCCGAACTTCATCCAGGTAGGTAAACAACGCTTCCGGATCAGCCAGATATCGATCCAGCTCATTGAAGTCTGACAGCAGCTGACTTCCCCAGTTGAGAAATTCATCAAACGGCCGGGCTTTCTTTCCCTCCACCTCACGATGCATTTCATACAGTTCAATCAAACAATGGATCTGCTCTACCTCTTTTAGTCCTGAAAGTGTTGCAATGAAGTCTTCTATTGAGAATACGACCGGCGCCCAGCTCGTTCGCGTAAGCATCCCTGCCAGGTATTTCCGCAAAAAGAGGCCAGCCCGCCGGTTCGGCATTATGACAGCTACTTCCGAGAGTGAATCTCTATACGTATCGTAAAGATATTGAGCGGTTTTATAGAGGAACGGAGGCATAGTTCAGAATTATGTTAATTTCCCGACATCTTTCCAATAAGAATCGTAATCCAGGTACCCGTGAATTGATTGGTTTCTTGCCAGTCGGAGATAGAGTTCGATTAACGAAAACTTTCCCCTCTCAATGATCAGCGAGAAAATCTCCGGGCTGAGGATCTGTATCCCGCTGAATGCCCCCGGGAATAACTCATTTCCCTCCCGGCAGATTATTCTCTCGCCGGTTTTCCGGTTTTCCCAGCCAGAAAGCTGCATTGTGTCATCAAACAACAGATAACGGGAGGAAGGTCTGTCACGAACAACCAGGGTTCCTAGCCCTGCTCTCTCTTCATATGATTTCAATAGCTTTTCAACATTCAGGTTTGACAAAACATCGACATTTCTGACCAGGAAAGGCTCTCCATCCTGAAAAAACCAGGAGGCTTTCTGAAGTCCGCCACCAGTTTCAAGCAACTCGTCTGACTCGTCGGAGATAGCGATCTCTATATGAAAATTGTGGTGCTTCTTTAAGAAACGAATGATCTGCTCCGGAAAGTGATGCACATTGATGATCACATCATGTATTCCATATTGTTTCAGATGCTCCAGTGCATGCTGTAGCAATGGCTTTCCATCAACTACCACCAATGCTTTCGGGATGGAGCTTGTAATGGGGCGAAGTCGGGTACCAAGGCCTGCTGCGAGGATAAGGGCTTTCATCATGCTCTATGTTGAAGGAAGATTTGTATGGTTCAATACAATATTCACGTTTTTTCTCCCTTTCAGGTATAACGCCAGCTTTTCAGCAAAATAGACTGAACGGTGCTGACCTCCGGTACAACCAAAATTTACAAAGAGGTGTTTAAAATCACGGCTCAGGTAGTTAAGTATGCTCTGATCAATAATAAGCCATACATGCTTCATGAACTCTGCAACTGCTTCTTCCCGCTGGAAAAAATCTTTCACCTGTTGATCTTTACCTGTTAGTTTAAGATAATCGTCATACCGGCCGGGATTGGGAAGCGCCCTGCAATCAAACACAAATCCGCCACCGTTCTCCGTGCTATCTTCAGGAATACCATTTTTATAGGAGAAGCTGTTGATGGTAACTGTGAGCCCTTGCGATACTGTTTCAGGATGCTGAAATGATGGATTCCCAATGATTTGATCCAGCACCTTCATCAGCGTAGGGAGCCGTGGATTCGATTCCGACTTCATCCACAGATCATACAAGTTGCGCAGATTTGTTACCGCAAAAGGAATGCTCTGCAGGAAGTGTCTTTTCTTTTCGTAGTAACCCCGAAAGCCATATGCTCCCATTGCCTGAAGGATCCGTATCAGGATAAATCCAGGAAAAAATGTCAGAAATTCTTTCCTCTTTCCGGGAAGGCAGGATTCCAGGGCATCCAGGTAAAACTCCAGCAGCTGACCTCTGGTTTCCTGTGGAATGTCGGCTTTTGCATCATAGAGCAATGAAGCTACGTCGTATTGAAGTGCACCTTTTCTACCTCCCTGATAATCAATGAAATAAGGATCATCATTTACCAGCATGATATTCCTCGACTGTAAATCCCTGTACATGAAGAAACCGGAGGGAGCTTCTAAAAGGAATCGGGTGAATGTTTCAAAATCGTCTTCGAGAGCCTGCTCATCATACGGGACCGTTGCCAGCTTCAGGAAATAATATTTGAAATAGTTGAGGTCCCACATCATCGATTGCCTGTCAAAGGCTTGACGCGGATAGCATTTGCTGTAATCGATTTTTGCTCCTGCTTCAATCTGGAATTTCGGAAGTATCTGCAGCACCTTCTGATATAAACCGGCAAGTTCATCAGGAAAATCAATCCGTTCTTGCCTCACTCCTGTCAGGTATCTGAAGAGGGTCATATCGCCCAGATCCGAGATGAGGTAACAATGATCCTCCAGTTCTTCAGCCAGTATCTCCGGAACAGGAAGACCGGCTTCAAGAAACGTGTGGGTAAATGAGATAAATGCTTCGTTCTCACTCCGGTCTTCATTAACGACACCGATCGCTGTCGTCTCCCGGCCGTTCAGACGATAATATTGTCTGTCTGATCCTGAATTGGGAAGTGGATTAAAGGAAATCGTGTCATCCCCGAACCTCTGCTTAAACAGTGTTTCAAGATGTTGCTCTTCTTTTTTCATTTTTCCTGTCTGTGTTCTACCTTTCGTTAACTCTCTTCGACTTCGATTTCGGGCGACAAATAGACCAGGAATTTACGAACCCGCTGATAGCCCAAATCATGGAGCAGGTCACCATATCGCTTGAGTTGTTTTCTGTAAGAATCATGTTTTTTTCCGGTCTTGTATTCGATCACAGCCACCTCTTCGCCATCAACCACAACCCGGTCGGGGCGTGAAGTTTGGCCATTGACCTCCAGGATCTCCGGCTCGGTGCGAACCTTTGCCGTACCTGAAAAATAGCGTTCAAGAGATGGGTGTGTCACCACTTTCGTTCCCATCTCCCGAATCAACTCTTTTTCGTTCGCCTGGATAATTCCGGACAGCACCGCTTGTTCTATCGCTTCATCGAGATCTGAAGCATGATGAACAGAAGCCAGGATCGTATGAATCCTGTTTCCGAATTCGATTTTTCCGGAGGGGTTATCCATATCCCACATCTCCGGCGCCCGGGGCCTGATCCTGATCTTTTTCCGCCAATCGCCGGAGAGAATCGTATTCAGGCGACGGGTCTCATCTCTGGATGGTTGATCCCTGAATCGCCTCCCGGGAACAGTTCCAAATTCATAGATGAGCTGATCTTCCTGATATACTCCTGATGAATTTAAAAAACCGGCAAAAAATGCTGGAAGTGATTTTATCTCATCCATATTCCCGGGCGGAGGAGAAGTCAGGATGTAGAGCCGCTCCTGGGGCCGGGTCATCACTACATATAATAATGTAACCATGTCAAGCATCGATTTGTGAAGTTCCTCCCTGTATTGCTCCCCAAAAGCGGTTTGCGTGACGATTTTCTCCGCTTTGAGAAATGCAGTTTTTAGTTTCAGGTAATTATCAGATGAAAGATCTACCCAGAGATAATCTTTAGTAACCCGCCGGGATTCGTCGGCAAAGGGGAAAATGACTACCGGGAACTCCAACCCTTTTGCCTTATGGATGGTCATAACCCTGACCGCATTGACACCTTCCGGGACGACAATGGAGAGCCTCTCCTTTTGTTGATCCCACCAGTCGGGAAAATCGGATGCACTATGCTGATCTTTATCTACAAAATTCAGTACGGCATCCAGGAAAAACTGGATGTACGGATCGGCTTTCCGGTTTAGTCGAAATCGCCGGATAATTTGTTCCGTCAGATCATAGGCCGGCAATGCCAGCATTTCATCCCGGTCCACTTCCAATCCATTCCTCGCTAAAACCTGATTCAGGTATTCGCCAGGATGAACAGATCCGGCAATATTTTCCAGCATAGAATGAAGATTATCCTGCTCTTCAGGCAGTAAACCGGAATGGAAAAGATAACTTGCCAGTGAGGCCTGGATAATCGTATTGGCGGGTTCAAACAAGTATCGGATAAACTCAGCGATGAAATTAACATCCGGAGAGAAATTCAGCAACAACGACTCCGAAGAAACGATGTTGATGCCACGCAGGATCAGTTCCCTGGAGATACGACCTGCCTGTTTCCGGGTTCGGCACAGGATAGCCATATCCGACAGGAGGTAGCCATCATCGATCACCTGCTTGATGGTCTCTTCTATCCGGTTGATCGTTGCTTCTTCATACGTCAGATCCGGATCATCTTTTGGCACCATTTCCAGGTGTATCAATCCTCCTGGTTTGCCTGGATCAGGCTGCTGCTCCACATCATTGAAGAGGCCTTGCAACGATGGATCCAGGTGATCTGATAGCCAGCAGAAGAACCTGTTGTTAAACTTCACAATCTCCATTGATGAACGGAAATTGCAGGTCAGTTTTTGCTCTGAAAAACGGCTCGTAAGAACCTGTTCCCGTTGTCGCAGAATGTTGTTTGAACTACTTCCCGGAATCTCCGGCAGTGAGGCAAACTGCTCTACATCTCCGTTTCGCCAGCGATAGATTGCCTGTTTGCCATCACCTACCACCAGGTTAAAATTCCCTCCTGCCAGCGCATTTTCCACCAACGGAATGAAATTCTGCCATTGCAACTGTGAGGTATCCTGAAACTCATCAATGAGGATGTGATGATACCGTTCTCCCAGCCGTTCGTAAATAAATGGTACCGGTTCTCCCATCACGATCCGGGCAATGCGGGTATTGAATTCGGAAATATGAACCAGGTTGTTCTGACGTTTGAATCCGGACAAAACCTGCTCAATTTCATTCAACACTGCCAGCGGGTAGATGGTTTTAGCCAGCAACTTATATAAGGTATACTGTTCCTGCTGTTTCTCCTTCAGCAGAATGATCTCCTGGTAAAAATCCAGTAATTGCGATTTGATTGAAAGAATGGCAGATATATATTCCTCTGAAGCGGTCGGACTATGCCATTTATCCTCTTCAATGGTAGTGATTACAAAGCTGGATGGTTCCAGCTTATCAAACCTTGCTTCGGCCAGGTAGGTGAAATATTTTGGGATCCCGCCGGCGCCACGGTAAAATGCATTCTGAGGAATGTCATTTTCAGCAATCAGTTCCAAACCAGCACTTCCCAGATCACCCATCCGGTTCTCGAACTCCCTGATATATGAATAGAGACGCCGTGATATATGGCTGAAATCCTCCAGAGAAATATTCCTGAGTTTCCGGATCTCTACCTGTCCCTCTTCGTCGAGGAGGATCTTTGCAAAAGAGATCAGCAACCAGTCTATGTTCCAGCTTCTCTCCTCCTCCATCCTGGTATCAAGAAACCGAACCAGCAGTTTTGTCAGGTCCTTGTCGGAACCTGCTCTCTCCAGCAGCAGGTCAACTGCAGTGGTGAGAAGCTCATCTTCATCTAATTCCACCGTAAATGATACCGGTAATCCGAAATCATGGGCAAAAGCTCTGATAATACGGTGGGAGAAGCTATCGATGGTGCCAATTGAGAACTCAGAGTAATGGTGGAGGATCAGAGATAGTGCCTCCCTTGCTTTATCTGAGAGTTCCGCTTCACTCATCTCTGTCTCACTCAGAAGTTGCTCCATCAGGTGATACGAAGAGGTTCCGCTCAGAAGATCTTCCTTCCGGGCCAGATCGTGTAAGGATTTCATCACCCGCTCCTTCATCTCATTTGCGGCTTTGTTAGTGAAGGTAATAGCCAGGATATGCCGGAAGTTGTTTGGATTACGCAGGATGATCTTCAGGTATTCCTTCACAAGCGAGAAGGTTTTTCCCGAGCCGGCAGAACTCCTGTAGACGGTGAAACTCATTTTAATTTACGATTGATTCAATTTTCGATTTACGAATTAGTTTAATTACTACACCAATTTCACCTCTTCACAAAAGTATTCATTTGCCTTTCTTGTTTTTCGATCTTCTGAGAAGTTCGCCCCAGGTAAAAAAATCACGTTGGAAAGAGATTCCAACGCCCTGTGTATAAGGAGCATAATTGTATAACACATCGATTGTGTTTGTACGGTTGAATGCCCTGACTCTCCATCGTCGGTTCCTCGTTAAAATGTATTCTATATTGATATCTCCAACAATCGTGCTGGCGTTGGAGTAGGATGTATTGGTATATGAGGACATGCCAAATGTACCGTCAATCAGCAACCGGTCGTCAAACAGCTGGGTTGAAACAGACATATCCAGATCCTGGGTGGAGGTGGCGGATCCGGGTTTGTAGTTTACGCCAATGTTAACATTCTGGGACATACCTGATAACCAACTGCTTATCTGATTTGTCACAATCGCAAGGGATGTTTCACCCATATCTATCCGCATATTCTCACCTCTTGTTACAGGTTTAAACTGGTTCATGACCAAAATGTAAAGCACCTGCTGGGTCATCTCAGCCTGATCGTTGGTATCGATTGCATTGTAAACAATATTGATCGCTTGCTGTTGCGCATTTGGCATCTCCAATCCAAACGACATGATTGGATTCATCAGCTTCCCGTTCAGCCTGATAATGCAATCCACAGGTGTTCTGCCGGAAACCTGATCAGCTTCAGATGTCAGTCCTGTCAGTGGCACTTTCGTTTTGTAGATTGCTGATAGTGAAATATTTGCATCTGCCGGATCTCCATTCCAGGAGATGGAACTCCCCTCTCTGATAGTGAAAGGAAGCCGGATCAGGTTCTGCATTTGAAAGAGGAATGATCCTCGGGTGATCGAATATCTTCCATGGAGGCTGAAAGGAGTGGTTGGCGTCATGCCAAAGGCGAGGTGACCGGTTCCCATGGCAGTGATGTTGCCCAGTTGATCGGGAAAAAACACTTGTACTTCAGCATTTGGTCTTACATCCAGTTTTACATCCAGTGTCAGACCTGTGACATTATCGGGCTTCAACACACGTTGCCTGGTTTCAATTGTATCATATGGTTGCTCAAATATGATATAATCCACTTGTCCCACGTCCTGTGTGAGGTTAATCGGGATGACTACTTTGGTATTTGTCCCGGTGCTGGCACGCACAACAACCTGAATATGTTCCAGTGGCCCCATGATCTCGACTGTCCCGGAAGCCCTTGCTTTTCCATAAAAAACACTGTTTTGTGCTTTGGTGTTATGAAAGGCGCTAAAGTCATCCATGCTAATATTCAAATTCAGGAACAGATCCTTGAAGTAGTTATGTGAAATAAATCCATTCAGGTGAGCTTTATCTCCCAGGGAATCGTAGAGAGTGATGTTGTTGAATGCGAGCTTATCCGGATCTATCCTGATCACATCAGAGAATGAGTATGGGACATTCAGGTAACTGAAATTGAACTCGGTCCGCTGCATCTTCAACTCCCCTTTCAATGATGGATGAGAAGGGCTGCCAGTGATTTTCACATCTCCGGAAGCCAATCCGGTTAATTTTGACATAAATCCGGAGACAAATGGTTCCAGCATCTTCAGGTTCAGGTTTTTCAACTTCAGATCAAAATCCAGGCGCGGATCAGGATCGGCAAGGAAATAGCTCCCTTCCAGTGAGAATGGAACACTTTGACCGATATTGCCTGTATAGATGATCTTAGAGAGGATATCAAACCGGTTCTCAAGCCTGTTATAGTGGACATTGAATACGGCATCTCCCAGAAGCTGGTTATTGAATCGAAAGGCATCTAGTTTCAAATCAGAGATCAGTGAAAATTCATGGTACACATCCGACAATTTCAGTTCACCGGTCAGGATGCCATCAATATTGAGATTCGGATTGGAAAAGAAATAATCGAATTCAGACAAATCTACCTTGTTAAACTGCAGATCAAGCGTGTCGATCTGGTTCTTTGTAAGTTTTCCGTTTATAGAAATAAATTGCTCATCACTTGTAAAAACCAGGTCATTGATCTCTATGTAAGCGGTATCCAGGATGACGAAATTATTTTCCGAGATATGCCATTTCTCCCCGGCGATCAGGAAGTCCATTTCGTCGACCTTAATCTTGACACTCCCATCTTCACGTGATGTAAGAAATCCTTTCAGAAAGCTGTAGTTTTTCTTCATCTTCGAACTCAGATCGAAAAGAATGCTGTCGTGGCGCATGTCTGCAGCCAGTAACAGTGTATCAATTTGCACGTATACAGAGTCTGAAGGCGCAGTCTTGTCCATGATGAGTTTGGCACACCCCGTATTGACAGAGAGGTTATCGGTTCTTGTTTCCGCTTCAATAAACCACTCTTCAAGATCGATCCCTGAGACATTCACCACCGGCGAATGTCCGGTCATAGATAATATTTTTTTCTCCTCGTTATAAGTCCCTTTCAGGAATGTCTCAGGGGCGATTTTCAGGAATGGAAGGAAGATGGCTGTAATATCATCTGTCTTTTTGAACTGGATCCAATAGTTCAGCTCCTGTCCGGAAATATGGTATTGAGTCGTATCATCGCTCATTTCCAAACTAGCCATGTAGTTATTGATGAAGGCAGTGAGAGATGGAATCAGTGAAGTAAAAGCAAATTCGCCGGTAAAATCGGCATCAAAGGCATCCGATTTGATGAAATAGGACTTCTGGCCGATAGAATCCAGCTCGGTTGTCACCAGTAGCGAATCGATCATGGCGGTATGATGGCCTTCCCGATAAGAGATATTCTGCAGGTTGAGGCTTCCGGCTCCGTTATCGACATTACTGCCGCTAAAATCTGCATTGATGTTGACAGATAACTCTTCGACCGGGTCGCGCTTAAGCAAGCCCAGATTAAACAACTGTGCGTGATCAATACTTGACGTGAACTTAAACACAGGAATTGAATCAAAGAAGTCAGCCATTCCATGAAATTCAAGGTTTAGGTTGGGATCATTTACGTTGAGATCTCCGAAGAATTTTTCCCGGATCAGAGAACCATTGATATCAAAGTTTTTATACGTATAGTGATTCAACCTGGCCGAGTCGACATGCACCTGCATCAACAAATCGGCATTATCCAGACTGAGTCCCTCACCATCCAGGTTAGCCCGTAAGGTTACTCTGCCAAATGTTTTCTGATTGCCGGTCAGGGTTCCAATGTCAAGGGATTGAAGATCCAGTTCCCCTTTGTAGGCAAAGATGGATGATGTAGTCTTTTGCCGGAGAGAGAGGTTTGTTTTAGCCGATCCCAGATCTGTGGAGATGGTCGCATTAGAAACAAAATCGTTGTAAAAACCGGTTAGTTCACCATCCAACTGTATCACTCCGAGAGTCTTGATAATATCTGGTAACACCAGAGTTTTCCCCTCTCCGGGAAGTTTAAAATTATCCAGATCCTCTGCGGTTGTTGTTAGTGTTTTAATATTCATGTCGAGCCAGGTAGCTGTCACGAGCGGCAAACCGATCGCCAGGATATTCCCGTTGAAGATGGTGCTTTTCCCAAAAGCTACACGAAAGTTTTTCGCCCTGAACTTGCTGACCGTTCCGTCTACATCCCCGTCAAACCTGAATTTATTTTTCATTTCCCTGATCTCAGGGGCAAAGAAGCCTACATCTGCCAGATCGAACTCTGAAGGATCAATTTCAGCACGGATAGTAATCCTTTTCAGGAAATCATTAAATGCATTATACCCGGGATAAAGAAAGGCGAAATCAAGTGTGAGATCAGAGTTATCCGTCTTTATTCTCAGGTCATCGACTTTAATGAAGCGGGAACTCACTTGACAATCTCCATGAAAAGAATTGAGGTTCAGCCCACATCTTTCATTTGCAGAGAGACTTTCAATCAGTGCATTGATCGTATCTCCTTGGATAAGAACATGGGAGATATCGAGATTGATATCCCTGACATCTATATTGGCATAATCCATCCCATGTGGAACTGGTGGTTTTGTAAAATCCTGAAAATGAAAGCGAACATTTTTCAGGTTTACGTAATTGCATGAGATCACCAGGGGCTCTTCAGTGGTTGTATCAGGTTTGGCTGGAGGCGTATCTTTCGAACTGAAGTGGTTAATGATCGATACCAGGTTCAACGTCGAGTCGCCCGGGTGTTTGAGCAGTTGAAATTCACTCTGCTCGATGAATATTTTATGCAAGGTGATGTTTCTTCCGGAGAGACTGAACCAGATCGGCTTAACACCCAGATTTGCAGCCGCAAACAGGGTGGAATCATGGGTATCTTTTACCAGGATATCTTCAATCACAATTCCATTCCGTAAAGAGAGATGGAATCCTCCGATCCGGAAGGTAGTCCCCAGCTCTTTGGAGAGGTAATCTGCAGCCATCCTCGCACCGAATGTCTGAACCCATGAATCACTCAACACCAGGTAAAGTGTCATGATCAGGGCGATCAGGATTGTCAGAATATAGAGCCCTATTTTTCCTGCTGTTTTTATGCTATTTTTGCTTGATAATAGTGATTACCTCCACGATGGGCGAATTTATTCTCGGTATTGAAACTTCTTGTGACGACACGTCAGCCGCTGTGCTGGAAGGAACAATCATCCGTTCCAATGTGACAGCAACCCAGGATGTCCACCGGGATTTCGGAGGTGTCGTCCCAGAGCTGGCTTCCCGCGCGCATCAACAGAATATTATTCCTGTAATTGATACCGCCCTCAAGAAAGCAAAGATACAGAAAAATCAGCTTGCTGCTGTAGCCTTTACCCAGGGTCCCGGGCTCCTTGGCTCGCTTCTCGTAGGGGCCTCTTTTTCGAAGAGTTTTGCGCTGGCTCTGGGGATCCCACTGATTGAAGTCGATCATATGCAAGCTCACATCCTGGCACACTTCATTGAAGAACCGCAGAAGAAAATTCCCAGTCCCTCATTCCCCTTTTTATGTCTGACCGTCTCCGGTGGCCACACACAACTGGTTCTTGTCCGGGACTACTTTGATATGGAGGTAATAGGTCAAACTATCGATGATGCAGCAGGTGAAGCTTTCGATAAAGCAGCGAAGATCCTGGGCCTCGCCTATCCGGGCGGACCTATAATTGATGAATTAGCAAAGAAGGGAGATCCGGAACGTTTCTCATTTGCCCGGCCCAATATCCTGAATCTCGATTACAGTTTCAGCGGCCTAAAAACATCCATCCTCTACTTTATCAGGGATGAGCTGAAAAAAGATCCTGACTTCATCGAAAAAAACAGACCCGACCTCTGTGCTTCTATCCAGGCGACGATTGTCAACATCCTAGTACGGAAGTTGAAACTAGCTGTTGAGCAGATACGGGATACGAGATATGGGATACGGGATGCGCAGAGGCTGGATGCCGGATACCGGATGCCGGATCAAAAATCCCAAATCCCAAATCGCAAATCGTATTTCGTAGATGTAGCAATTGCAGGCGGGGTTTCGGCGAATTCGGGATTACGAAAAGCATTGGAGGAGGAGCGGGATAAGGAGGGTTGGAATATCTTTATTCCGCCACTTGAATATACGACAGATAATGCGGCGATGATTGCAGTAGCAGGATATTTTAAGTTTCTGAAAGGAGATTTTGCCCAGCAGTCAACGGTTCCGTACGCCAGGAGCAAGAAGGGATGAGGGTATGACTTTTATCGATATTCCAACAGAACAGACTACCGCGGCAACGGATGTCATTCTTGCAGTAGTGGCTTTGGTAGTTTGCATTGTCACTTACAAATCAGGCAAAAACAGTAAGCCGGGGAAAGGCAGGATCTGGGCGTGGGCGATTTATGATTGCCACAGGAAGTCTGTTTTACCTTATCACACTCTTCATTCCCGGGACTTTCCTGGTTTTCATCCTGTATGAAGCAGTTGCGATGCTCTTTTCTCTGGTGGTTTACATCATCCTGGGATTCAGGAAGCAGGTCCGGGGTGCCTGGCTGATGGTGTTAGGGATTTTCATTACAATTGTCGCCGCAGCCCTCCAGGCAACTGAAACAGTTTACTTGTATTGCATCTGGGAATTTGACCACAATGGAATTTTCCACCTCGTTCAGATCGTCGGGTTGCTGGTCCTCTTTACAGGATTGCGGGTTGATTTGCGAGAAAAAAAATGTAGGGACGGAGGAAGGTAGGATCGTATTAATTGTAATCCTCTATAACAGTCCTGCATTTCTAAGGCTCTCAGAAAGTTTTGGATGGGTTTTGGCAAAATCCACCAAAGCCGTAAGGATTTTCTGATCCTGCTTTTTTAGTGGCGCCAACGACAGTTTTCGATCCCAGAAAGCGAAACCGAATACGCTTATCATCATCGTGGAAAAAACGCCGATGATTACCCAAAGAAAATTGAACAACTGATCAAACCTGCTATCAAAGGCCTCGAATCGGGCATTCATTTCGGTTTGCAATGCTTCAACTTTTTGCTCAGTTCTGATGATACGGTCACGGTCGTCTAGAGTAAATGGGATCTCTTTTACTTCTGCTTTAACTAAAACAGGAAGTAGAAATAAAATAATCCCGATACAATTTTTTAATGCTTTCATTCTTTTGTCGGATTAAAGTTCAATGTTTAATCCGGTTCATGGTGCAAATGTAATACAGTTCCGGTAGAAAGTTTTCAACAAAATAAATATTTTCAATATGACCTTAATAACTGTATTTCTGTATGACCGTATTTCCTAGCTCTCTTGTTCACTCGTTCACCTGGTCACCTGTTCACCTGTTCACTTTTTCCCGAACAACTGCACTCCACATAACTCCTTTTCTTTGCCTTCTTCATCGCTTCAATCCCTTCTTTCACTGAGAACCATATCAGGCCGGCGGCACCGATGGAGTCGATATATGAGAACCCGGTCAGCTCAAATACTAAGCTGGAGATCAGCAGCACAACAGACATATATAGACATACCAGATTGCAGTTTGCGTCGGCAATGATAGGTTCGGAGTCCAATTTCCGCCCGATGCGTTTCTTCGCCCATATAAGCCAGGTCATGGAGATGATAGAGATCACCGCGATCACCACTCCCCAGAATGTGCTTTCCGGTTTGTGACCGTAAATTAGGTTGACCACAATTCCTGCTGCCAGTGCAGCCGAGAGGATATAAAATCCGATTCCGGTGATCCGCAGGGCTGTGATCTCGTATGCGGTGATTGGCTTGCCGGGATTCTTCCAGATACGGATTATCATCATCATGATGCCGAGACCGGAGATCACTTCGATGAAGCTGTCGACGCCAAATCCGAAGAGGGTGAGGGTTTCATCGGAATAACCCAGGACCAGGGAAATAACACCTTCTATCAGATTATAGACGATCGTGAAGATACTGAGATAGAGAGCGTACCGGAAAAGTATTTTATGATTGCTATGAATTGCCATGAAAAATTGCCATGAAGAATTGCCATGAATTGCCATGAATTGTAATTTCGGTTGCTATCGTTTTCCCTTAATGACCTTATCACTGTATTTCCGTATTTCCGTATTTCCGTAT
>CAZTSX010000032.1:0-19135 GCA_964616825.1 uncultured Prolixibacteraceae bacterium
CAATTAGCGTAACCTGAACAAACCTTTAATTACGGCATCAACTCGTTGATTAATATCTTCTGATATGTTTAAAAAATAAACCGGAATGGAAAATGCAACCAAAATTATACTGCTTCTGATTAAAATATCGACAATATAATTCGACTGCTCAGGCAACAGCAATGATACCCCATAGGCAAAAGCACCAATTATATAGAGCAATAGTGTTTTTGATGTAAATGGCTGAAGTCCAAACTTGTGATAAAGGAATAGATACTTAATAAGATTAAAGATGAATTTTGAAATCAGGGATGCAATAGCTGCGCCAACGATTCCATATTTGGGTATTAACAGTAAGTTTGAAATAATTAAAATTACAGCAAAAACAATCAGGCTATATGACAGGAAGCGGTAATGTTTTGAATTAACAATAATATGGGGACTAACGCCAAGCCCAATATCAATCAGGTTTGCTATTCCAATAATCAAAATAACATATTTCCCAGGCAGGTAATCATCCGAAATTATATGAAAAACATTGTCGATATTACCCCAGATGCCAATTAATAGAAGTAATCCGATGATGCTGAGGCTTATACTGCTTTTTTTGTAAATCTGACTGATCACATTAATGTTGTTTTCTTTCCATGCATCAGCAATTACAACCGAGCTGATTTTACCCATCGTACGCAGCGGTACCAATATTAATGTTCCAAAGAAAAATGTAATGGAATAAATCCCCGCAGCGCTTAGTCCGAGAATTCGTTCCACCATTATCGTGTCGATGGTCATTACCAGAACACCTGAAAAACTAGCCAGGATTCCAAAAATCCCAACGTTTATCATTTCCTTCGATAGTTTCCTGTCAACAAAATTTAAATCGAGGTTCAGAAAAAGCTGCTTGGTATAAATCAACGACAGGAATAGAAGTATTGTAGGAGATATCAGTGCAATTGTATATAATATTACGGTTGTGTGAAAATCTATCGTTTCAGTGAAATACAAGAGAATTACTATAAGTACAAGGGCTCTTTGAATGACTTCTTTGTAAATAATTCCCTTGACAGCATTGTAAAGGACACGATAATATGTATCAAAAACATTGAAAAGAAGGGTAAATATTATCAACGGCACGATGTAGTAGAAGTATTTTGCAAATAAATCTGCCCCCTCCTTACCACTATCAAGTATTGAAGACTTAAGAAGCACAAAAACAGAAACCGCAATTATCAGCCCTACTGCAGAAATAAGTAAAGCCAATCCTAAATATCCATGATGCTTCCGTTCGTAGTCCCTGAAATAGGGGAAAAGTTTAACGGTAATCGTATTAATACCCAGTCCGGCAAATTGTGCAAAAAGAACTGAATAGGCAACCAAAATCCTCAACAAGCCAACTTCATCAGTTGAAAATATAATGGGATACAGAAGACCAGTAGTAACAAACCCAAGCAATACTCCAATGTAGGAGTAAATGGTTCCTGATATTGATTGTTTTTTTATTACCCCCAAGGTTACTTCGTATTCATTCAGTGTATAAAATTATACTTTTTCGAATAGTGCAAAAAGCCAGTAAGGTTTTTTTGGAGAAGCTATGATGTTCAAAAAATCAAAGCCCAACGAAAGTAAATTGAACTTGTATGGATTTTCAAACGTATTTTCACATGAAGGACATGTTGTTTTGCGTTTATCTTTTGACATCCAATAATATGGGATCCATGATTTTGAAGGTGATAAGCTGGTTTTCAGCTTTAATATATTTCTGTTATAATATCTTACCTTCTTACCATACGTACATGTATTAATTAGTTTGTATTCCGGGAAAAGAACGTTTAATTTTTTTATATCGAAACGTCTTAAATGGTTGGAGCTATTATATTTATACCCACACTCGGGACATACGATTGAAAGCTTGTCAGGGTTTTCATCGTTTGGGACAGTGATGAAGATATATTTTTTTGTCAGGCGTTTAAATTCAGAAATAGTTCCTTTTAATATTTCATGTGGTAAATGTTCCAGAAGTTCACTTGAGAAAACCATATCAAAACTATCATCTTCAAATGGTATGTTATCCGAGCTGGCTCTGACTTTTTTTGTTTTCACATTTTTCAACGCATTTTCACTTCTGTCAACAGCAGTAACAGTATATTTTTCTCCAATAACATTTGTTATAGCACCATTTCCACAACCGATATCAATTATATTAGAAACGCCGGATGGGATAAAGTCTAATAATTTATTTATTTTTCCTTTAAGATGTGCCTCTTTCAAGCTAGCCCAATCATACTTTTCGTAAACTTCTTTGTTATCCATTCCAATGTTATATCATGCTCAATCTTTTTTATTATCAAAGATAAACGTTTATTCGACTATATTTGTTTTACGTTTTGAAGGCGATTAGTTTTATGAACATAGGTGTTGTTGTTGATAATGAATATACGAATGATATTCGGGTATCAAATGAATGTAATATTCTAAGCCATAATGGATTTGAGGTAAAGGTCCTTTGTTTAAGTTTTGGAAAATATCCACAATTTGAACAGGTCAACGACAATCTTTCAGTTTACAGAGTTCCTGTTAAAAGAAAAATCAAAAATTTATTATTTGCATTAACAAATACGATTGATGTATATAGTTATTGGTGGTCTCTTAAAATTAAGCAATTCATTAAAGACCATGATATTGATGCTGTTCATGCTCATGATCTATATATGTCAAAAGCAGCTTTTTGGGCTGTAAAGAATCAAACTATTAAATTCACATTAGACTTACATGAGAATTATCCATATGCTGTTTGTGGATACAAGTGGATGTATAAACCGTTTTCAACATATATAATCAAACCCTGGAAATGGCAAAGAAAAGAGAAAAAATTCCTCTCTTTTCCGGATAATATTATTGTTCTCAGTGAGGAATTTAAAGCTGAACTGCTTAGAAAATATACTTTTCTAAAAGAGGATCAACTGGTTATTTTTCCAAATGTACCTGACATTAACAAGTTACTAACTTACACTATTGATGATAAAATTTCAGGCAACAAGAATGATTTCATTCTATTTTATTTTGGGGATATTTCTAAACGAAGAGGAATAGGTTTGTTGTTCGATTCAATTAATACATTGTCAACATTGATTCCCAACGTTAAATTATTGCTAATTGGGCCTGTTGACAAAGCAGAAACAAATTGGTTTGATTCAAAACTTTCTGAAACAGTCATCAATAAACACACGATTTATTACCCCTGGAAAGATATTGGTTTATTGCCATCATATATAACGGCAAGTAATATTTGCTTATCTCCAATAGAAAAGAACCCTCAACATGAATCCGGTATTGCAAACAAAGTTTTTCAGTATATGCTTTTCAAGAAACCTGTTATTGTTTCAGATTGTGCTCCGCAATCCTTTGTCGTAAATACTTATAAATGTGGATTGGTGTTCCGCTGGAATTCAGTTGAGAGTTTTTGCGAGAAGGTAGCTCAAATCTACTTAAACCCTGAGTTAGCAATTGAAATGGGGAATAATGGAAAAACAGCTGTAACTAAATATTTTAACAGCACCGTTTTTGCAAATAATCTTATTGGCATTTATAAGTAAGCCAAATTCATTCTTTAATTATCTTCCACTTTTTTGTTCTCTCGTTTTCTCCCTTTGTTAATTCTTGCATTCATGATACTGGCGTTCAGTTCAAATCCGATTAGCAAACTGATTGCATTGACGTATATCCAGAGCAGCACGATCAGGAGAGTACCGATTGATCCGTATAGGGCGTTGTACTTAGAGAAGTTATCGACATAGAAATTGAATCCGAGGGTAGTAATTATCACCAGGATGGTGGCTAACAGAGATCCGGCTGAGATAAACCGGTAACGCCCCCGCTTGGCTGGCGCCAGAAAGTAGAGGATTGAGATAGCCATCAACAGGAGCATAATGACAATGATCCATCGCAGGGATTCCATCGTGATCACAAGGAGATAACTATTCAACGCCGATTCTGAAAAAAACAAACCAAGGAGTATGGGACCAAAAGTCATCAATCCGATTGAGACGATCAGGAGGGTAGAGAGAATGAAGATGATCACAATAGAGATCAGGTATTGCTTGACGATTGTACGTGTTTCAAATGTATGAGCAGTACTGTTGAATGCATCAATCAAACTGTTGATTCCATTGGTTGAGAAGATCAGGGCGAGGAAGAAATTCAGGATCAACAGGCCACTGCGCGGACGGGTAATTATATCCACAAGGGTATCACGAACAGACTCCCAGGCCAGATGTGGAATGAAATCCTCGATCAGATCTAACAACACTTGCTGAAAATTGTGGATAGGAACGAACGGAATAATGGTGAAAAGAAAAATCATGAAAGGAAAAATTGCCAGGAAAAAGGAGAAGGAGACGGCAGAAGCTCTTGTTGCAATGTATCCCTTCGACAAACCCTTTACAAAGAAAACTGTCACATCGTAAAGTGACATGCCTTCAAATCCGGGCAAGACAATTCGTTTCATTGTCCGGATTATGAAAGCCACAGGCTTCCACTCCATTATTTTCTTACCAGTTTTCGGGGAGGTCTGGGGCGTTGTCATAGAATCGTTTGATTACCGCTTTCATACTCATATCCAGACTTTTGATCTGATGTGTCAGGCTCCCCAGGGAGATGAAATCCACGCCGGTTTCAGCATATTGTCTGACATTCTCCAGGATGATCCCCCCGGATGCCTCTGTTTCATACCTGCCATTAATTATCTGAACCGCAGAGGCAACATCTTCAACGGAGAAGTTATCGAGCATGATCCGGTCGATATGGCCATAATTTACTGCATCCAGAAGCTCTTCAAAATTCCTGACCTCGATCTCAACCTTCAGTTTTTTCACGGTACGTTTCATATATCTCACGACAGCTTCTATCGCATTTTCAATCCCTTTGGCATAATCCACATGATTATCCTTGATCATGATCATATCATACAAACCCATCCGGTGGTTTTCACCCCCCCCCAGTCTCACTGCATATTTCTCCAGTTCACGCAATAGCGGAGTTGTTTTCCGGGTATCGAGGATCTTCGCTTTTGTTCCCTGAATCTCTTTTACCATCCGAAAGGTCTCCGTGGCAATCCCGCTAAGTCGTTGCATGAAATTCAGGACAGTCCGTTCAGCGGCCAGGATCGATCGGATATCCCCTTCCACGGTAAACGGCACATCGTTGACCTCGACAAACGTCCCGTCAGTGATCAGGATGTTCATCTTCAGATCGGGATCCACTTTCTGAAAGACCTTCTCGGCGACCTCAATTCCTGCCAACACACCATTCGCTTTCATCAGCAGCTCAGCCTCTCCCTGCGTCCCCTCTTCAATGGTTGCCAGCGACGTGTGATCACCATCTCCCAGATCCTCTTTCAACGCCTCTTCGATGATTCTGTCTAGTTCCATATTTTTCTGTTTGCCCCTAAATCCCCTAAAGAGGACTTATTCCCTCCCCTTCAGGGGAGGGTCAGGGTGGGGTCATTCTCCTAGCAAACATACAAAATTACAGGATAATAACGACCTTTGTACAAAATTTCCACCCATGATATTCGTTTGATTTGTATTAACAAGAGAGATGATTATGAGACGCGTATCATCACGAATAATGGATTTCCTCAGGGAACCTTTAACAAACTTTTAACGGTTTGCTTAACAATTATTAACAGCGATAATTTTTAACATTTTATTGCATTTCATAATTTTGCGCGAATAAAATTTTTAATGATGGTTGAAACGGATATTAAAGAATTAAATGAACGAATCCAGAAGGAGAGTGCGTTTGTAGACCTCCTTACCATGGAGATGAACAAAGTGATCATCGGACAGAAGCAGATGATCGAACGATTGCTGATCGGATTGCTATCCAACGGACATATCTTGTTAGAAGGTGTGCCCGGATTAGCAAAAACGCTGGCGATTAAATCCCTGGCCAACACGATTGAAGCAAAATTCAGCCGCATCCAGTTTACTCCTGATTTGCTGCCGGCCGACCTGATTGGAACGCTGATCTACAGCCAGAAGAAAGAGGAGTTCCGGGTGAGGAAAGGACCTATTTTCGCCAACTTCATCCTGGCTGACGAGATCAATCGTTCTCCGGCAAAAGTTCAGAGCGCTTTGCTTGAAGCGATGCAGGAGCGACAGGTGACGATCGGGGAGGAGACCTTCAAGCTCGATGAACCCTTTTTGGTGATGGCTACTGAGAACCCGATTGAACAGGAGGGAACCTATCCTCTGCCGGAAGCGCAAGTCGACAGATTTATGTTGAAAGTGATCATTGACTATCCTGATAAAAAGGAGGAGAAACTGATCATCCGGGAAAATATCATGGGTGACTTCCCACAAACTTCTGCTGTTGTGAGACCTGGTGATATCACACGTGCTCGTGGAGTTGTCAGGGAAGTATACCTCGATGAGAAGATCGAGAACTACATCACGGATATTGTCTTTGCATCCCGCTTTCCGGGTGAATATAAGTTGAAAAAATTTGAAGGACTGATCAGCTATGGCGGATCTCCACGTGCCAGCATCAACCTGGCTCTGGCTGCGAAAGCGTTCGCTTTCATCAAACGCAGGGGATACGTGATTCCGGAAGATATCCGGGCTATCGCTCACGACGTGCTCCGTCACCGCATTGGCCTCACCTACGAAGCCGAAGCAGAGAACATCACATCAGAAGATATTATCGTTGAAATACTAAACACGGTTGAGGTACCCTAAAATCGTGAATCGTGAATCGTGAATCGTGAATAGGTCTACTCTGTTTCACGTCTCACGTTTCACGTCTCACGTCTCACGTCAATGGAGGCTGCTGAAATATTCAAGAAAGTCCGCAAGATCGAGATCAAGACTCGTGGCTTGTCTAACCAGATTTTTTCCGGGCATTACCATAGTGTATTTAAAGGTCGCGGGATGGCTTTCAGCGAAGTACGGGAATATCAGTACGGAGACGATATCCGCAACATCGACTGGAATGTCACCGCCCGTTTCAATCATCCTTATATTAAGATTTTCGACGAAGAGCGTGAACTGACGGTGATGTTGCTGGTCGATGTGAGTGGCTCAAATCAGTTTGGGACACAACATGCGCTGAAGCAGGAGGTCATCACGGAGATAGCAGCGGTATTGGCTTTCAGCGCCATTCAGAACAACGACAAAGTAGGAGTAATCTTCTTCAGCAACCAGGTGGAGAAGTTTATCCCGCCAAAAAAAGGGCTGACGCATATTTTGCGAATCATTCGTGAGTTGATCGATTTTGAACCTGCACACAGGGAGACCAATATTGCCGAAGCGTTGAGATACCTGACGAACGCGATCAAGAAAAGGTGTACAGCATTTTTATTCTCCGACTTTTTGGACAAAGGATTCCAGGATGCGATCAAAATTGCTAACAAAAAGCATGACCTGATTGCCGTGCAGGTTTTTGATGAGCGGGAGACAGAGATCCCTAATGTGGGATTGATCCGGGTGAAGAATGCCGAGACCGGCAAGCGGATCTGGGTTGACACCACCGACCGGAAAATCAGGCAGAGGTATCAGAAGTGGTTTAACAGCCATCAGAATTTTTTAAATGACCTGTTTCTCCGAAGTGGTGTTGATGTAGCCCGGGTAAAAACGGATCAGGACTATGTGAAACCCCTGATAAACCTGTTCAATAGAAGGGAAGCAAGAAGGTAACTACGAATTACGAATTACGAATTACGATTTACGAATGACGATTTACGAATTAAAATATAATCTTCTATTATTCCTGCTTTTCATGAGCGTGGGATCCTTTGGTCAGCAACCAGTTGCTACTGCAACATTGGATACAAATGCCATGCTGATTGGGGATCAGGTATTATTGACACTTCAGTTCAGCGGCCCTTCAGATGCACAAATCGCCTGGCCAATGATTCCGGATACTATTCTTGAGAAGATAGATGTCCTGGAGCGAGAGAAGATCGACACCCTGATTCAGGAAGAGAGCAGAACCACCTCCTATTCTCAAAATATCCTGCTTACCTGTTTTGATACCGGGTTCTATGTGATCCCGCCTATTCCATTTTACTATAGGGTGTTGCCGGATACAACAATCTTTTTGGCAGAAACAAGGATGCACTTCCTGGCTGTTCATACCCTTGCTGTTGACACAACAAAACCGATTAAACCCATCAAAGGGCCGATGAGAGCGCCATTGACATTCCGTGAAATCCTTCCCTGGATTATCGTTGGTCTTGTCGCCGTTGGATTGATTATCTTTCTCATTTACTATTTGAGAAAACGAAAGAAAAAGGAGCCCGTTTTTCGCATCCGGCCCCGAATCAAACTGAAGCCTCATGAAGTTGCCCTGACGGAGTTCGAGAAACTGCGTGTTAAGAAACTGTGGCAAAAAGGGAAAGTTAAAATTTATTATACGGAACTTACAGATATATTGCGACATTATATTGAAGGTCGTTTTAATGTGGCTGCTATGGAGAGCACTTCCGCTGAGATCCTGCATGATCTGCTGGGAGTGAAGGAAATCAACCGGAGTATATGGGATGAAGTTGGCAAGATATTAATGCAGGCAGATATGGTAAAATTTGCTAAGGAAATTCCCACACCCGATCAAAACGAAGAGAACCTGGAAAAAGGAATACAGTTTGTTAATGATACCATGCAACGAGATGACCCCACCCCGACCCTCCCCTTGGAGGGGAGGGAGTAAGTCCCCTTCAGGGGATTTAGGGGTAAAGGAGAATAGGAATGAAGGAATGAAGGAATACAGTAATACGAAATACGAAATACGAAAAGCGATTATCGAGTACCGAGTACCGAGCACCGAACACCGAGCACCGAGCATCGAGTAATGAGTAACGAGAAATGTTTAACGGCATAACATTTGCGAATCCTGGATTTTTATTCCTGCTGCTGGTCATCCCGCTGCTGATCGCATGGTATTTCTATAGATACAGGAAAAACTATGCAGATATTCAGGTCAGCACAACCGATGGGTTCGAGGGGAAAGGAATGAGTCTGCGAGTGATGCTCTATCACGCACTCTATGCCCTGCGACTGCTGGCAATAGCGATGATAATCCTTGCTCTGGCGCGTCCCCAGACCAGCCTGCGGAGACAGGATGTGACTGTTGAGGGAATCGATCTGATTATCGCGCTTGATATTTCCGGCTCCATGCTGGCAATGGATTTCAAGCCCGACCGGCTGGAAGCTTCGAAGGAGGTAGCGATTGAATTTATCGAAGGCCGTCCGGATGACCGGATTGGACTGGTGGTCTTCAGCGGAGAGAGTTTTACGCAATGTCCGCTCACGATTGACCATTCCGTATTGAAGAACCTTTTCCGGGATATTAAGAGCGGCATGATCGAAGACGGCACAGCTATAGGAGACGGGCTTGCTACAGCGGTCAGCCGGTTGAAGGACAGCAAAGCGGTGAGCAAAGTGATCATTCTTTTAACAGATGGTGTGAGCAATATGGGATCAATTGATCCCCTTTCGGCAGCAGAAATTGCGAAGCTTTATGGGATAAGGATCTATACTATAGGAGTTGGTTCGATGGGAATGGCACCCTATCCGGTTCAAACTCCTTTTGGGATGTCTACGCAGAATATGGAAGTGAAAATTGATGAACCGTTGCTTCAGGAGATCTCCGGCATGACAGATGGAAAATATTTCCGGGCTACAAGCAATGCAAAACTAAGAGAGATCTACCGGGAGATCGATCAACTGGAAAAGTCGAAAATCGATGTCACAGAGTTCCGGCGTAAAAAAGATGAATATGTGCCTCTGCTATTGATTGCACTGGCGCTGTTCGGATTGGAAATGTTATTGAGATACACGGTGTTGAGGAATATACCATAGGAAGGTAGTGAGGTAGTGAAATGGTGATATGGTGAGATGGTGTAATGGTGCCATGGTGTAGTGGTGCCATGGTGTAGTGGTGCCATGGTGCAATGGTGAGTAAGGAAAATAGTTAGAAAATCAGCGAACAGCGAATAACGAACAGCGAGAATGTTTAGATTTGCCCATATCGAATACTTTTATCTCCTGGCCCTGATCCCGGTCTTTACAGCCCTTGTGATCTGGCTATTTGTTTGGAGGAAAAAGGCATTGCAGCGATATGGACAACTTTCTGTGATTAGCCGCCTGTTGCCTGATAAATCCAACTCAAAGTTAATCCTGAAATTTGTGTTGATGATGGTGACCTGGGGTTTGCTGGTATTTGTGGCGGCTGGCCCGCAAACAGGTTCCAAGCTGGAAAAAATACAACGAAAAGGAATTGACCTGATCATTGCTCTTGATGTATCCAACTCCATGCTTTCACAGGATATCAAACCCAACAGGCTTGCCCGGGCCAGGCAATCGATCAGCCGGCTTATTGACAAACTGGAGGGTGACCGGATCGGAATCATTGTGTTTGCCGGAAAAGCATATACCCAACTTCCCATTACAACCGATTATGCGGCGGCCAAGATGTTTGTTGTGACGATCAATCCCGGGATGATCCCAACACAGGGAACAGCGATCGGGGATGCAGTTGATCTGGCGTTAAACACATTCGGAGAATCGAAAAAGAATAAAGCGTTGATTATCATCAGCGATGGTGAAGATCATGAAGGAAATGTGTTGGAACAGGCCGAACTGGCTGCAGCTAAAGGAATTACAATCTATACAATCGGCATGGGGTTGCCTGAAGGTGGACCTATCCCGGTATACAATGGAGATGTGCTGGTAGGATTTAAGAAAGACAAAGAAGGAAATGCCATTGTCAGCAAACTGGATGAGACTCTTTTGCAACGGATAGCAACTATTGGTAAGGGGATGTATATCCGGGCAACCAATTCAGAAACAGGCTTAAACAGGATCTTTGACGATATCAACGAAATTCAGAAGTCAGAGATAGAGAGCAAGCAGTTTGCGGATTATGAAAATCAGTTCCAGTATTTTCTTGCGATAGCATTATTCCTGATGATACTGGATTTGTTTATTTTTGAAAAGAAAACATTCTGGATGAAGCAGATAAAACCATTTAATTAATTACGAATTACGAATTACGAATAGCATGAAAACAATCTTCCTATTAGCATTGATTGGCCTGTCGTTAACGGGATTTGCACAGCAGGAGAACAAATTTCTGCGTGAGGGTAACCGCAAATTCAAGAAGGGTGATTATCAGGAAGCGGAGAAAGATTACAGGAAAGCTCTGGAGGTTAATCAGGAATCCTTGAAAGGGCAATTCAACCTCGGTACTGCTGTTTATGAGGAGAAGAACTATGAGGAATCTGCCGGTATTTTTAATACGCTGGGAGAGAAAAACCTTCCCAAACCGGTTAAGTCTGGCGCCTATCATAATCTGGGGAACTCCCTCCTGGAAGCAAAAGAGTACCAGAAGAGCATTGATGCTTTCAAGCAGGCGTTAATTAACAATCCATCGGATCTGGATTCGAAGTATAATCTGGAGTACGCCAGGATGAAATTGCAGCAGCAACAGCAGCAACAACAACAGAATCAGCAAAACAAGGATCAGAAAGATAAAGAAGAGAAGGAAAAACAAGATCAGCAGGATCAGCAGAATAAGGATCAGCAGGATCAGAAACAACAACCCCCAAAGCCTAATAAGATTTCTAAAAAGGATGCTGAGCGAATGCTGGAAGCGATGAAGAATGACGAAAAAAAGACGATGGAGAAAGTCAAGAAACAGAAAGCAAGAGTCGGAGTTGTGTCGATAGAGAAGGATTGGTAATAACGAAATACGAAATACGAAAAACGAATTGCAAATGATAAAAACCCCCCAGCCCCCTAAAGGGGGAGTAAGTCCCCTTCAGGGGATTTAGGGGTAAAAACGAGTAAATGACCAAATATTTTATCATCGGCTTTTTATTTACCCTCTTCTCCCTGAACCTTTGCGCTCAGGAGATTGAGTTCACTGCTTCCGTCAAGCCGGTGGTGTCGGTAGGGGAGACGTTTGTTCTGACCTATTCGGTAAATGCGCAGGGAGTGAATTTCTCAGGACCGAAAATCCTCGGGCTGAATGTACTCTCCGGGCCCAATACATCTACCTCCTCAAGCATTCGTTCCATCAACGGTCGAACATCCATGACTATCACCTATACCAATTCTTATTTATTACAAGCGTCAAGAGTAGGAAATTTTGAGATCCCGGCAGCAACTGTGACTGTTGACGGAAAGAGTTACCGGTCGAACAAGGTAACAATCCAAGTACAAACCGGAGCCACGAATTCTCAGTCGCCCGGTCAGGCTAATCAGCCGGGAAAGCAGCAGACCCCTGCTCAGGGAGGTGTTCAGACCAATGCAAATGATGTTTTCCTGAAAGCCTACGTGAGCAGAACCAAACCTTACCAGGGTGAAGGCATCATTGTGACTTATAAACTTTTTACCCGTGTGCCGATCGCTCAGATCTCGATCAACAAGCTCTCTTCATTCCAGGGATTCTGGTCTCAGAATTTGTTACGCGACAACGAGCGTTTTCCACAATACAATCAAACCATTAACGGAGAACAATATGTTGTAGCCGAGATCAGAAAGATCGCTCTCTATCCGCTGAAGAGTGGAAAACTGACAATTGAACCACTTGAGGTTGAATGTGTTGCTCAGATCAGAAGGCAAACACGGCAACGAACAGGAGATCCTTTTTTTGATGACTTCTTCAACAATAGTTTCTTCTCCTCCTCTTACGCAACAGTTGAGAAAGCGTTGAAATCTAATCCGCTTGTGATCAATGTCAAAACACTTCCTCTTGAAAACAAACCTGCCTCCTTTGGCGGAGCAGTCGGTTCGTTCACCTTCCGGTCTGATATTGATAAAACGACCCTCCAGACGAATGAACCGGTTACCCTGAAATTTGTGGTCTCCGGAAAAGGAAATATTCAGTTGATTGAGAAGCTTAATGTCACGTTCCCGCCCGATTTTGAGGTCTATGATCCTAAGATCGTCAGTGATTACAAAACAACCGCTTCCGGTGTTTCCGGGATGCAATCTTTTGAATACCTGATTATTCCAAGGAAACCGGGAGAGTTCAAGATCAAACCGGTTACATTCACCTTCTTTGACCTTGCTAAGCAATCGTACGTGACATTGAAGAGCCCGGAATATGCTCTGAATGTAGAGAAAGGAAGTGGAGAATCTGCTGTTATGACCTATACCGGTGTGAATAAAGAGGAGATACAATACATTGGGAGTGATATCCGGCACATTGAAAATCAGAATTTTACAATTAGGAAAGCGGGTACAGGCTTTTTTGGTTCATGGATATATTTTCTCTCGCTTTTCATCCCGTTAGTACTTTTTATAGCGCTGCTGATATTCTTTAAAAAGGAAGCGGCCCGCAGGCGTGATACGCTTTTAATGAAAAACCGGAAAGCTACCCGGGTGGCACGTAAGCGGCTTAAGAAAGCAGAGGCATTCATGAAGAGCGGGAAACAGAATGATTTTTTCGAAGAGATCTCCCAGGCTTTATGGGGTTACCTGAGTGATAAATTCGGTATACCATTGGCCGGGTTGTCGATGGATTCGGTTAAAGAGGCGTTACGAAAAAAAGAGGTTAGCGATGAGATCATCGAACAGTTTATGTCTACATTGAATGATACTGAGTTTGCACGTTTCGCTCCTGGTGATAAGACATTGAAGATGGAGGAAATCTATGGCAAGGCGATGGAGATTATATTGAAAATTGAAAGAGAACTAAAATAATTTACGAATTACGAATGACGATTTACGAATTGATGATGAGAAAATTGCGGTATATATTTTTGATTGCTGGGTGCTGCATATTGATTCCTGGACTTTTTGCTCAGGATCTTCAAGCTGTCATTGAAGAGGGTAATATGGCATATACCGAAGGGCTATATACTGACGCGATTGATTATTACAAGCAGGTTGCTGATGCCGGATTTGAGGCTCCGGAGTTATTCTATAACCTGGGCAATGCTTATTTCAAACTGAATGACTTTCCGCATGCCATTCTGTGGTATGAACGTGCTCGTCGGTTGGATCCGGGAAACGAAGACATCGACTATAATTTGAATGTTGCAAACAGCAAGATCGCAGATAAGATTGATCCTCTTCCGGAGCTCTTTTATGTCAGATGGTATTGGAGCATTGTCAACCTATTCCCAATAAACACTTGGGCCATACAAACCATCGCCTGCTTCATTCTCACCCTGGTGGCTATATCCTTGTATTTCATCTCCCGAAGGCTATTTCTGCGCAAAACAGGCTTCTGGGCTGCCATTTTATTTCTTGCCCTCACCTTGTTCATCCTGCTCTTTTCTGTTTCCTCCTATCACCGGATGAAAACCCTTCATGAGGCCATTGTTTTTGATCCTACAATTACAGTGAAAAGCTCTCCGGATGAGAAGAGTGTTGACCTCTTCGTGATCCATGAAGGGACAAAAGTTCAGCTTCTTGATAAAATCGGCGAGTGGTATGAGATCCGTATCGCTAATGGCTCCGTCGGTTGGCTCCCCGAAGAATCCTTTGTTGATATATAAGGTTCAAGACTCAAATATCCAATTATCCAGTCATCCAGCATCCAGCATCATTGTCATTGCGAGAAGCGGAGCGACGAAGCAACAGCATCAAACCAATTGCCATTTTCTCTCGACGATCATGAGGAGTTCACAGATAAAAATTTTTTGCAGAATTAACTTTTTCAATTATATTTGTTGGTTGAAAAGGAAAGTCGGCAAAACATTTGTTTGATATGATTTTCCTGTAAAATCAAATAACTAAAACCAGGGATATGAAAAACAGACTTTTACCATTTGGCTTCTTCGTGTTATTTCTAGGATTCTCCTTCCTGCTGTTTTCAAATTCTGCGATTGCTTCCAATCCGGATAATAACACGCCAGACCAAACCTCTGATAAACGGATGCATCAGATCCGGAGTAACCAGGCAACTGGTTTGATCAATCCGACTGATGTACTGGCAGCCAGGCACCAGCTTGGACTGATGCAGCAGAAATCAGCGACGGCATTAGGCCTGAACTGGATGCCGGTCGGTCCAACCAACTATGCCGGGCGTTCTCGTGCCGTTTTGTTTGACAATCAGGATGCAGCTGGACTTACAATGTACACAGGAGGTGTAACGGGAGGCGTCTATAAATCGACAAATAAGGGGCTGACATGGCATGCTCTGAATACGGAATCTTCTGAGGTCCTAAGGGTTTCGGCTATGACCCAGACTGCAAATGGAACTCTCTATGTTGGAACCGGAGAATACTATTGTGGTGGAATTGATTTCATGGGGACGGGACTCTACAGGTCTACAGATGGAATGAATTTTACGGTAATACCAGGAACACAGCCGATATTAAACGATCCCTGGTCGAATTGGACATCTATCGTAAAAATGGCGAATGACCCAAACAGTGGGAGGCTCTTTGCCGCAACGAATAACGGAATTAAGTATTCTGACAATGGAGACACCTGGACAGACCTGATGTTTGGTACTGCCATCGATGTAGTGGTCGGAGCAAACGGAACCGTTGTTTTTGTTGTGGATAATCACGTATATGTTGCAGCCGGAGGTGATTTAAACAATCCGGTGGATGTCTCCACAGGCGAAGCAGATAAACTTCCGCTTGATAATGCAGGCTGGACAGATCTGGCGATCTCACCTTCTGACCCGAATGTGATGTATGCCAGCATTGCAAAAGAGTCTAACGATTTTCTGCTGGGCATCTACTCCTCTGAAGACGGAGGAACAAACTGGTCACTTATTTTTCCTCCAAACCCTTCATTTGATCCATTTAGAGGAAATGGATGTTATGCCAACACGATTGAGGTTTTTCCTGAAGATCCATACATGGTACTTCTGGGCGGTAATGCCGGATGGTTTGGAAAAAAATACCAGGCAACAGGATATTATGACTGGCAGCAGGTATCTTCAGGCTTTTTTAATTTTGCTCCTGCTTTTCATCATGATTATGCATTCCGCCCAAATAATCCTACAGAATTTGCTATCGCAACTTCAAATGGGATCACTACAGGAACATACAGTCCGGATGGATTTGAATATCAGACAAGCAATAAAAACCTGGTGACTTCACAATTCAACTCTGTCACCATGACAAGCGTTGCCAAATGGATCATGGGTGGTGGAGTTCGTGTGGGGACAGAGTTGTTTAACGCAGTTCTACAAAATGCACCCATGGATGGATACATTCCACCAACATCATTCCAGACTGGAACCTATTGTGAGTGGTCACAGTTGCAGCCAAACTACATCTTCTTTTCAGGAATCAACGGTATAACCCAAGGATCCATTCGGTCAGAAGATCTTGGACTAACTTCCGCATTGACATTCCTCGGTGGGATCACAAGTCCTCTTACAGATTATCCCCCAAGTGTTCTGTGGGAGACGGATGATTTCCAGTATTCAACAGACATAATCTGGCTTTTTGCCCGGCATGGAACGATTGCGGCTGACTCCACAGTTCTTGTTGAAAGCATGAATTGTTACGAGTGTCCATTTGAATTTACCGTTCCAACTACTATCCCGGAAGGAGACAGCATGGCCGTTATCGATCCTTTTCATTCGAGGTACTTTATATACGGGACCAATGCATCAAAACCGGGTGTTTACATGACCCAGGATGCGATCAAATTTTACAAAGAGCCTGTTTGGTTCCAGGTTGGTGAAACATCAGATATCCTTACCTGCATGGCTCTTTCAAGTGATCTGAATTACCTCTGGGCAGGAACTGATAATGGGAAATTGTACAGGTTCTCCAACCTGACTCTGGCCCTGGATTCCAATACAGCTGAAGTAAGCAGCCCTTACTGCATTGTATCCCGAAGCATATATGAGATTCCCGAAATAGCTGACAGGTTTGTGACCAATATAGCGATGGACCCGAATGATGACAACAATGTCCTCTTTACACTGGGGAACTATGGCAATGATCACTATGTCTATGTGACTGAGAACGGCCTGGATTCTCTTCCTGAGTTTGTTTCAGTTCAGGGCAATCTCCCGAAGATGCCGGTGTTTGACGGGCTATTCGAAATGAATGGGACCGGCCCGGCTATCATAGGTACGGATATGGGTGTTTTCAGTACAAGCAATATCTTTTCCGGATCCCCACTCTGGGCTCAGGACCTTGAAGGTATGGGAGATCTTCCTGTGACAGATCTGGAACAACAGACATGGGATAACTATCGTGTGCAAAATCTCGGATACATTGCTGCGGCTTCATATGGGAAAGGTCTTTTCTACGATACCTCATACTATTCGCCAGTTGGAGTTGATCCGGTTTCGCATGACCAGCAAACTATTTCATCAATTAAAATTCACCCCAACCCGGTTCAGAATACAGCCAATATCACCTATACATTGCCGGAAGCCAAGCAGGTTACGGTCTATGTCTATGACCTGACAGGCAGGTTGATGACAACTGCTTCTTTTGGAATGCAACTTCGCGGCACCCATACATCTGTTCTTGACCTGAACATGTTGCCAAATGGCACTTACATCATCAGGGTGAACACAGCTTATGGTAAAGTGGTTAAAGCATATTAGAAATTATAAAAACTCAGCATATGAAAAAAGTTTCATTCGTTTTAATATTCGTTGTGATCAGTCTCGGACTGGCTGCTCAGACACTGGTGTATACTCCGACTTTGAATTCACCGGTTGATAGCGCTACAGATCAGATGCCTGATGTAGTTCTGAACTGGGATGCCGTTTCAGGCAGCACGAATCTTCAGTATCAGGTTCAACTTGCCCTGGCTCCGGATTTTACCTCCCCAATAGTTGATGTGACACAAACTTTGCTTACCGGTTATCAGACCAGCATGTTGACGTTCAATACCATGTATTATTGGCGGGTAAGAGCTATTGACGGTGCGACTTCTGATTGGTCGGAGGTGTGGTGCTTCACTGTTTTCAATACAGTGATCCTCTACAGGCCCACAAATAACGCGGATGATCAGGAATCAAACGTTAACCTCCAATGGAGAGACAAAATCAGCGGCATTGATGTGACTGGCGTGGAGTTCTTCCATTATCAGGCTGATACGAGCGCTAATTTCGACACCCCGCTGCTGATTGCAGGCACTGTTGATGGAGATGTATTCCTTGCCCCCACAGAGTGGCTTCGTTTTGGAGGACACTATTACTGGAGAGTTCAAGCAGGTCATTCAGGATCGAGTGGTGATTGGACCGAGCCCTTTGAGTTCGATGTGCTCGATGCTGTTGACTTAAGTTCACCAGCCAATAACGCCACAAACCAGGTGCTGAATATCCTGTTAAGGTGGAAAGTAGTTGGAGGCATACTTTCATATAATTACGAGATTGCTTCTGACGAGAATTTCAGCAATCTGGTATTCTCAGGCGAGACAGACTTGCTTCAGGTTAATGCTGAATTTCTGATGTTTGGTATTGATTATTGGTGGAGAGTTCGTTCCAGGCATCAGAACGATACAACGAACTGGGGAGATCCGAGAAAGTTTACTTCAATCAACACAGTTCTGCTAACAGCACCCAGCAACAATGCGGTAAACGTCTTGACGACACCAACCATGATTTGGAAAGCTCAAACCGGCATTACCGGTTTTCAACTGCAGATTGCTACGGATATTGGCTTTACGGATCTCTTTTACGACATCAAACCGGATCCGAATGTTGCCAGTGCAAAGGTCTCAAAGAAAATGGACACCCAAACGGATTATTTCTGGAGAATGCGGGCGTTCAGTGATGGAGGTCCTACAGCAGACACTACTGATTGGAGTGAGCCCTGGAAATTCACCACCGGGTGGGGAGTAGGAATAGGTGATAAGAAAGCCTCTTCTTTTAATATATACCCAAATCCGGCCAACGGGCAGGCCTTTATAAAGATCTATATAAATGAGGCTGCTGAGGCCCAGTGCAAAGTGATCGATCTGTTAGGTAAAACTGTCATTGAGCAGAAGTTCTCCCTGAGTATAGGAGAGAACAGGCAAGGGATCAACCTCGACAATGTCCGTCAGGGTATCTACATCATTCGTCTGACGGTTGATGGCAGGACCATGAATCAGAAGCTGGTCGTGGAGTAAAAGGAAATTCCGAAATACGAAATACGAAATACGAATTGCGAGTGGCTATTACGCTGTTCGCAATTCGCTTTTAAGGTATAACACATCTCGCATCAGGCGCGAAG
>CAZTSX010000033.1:0-19022 GCA_964616825.1 uncultured Prolixibacteraceae bacterium
AAATAAAAATATTACCGCTAAATCATCGCCCGGCACATAGCGGCTCACCGTTATGCCTCAAAAATATCTATCTTATTGTAAAGCATTCAAAGATTTTGTATATTTGATGAAAGTTTCAGAAAATGATACGCTATACAGACAGAATAATAATAAATCCAAACATAAGATTTGGAAGACCCTGTGTTAAAGGCACAAGGATTGCTGTATATGACATCCTTAGTTGGCTCGCATCAGGCATGAGTCATAACCAAATAATTCAGGACTTCCCGGAATTGAAAGAAGAGGACATAAAAGCCTGTCTTGCCTTTGCAGCTGATAAAGAACATAAACTCCGGGTTGCCTAATGAAACTACTATTTGATCAAAATATATCGTTTCGAGTAGTCCGAGAGTTAACAGAATATTTTCCAGAAGCAAAGCAGGTTCGAGAGTTGAACCTTGAGAACACTACAGATCGCCAGATTTGGGAGTACGCCAAACAGAATGGTTATACAATCATCACTTTTGACTCTGATTTTTTAAACTCAGGACACGGAGAAAATACTTATGTGAAATATGCCTTGTTTTTGCAATAATAGTACTTATTTCCAGTGCTTTCATAGGTTTTGAAATATAAATTATACTTGGATGAACCTTCTTATAATAATAAACGATGCTCCCTATGGAACAGAAAAAGCATACAATGCTTTTCGATTGGCGAACCAACTTGGTAAGGATTATGAAACAGCTGAGGTTAGAATATTTCTAATGGCAGACTCTGTAACTTGTGCAGTAACAAACCAAAGCACGCCAACCGGTTATTACAACATTGAGCGAATGTTGAAACTTGCTCTTAGAAAAGGTGCAAAAGTAAAAATCTGCGGTTCGTGTGCTGATGCAAGAGGACTGAATAACTCACAATTGATTGAAGGAACAGAAATCAGCACCATGGAAGAACTCGCGAAATGGGTTGTTTCCAGCGATAAAGTTGTCGTATTTTAAATAATAATTGTTGAAAGCATCTGAGCGAAATCAGACCATCTCTTTCAATAATTTCAATACAGTTTGGACCTGTTTCAAATGTGTGCGGAAGGACAAAACAGCGAATCGTATCCAATAGATGTCATCAATCGTTGTAGACGATAAAAAAAACCGACCATCATGTTTGATTTGTTCAATCAGATTTTGATTAAACAAATTGGAATTGCCTGATTTGGGTATGTATCGAAAAATGACAACAGACAAATCGGGCTGCGGGCCTACTTCAAATCCAATTTTTTGTATCTCCCTGTAAAAGTATCTACACAATAATACCTTCTCTTCCAGGGCGGCGCGAAAAGGGGCGACACCAAATAACTGCAAAGAAAGCCACATGCGTAAACCCCTGAAATGTTTGGTTAGTTCAGGTGACAGGTCTTCAGGTGAGGGATCTTCTTCCAACGTAAAAGCATCCTGCATATAATTAGCCGTGTGGTGATGTGTTTGATATAAGGCTTTGGTATTTTTAACCAAAATGGCTCCGATGCCGTAGGATAAAAACAGTCCCTTGTGGGGATCAATAGCAATAGAATCGGACAATTCTGTCCCTTTAAAAGCAGGTTTTAATTTGTTTGACAGCATAAAAAAACCACCATATGCTGCATCAATATGAAACCACAGATTTTTTTCCCGGGCAATTTCGCCAATAGCTTCCAGCGGATCTATCGCTCCCGTATCTGTAGTTCCGGCAGAGGCAATAACCATAAAAGGAAGCAAACCTTTTGCCTGGTCTGCCTCAGTTTGTTGGCTTAAACGTGCAGGTATCATTTTAAATTCCTCGTCCATAGGGACATAACGGATGATGCACTCGCGCATACCGACAATGCGTAGTGATTTTAGCACACAATGGTGCACCTGGCGTGTCATATAGATCACACTTTTTTCTATATCCCTGGCCCGAATTCCTTTAGCATCTCTGGCGGTTGTAATTGCAGAAAGGTTGGCCATAGATCCTCCCGAAGTTAGATTGCCCAGTGCATCCGAAGGATAATCCACCATTTTGCACATCCAACGCAGCAACATATTTTCCATTCGCACCCCGCCCGGACAGGCGAAAAATATCCCTACATATCGATTTGTAACGGCTGCTAAATAATCACCCAGGGCAGTGGTAAAAACCCCTCCCCCGGGGATGTAACCAAAATGCCCTCCCGAGGCCGGGTTGATGTTTGGTGTATCTACATTCTCCTTCAGACAATCTAAAACCTCCTCAATAGGTTTGCCCTCTTCCTCAATGGGGAAATCCAGGATATTTTTGCCCAAATCTTCAGACACTACAAAGGTGGTGTGCTGGTTGAATCCATCCAGGAAATTATCAGCATATGCCTGTACAGCTTTATTCCAATAAGCCCTGTTGCCAGCCTGAGGCTCTAATTTTCGAGAGACTGCTTCAAGTTTTTTTATCTCACTTAACATGTAGCATAGTTACAAAATATATTTTATACACTGGTGGCCCATGATGCGATTTTCCCTTCAAAAATAATAACATCAACCATTCGCATTGACATACCATTAATGATACTTCTTTGGAGATGACAATAATTCTTGATATTTTAGTGCGGTCTGGAAAATACAAACCAGATTATAACTGAACCGATTTACGATAGAATGATTAATTTTTCAATCACTGAAATTATCCCGGACAGGGAAGTTGTTTATCAATCCCAGGGAATTAAACAGGAGGTGTCAGTTCCCCAAAAAATCACCGATCTTTATGATTATTCACTATCACTATTCACGAAAGATGTTGAGCCCAAAGGATTAATAAAAGAAATTTCCATTCCGGAATTTTCAGAGATTTTTCAGGGAAATGGTGAGAATGAAGAAGATGCTCCTGTACAACACATTTTTCCTTTGGCCGATTCCCTGGCTCTATTTGCTCTTACACTGGGAAAAACTATCAGCGATACCATTTCAGATTTATTTAACAGGCAAGATTTTGCATTGGCATCAATGCTCGATTCTATTGCCTCTGCAAGTGCTGATAAAGCAGCCTCTATAGCCGAGCTAAATTTCAGGAAATCATCAAAAACCTTCCTGTATTGCCCTGGATATTGTGGCTGGCATATAAGCGGGCAACAACACCTTTTCAAAAAACTTGAACCTGAACGAATCGGGATTTCCTTGAATAATCAATTTCTTATGATCCCGTTGAAGTCAATATCCGGAGTTTTGATTGCCGGAGACAAGGAAATTCATAATTTTGATAATGATTTTACCTTTTGCGCTCAATGTAAAACCTTCAGCTGCATTGACAAAAAGGACATGTTATAAACTAAAAAATAAACTACAATGGGAATCAGGCCGGTCACACACTTTTTGGAGGATAATTTAATTGAAAAGATCATATCGGAAGCACGTGATCTCCTCTGTAACCTGGGAATAACCCTGCATAACAAGGGAGTCCTGGAGGTATTATCCGGATATGGTGCTGCTGTTGATCAGGATAAATATCATGTTCGATTCACAAATGATATCATTGATAAAGCCCTTGGATCAACACCCTCTTCATTTAAGTTGTTTGATGTACTGGGCCAGGAAACGCATGATTTCTCCGGTTACAACAGCCACTTCACACCCGGTTCTGCTGCCATCAATATCCTTGACAATCAGACCAATGAAATACGCAAACCTACGACTGCAGATTTCATAAATTACTCCAAACTGATGAGTGGGTTGGAATATATTGCTTCAACAAGTACGGCTTTTATTCCTGCTGATGTAACAGAAAAAATTTCAGATAGTTATCGCCTCTATCTGAGTTTGCTCTATTGTGAAAAACCTGTGGTTACCGGAGCCTTTACGATTGAGGGTTTTGATACTATAAAAGATCTGCAGCTTGCTGTCAGGGGAACAAAGGAAGAGCTAGCAGCTAAACCTCTGACGATATTATCGTGTTGCCCAACATCTCCGCTGAAGTTCAGTGATGTTACATCTCAAAATGTGGTTGATTGTGCCCGGTTTGGGATCCCGGTTGAATTCATCTCCATGCCTCTTTCCGGTTTCATGGCACCAGTAACCCTTGTCGGTAGTATAATACAACACACAGCCGAAACAATCAGTGGAATTATTATCAGTCAGCTAACGAATCCCGGAACACCTATTCTTTATGGTGGATCACCTGCTATTTTTGATATGCGGTATGAAACGACACCCATGGGAGCGGTAGAAACCATGATGATTGATTGTGCGTATAACGAAATAGGTAAATTCCTTGGTTTCCCAACTCAAGCCTATATTTCGCTTAGTGACGCAAAAAGACTCGATGCCCAGGCAGGCCTGGAATCATCGATGGGCGCTACATTGGCTGTTCTTTCAGGGATCAACAATATTTCGGGGCCGGGCATGCTAGATTTCGAAAGCTGTCAGAGCCTGCAAAAACTGATTGTAGACAATGAAATCTGTGGGATGACGCTAAGGATAGCCCGGGGAATTGAACCCAAAGAAGATTTTCCGTCCATTCCTTTGTTCCAGGAATTATTAAAGGAGAAACACCTGCTCATTTCAAAACATACGCGAAAATATATTAGAGAAGAACATTATTTTCCGGGTAAGGTCATTAACAGAGCAAATCTTTCAAGATGGAAGGAAGAAGGCAGTCTAAGCCTAGCGGAACAGGCTAACCAGGAGATAGAAAGGCTGCTGAACGACTATCAGCCATCCAGGCTTCCTGAAGATATTAAGAACGAGTTAACTCTTCGAATGGAGGCCGAGGCAAAGTTTCATGGGATGGACAAGCTACCGTGATAACAAATAACAAACATCGAAAATCAAAAATCGAAAATCATAAATAATTCCATGGATATCCTGCAACAGATTTCAGATCAGATTGATCTTGGTGATGATGAAAAAGTTCATGAATTAACCACAATAGCTATTGAACAAAAGATCCCCGTAAAACAAATTCTTGACGAGGGTTTGTTACTGGGAATGAATATCATCGGGCAGAAATTCAAAGAGCATGAAATATTCCTTCCGGAAGTGCTGATGGCAGCAAAGGCAATGAATGCAGGGATGGACCTGATTAAGCCCCTGCTTCTCTCTGACAGCATTCCCATGAAAGCCAAGGTAGTAATCGGTACAGTAAGAGGCGACTTACATGATATAGGAAAAAACCTGGTTGGCGTTATGTTAAAAGGCGCAGGTTTTGAAATCATCGACCTGGGGAATGATGTGACCCCGGAAAAATTCATTAAAACGGCAAAAACTGAAGGCGCACAGTTCATCGGAATGTCAGCTTTGCTGACAACCACCATGCCTGTCATGAAGGAAGTGGTTGACCAGATCAGGAAAGAAAATCTCGAAGGGAAAATAAAAACCCTTATTGGCGGGGCTGCGGTTTCGAGAAGTTACGCTGAAGATATCGGCGCAACCGCTTACTGTTATGACGGCTCTAATGCTGTTGAATATCTTAACTCAATCGTTTGAATATGAGAGCTGTAATGGATCGGATTAAGCAAGGAGAAATCCTTGTTTGTGATGGTGCCATGGGCTCGTTATTGATGGACCGGGCTAAGGAACAATTACAGGGTACCTGCCCTGAATCTATCAATCTCAGCCATCCGGAAATTATTGAAGAGATCGCCCGATTATATATCCATGCCGGGGCAGACATCATTGAAACAAATACATTTGGGGGCTCTCCTCTGAAACTGGGAAGCTACTCCCTGGATGATAAAACGGAAGAGATCAACAGGGCTGCCATCATGGCGGCAAAAAAGGCATCAAACAATGAAGCTTATATCTGCGCTTCTGTTGGCCCAAGCGGCAAGCTTCTCAAACCATTTGGGGATACGGAACCAAACGAGATTTACGAGAGTTTTTACCGGCAAATCAACGAAATTGTTGATGCTGGCGCAGATATGATTATGATTGAGACGATGACCGACCTTAATGAAGCACTTCTCGCGGTAGATGCAACACGGGATATCTCTTCGTCAATTCCTGTGATTGCTTCGATGACGTATGAATCTACTCCCCGGGGATTTTTTACCATCATGGGAACAACGATTGAAGCAGCCACAAAAAAAATAGAAGACTCGGGAGCTGATATCATTGGTTCAAATTGCGGGAATGGGATTGAGGATCTTGTTCTGATTGCTAAAGAACATAAAAAGCACTCCAACCTTCCTATATTGATCCAGGCAAATGCAGGAATTCCTGAACTGAAGGATGGAATACCGTTTTATCCGGAAACTCCTGAATTTATGGCGGAGAAATGCGAAGAATTAATCGCCGTTGGAGTATCCATTATTGGTGGATGTTGCGGTACTACCCCGGCACACATAAAAGCCATTCGCAACATAGTTGACCTAAACCGATAACTGTCTATGAGTCAAACCAAAAACGTCGAAGAGAAGAAAAAAATCGGATTTTGGCCGACAACTTCCTTGGCCGTTGGGAATATGATTGGATCAGGAGTTTTTCTATTACCAGCTGCTCTGGCTTTTTATGGAGGGATCAGTATTTTAGGTTGGATTTTTACTATGATCGGCGCCCTCTTTCTTGCTCTGGTATTTTCACGATTAAGTAAACTGATCACCAAATCAGGTGGTCCATATACTTATTCAAGAGAAGGATTTGGAGAGTTTACTGGTTTTCTTGTCGCATGGGGATACTGGATCTCAATCTGGTGTGCGAATGGAGCAATTGCGGTGGCAGGCGTTGGATATTTATCCTTTTTCATTCCTGCACTTAAAGAGAATTATATACTTTCTGCAGGCATGGCTATTGGTGCCATCTGGCTGTTTACGTTCATCAATACAAAAAGTATTCGAAAAGTAGGATCAGTACAACTCATCACCACTATCATTAAGATTATCCCTTTGTTATTATTGGGAACCATTGGATTCTTCTATTTTAACAGCAGCCATTTTATCCCATTAAATTTAAGCGGCGAGTCCAACTTCGATGCCATCACCGCCACAGCTGCATTAACGTTGTGGGCGTTCCTTGGGTTGGAGTCTGCTACTGTCCCGTCTGGTCAGGTAAAAAATCCAACGAAAACAATACCCCGGGCGACGATTGCGGGGATCCTAATAGCGGCCCTGATCTATATTCTCAGTACAATTGGAATCATGGGAATCATGGCACCGGGTGAACTGCAGAATTCGGCTGCACCTTTTGCAGATGCTGCCCAGATGATTTGGGGAGGCTGGGCCTCGGGCCTGATTGCCATCGGAGCTGTGATTTCATGTTTTGGAGCCCTGAACGGATGGATCCTGCTACAGGGTCAAATACCGATGGCTGCTGCCAGGGATAAGTTATTTCCACCTGGCTTTAAACACTTATCAGGAAAAGGAATACCTGTTGTTGGATTGATTATTGGCAGCGTGCTTGCTTCATTCCTGGTAACTCTAAACTATACCATGGGATTGGTGCATATGTTTGCATTTATTATTATGCTCTCTACCCTCAGCTGCCTTGTCCCATACATCTTTTCTTCCCTTTCTGAGGTGATGCTCTATTTGAAGAAAAAGAAAAGCTTTAACAAAAAACGGCTGATTGTTGCTTCCTGCATTTCTATCCCAGCTTTCCTCTATTCATTATGGGCCATAACAGGCCTTGAATTTGAAGTTATCATTTGGGGAGCTGTCCTTCTGGCAGCTGGGATCCCAATATATGCTTATATAAAATTAAGCAGCAGGAAGAAGAAAACATAGGGGCCGAATTAAATCAAACGTGAGCTCTTTCCATTATGAATATTCCGCTCTTCCAAATAACTGAAAAAATAGTCGAAACAAGCTTTATGTTTACTAACCAATGAATGAAAAAACAGTAGAAAATATTGAGTGCAAAGTCTGTAAAAACACTAACAAGACAGATTTTGAATTGGCATTTAAGAAAGGTTCATTAGAAATTGTCAGGTGTAACAAGTGTTCGTTTATATTTATTCCACCCTATTTCAGAAAACAGATTAAATACAATGATTACAAAGATGAATCAGTACTAAAACAAGTTCAGGCAGGCAACGATTGGATTAAAATCCAAAGACACAAACTAAGGTATAAATCTATCAGGAAATATAAACCCAAAGGTAAATTATTTGACTTGGGAGTTGGGTGGGGGCATTTCCTTTACACAGGTAAACTTCTCGGATATGAAACAGAGGGCATTGAAATATCAGAAATGCCATATACTTATGCTAAAGAAAATCTAAAGTTAAACGTAAAACACATTGATTTTTTTAACCTTTCAGAAAAACCATTGTTTTATGACATAATTACCCTGTGGGATGTCCTTGAACATATTGATAATTGTGATGAAATGATTGAAAAATGTAGTCATCTATTAAAAGAAGATGGAATAATCGTGATTCAAGTCCCTCAAATTGATAGTTACTTTGCTAAACGACATAAAGAAAAGTGGAAAATGATGGGACTTGATCATGTTAATTATTTCTCAAAGAATACGATAAAAAGACTAGTTGAACAATATGGTTTTGATGTTAATGAAATTAAATCTTCACTGGAAATAAAGCTGTTTATAATGTATACCTTGTTCCCGAAAATTCAAAAATTAAAAAGGAAAAGGAAAATTAAAGAGGTGAATTCAGCGACCAGACAAGAATACTTTAATAAATCCATGAATAAGCCCAAATGGATACTCAAAATAATGGTTCTTATTCATAATGCATTATACCAAACACTTTCAGCTTTAAATATTGGAGAAGAAATGGTAGTAATTGCTCAAAAGAAAAAATGATATAGGAAATATTAATTAACACCTGCCTACAACATCCCCATTCACTTCCTACTCAGATACACAGCGGGTGCTGCGCGGACAATTGCAGTGCCCGGATTACTACCTTCATGCAAAAACTTTTACTATTTTTACCATTCAGGGCATATAAAAAAGATCAAAAATAAGGCTATTTGGATGTAGAGTATTTTATTACAAAACACAATTGGTAACATTGAAACATAACAACAAAACCTGATAATATGTTAAACGAAAGAAAAAAAGAGCAATCCGGCGTGCTGACTCTGCATAAGCCACTCAGAATGTGGCCCGGTGTTGTTATCGCAATTCTGCTATTGATTGTCAGATATGGTCTTCCTGTTGTTGGCACCGGAGAGTTAGTTATTATGATCAGTGTGTTTGGAGGAATCCTTGGCTGGCTCACTATTGTAGTTTGGTGGGCGTTCTTCAGCCGGGCGCCTCTTAACGAACGCTGGAGCGCCTTCGTCCTGATGATAGTCGCGTTGTTCGGGGCATCGTTTATCATTGACGATTCGATTGGGACAGGTTTGCAGGGGATGATGTTCTTCCTTTACGCCATCCCGGTGCTTAGCATCGCCTTTGTTGTTTGGGCCGTGGTTACCCGCCATCTCTCAGGTAAACTGCGGCTCATTTCGATGGCTGCAACCATCCTGCTCGTATGTGCTGCATGGGCACTTATCAGATCCGATGGCATTACCGGCGATGCAGGTGCGAATTTCACTTGGAGGTGGGCAGAGACCGCTGAAGAGCGATTCCTGGCTCAGGAAGGCAACGATCCGATTGTGTTCCTGTCGGCTGGAGACACAACAGTTACTATAGCCGAATGGCCCGGTTTTCGCGGACGCGATCGCAACGGTATTATCCACGGTGTCCAGATCGAAACCGATTGGGCCGCTTCACCACCGGTTGAATTATGGCGACAACCGATCGGCCCGGGTTGCTCATCCTTTGCAGTCAACGGCAACCATCTCTATACCCAGGAACAGAGAGGTGACGACGAGGTTGTCTCTTGTTACAGCCTGGCTACAGGTGAACAGGTTTGGATACACCGCGACTCAGCCCGGTTCTGGGATTCACATGCCGGTGCCGGCCCCCGAGGAACACCATCACTCAGCGATAGTCTCATATTTACATTAGGTGCGACCGGTATCCTGAACGTGCTCGATGCACGTGATGGCTCTGTTATATGGTCGCGTAACGCGGCGTCTGACATCGATGCAACACTTCCGGGCTGGGGTTTCGCAAGCTCTCCCCTGGTAGTCGATGATGTTGTTATCGTCGCTATCGCAGGAGCACTCGTCGCTTACGACCTCACAACAGGCGAACCAACCTGGTTCGGTCCTGACGGTGGAGGAGATAATTACAGTTCGCCACACGTGATGTCGATCGACGGGATCAAGCAGGTCCTGCTGATGAGTGGAGTCGGGGTGTCAAGTTTTTCCCCTTCTAATGGAACACCGCTCTGGGAACACGAATGGTCAAGTGAAGGCCGGATTGTCCAACCGGCCATAAACACAGATGGCGACATTCTGCTCAGTGCCGGTGGTGGAAAAGGGATGCGCCGGATCGCTGTCTTCAAGGATCCAGAAGGATGGAAAACCGAGGAACGATGGACCTCAGGGGGACTGAAACCCAGTTTTAACGATTTTGTGATTCACGAAGGCTATGCTTACGGATTTGTCGGCCCACGGCTCGCATGCATCGATATCGAAGATGGCACACGCAAGTGGATGGGCGGACGCTACGCAGGCTTTCTGGTCCTGTTGGCAGACCAGAGCTTGCTGGTGATACTGTCAGAGAAGGGTGAAGTGGCACTGGTCAGGGCTTCTCCCGACAAATTCGGAGAACTCTCAATATTACCGGCCTTAGAAGGCAAAACCTGGAATCACCCGGTACTTGTCAATGATATCCTGGTTGTTCGCAACAGCAAAGAGATGGCAGCGCTTCGGTTGCCCCTCATAGGCGAAGGACAGAAGTAGCCCTATCTGCAACCAATTTAACATCCCAGTAAGATGAATTTTATCCAGGCATTTGAAAAAGGAATCCGGAAAATATTTCCATCAACCTTTACGATTGCTATCTTCCTGACCATCTTAACCTTTATCCTGGCCTTTTTTCTAACTGATACTGTTGATGTTTCGTTGTCAGATAACTCTATTTATAAAGAGGTGGCAGCTGATTCTCTTTCAACTTCGGACAATCATTTTCTGCAACTTCTTGGATTCTGGTATAAGGGTCTGTGGAATTCCAGCATGTTGGCATTTGCCGTTCAAATGATGCTGATCCTCGTTTTGGGATATGTCCTGGCGTCAACTTCTGTTGTTCAAAAACTCATCGACAAAGTACTTGTATATTGTACATCAACATCGAAAGCAGCCTTTTTGGTTACTCTGATCACCTTGCTTGTCAGTTTCTTCAACTGGGGACTGGGTTTGATATTAGGGGCAATCTTTGCCCGGAAAGTCGGGGAATATGCCAGTAAACGCAATATTAAACTTAATTATCCATTGATTGCAGCAGCAGGGTATTCAGGATTAATGGTATGGCACGGAGGCATTTCAGGGTCTGCACCACTGAAAGTGGCCGAAGCAGGGCATTTGTTATCACTTACAGGAAGCAATATTCATGCTATTGATCTCGGGCAAACCATTTTTTCACCGATGAATATGACCATCACAGTCGTCCTGCTTGTCGTTCTACCCTTCGTAATGTATTTTCTTGGCGGGAAGAATTCAGGATCAGCAAAACCAGATCTTGCAGAAACCAGATCTCAGGAGATGATATTCACTCCACTGATTTCAGGTGCTGAAAAAATTGATTATTCACAAATTGCCGGGATGGGGCTTGGAATAACTTTCTTATTTATAGCATCTTACAAAGCTATGCTAACCGGGAACATCTCTGTCCTAGATCCAAATTTTTTAAATTTCCTGTTGCTGGGACTTGCCCTTCTTTTTTGTGGCAATATAGCTACATTTTTAAACCGGGTTAAAAACGCAATGGGTGCCTCAGCTGGAATATTGATCCAGTTCCCGCTATATTTTGGCATCATGGGGATCATGAAATACAGCGGCCTGGTAGAAATTTTTTCAGGATTTCTGATGAATATTTCAAATGCAACTACATTTCCCCTGTTTACATTTTTCAGTGCAGGACTGGTAAACATTTTTGTCCCGAGCGGTGGTGGTCAGTGGGTTGTGCAGGGACCAATAATTGTTGAAGCTGCACAAAACCTGGGAGTCCCCTTATCAAAATCCATTATGGCATTGGCTTACGGTGACCAGATCACAAATATGATACAACCCTTTTGGGCGTTGCCTCTTTTAGGAATTACCGGATTGAAAGCAAAAGATATCATTCCTTACACCTTATTTTTAATGCTGATCGGAATTGTCGTGTTTATATCAGGTTTACTGGTATTTTAGTTTTGATATTCAGATTAGTTTGATTTATGAGAATAGCTATCGTATCCGATATTCACGGCAAGAGTCTGCCAGACAGCACTTTTTCGCAATCTTCTTTTTAACAAACCATTGTTGGTAACTAGTTATTTGGTTGGATTTTTATCGGCCTGTCAATCAATACCTTTACTAAAAATAGCTGCAATGTTTAACCAAAGAGAAAATCCTCATGAAACGATCTGTACAACTAGGTATGATCATGCTGGCATTATCTTTTATGACAAGTGCCAGTTATGCCCAGAAAAGGGCAATCTCCTCTGAGGATAAGGCATTCCTCATTGAATTCATTCCCAAGATAATCACTGCAAATCAAGAAGTTCAAACAGACAGGAACAGGATCCTTGCATGTAAGGATGAATACCAGCGAACCGGTAAACTAACGGATGAAGATGAGGTTTTCCTTTCGAAAACATCTTCAAAGTATGACATAAACTCCTTTAAACTGGATGATGAAAACGATCAGCCGGCTTTCCTCAAGGAGCTCTCTGATCTGTTGCTGAGAGTAGATATCATTCCCACAAAGTTGGTGATGGCGCAGGCGATTTGTGAGTCGGCCTGGGGAAGATCCTATTTTGCGGAACACGGGAATAATTTTTTCGGGATCCACTGTTATTCAAAGGGATGCGGACTGGTTCCTTCCGGAAATCCGAATGCGGGCTTTGAGGTCAAATCATATTCCACCATTGAAGCCGGGATCGCCGATTATATCCATACAATCAATACTGTTTCTGCCTATGCAAGAGTCAGGAGCATGAGAGCACAAATGCGGCAAGAGCATCAACCGGTGAATGCTACTCAACTGGCTGAAGGACTATCCAGGTATTCTCAGAAAGGGGAAGAGTATGTCTCACTGATTCAGAACCTGATTCGTAACTACGTCCCGGAGAATATTGAATCATTCATGGAGACAAACAAGGAATGATCGCTAGTCCTGATTTTTGCTTGAAGGTTCTTCCAGGTACTTCTTGATCAACGCAATCATCTCGTTAGCACGGATTGGTTTAGCAATGAATTCCCAGCAACCCGATAAGAAAGCGGCCCTCTGATCATCTTCCGAAGCATAGGCTGTTTGTGCAATTACAGGAAGATCATTTCGTTGAGAAGTAATCTTCCGGGTTGCCTCTAATCCGTCCATCCCGGGCAAGCGTATGTCCATAAAAACCACGTCAATCTCTGGATGATTAACACACATATTAACAGCTTGCTGGCCTTCTATTGCATGAAAAATGGTCGCCTGAGTTGGCTTCAGTAACACATCCAGATAGCTAAAACAAACATCTTCGTCTTCGACGATGAGAATATTTTTGCCTTGCCAGTTGATGTTACCTCTGATGGTCATAAGTTATTATGGCGCGAATATATAAAAAAATGTTTTGGCTATTGAACTGCTTACTCAAAATGAATACTCGTGAGCTGTTCCTTTGCTTCTTTGAATTCGTTGATGATCTCTTGCACAATCTTGCTTGCCGGCTGGATTTCCCGGATCAGTCCCGATATCTGACCAATCTCCAGTTCCCCATCTTCCAGGTCACCCTCCATCATCCCTCTCCCGGCACGCCCTTTGCCAAGGTGAATAGCAAGCTCCTCCGTTGTGGCCCCCTTCTCCTCCAGTTGCCGGATCTCTTCGCTGAATTTGTTTTTCAACAGTCTTACCGGACCAATTTTTTTTAGCGCTAACCTGGTATCTCCATCTGAAGCTTGCACGATCCGTTCTTTAAAAGCCGGATGTGCTGTCGATTCAGGTGTAGCAACAAACCGACTTCCAATCTGAACTCCTTCGGCTCCCAGCGCGAAAGCGGCAAGCATTCCCCGTCCGGTTCCGATACCCCCTGCAGCAATCAGGGGTAACTCAACAGCCTCCCTGACCTGGGGTATGAGAGTCATGGTAGTCGTCTCTTCCCTCCCATTATGACCACCCGCTTCAAACCCTTCAGCAACGATTGCATCTACACCGGCATCTTCACACTTAATAGCAAATTTTACATTGGCCACGACATGTACAACGATAAATCCCCGTTCCTTCAGATAGGAGGTCCATTTTGCAGGATTACCGGCAGAGGTGAAGATGATCTTTATACCCTCCTTTTTCAGGAAATCAATTTTCTCCTGGTTTCTCTCATACAGAAGTGGGACATTGACGCCAAACGGATGGGTCGTAGCCGCTTTGCATTTTTGAACCTCATCTTGCAACCGGTCCGGATCCATCGACCCTGATCCAATCAAACCCAGGCCGCCGGCATTGCTTACGGCCGAAGCTAATTCCCATCCACTACACCAGATCATCCCGGCTTGTATTACCGGATAACGGATTCCGAAAAGACGGGTGATCCGGTTCATTCAGCTCGTTTATAGACAATTGATACCAGGGATTTATCGTCGCCTCCCATATTGATAGAGAGTCCGTATGGACGCTCCGATGTAATTGGTATTTGAGAATCACCGGCTCTACCGGTCAATTGCTCCCAGATAGTGATAGCCTGGTGGACACCTGTTGCACCGGTTGGATGCCCCCAACCGACAAGTCCGCCTGTCGTGTTAAACGGAACTTTCCCGTCGCGCCTGGTATTTCCTTCCAGGATGAATTCGGCTCCGCCACCGTGGGGGGCAAAACCGATCGCCTCTGTGGCCATGATCCCGGCAATGGTGAAACAGTCGTGGCACTCAACAGTCCCTAACTGGTCTTTGGTAATGCCAGCAGACTCCATTGCTTTCTTCACAGCTTCACGGGTAGTAGCGAGAATCGTTGGGTCATCGGGAGGCTGCGTGATATCATCTTCTGCCTGGCCAATGCCCATGATCTCAATTGCTTCACTCTTCGGAATCCCAATACGTTTCAATCCCTCTTCAGAGATGACTGCGATAGCTGAAGCACCATCGGAGACCTTGGAGCAGTCAAATACGTTCAAACTGCTCACAAAACCACGTGGGTTTGGTTTCATCATTCCTAAGGCCCATAAATCCTCTGTATTGTTGTGGTGTTCCTGGGCAGTTGGACACAAGCGGGCGTTCTCAATGGCGTTGACAAACCATTGGGCCATAGCTTCGCGGGGTTTCTCATCTCCAAACTTTTCCTGGTAAGCTTTAGCTCTGTCACTGAATTTGCCAGGGAAATAGTAAGCATGACCATCTTTCCGTTCATTCGCCCAACCGGCAGCAGCCAGAATATCAGCGCCATAAATGGCTTTCACCGAATTCTGCACTTCAACACCCAATACCAGTACAACTTCAGCGGTCTCAGCAAGTACGGAACGGATCCCGGTAACCAGGGCCAGGGCTCCTGAAGCACAGGCTCCCTCCACACGTACGGCAGGTTTGTATCGCAATCCTTCATCAATAAATGGCATGAAGGCAGCCAGGTTTGCCTGTCGGTTGAAACGGGCTCCGATAAAATTACCAAAAACAGCTTCATCGACGTTTTTGGCTCCGCCAATCTGCTGAAGGACTCCTTGTCCTGCCTCTTTGATATAATCATCCAGTCCCGGGCGAGGCTTTTTCGGGTGAAACTCTTTCCGGCCTGTTCCAAGCGAAACAGTGTTGTAGCCAGCAACCATATATACTTTTTTACGTAATTTCATAATTTGTCCTCCTTCGTTTAATCGAGATAATTATTTATCGGTCCGTAAGCATGAAAGAACCCGGTGAGCAAGACCGTGTTCACATCTTTCTCTGAAAAAGCTACATGGTCTGCTACCAGCTTTAGTCCGATCTCTTTCGAACGTTTTGCATACTTCCTGGCGAGTTCCGCACCGAGAGTATTCATCACTTTCTCCTCATCAAAGATCGCTTGCAACAGGTTCTCTTTTTTGGGAGAAAATGCCACACTTTTCCATGGCTGAAGAGAAGATGGAAGCACACCAAGCATATCATCGCACGCAGTCTGGAAATCAGCAATCATATCATACTGCTTCGTATCCGGATTAAATACACCAACAGGTCTTCCTTTATCATACTTCAGGATGCCGTCTTTCTGAGATCCATCTGAATTTTGCCCCCCTTTTACACCCAGATCAATCATCCTGTCGAGCAAATCACTATGCAAGTCCTCATCCGGTAGATAGGGATTCATCACACTCATAATATACTGACAGACATCAACGCCCACGTAGTCGATCAACTGGAAAATACCCATTGGTCGAACGAGATATTCCTGGCTGACTTTGTTAACCATATAGATGGCTCCAGGCAGTGAAACCTCTTTCGCGAGCATTGTTGCTTCCGAAATACCATGGATGGCATCGCGCATGAAATGGCCGTTGCCCACAAACCCGGCAAAGTCGGCCGAAGGAACAATCACTTTCCTCAGGTTCTTGGCATATTGAAGAGCAAACTCTTCCACTTCGGGGAGCGTATGATCGCTTTTGATCAACTCTACGAGCTTCTGGACAGCGGGTGGATTGTAGAAGTGAAATCCGATGATGCGTCCACCCAGGTTTGCTTTCTCATCTAATTGAGTAATCGGAATCGATGATGTGTTTGTGAAATACCATGGTTTTTTCGGATTGTTCTGATCAATCTGAGAGAGGATCTTCACTTTCAGCTCCGGATCCTCTTTGATCGCTTCAAAAACCAGGGTGGATCCATAGGTTGGTTCCAGATATATGGAGGGGCGGATGATCAACATAACATCTTCGACATACTGCTGAATAATGTCGCTGTTATCAATCAGATCGGGACGGTCAGCATATGCTGTACGCAACTGAACCGTCTTTTTCTCTGCAGCTTTCACAGCCTGCACCCGGATGTATCTCATCAGTCCAACCAGGGCCTCGCTTGACACGTCAATAGCATTGATCACAAAAACCTTCCCCTTGTTTTCAGGTTTCAGGCTCAGATCAGCCATCTCCTGTGCTGTAAGGAGCAGGATTCCGCTTCCCATCTTCCCGGCCGCTCCCAACACTGTGACATTGGATAATCTTTCCGTGTAGTTCATTGGTTATGATTTGGTTATTATTTGATTAAAGTCATTTATATTGTATGGTGACAAGGTAACAAGGTGATGAGGTCAGTAAGGAAATTTGAACCTCATCCCTCGTCCCTCATCCCTCTACCCTGAGGAACTACCAATTGGGTTTTCGTTTCTCCAGAAATGCCTTCATCCCCTCTTTCGATTCATCGTTACCGAACAGGGCAGCAAACTCTTCTGATTCCAGTCTGCAAGCATTTTCAAAATCCATCAGAATCCCCTTCCGTGTCACCTCTTTTGCCATTTTAACAGCAAGAGCACCTTTGGTCACAATCCGTCCGGCTATCGCTTTGGCTTCCGGGAGGACCTCTTCCGGTTCCACCACTTTCTGTACCAGGCCCATCCGTAAAGCGTCATCTGCAGTGATCCTATCGCCAGTCAATATCATGTACAGAGCATTTGAGATCCCGGCAATCCTGGATAAACGTTGGGTCCCTGCATAACCGGGGATCAATCCGAGGCTGACCTCCGGTTGACTGAACTTTGCTTTGACACTGGCAATCCGGAAATCACAGGCCATAGCCAACTCACAACCACCGCCGAGAGCAAAACCATTTACGGCTGCGATTACAGGGCACCGAAAATTCTCCAGCCGGTTAAAGGTATTGTGTCCTGTACGGGAGAATCCTTTGGCTTTATCATAATTCATATCCGACATCTCGGCAATGTCAGCGCCAGCCACAAATGCTTTGTCGACTCCGGTTAAAATCACCACCTTAATATCCAATGTAGCATCCAGCACATCAAGCGCGTGGTTTATCTCTACAAAAAAATGTGAGTTTAGCGCATTCATTGCTTGCGGACGATTGATTGTGATGGTTGCGATTCCATGGTCCACATCCAACTTTAAAATCTCATAATTCATCGTTATCGGAGTTAAATCATTATTTCTGTGAAAAGATAAACAAAGATAAAAAAAAGTCCTGATCTTTGTCTAAACTCAGGAAATATCCTTCAAGGCATTAACTTTTGCACATGACGATGTGATCAGGGTCTAGGGATGAGGATCGAGTTTTCCCTTAATGACCTTATTGACTTTAATGACCTATTGACTGCATAGACTGTATTATCGTCTAATCAATAAACCGTATAAGCAATACCAACCATGAAGTTAAACATGGAGAAGTTTTTCAGGTTGAAATATTCGGTTTTTGTTGTTGTGAAGGTATAATTGGCTCCTAACCTGACGCCCCAGTTTGATCCTTTATCGAAATGGATTAACACACCCAGTTCGGGTGAGAGAAGGAAATCCCACGTATTTTCATAACTATCATACTCCTGAACCAGGAGACGATTCTCGTTGTAAGTTCCTCCGATACCAACTGCGATATAAGGTGAAATGAGCGCCGCTGGTTTGTAGTGGTATAGAATATCTAGTTTAAAAGGAACCATAAAGGTATATTTGTAATGCGAAGCAGAAATCGCTCCTCCATCAAAATCATAGGTTTCGTAAGAATCTTTTTCGTAGTAGTTGTTGTAGCCGATATACCATCCCAGTCCAAACCCATCTACCAGAAAATATCGACCGGAAGCTGAGAAGCCCAGAAAACTGGCAGGAGCAATCCATTTGTTAAAGTCACCTATAGGAACACTGATGTTCCAGTTTAATGAGTAATAGGATCCGACCGGTCTTGATTGTCCCTGTACCATGTTGGTAGCAAGAAGGAGTAAAACGCTGATTGATATAAGTATCTTTTTCATGATCGCTGGATTTTTAATTCGTTACAAACTGAGGTGTTTGAATATATGCCTGGTCAATATCTCCAAGGATCTGGTTAAGTGTGTGCCGCCCGTTCAACAAGCCCCTGTTTCGGTTCAAACAAATTCGGACACTTTTTAGTTAATTGCTAAAGTGTACTT
>CAZTSX010000034.1:0-16565 GCA_964616825.1 uncultured Prolixibacteraceae bacterium
ATCACCTGATAAGTAAGAACTGGGAGGCTGAAACCGTAAACCGGATACTCGACCAAAAGAATACAAACCTGGCGCTCTATATCACATTCCCTAACTACCCTGACATCATTGCCAGTGATCTTCGCACTCTCCGTGAGTCCAAGTTTTTAAAGAAGATCGAGTTTAACCTTGTGATACGTGATGATGATGAGTTGCAAAGGTCACAGGAGATCATACAGATCCTTGATCTGGAGAATATCTATTTCAAACCTTATTTCACCGGAGAGAACCTTGAATTTTTCAGAGAAAACATCTTCGTGTCACGCGAAGAGATCCTGGCTGCCCAACCCGACCAGCAACAGGTCCTCTCCAGGTTGTCAATCAACGAAACGGATTATGGTAAATTCAGTGTCACACCAGATGGAGCTGTCTATGCAAACCTCAACGACCCGGAACTGGGAAATGCCTGCAAATACTCCTTTATCCAGCTTATTGAAAGAGAGATTGATTCAGGTGTCAGCTGGGGGCGGGCCAGGAAGAAAATAGCGCCATGCAAGGATTGCATATACCATTTTCTATGTCCGCCAATCAGCTCATACGAGATCTTTATGAAACGGTTTAACTTTTGTGATATCGTTCCAAATCACCTGCAACCATGATGTGGAACTCTTTTGTGACATCATACAGGTTTATCCTGAAAAGCAAAACGTTCACTGCCATCAATCTGATCGGGTTGACAGCCGGACTTACAGCATCGTTCTTCTTATTCATTTATATCATTAATGAGCTGAGTTACAACTCATTCTATCCAAACAAAAACCGGATCTTCCGCACCGTTACGGAAGCATCAGGGGTAAAAATCCCTTTCTCTCCTTCCCTGCTCATTCCCAGCCTGCAATCCTATACCGAAGGTATTGAGAAAACAGGAAAGATCATCTTCCTCCCTCAGGTGGTTGGTCCAATTCCGGTAAAACAGAATGATAATTTTGTGGAAGAGAACGGTTTTATATGTGCTGATCCGGAAATTCTGGAGATTTTATCCATCCAGGCGATCTCCCGATACGATGCTAACGAACAGTTAGACTCCAACTCTGTCATTCTCTCGGAATCAGCTGCTTTACGTTGCTTCGGAACAAAGAATCCTATTGGCAGGCAACTGGATATCAATATCAGTGGAATCCCATTTTCACTCACTGTAACCGGTGTATTCCGGGATCTTCCATGGAACTCCACCATACGGATCGATTACATGGCCAGCATGGACCTGTTCAGATCACTGATGATTGAGTTTGAGATTGATCTGGATAGTGAAGTAGATGCATTTGAAGATGCCTATGCAGAGTCCTATGTTCTGATCGACCGGCCGAGCCAGGCCAGAGAGATTCAGGAGCAGATCCCGGCTGTACTCGATTCACTGGGCCATGCCGATGCAGATGTGATCTACAGGTTTCAAAATATAAGCGATATCTATTTGGATTCACCGGATATCGTCAACGATTTCCATCTGAAAGGTGACCGGGATTCTCTTTTCTATTACGCCTCTCTCGGTATATTCATCTTATTGCTTGCCGGCATTACCCTCCTCATCGGATTTGTTTCAGGAGCTTACCTTGCCCTCTACCTCTCTGCACTGAATCCGTTGAAAGCGATCAAGAACCAGATAGTGATGAAGAGAACTGAATTCATCTTTTTTATCCCTGCGAACATTGGAGGAGGTAACCTCTCCGCTGAGGTAAAAAAGAAAAAAATTCTCCAGTTTCTTATTGATACTGTTAAGATACCTGATTAACGCGATAATCTGAATGAAAAAGAGGCCGGAGAGTATAATGATTACCGAGTAATTTGGATAGAGGAAAAAAGAGAGGCACAAGAAGAAACAAGTCACTGAAACCAAGGCCAAACGGATGATCACATTGAATAAGTATTTCCTAGAGACCATACCGTTTCATTTTGTTGTAGATCGTCTGTCTTGAGATTCCCAACTCACGAGCAGCACTGGTCATGTTTCCCATATGTCTGAGCAGGGCTTTACGGATAATCTCCTTCTCGAAATCACCATAAGATCCATTCAACTCGGGTTGTGGCATAGCCTGTCCAGGCATTTTTTTCAGGTAGAGGTCTTCAGGCTTAACTTTGTTTCCCTCTGCCAGGATGACCGCTTTTTCGATAGAATGTTCGAGCTCACGGATATTCCCTGGCCAGGTGTATGATCTCATCGACATCATCGACTCTTTGGTGAAAGAAAGTTTTCCTCTGTCATATTTGGCAGCACAATTGCTAAGGAAATGGGTCGCCATCAACTCGATTTCCCCTCCCCGTTCACGTAGCGGCGGCAGGTCGATCTGGATGGTGTTGATACGAAAAAGCAGATCTTGCCGGAACAAGCCCTCCATCACCAGTTTGTCCAGGTTCCTGTTGGTGGCACAAATAAGGCGAATATCAATAGGTACAGCCTTGTTGGACCCCAGTGGGATGATCTGCCGTTCCTGCAATACGTTCAAGATTTTGGCCTGCATGTTCATCGACAGGTTACCGATCTCATCCAGGAAAAGGGTTCCACCCGATGCCGTCTCAAAACGTCCGATCCGATCCTGCTTTGCATCTGTGAAGGCGCCTTTTTTATGTCCAAACATCTCGCTCTCAAACAATGTCAATGGAATAGAAGCCATATCCACAGTGATCATCGCCTCCTTGGAACGCGACGAACGTTTATGAATCTCCCTGGCTATCAGTCCCTTGCCTGTTCCATTCTCACCTGTGATCAGGATATTAACGTCGGTCTTGCTCACTTTGTCAACGATCTCCATCACACGGCTCATCTGGGGACACTGTACAATGATCTCCGGATATTGCTTATCCAGCTCAGCGCCCAACTGATCCTGTCGGTTCCGGAGTTTCTCAATCTCTTTATTCGATTCCCTTAACTTAAGAGCCGTCCGAAGTGTTGCGAGCAATTTATCATTATCCCAGGGCTTGATGATAAAATCAACAGCTCCATTCTTCATTGCTTTTACAGCCAATTCTACATCTCCATAAGCAGTCATCATAATTACGCTTAGAGAAGGATCCACTTTCAGGATCTCCTTTAACCAATATAAACCTTCGTTGCCTGTCACCACCCCGGCAGAGAAGTTCATATCCAGCAGTACCAGGTCGAATGATTCATTCTGCAGGGAGCTGACGATCGTGTTGGGTGTCTTCAGTCCGGTTACCATGTTAAACTCATCTTCGAGAAACAGTTCAAGAGCTTCCAGAATCTCTTTATTATCTTCAACAATAAGAAGGTTTCCTTTTTTCGACATTTTGCTAATTTTTACACTTTCTTGTAATAAGTGTCCAAATTTAATACAATTATTGTCAAATATTTGGACACTTTGTTATATTTTTTTACCTATCTGTAACAAATCGCTGAAAATCAGGAAGATAATTTTTTGGTACAATTTTTGACTAGTTAACAATCTATAATGAATACAAGGGAAGATCCGGGAAAAAACATGCTGGAGGTGATTCCAGACATCCTCTTATGGATTGACAACACAGGGCATTTGATGGATTTTCATCCTAACAATCATGCGTTTTTGTTTGATCGTGAAGGAGGTGTATTGGGTCTTCATCTGGAAGAGATTTTCAACCGGGAACTTAGCGCTCAGGTATTGGATCTGGCGAAGAAGAGCCGGGAGAATAATAAAATGCAATTGGGACCGGTAACCTTTCAGGAAAATGAGTCGGCTTCCCATTTCGAATGCAGGATTTCACCGATAAATAACGATCAGTATATTGCCGGATGGCGGGAGATCAGCCATATGGCTGAATCCCGAAAAGGTGAACTCATTAAAGGGAACAATAAGGCTACCTTAGCGCTTCTTACTGAAAGCTCAAAGGATGAGGCTATTAATAAAGCCTTTAAAAATCTCGGTGAGTCATACCATGCTGACCGGATCATACTTTTCAAAAACCACACTGACCCTGAATCTTCTGAAGTCTTTATGTCGCTTCAATATGAGTGGTCGCATCATGAGATTGCACGTAGTTTGGATAACCTGCAATTGTCTCATATCCCATACAAATCCGATTTCATCAATTTCTACGATACCTTAAAAAGCAACTCGCCCATCATTGCAGTTGTAGATGATCTTACCGAAACTGCAAGGAAGTTTCTCGGCCAGATGGAGATCCTATCTTCTGTTGTGATGCCGGTATTTGTCAGATCCAGCTTCTGGGGATTTCTCTCAGTTAGTGATTGTCATTCACAACGAAGCTGGAAAGAGGAGGAGGTCGGTGCTATCAAAACAATCTCTGTCATCCTCGGAGCTGTCATTCAGAAACATCAGGATCAGGAAGAGTTAACTATTGCCAGATTGCAATCGGAAGAATCGGACCGCCTGAAAAGCTCTATCCTGGCAAATATAAACCATGAACTGAGAACACCTATGACAGGCATTCTCGGATTCTCCGAAATTCTTGCCCATCAACTGGATGACAATGAAACCCGTGAGATGGCGGAAAACATTCATTTGAGTGGAAACCGACTATTGGCGACCCTGAACAGCATGATCGAACTCTCCCAATTTGAAGCTCAGAAGGCGCAGTACAAGCTAATCGAGACCAAGCTCAATGAAATGATCCTGATGACTTGTGAGACCCATATTGCTGCAGCCAAAAAGAAAAGACTCGGATTTGAAATCTATATGCATGAATCGATCTTCTCTTATGTCGAAGAGAAGGTCTTCATTAAACTTCTCAATCACATTCTGGAAAATGCGGTGAAATTCACCGATGAAGGGACGATCATTATAGAGACGAAACATGAATGGAGTGAAGGTAAATCCTGGTCATGTATAAGTGTCACAGATACTGGTCCCGGGATACCGCAAGAGTTTCATGAGATCATCTTCGAAGAGTTTCGCCAGGTTAGTGAAGGCTACAACAGGAGCTTTGAAGGAAGCGGCCTGGGACTAACGCTTGCGAAGAAAATCGTTAACCTGATGAATGGGAAGATCACCCTCACAAGCCAGCCAGGCAATGGGTGCACATTCACTATCTATCTTCCTTCCAGTCAGTTGAATACCCTGGAAGTTCCGCTAACCAGAATTGAACCTCAACATATACGAGGGGCAACCAACTTACTGGTGCCAGAGATAAACAGGCCCTTGCCATCAATTCTGATCGTCGAAGATAATAAACTCAACTGTGACCTGATCCAGATCTATCTACGCATCCAATGCAACTGTGACACAGCCAATAATGGTGAAACAGCTGTAGATATGGCCCGTAAAAAGAAATACGACATCATCGTGATGGATATCAACCTGGGACCTGGGATTGATGGGATGGAAGCTACCCGTCGTATTAAAAAACTGCCCGGACATACCCAAACACCCATCATTGCTGTAACCGGCTATACTATGAATTCTGACAGGAAGGAGATATTGGAATCAGGCTGCACACATTACCTGCCCAAGCCAATAGATAAATCTTCATTAACCACCCTGATCACCGAACTGGTTAGCAAGCATTAATTTCCTACTTTTACATGGTAAAACCACCACCATGAAGAAGTTCCCCCTGCACTGGCAGATTCTTATTGCTTTAATCCTCGGTATCTTATACGGCTCTTTCCTGGGCGACTACATTGGGTATATTGACTGGATGGGCGATATTTTTCTCCGTGCACTGAAGATGATAATCATTCCTCTCATTCTGAGTTCAATCATTTCTGGCGTAGCCAATATTGGAACAGCCGAAAACCTGGGCCGGCTTGGCTTTAAAACCATCCTCTACTATCTCACCACAAGTACACTGGCGATTATTACAGGACTTTTCTTTGTAAACATGCTCAAACCAGGTGTTGGCGCCGACCTGGGATTTGTTAGCCATGTAGAGGGATTAGGAATCATGGACCAATCGTTCGGGCAGATCCTGATCAACATCATTCCGACCAATATTTTTGGTTCATTTGTGGAGGGAAAAATGCTTTCGATCATCTTCTTTGCGATCCTGATGGGATTTTTCATCACCCGTACGAAAGAGAAAACCCGTGCTTTTATGACCAATTTGTTTGACAGCCTGTTTGACGTCATGATGAAAATCACCATGTTCGTCATCCGGTTTGCCCCGTTTGGTGTTTTCGGTATCGTGGCTTATCAGGTTAGCCAATCAGAAAGTATCGTGGTATTGGCCCAGAGCATGGGGCTCTACATGCTTGCTGTTATCCTGGGATTAGCTCTTCACGCATTTGTCACCCTGCCCCTGATCACCCGGTTTATCGGAAAAACAAGCCCGCTCAAACACGTCAAAGCCGTTACCACTCCCCTGTTGACAGCATTTTCCACCTCCTCCTCTTCAGCCACACTCCCACTTACGATTCAGGCAGTGGAGAATAATAGTGGTGTATCCAATAAGATATCCTCGTTTACACTTCCCCTTGGAGCTACCATTAATATGGATGGCACCGCACTCTACGAATGTGTGGCAGCCATGTTTATCGCGCAAGCGTATGGAGTCGAACTCTCATTCTTACAACAGGTAATTGTAGTTGTTACCGCATTGCTGGCTTCCATTGGAGCGGCCGGAATTCCGATGGCCGGACTGGTTATGATCTCGATCATCCTGACAGCCGTAGGCCTGCCGCTGGAGGGATTGGGACTGATCCTGGCAGTAGACCGCATCCTGGATATGTTCAGGACAGCCACCAACGTCTGGAGCGATACCTGCGGAGCGGTGGTGATCGCCAAATCGGAAGGAGAAGTGTTAAAGGTGTAGGCTTAATTAATTATACATATTCCTGTGTCTTATAGCATTATCTAATGCATCCAGAATCTCACGGGTAAACCCGGCAGGTGGATTCTCTGGCAACTCTTCGGATGTTTCCTGTAGTGATCCGGAAATCTGATCGGTAATCCGGTCACATGAGAGATGAATCTGCTGTTTCTGAAGTTCACTAACCGAATCAAACGAATTGCCAAACCGGTCACTGAAATCCAGTATAGCTGAGACAACAGACTGAAAGACAATCTCTTTGTTCGAATATTTTTCACATATCCTGTGGTATGCAAAAGCAAACAGTTCAGCGGCATGAGTCCGAATATTTTCCGGAATGGGAATGAAAGAGGATTCGATAGTGATCTTATCCGGATTCTCCTTTTCCCACTTCACATACTCCCTGGCAACCTGAATACCATACATAGATCGTCTATAATCCATCAGGTAACTCGTATAAAGGTATATGATTCTGGGCATCAGGTAGCTCAGCTTGCTTTTCGCCGTTCTCAACAACGTAAAAAATACAGTACGATGCTCTTTCTCCACATCAAAGATAAAGAATGTAAACACCCTGAACAGCATCTTTCTTAGCTTCCACAGGGTACCAAAGCCGGGATTTTTCACATCCGGTTTTTGCTTGATCCCCTTAATAAAAGCAATAGCACGTTCCATAAACACCTGGGGATCGTAAATCTCTTCCCAATAATCTGCCAGGCCTTCGAATAACTCAATCCGTGTCATCTGCCTGGGAATGATGTTGGAGACGATATCCAGTTTATCCGTGATCTCATCATGGTCTAAAGAGACGATTCTCCCCTGGCGCTTAAAATCATACCACATTTTCGTTCCCGGAGGCGCTGAGAGTGGGTGGCAGATGTGATGAATGATATTCGCTTCACGGATAAAGTCGGCAGTCTTTTGGAACACAGTCAGATCATCCGAATCCGTCCCGATAATCATATGAGCCAGGACAACAATCCCGTAGGATTGGATGTTCTGAACCGCATCAGGGATCGATATCCGGATATTCTGCTTTTTGTTCAGATCTTTCAGCGAGTCCTCGTTCACCGATTCTATCCCGATCATGACTGCGAGGAAGTTGCTGTTGGCGAGCAGGATCAGCAACTCCTCATCCTGAGCAATGGTAATATCCAGTTGGGTGATGAATCCAATGGGATTAGCAAATGAATTATTCAGGTCAACAAGTCGTGTCAGCAGCTCTTTTGCATACGTTTTATTTCCGGCAAAATTATCATCCGCAATAAATACCATCTGTACATTCATTTCGTACAGTTTTCTGATCTCCTGAAGTACCTGATCGATGGTTTTGCTCCGGGGTTTCCTCCCATAGGTGTAAATCACATCACAGAAACTGCAATCAAAAGGGCATCCCCTTGTTGTCTGTACGGAAACAGCATTGTACAATGGGATGTCTTCCTTAATCAACTCCCAGGCGGGAGGTGGGATCCGGGTCATATCGGGCTTCGAAATATTTTTATACATCCCTGTATAGGAGCCCTGTTTGAAATCTTCCAGGAACTGTGGCCAGGTATCTTCAGTCTCTCCGGAAAAGACGACATCAATATCATCCTGATTCTGATGAATAAGATTTTCCACCCCAATACCTCCTACTATCACTACAGCATCCGGAGCCAGCTTTTTACATTGAGAAGCGATATCCAGACAATGTTTTACCTGGTTTGCGGTTATGGAAATGCCGATGATATCCCAGGTGTTATCTTGCAGAACCGAATCTGCCGGTCCGCGGATATATTCATCGTGGATCTCTACTTCATGCTCAGAAGGAGTCAAGGCAGCAACAGATGCAATAGCATGCGGCGAAAAGATGGCTTTGGCAAAAAGATAGGGGATCGCACGGGTAATCTGGCTGTCAATATCATCGAATGAACCCGGACTGATCAGTAATATCTTCATGTTTATCTGCTCTCAAGCTATCTGTTTAAAAACCAGAACACATACCCGCAGTTTTCACAAATATAGTTATTGGCTTCCTTGTTGGCCCACTCCAAACCAAAGAAGGTCATCCCCGGAGTGTTCATCAGGGTTTTCTTGGTATAGAACCGTTTGTGATTGCAAATCGGGCACTCCAGCTTTTTCCCTTTTACTTTGTATTCACTACTCTCTTGTTTTCTGCTCATAACACTTCGAATTTAATCAACCGCAAGTTACTCCTGTCCAAAATCCATGTGAAACTGCTTTGGAACTTCCATAAAACAAAAATAACGAAAACTTACCCGAAAACCACCTCTACCCCTTGCCGGGAGAAGTAATCTTTAATCTCGTTTTTCATTTCGTCGTCATAAAACTTACGTATCGGGTCAATGTTGTCGAAAGTTACTTTTTGTCCTATTTTCTCTAATTTCTGAATCCAGACCGGGTTGTTTGACAAAAGCACGGCTTTTTGAACCTGATGCCTTGTGTAAAATTCCGCGAGCTCGTGGATGTTTTTTTCACTGTCTGTTATTCCAGGGATCAAAGGCGTACGTGGTAAAAGCTCAACATGTCCGGACTGTAACTTGTTGTGCAATAATATAAAGTTATCCAGAATGCGATCATTTGCAACTCCACAGTAACCTTCGTGCTCCAGGAGATCAATTAACTTGATATCATAGTATATCATATCTACAAAAGGAAGGATCCGGGATTCAAACGTTTCAACGTCAAACAATCCGGCAGTTTCCAGAAGCGTATGGATCCCCTCTTCTTTAAACCTGTTCAATAAGGTAGAAGTGAATTCAACAAAAAGGGTAGGTTCCCCTCCTGATAAAGTGACACCTCCACCCGATCGATCGAAAAATGGCTTGTATCTAACTACCTTCCCGACGATCTCCTCTACATTCATCTCCAAACCCTTACGAGTCATCGCTTTGGAAGGACAAACATCCACGCAGTCCCAACAGAGCGTACAGAGAATCCGGTCGATGTAGAAAGGATTATCCGTTGATATTGCTCCTTCCGGGCAAACCGCTATGCACTCTCCGCAATCGATGCACTTTTTCCTATCCCACCACAACTCAGGACCAATCTTCTTGCTTTCCGGGTTTTGACACCAGAGGCAATCCAGCGGACAGCCCTTAAAAAAGACGACGGACCGGATGCCCGGACCGTCGTCATGTGAGTTCCCCTCGACATCAATGATTCGTGGCTGGTTAAAATTCATTTCATCCCATCAGATTCCAAATTTCGCTCCTGCCGATGATCTCAAGCTGCAAGTCACGCTGCAACTGTATGTAGTAACCGATTATCGGACAAATAATACGCATACAGTATACTGCAGGGTTTGATTTTGGGTTGGTTTTTATATACAAAACACGAGCTCCTGATAACAAATTCAGGGGTGCCCAAGATAGTGCATTCATCCAGGAAAAGCAAACTTTGCAGAGATGGTTTTTGCATATCGCACCCGGTTATGACAGATGCCATACGCAAGGAAAACTCAACCAATTCCTTCGTGATAATCACTTGATTCCTTATGGATTCCAACCCGATAGTTATTTTGTATTTTCAGATGAATCACAATTCTTTGTAAATTTGTGACGTCATGGAAAGAGTTATTGGGAAGATAACAATACGAACATTTGAAGTGATCCTGGTCGTTACATTTGCCATGCTGATCATGAACAATGCGCTCTTTATTCATTCCCACAAGTTGTTAGACGGAAAGATTGTTACTCATTCTCACCCGTTCAACAAAACTAAGGACTCAACTCCCTTTAAAACACATACGCATTCATCAGTTGAATTCTTCTTACTTCAGCATCTTGAAATACTTTTCCTGAGCTTGGGAATTTTATTCCTTTTTATTTCTCCTTCCAGGAAACCACATGTACATGTGCCAGGTGGTTTTCAACATCATTTATTTCTATTTTTACCCTCTCAATCAAGAGCACCACCTCCTTCATCTTAATTGTTCGTCAGAAATTATCGACTACGTTTCCTTTACCTTTCTAAATGATTGTATGTTAAATTACAATTCTTTAGGTAAAAGGAAGAAATGTATTTGAATACCTCGATGTAATACTCAACAACAATAGGATGAAATGAAAAAACTAGGTTTAATACTTCTGATTATACATATCTCTCTGATTATCAATGCTCAACGAACAAAAACTGATGCCAATGTTATTGGTCACGTTCTTTGTGACGGAGAGCATATCCCCTTTGCAAATGTGTTTTTAAAAGATACTCCAATCGGGACAACGACTGATGAGACAGGACATTACCAACTGGTTAACTTACCACCCGGGAGGCACATCATCAGGGTTCAGCTTCTTGGATTTGTTCCACAGGAGAAGGAGTTCAATATTCATGAGAATCAGACAAAAACGGTAAACTTCAACCTGGAAGAAGATTCATTTGGTCTTGAGGAGATAATTGTTACCGGTGACTGGAATGAGATAAATAGAAAAGAGTCAGCCGTATTGGTGAATACCATTACACCAAAACTTTTCACCAATACACAATCAACCACGCTTAGTGAAGGATTAAATTTTAGTCCTGGTTTACGGATGGAGAATGACTGTCAGAATTGTGGTTTTAATCAGGTACGGATAAATGGAATGGAGGGAGCATACTCTCAGATCCTGATTGATGGCCGCCCGATTTTTGGAGGATTGGCCAGTGTTTATGGTCTGGAGCTAATCCCTGCCAACATGATCAAACGGGTAGAGGTTGTCCGTGGTGGTGGTTCCGTCCTTTATGGATCTAATGCCATAGCCGGGACCATTAACCTGATATTGCAGGAGCCACTGAAGAACGCATATGAGTTTGATTTTTCTGCTGGTTCTATTGGGATCGGATTAGATAGAGCCGGACCGCCGGTGATGGATTATACCGTGAATATGAATGGTTCTATTGTCTCGGCAAACCAGAAGTCGGGTATGTCGTTGTTTGGATTTTACAGGAACCGACAGCCGTTTGACGCCAATGATGATAGCTATTCTGAAATAGCCATGTTGAAAAACCTAACAGCCGGCACCAGGCTATACCACCGGTTTGGTATACGAGGTAAACTTACTGCCGATTTCTTTGCGATTAACGAGAAAAGAAGGGGAGGGAATCATTTTGATAAGTTACCTCATGAAGCAGACATTGCCGAAGCATTGACACATACGATCCTGAACGGGGCGTTGTCGCTTGACGGCTATTTCAGGGATGCAGATATCCTTTCAATTTATGTGTCTGGTCAGCATGTCAACCGGGATTCCTATTATGGGTCTAACAAATCACTCAAAGATTATGGATCGACAACTGAGTTTACATATGCAGCAGGGATTCAATATCTGGCAAATTTTCACTGGTCTTCGCTGATCGTCGGTATTGAAGATCAGGGGAGTGTGTTGAAGGATATCAAACTGGGCTACCCGGATTATGATAATGCACTTATCATTAATGATTCTATTATCAGTGTTCCCCATGTTGAGAATACGGTTATTGCTGATCAATCGATGAACACGGTAGGATTATATTCGCAATATGAAGTAAAGTGGAAGATTCTGACAGCTTCTGCCGGATTACGGGTTGATCACTATCAGATAAGTGAATCTGAAGGAAATAGTATGAGGAATCAGAATTTCGTTTTCATCCCTCGGGCCAATATTTTGATTGACATCACAAAAGCACTACAAGCCCGGATTAGCTATAGCAAGGGCTACAGGGCCCCTCAGATCTTTGATGAGGATCTCCATATCGAGACTTCCGGCTCACGACGCGTGATTCATACGAATGACCCGGACTTAAAGCAAGAGACAAGCCATAGTGCAACGGTCTCTCTTGATTTCAATAAGATGGTCGGAAAAGTGGGATTAAACATCCTTGTGGAGGGTTTTTACACGCTGTTAACTGACCCATTCTCCAATGTATATACGGCACCTGATTCTATGGGAGTTGTTTACTATATTCGGAAAAATGCGGATAAAGGAGCTTATGTGGTTGGAGGGACCCTGGAAGTGAATATCTCTCCTGCCAAACGGATCTCTATCTCTTCAGGTTTTACTTATCAGCAAAGCAAGTATGAAGAGACTCAGGAGTTCAATGAAAAACGGTTTCTCCGTACTCCGAATGCATACGGATATATCATTGTTGACTGGACACCACTCAAGCGATTTGGCCTCTCAAGTACATTGAATTATACCGGTTCAATGTTAATACCTTATTTTGGATTAAATATTCCTGATCCTGCTGCAGGAGAACTTCGAAATTCCGGTAACTTTTTTGATTGGGGAGTAAAGCTTAGTTATACAATTCCGATTAACGGGGTTTCACTTCAACTATTTGCCGGAGTAAAGAATATTCTGAATTCTTACCAGGATGATTTTGATTACGGCATTGACCGGGATCCGGGCTATATCTATGGTCCCATGCTTCCGCGAACTGTATATGCAGGTCTGAAGTTTGGCAATATGCTGAATTAAAGATTCCGGCATCTCTTTGCAATATGCCGACTAAATTGACCGCTCCACACCAATTTTATATTAATCACCTCACGCCGAAGTGGTTGCCATCTCATTTCAATAAAAATAAACTGAATTTCACAAAATTCCTGTCCAATATATCAGGCTATCCAGTGGAAAGTTTGAGAATTTTTCTCTCTTTTCATAACATATTCAAATTTGTTTTTTTTCAGGATAAATCATGTAGATTTGTATTTGCTAATATTAGCATAATGAACATGTGTTAGTAGAACTTGGACTTGACTTTCACGAGTATTTTTTCGGTGCTATTCACTGCCAAACACAGAATGTACCTATTCCCGTTGTTAAGAAACTAAATCATTCATCACTATGACAACTGAGTTATTTCGTTCCCTTAACCAGAGTTCAGGGTTGGCTGGGACGCTGAGAAACTACATGCAGGGATCATGTGTGCAGGCTAAAAACAAGCAATGACTTGCATCGAAAAAGATGGTTTTATTAAGGTAATCTGTGGGCACTATTGTGTAAACCACAAAAGAAAAAGGATTTCAAATTTCTCTGAAACCCTCTTCTTTACTGGTCGGAGTAGTAGGATTACTGACGTGATCCTTTGGGGAGGGAGATTCAAGATAAAAAGCATTTACTCACTTCGTTCATAAGGGCACTTTTTTATTACATGATTCACAATCAAGCTTGAAATCACTACATAAAAAAAGCCCTGCAATATTTGCAAAGCTTTTTATCTTGTCGGGGTAGTAGGATTCGAACCTACGACCTCCTGCTCCCAAAGCAGGCGCGCTAACCGGGCTGCGCTATACCCCGTGAAATCTTATTTCTTTTCCGGTTCGAACTTATGACCTTCCCGCTTTAAGCGGGACGCGCTAACCGGATGGAGTTTATGCTACCAGAGGCGGTGCTATACCCCGTAAAATCTAAGAGCTGTTTTTTTCGGCACAAAGTTACAAAAATCGGGCTAACGACCTACTCTTGAACCTAACTATCTATTCCCATTCCGTAGATATTAGTTGCTGAAGCTAGTCTACTTTATGAATAATCCAGATATTCGGCTCAATATATCTTCCAATATTATTTTTTATGTCAATTTTTATGGGAATAAGAGCATTGTCTATCACGTATGTTAAAGATATCAAAGTTATCTAACTTAGTGAATGACGTGCAAATTCAAGGTTTCTCTTCATCAAAATAATCTCAATCTTTATATTATATTTGTCGCGCATAGACAAGATCCCTGATGAGAAACATAAGGTGTATATTATTATTTAGTGTCTTTTTCTCTTTTTCAGGAACACTTATATCTCAGGAAGCAGTAGCAATTTTTGACCGCCTTTATGGCCTGGATCAAACACTCTACAATGGGAAGAAATACAGTTATTTTCTTCCCCCGGGAACCAACGGACATCAATATCTTTTTTCACCAGACTATGTTGCTGGCAGCGTGACTATCAAGGGAAAATGCTATCAGGACATCACCCTGAATTATGACATATTCAATCAACAGCTCTTACTTCAGTATGAAGATGAAACGGGAGCTCTGAGCATCATTGAAGTGTCAAAAGCGTGGCTCGAAAGCTTCACCCTGGGTAACATGAATTTTGAATTCCTCAATCTGGAACAGAACCCGCGTCTATTCCAGGTGCTGGGTGAAGGTCCGGTACGGATCCTTTATTATTGGCGAAAAAACCTGAATCTGGACATCGCGGTCGGATCTTCTGATTTTTTCTTTACCAACGCCGTAAGGGATTCTTATATATTGCTCGATGAGCAACTCAAACCGATCAGGACAAAACGAAGCCTGATCGGGCTTTTTGACCCGGGGCAAAGACAGGAGATAAAAAGTTACCTTCGGAAAAACAATAGCTTTAAGAAGAAAAGACTATTTCACACAGAAAGCTCAGGTGATATGAATTGGAAATTAATACGAAATGATGTATCTTTGAAAAAGAGATAAGTACACTTTAGCAATTAACTAAAAAGTGTCCGAATTTGTTTGAACCGAAACACTCGATTGATCATAGACCTGTTTGAAAATACTTCGAAAATTCTCTAAGATGTCTACATCAGATAAACTATCATCTCTTAGTGTGAAATCCATGTCTTCAGAGTATCTATAATCGGCAAAGTGCATTTTTTTAAGGCATGTACCACCCTTAAAAACTAAATTGTTATTTAAGAAATCAACTCGTGTAATTCCCCAAAGAATCCATGAGATTATATAATCCTTTTCTATTTGTTTTGCTCTTACGTTATTCTCAATGGCTATCTTATCTATTTCTCCAGGTTTAATCATGTATACATTGCTTCTTTTATCGTGTTTACGTCTCGGTTAATTTTCAATTCATATCTAGTGTTGATTCTTCCTTCATCTGGTGCCGAAGTGTCCAAACGAAGAAACGATCCGGTCAAGTTGTTTTGTAGTAAGCTTTTATGATATGTTGAGCTAATTTCTAAAAGGTCACATATGAACACATATCTTCTAGCGGCAACCTTACTCCCCGATCTAGTAAAGTAGTCCATTATCTTATCCTGATTTATTTTAACCCGTGTTTCGTAAACTGCCTTTGCGATCTCGACCATTCCATTGCTGTAATGAGGATTAATAAATGAATCAACCAAAGTCTTCTCCGGATCGCTACATTTCACCTTATTGTAATCATCAATCCATGTGTTCAATGCCCCGAAGAACCGAGCTTGGTTATGATAAACAAACTGGAATCTAATCCCTTGTATTTCAACATTGCCTGGCTTTATTTGAACATCCGTCACAACGATTTCTGTCAGGCTGGGTTGAGTTATTAGCTTGTGTATTTGTAGAGCGGAATAATAACCAATGTAGTAGTTCTTATTTCGCATTAAGTACTTGGCCACCAGATGCCAGTTGGGTATAAACTTGGGGTTGTTATGTTCAAGAGGTACGATATAATACAATCCTCTATTAAGACGAATGAGCATGTTGCTCTTCACCATTCTCATTAGGGTATTGGTCAAGTAAGATATACTGATATCGCTGAATTCTTCTCGAACATCATTCGTTGAGAAGCATGGTGTATCGTTTTGAGAGAATCTCTTTATTATGTCCCATTCTAATTTCATCGAGTATTGTAACTTATATACTTGAAATCACATATTTAAGTATTACAAAGATACAAAAAACAATTTAATATTGTTGTTTATATCTATAAAATCACAAATAAAAATATTAAGCGGATATAAATAGCAACCTTAGAAAGGCTATTATTTAAACATTGCCAGAAGTTAAGTTATCTTGGATTGAAGGCAGGATAGGCGTTGTTTCCTATTTAATATCAAACTTACATATAATTGATGTGCAGGGGAAATGATGAGGGAAGTTGCTTCTCCCGAGTACTCGGG
>CAZTSX010000035.1:0-10734 GCA_964616825.1 uncultured Prolixibacteraceae bacterium
CAGGGAGATCTTTTGCAGCTACTTCATTAGTTTCCGCTGCCCGGATCTTCCTCACAGCATTGCGGACGGTTTTTCCCAGGTAACGATTGTGTTCCCGTTTTGTTCTGCTGGAACGGATTCTCTTTTCTGCACTTTTATGGTTTGCCATCTCGTTTAAATATGATTCTAACTAGGGTAAAAAGGAGGGCAAAAGTAGGCATTATTTATGAATTCTCAAAACAAAGGTTTGTATCTTTGCCAGTCTAGTTAGAAATTCATGGAAATTACCAGGAAATTTCTCGATATAGAAGGGATTATTGCCTCGAAAAATCCCACATTGCTTAAGATTATTCCAGGCTTTGTTATCAGATATCTGAAGCGTATCGTCCATCAGGATGAGATGAACGGATACATTTATAACAACAGGGATAAATTCGGGTTGGATTTTATCGAAGCGATCTTTGAGGATTTTGGCGCAAGGATTTATGCGCGATGCGTGAATCGCGATACGCGATTCGAGATACGCGATGCGCGATTGGAAAAGGATGAAACAAAATGGGTTCCCATAAATAATGCATCGCATATCACGGATCTCCTATCGCGGATCATCAAACCGGATGGCAGATACATCATTGCTGCCAATCACCCGTTAGGCGGATTAGATGGTATGGCCCTTATAGATGTGGTTGGAAAGGTTCGCTCGGATATCGTTTTTCCGGTGAATGATATTTTGATGAATGTTCCTGGCCTGAAGCCACTGTTTATTCCAATAAATAAACATGGCAGGAATACGGAGAATATCCGGATCATTGATGAAACGTTTGCTTCCGATAAGGTGATACTCTATTTTCCGGCCGGACTGGTTTCGCGAAAACACCGAGGAGGAGAGATCAGAGACCTCGCATGGAAGAAAACCTTCATCTCCAAGGCGAAAAAATACCAGCGGGAGGTGATTCCTGTTCATATCTCCGGGCAAAACTCCAATTTCTTCTATAACCTGGCGAACTGGCGGAAACGGTTTGGAATCCAGGCAAATATCGAGATGCTTTTCCTCGTCGATGAAATGGTAAAACATAAGGATAAACCGATCCGTATTGCCTTCGGAGAGCCGATTCCCTATGAAACTTTCGACAAATCCAAAACCGATGCCAGATGGGCAGAGGAGGTGAAAGAGAAGGTTTATTCCCTGGCTGATAAGTGATATGCGATACGAGATACGTGATTACCCCTAAATCCCCTGAAGGGGACTTACTCCCTCCCCTTTAGGGGAGGGGTGGGGAGGGGCAATCGCGAATCCCGGATCTCGTATTTTAGTTCAATAATATTTCATTTTCTCCCAAAAAAACAGTATCTTTGCATTTTGTTAGAAAATTAACAATAGGATTATAACTACCTAATATTCAATATACTATGAAGCCAAAAAACTACTTAACCTGTGATGGGAATCAGGCTGCTTCACATATGTCTTATATGTTTAGTGAAGTGGCTGCAATCTATCCGATCACACCCTCCTCCAACATGGCTGAGAATGTGGATGAGTGGGCTGCTTATGGGAGAAAAAATATCTTTGGGGATGAAGTAAAAGTCGTGGAGATGCAATCGGAAGCCGGCGCTGCCGGCGCTGTCCATGGTTCGCTTCAGTCAGGAACCCTGACCACTACCTATACCGCTTCCCAGGGTTTATTGTTGATGATACCCAACATGTACAAGATTGCTGCCGAATTGCTGCCGGGGGTATTTCATGTTAGCGCTCGTTCTGTTGCAGCCCATGCACTCTCTATATTCGGCGATCATTCCGATGTTTATGCCACCCGTCAAACCGGTTTTGCATTGCTCGCCAGCGGGAGTATCCAGGAGATCATGGATCTGGCCGGTGTTGCTCACCTTTGTGCGATTAAATCCAGGATTCCATTCCTTCATTTCTTCGATGGATTCCGGTCATCTCATGAAGTTCAGAAGATCGAAGCATACACCAATGAAGATATGGCGAAGCTGATCGATTATAAAGCGTTGCAGGAATTTCGTGACAACGCGCTCAATCCGGAGCATCCGGTGACACGCGGAACTGCACAGAATCCGGATATCTTCTTCCAGGCGAAAGAGGCGATCAACCGGTTTTACGAACCTGTAGCCGATGTCGTGGAGAATTATATGCAGGAGATCTATAAAATTTCCGGCCGTGAATATCATCCCTTTGTCTATTATGGCGCCCCTGAGGCAGAGAATATCATTGTAGCTATGGGATCTTCCACAGAGACTATCAGGGAAGTAGTTGACCATCTGAATTCAACAGGAGAGAAGGTTGGATTGATTGCGGTCCATCTCTATCGTCCTTTTTCTGCTAAATATTTCTTTAATGTATTTCCGGCAAGTGTCAAACGGATTGCTGTGCTTGATAGAGCCAAAGAGCCTGGAGCAAACGGGGAGCCCCTTTACCTGGATATTCGTGACCTGTTTTATGATCGTGAAGATCGTCCTACCATTCTGACGGGTCGTTATGGCTTGAGTTCCAAAGACACCACCCCTTCACAAATCATCTCCGTATATGACAACCTGAAGCTAAACGAGCCTAAGAATCATTTTACCATTGGCATCACTGATGATGTAACGTTCCACTCATTGCCATTGCTTCCGGAAGTCAGCATCGAGCCGAAAGATACCTACTCAGCTAAATTCTGGGGGATTGGATCCGACGGTACCGTAGGCGCTAACAAGAATAGTATCAAGATTATAGGAGATAATACCGATAAGTATTCTCAGGCTTATTTTGCATATGATTCCAAGAAATCAGGTGGAGTAACCGTCTCGCACTTACGGTTCGGTGATAAGCCAATTCGTTCCACTTACCTGGTAAACACGCCTAACTTCGTTGCCTGTCATGTTCCTGCCTATCTTGATAAATATGATATGTTGAAAGGACTTCAGGATGGGGGTACATTTCTTCTGAACAGTATTTGGGATGAAGATGAAACGAAGAAGCGGCTTCCGGATACCATTAAGAAATACCTTGCTGAGCATCATATTCATTTTTATATCATTAATGCGACCATGATTGCTGAGGATATAGGTCTCGGTAGCCGTACAAACTCCATCATGCAATCGGCATTTTTTAAACTGGCTGACGTCATTCCTTATAAAATGGCTATGAAGGAGATGAAGAAAGCGATCGAGAAGACCTATGGAATGAAGGGAGAGGAGATCGTGAAGATGAATAATACGGCTATCGACAAAGGAGGGGAAGAGGTCACCGAAGTGAAAGTTCCTGCATCGTGGGCCAACATAGCAATCGAACCACCTTATGTTGATCCTGATGCCGATCCCTTCATTACTCAGATCTTTGACCCGGTAAACAGCTTTAACGGAGATGTGGTGCCAGTGAGTGCATTCGTTGGCCGGGAAGATGGGACTTTCCCCGCCGGTACCTCTGTTCTGGAGAAACGGGGTATTGCTGTGAATGTACCAGAATGGCTTTCCGAAAACTGTATTCAGTGTAATCAGTGTGCCTATGTTTGTCCGCACGCAGCAATCCGGCCTTTCCTGCTTAATGAGGCTGAGGTGAACAATGCTCCTGAAGATCTGGTCATGTTGAATGCGATAGGTAAAGAGCTAAGTGGTTTAAAATTCCGTATCCAGGTGAGTGTGCTAGACTGTACCGGGTGTGGCAACTGCATTGATGTGTGTCCGTCCAAGATCAAGTCGCTGGAATTCCAGACTCTGGGATCTCAAATGGCTGAAACGAAGAACTGGGACTTCCTGATCGATCATGTCACCTATAAAACGGATATTGTTGATCGGTTCAAGACATTCAAAAACAGTCAGTTCTCACAACCGCTCTTTGAGTTCTCCGGCGCTTGTGCAGGATGTGGAGAGACATCATACATCAAACTGATCACCCAGCTTTTCGGCGAGAGGATGCTGATCGCCAATGCAACCGGTTGTTCCTCAATTTATGGAGGGACCGCCCCGTATTCCCCCTACCGTCCGAATACAGATGGTCACGGGCCTGCCTGGGCGAACTCTCTGTTTGAAGATAATGCTGAATATGGTTTTGGTATGGCAATCGGGATTACCCATCTTCGGAAACGGATGGCTCGGGAGATGCATACAGCGATTAAGGAGAACACGATGCCGGCAGCCCTTTTAAACGTGTTTGGTGAATGGATTGAAGGGAAGGATGATGCTGTGAAGTCGAAAGAGGCAACAACGAAGATGCTCCCCTTACTGGAGAAGGAAGAAGGGCAGCTTACTACAGATATCCTACATCTGAAGCAATATCTTGTGAAGAAATCGATATGGGTCATTGGCGGTGACGGATGGGCGTATGACATCGGATATGGCGGTCTTGACCATGTGATCGCATCCGGTGAAGATGTCAATATTCTGGTATTGGATACGGAAGTTTATTCAAATACAGGAGGACAATCTTCCAAAGCCACGCCGGAAGGCGCGGTAGCCAAGTTTGCTACTTCCGGGAAAAAGATACGGAAGAAAGATCTTGGATCCATGGCGATGAGTTATGGTTACGTTTATGTAGCCCAGGTAGCCATGGGAGCTAATCAGGGTCAACTCTTCAGGGCGGTAAAAGAAGCAGAATCCTACAAAGGGCCTTCAGTAATCATAGCCTACTCACCCTGTATCAGTCATGGATTACGTGCCGGAATGGGCAAGACTCAGGATGAGATGGATAAAGCTGTAAAAGCAGGTTACTGGCAGCTTTACAGGTATAATCCAGTTTTAGGTGAAGAGGGAAAAAACCCGTTCAAACTTGATTCAAAAGAGCCCGATTGGAATCAATTCCAGGAATTTCTGGATGGAGAAGTTCGTTATACTTCATTGAAGAAGACTTTCCCATCGGAAGCTGCAGTTCTTTTCAAGGCAGCTGAAGAGAATGCGAAATGGCGGCATGATCACTATCGGAGGTTGGCGGAGATGAAGTACGATAAATGATGCCGGAAGCCTGATGGAAATCCTACGGATTTGATAGAAGTGCTTCGCACTTGATGGAAAACCTTCGGTCTTGATGGAGCCTACGGCTGATAGAATCCTTAAGGTTGAAGGGAGTATTATTTAGTTGGTTTGTGGTTTAGTTTTACAGCATTTATAAAAAGAAATAATTTATAGCTTAATTGGATTAGCTTTCTTCTAATTTCCTGGTACTTTCTTTCTTCTTTTAACGACCCTGTTTTAAATAGGGTGTCAAGATGATCGATTGTCTCATCAGCACTTCCTTTAGCGATAATAAGAAAATGGATAAAGTCCTTTTTATAGGTGCGACGGCTAAATCCTTCTACTATATTTGCCTTTACAGATTTGATCGATCTTCTGATTTGTGGCCCTGTCTCATATCTTTCAATAGAGGAAATGCTGTTCAATGTCAAATCCTGAATGGTAATTGTTAACTCGTCCGCAATTTTCCAAACCTTTAATGATGTGTGCTTCATAATGTTTTATACATTAATCCGCTAAACCCTCTAAAGGTTATATATTTTAGGAAAAAAACTGAAAAAAACCAATCATGGTCGAAGACCATCAATCAAACCCAAAGGATTTCAATCAAGCGAAGCTTCCATCAAACGCGAAGCGTTTCCATCAAACGAAGTTTCAATCTGCCACAGGCTCCATCAGGCCGCAGGCCTCTATCAGTTGATCTTCAACTCAAACGGCAACCTCACTTGCACGCCTTTCAATTCCCTGACTTCCTTCAAATAACGATAGTACTCGTAATCTTCTCCCAGCGCTTGTTTCATGTAAACATCCGGGCTTGATTTGCCGAAGAGTTCTTCGAAAAATTTCTCGATGGGATCTTTCAGGACAGGGAGGGCGGCTATCCGGTAGTCATCAAGATCAGCCAGGCTGGCAGCGAGCCCGATAGCTGCATCAAGGCCGCCTAGAGTATCAACCAATCCCAGTTTCAACGCTTCTGTTCCACTCCAGACCCGGCCCTGTCCGAGGCTGTCAACTTTTTCAACCGTCATGTCCCGTCCTTCAGCAACCCGGGTCGAGAGGACATCGTATACATGATTCACACCTTGCTGGAGAACTGCCAGCTGATAGGGAGTTAATGGCTTCGTAATAGAGATAAAATCAGCATTGTTATTTGTTTTAGCATGATCAAATGTGATCCCCAGCTTATTATTCATCAATCCTTTTAGATTCGGAATTGCAGCCCAAACGCCAATTGAACCGGTAATGGTAGTGGATTCTGCCATGATCGTGGAGGCAGCGCATGCGATATAGTATCCGCCACTGGCTGCGACATTTCCAAATGAAGCGACAACAGGTTTTTCTTTTACTGCCAGATCAATCTCCCGCCAGATCACTTCCGAAGCCAAAGCGGTGCCGCCTCCGGAGTTTACACGAAGGACGATAGCCTTTACCTTATCGTTTTTCCTTGCTTTCCGGATAGCCCTTGAAATCCGCTCACCTCCAATGTTCTCTTCAGTGCCTTCACCATCCACCACACTTCCACTGGCATAAATGACAGCGATCTTCTCTTTCGCATGAGATCTGTTCTTATCACGGACATCCATGTATTTGCGTAGTGAAACGAATCTGACCTTCCCGGAAGTGTCAATGTCAAGTTTATTCTTCAGGTCATCAATCAACTCATCTTTGTAGATTAGCTTGTCAGCAAAACCGTAGTTGAGCGCATCTTCAGCAGTTTGTATTAGCAGGCTATCAGCGATCTGATTCAACCTGGCTGGTTCAATATCTCTTGCTTTACTGATATCATCGGTTACCGTCCCCCACATTGAGGTGATCAGTTCGGTGATCTGTTTTCTGTTCTCCGGGCTCATCTTTTTCAGGAAAAGAGGCTCGGTAGCTGCTTTGAACTTCCCGTACCTGATGATTTGAACATCCACATCCAATTTATCCAGCGTGCCTTTCAGAAACATCAATTCGGCATTTAGTCCTTTGAAGAAAATCACTCCCTGTGGGTTCAGGCATACCTGATCAGCAACTGTGGCAAGCCAATAGGCAGCTTGTGTATAATAGTTGCCATAAGAGATGATGAACTTCCCGGATTCTTTGAAGTCAAGAAGGGCATTCCTGATCTCCAGCAGCGTGGCAATACCGGTAACAATATTCTCGGTGTTTAGATAAACCCCACGGATGTTTTCATCCTCCCTGGCTTTTGAGATATTTTTCAGGATGTCGTTGAGTCCGATCACATCCCCTGATCCCATTGGATCAAACATGAAAGGCATCTTTGGGGCACGGTCAACAATTGGTTTGTTCAGGTTAAGGTAAAGAACTGTTTTTGAGGAGATCGAAACTTCATTATCTGCCGTTGCAGCAAGGGCAATTCCGGCAACAATGGCAAATAAGATTACAGATAAAACCACGATGGTGATGAATGATCCCAGCATCGTGGCGAGCATGGTTTTGACAAAGTTCATGGGGTCAGGTTTTTTGCGTTAAACAAAGGTAATGATTTTAGTAGGAATGGAGGAATGAGGAGTAAGGAATGAGGAATGGAATTATTTTTAAAATACGAAAAGCGAACAGCGAAAAACGAGAAAAGTGTTAATAATTAACATCAATTTGTGGAAAGCTTTTTCCGTTTCACAAAGGATATCATCCTCTCTTCAATCATCTTTGCAATAGATACCAAATCTCCCTGCATGATCGTTCGGATCGTTTTTCTCTCACTATTTCTGTTCCTGCTGCCAATTCTATCTTTTCCTGTAATGGAAGGAGAAGATGGGAATTCCCCTCCCTCAATCTTTATCATGGGCAAAGGAGAGCAACCGGTAACCCGGATGGTTGATTTCATGCTGGATTTTAACATAAGCTGGATACGAATTACCTGAGAAAGGTTTTGAAGCTTTATATTTCAGAATGTGCTCTGGAGGGTGTTAATTACGATGTAGCAGTCTGCCAGATGTGTTTGGAGACCGGTTTTCTTCGTTTTAATGGATCTGTCAGTCGCTTTCAGAACAATTATTGTGGTTTGGGTGCGATTAACAGCCTGACAGCAGGGGATTTGGTTTGGATCGATGGAGGAGGGGATCAGGGCCCATATTCAACACCTGAAAGCATATTGCAGTTTGGAACCGTTGAAGACCAAGCAGGTTGACAAGCGATTCCATAATGTAAAGAGAGGGATTGTTTTTACAATCTATGATCTAACCGGGAGATGGGCAACCGATCCGGGATACGGGGATAAGATCCATTATCTCATCAAGAAGCTTTATAATCACTAAGAAATAGATCTGTCAATCAGGTATCCATTTTCCAACATTCCCCTGATCTTTGCAGTTTTCCAGTAATTCTTTCATGGTGAAACCTGATTCCGGATGAGTCATTCTCTCCGCGATCTCAACCAGCGGAACAAGCACAAATCTTCGGTCTGGTATCAATGGATGAGGGATCTTCAACGATGGAGTATCCATGATAAGCTTTCCGTAAAACAATATATCAAGATCAATTGTCCGAGTCGAATAGGAAGTGAATATTGTATCTCGTTTCCTTCCTAACTCTGTTTCAATCTCCTGTAAGCCCGTCAATAAATGCATGGCAGAAAGATGGCTTTTCAGGCTGATTACCTGGTTTAAAAATGGATTTGCCTTTGTCATTCCCCATGGTTCTGTTTCATAGGTATCAGACACCTTGATGATCTGGCCAATCACATCACTGATTCGCTTACCGGCTTCATTCAAGTGCCTTACACGATCGCCTTCGTTTGATCCAAGAGAAATATATATTAACTGATCTTCCACTAGCCCGGGCATAAACAGTAAAAAAAAGGCTGACCCGCGTCCGGATCAGCCTTTCTTCGTTCATCAGTAAACCTTAATTCACAATTTTCTGGAATTCAGGAGTATTTGCATAGTTATAAAATTCGCGATCACCTTTTGCTTGCGCTTTCAGATCTTTGCATTTACAAGCTTTCATAAGGTATTCATACAGCATCTGTGTGTCAGCCTTCCTGGCGCCTATAACGGCAAGCAGGTAAGCTGTCTCCATAGTCTGCGGAGCGCACTTCAGGGTAGTTTCAGCTGCTGAAGTGTTTCCTGATACTAACTGGAGCAGTCCCAGGTTGTAGTCACAGGTAGTGCCACCAAGTAACTGTGATGCTTTCTGGTAATCACCTTTAGGGATTGTCAGCACACCAATGTTGTAATTCTCATTCTCACCCAGTTCCTGAGCTTTCTTGAAATACTCATCAGCTTTCTTGTAATCCTTCAGCTTGGCATATGCAACACCGAGATTGTTGATTGCGATCCCGTTGTTAGGAGACAGGTCGTTAGCTTTCTCCAAAAATTCGAGAGCTCTCTTATATTCTCCTGCTGCGATATTTGCAACACCAGCGTTACTCTGAGCTTTCCAGCTGTTGCTATAGAGCTTGGCTGCATTTTCGTATATATTAACCTGTTCTTTCACATCGTCGGTCAGCGTGCCGGCATATAGGATCTCTTCAACATTCAATTTTTTTGGTGCAGCGAGTGCCAACTTACTTAGTTCCTCATCAAGGAAACGTGGTTCATAAAGATTGGCTGTAATCACAGCTCTTCTCAGTGGAGGAAGCAGAAACTCCTCGATTTCGGGATAGATCAGGATCATATTGCGGATCTCCTGCTCTTTCTTGGCTTCACTCTGGGTTGAGTTGATTACGTTGAGAATCTTGTTTTTATCTTTAAGATCACTGTTCTGGACCAACTTGAGGAATCCGTTCCAGTCAGGCCCATGATGATTCAACACAAAGTTGACATCATTTGCTGCATTTTTGATCAACTCTCTTCGTTCTTTCCGGGTAAGATCTTTGTTGTCTTTGTTGGCTTCCTTGATCCATTTTTGATACTGTCCGACCATGTATTTATTGCCGGATTCCGAACGCCTCTCAGACAGGCCAACGTTAAATGTCTCTTCTCCTTCAGGTGATGCCCATCCGTCGATCTCAATGTTCTTCAGTTTCCAGCCTTGCTGCAGAAACTCATCCAGACCTGCTAATGCTTCTTTGGCTGCATCTGTTTTATTGAGGCCAAATCTCAGGTTCAATCTGGCGACATTCACCGGGTAATAGAGAACACCTGTTTTGGAGACGATCACCACTTTTTGATAGCCATGAGCGGCCATCAGTTTAGTGAGTTCGTTGCTGATTCGTGTTGGTGTGTAGATGACACCGGGTGCCAGTAAGCGGGAAGGCAGCTCGAGAAACTTAGCTTTCACGATGATCTCATCTTTCTTTGGAATGATAATTTCCTTGGCTGTATAGATGATCGGCTCAACCACCAGTTCGGAGGTATTCATCTCCGGCTTGTATGGAAATACCGTGGTGTAGGTGAATGATCCACCCTCTTTGTACTTGATTATGGTTCCGTCGCCGGTTAACTTCTCACCCATCAGGTGCATTGGCTTCAGCGCATACTGGCCTCCGTCATACTTCAGCACGGGCTGGAAGTACATAGCGGCTTTTTGGGCGAAATATTTTTCAGGGAATGTCCCTTTGATGGTTACAGGTACGGAGTCTCCTTTTTCAGCAAGGATAGCCGGAATCACTTCATACTTCACTTCACTATATCTCTTGGCCATCTCTTTCAGGTTGCCACCACGGTAACCGAATTTATAAGTCAGACCCAGCGTGAGGGAACTATACATGTCGTTCTTGATCTCCTTGGCCCCCCCCTTTGTCATGTCGAGGATGTCTCCATCTCTCCACCGCCAGTAGAACTCAGGATTGATCGACCAGTGCTTGTGAATGTTGATATCGAAACCAAGACCGGCGCCCACTTTGAATTCGAGGTTGTGTTT
>CAZTSX010000035.1:10834-15540 GCA_964616825.1 uncultured Prolixibacteraceae bacterium
GAATGTTGATATCGAAACCAAGACCGGCGCCCACTTTGAATTCGAGGTTGTGTTTAAACAGACCACTCGTGTTCCCCATGTTGGTTGCATTTTTAGTCCCAATCCAGGCATCATCTACATTAAGCAAATTGTCTGTCCGGTGACCAATGGTCTGGTCAGCGCCAACACCAAAGATGGCATAGGAGCTGAACACTCGTTCAGGTTTGGAACCCAAAATCCAGTTCAACCAGTTAACAGTTACCTGGAGGTCGGTTTCCCATGGATAGGCAACGAACTCTTTGTGCAGGTAATGAGGCTTGGGATCGGCCGGAGCGCCTTCATCAAAATCGTAAATAAATTTACCCTCAACCTTTGACTGAAGTTTTCCATGGGCAATACGTCCACGAACACCGATCACACGGGTAAATTGTTTGGTTAAGACAAGACCATAGTTATAGCCCATAGAGCCCTCACCCAGGTTAATCCAGAGATTTCTGGAGAGATCACCATTGAATTGCATGATCCCGCCAAAAGCCTGGACTGACCAATAGCTGTAGGAAGGAGCTGTGTCTCTGTATTTCTTTTCTTTGGTTTGCTCATCCTGACTAAATGCAAGAACAGGTATAAGCGCTACCAGAAGGACGATCAATACCTTCGACAAGTTTCGGTAAAACTTTTTCATACTGCTGAATTTTAGATTTATTAATTTTATGTTTACTGATTCACAAATATATTAAAAAAAAAACCAAACCAACACGCGATACATAAAAAATTAATTAAATGTAAGGTGTTAATAACTTGATTCCTAATTTTTTATTCAATATTTCGATCGATTCAGTTGGTAAAAATAGTAAAAGTTTTATGATATTCTACGCAACTGGGATAGAAGAGTTTCATTTTTTGAAGTTATTTTACGCTCTTTCTCAGGAGTTCCCAGATTACGATTCCAGCGGAAACAGCTACATTAAGAGAATGTTTTGTTCCGAATTGAGGGATCTCAATAGCCACATCTGCGAAGTCAAGTACCTCTTCAGAAACACCTGTTATTTCATTGCCAAAGATGAGCGCCAATTGGGTGCCGGATTCAATAGTAAACTTTGACAATGGTATGCTTTTGTCAGTCTGCTCGATAACAACGATTTGACACCCCACCTTTTTCAGCTTTCTAACTGCGGCCTGGGAAGTTGGATAATATTCCCAGTTTACCGATTCAGTTGCCCCAAGGGCTGTACGATGGATCTCGCGGTGAGGTGGGGTTGCCGTGATACCGCACAGAAAGATCGCTTCAAGGTTGAATGCATCTGCAGTTCTGAATACAGACCCCACATTATGCAAACTACGAATATTGTCAAGCACGACAACGACAGATCGTTTTTTCCGGGCTTTGAACTCCTCAAGGGATGGGCGGTTTAATTCGGACATGGAGAGTTTGCGCATCATGTTCGCTTTTCGCTATTCGTTTTTGGCTTTTCTTTTAATTCTTTGGATACGCAAAATTAGGGAAACGATTACACTTTTACAGAGTTATCAACATAATTTGAGAGTTCACTTCAGGAAGAGTATTTTTGAAATACGAAATACGAAATACGAAATACGAAATACGAAATACGAAATACGAAATACGAAATACGAACAGCGAAAAATGTCATTGCGAGGAAAGTAATGACGAAGCAAAGCGAATGGCGAAAAGCGAAAAGCGAAAAGAACCAGCCGACACACCGTTAATGCGGCAATATGCTTCGATCAAAGCGAAGTATCCGGATGCATTGCTGCTTTTCAGGGTGGGCGATTTCTATGAAACTTTTGGTGAAGATGCCATTAAGAGTTCCCGGGCACTGGGGATTGTATTGACGCGAAGGGCAAATGGCGCTGCTTCCTATGTGGAATTGGCTGGTTTTCCCCATCATTCGCTGGATATCTACCTCCCAAAGCTGGTAAAAGCTGGCTATCGGGTAGCGATCTGTGATCAGCTGGAAGATCCCAAACAGACAAAAAAAATTGTCAAGCGGGGAGTGACAGAACTGGTGACGCCTGGCGTTTCGTATCATGATAAGATCCTGGAGCAGAAAGAGAATAACTTCCTGGCAGGGGTTCATCTGGAAGCGAAAAAATCCGGAGTAGCTTTTCTCGATATATCAACCGGTGAATTCTATATCGCTGAAGGATCGCTTGAATATGTAGATAAGCTGATCCAGAGCTTCAGGCCCAGTGAGGTGATTATCCAAAAGAGCAAACGCCAGAAGTTCATTGAGCTTTTCGGCGAAAAGATGTATATAAGTACATTCGACGATTGGGTTTTTACACGGGATTTTACGTATGATATCCTGCTGAAACATTTCGGCACCACCTCCCTGAAAGGATTTGGGGTGGAGAACATGGAGCATGCGATCGTGGCAGCAGGCTCTGCGATGCATTATCTCTTTGAAACACAGCACGAAAAGATCCAGCATATCTGTAAGCTGACCCGCATTGAAGAGGATCAGTATGTTTGGCTTGACCGGTTCACAATCCGCAACCTGGAGTTAATTCAGACACCCAATGAACATGCGAAAACACTGAATGAAGTACTGGATCAAACCGTTTCTCCTATGGCTTCCCGGTTATTGCGCAGGTGGATCATTTTGCCCCTGAAAAACCAGCAACCTATTGAAGAGCGGTTGGATGTTGTGGAGTTTTTTACACAGAACCAGAAACTTACCGAACGATTTCGAGAGCTGTTCAATGAAATTGGGGATCTGGAACGGTTGATTTCCAAAGTTGCTGTGGGGAAAGTCAATCCCCGTGAGTTGATTCACCTGAGACGGGCATTGGAAAGCATTGAAGAGGTGAAAAGTCTTTGCGATAAATCGAAATGCAAGGGATTGCAGGAAAGTGGCGAACAGATAACTACCCTGAAGCTTGTCAGGGAGCGGATCGAAGCGCAGATCAATCCTGATCCACCAGCATTAGCCATTAAAGGAAATACTATCCGGGAAGGGGTATCGAAGGAGCTGGATGAGCTTCGGGAGATCGCCTATTCGGGGAAAGATTTTCTGGTCCGGATCCAGCAGCGGGAGATGGAAAAAACCGGTATCAGTTCCCTGAAAATTGGCTATAACAATGTGTTCGGGTACTACCTGGAAGTGACCAATGCCCATAAAGAGAAGGTCCCCGAAGAGTGGAACCGTAAGCAAACGTTGGTCAATTCCGAACGATATATCACGGAAGAGCTTAAAGTCTATGAGGAAAAAATCCTGGGAGCGGAGGAGAAGATCCGTGAGCTGGAGATGAAGATCTATCAGGAACTAATCCTTTTTCTGGGAGAATATATTCAGCCGATTCAGGTAAATGGAAATGCTGTTGCCAGACTGGATGTGCTCGTGAACTTTGCCTTTATTTCACAGAAGAACAACTATTTTCGACCTCAACTGAATGATAGCTATATCATTGACATTAAAGGGGGTAGGCATCCGGTAATAGAACGTCAGATGAAGCCTGGAGAAGAATATATTGCCAACGATGTGTTTCTGGATGATAAAACCCAACAGATTATCATTCTAACCGGTCCGAATATGTCTGGAAAATCGGCATTGTTACGACAAACTGCTTTGATTGTATTGATGGCCCAGATGGGATGTTTTGTCCCTGCCGATGCAGCAGAACTTGGTCTTACGGATAAGATCTTCACCCGCGTTGGAGCATCTGATAACATCACCTCCGGCGAATCCACATTCATGGTGGAGATGAACGAAACAGCCAGCATCATAAATAACATTTCAAACCGGAGCCTGATCCTGCTGGATGAAATAGGAAGGGGAACCAGTACCTATGATGGGATCAGCATCGCATGGGCGATTGCCGAGTTTCTGCATCAGCATCCGTTATTTAAATCCAAGGTACTGTTTGCTACCCATTATCATGAACTCAATGAAATGACAAATCTTTTTCCCCGTATCCGGAATTTTCACATCTCCATTAAAGAGATCGGCAACCAGGTCCTGTTCCTGAGGAAGATCCTTCCCGGTGGTAGTGAGCACAGTTTCGGGATCCATGTAGCAAAGATGGCGGGAATGCCACCCGGAGTTCTGGAACGGGCGAATGAGATGCTGGCGCGCCTGGAGAAATCGCCTAGAGATCCAGGTGATAAGCGATCCGGGATCCGGGATCCGGGATCAAAGAAAGAGGACCTTCACAAAAATCTATCGCGTATCGCGCATCGCGAATCGACCAAAACGGAGGAGAATTTCCAGCTCTCTTTCATTCAACTCGACGACCCTCTGCTTGAGCAAATCAAGCAGGACATTCTGAATACGGAGATCAATACATTAACACCTGTTGAGGCATTGATGAAACTCAATGAGATTAAAAAATTGCTTGAAAAAAAATAACGAAATCCTGTTTTTTTGTTATTTTTGCACTCCTTTAAAAAACGCGAAAGTAGCTCAGTTGGTAGAGCATGACCTTGCCAAGGTCAGGGTCGCGGGTTCGAGTCCCGTCTTTCGCTCAGATGACAAGACCCTCAGCTGAGGGTTTTTTTATCCTGCCCTGGTGGTGGAATTGGTAGACACGCAGGACTTAAAATCCTGTGGCCTTTGGGCCGTGCGGGTTCAAGTCCCGCCCGGGGTACGATTTAATGTGCATCAAGTCCATGCAGCATATAGACCATGTGCATGAGCGATGTCGTGATCTCTTCCATGTATTCGTTTACTGCTTTTACGCTGCCGGGGAGGGTGAAGATCAATGAGTTG
>CAZTSX010000036.1:0-11077 GCA_964616825.1 uncultured Prolixibacteraceae bacterium
GTTTTATTCCTGGCAATAGGCGTACTTGTATTTGTTCTTCTGCCTATTATCATTGGGGCCATAAAAAAACCTGAATGGAAAACGGATGCTGAGAAAGAATAAATAGAACTACATAAATAATATAGCTTATGGTATTAAAGAAAGTAAACATCAGGCAACTAAGTAAAGAGGATAGTTATATCACCCCTACATATGGACAACGGATTCTCGATACAAACGTTCCAAAATATGAGATCCCTCCGACCGGGATGCCACCCCGCACTGCCTACAATCTTGTCAAAGATGAATTAATGTTGGATGGGAATTCACGAATGAACCTGGCCACATTTGTTACTACCTGGATGGAGCCGGAAGCAAGGCAGATCATGGAAGATACATTTGATAAAAACATGATCGATAAGGATGAATATCCACAAACAGCTCAATTAGAGATGCGTTGCGTGAATATGCTTGCCCGGTTATGGAACTCACCCGATCATGAGGACTCTGTTGGCTGTTCAACAATCGGATCCAGTGAAGCCTGTATGCTTGGTGGAATGGCATTGAAATGGAAATGGCGTGAACGGATGAAAGCGAAAGGCAAGCCAACTGATAAGCCAAATATGGTTATGGGTATAAATGTACAAATATGCTGGGATAAATTTTGCCGGTACTGGGACATTGAACCGCGTCAAGTGCCTATGCAGGGTGATCGCTATATGTTAAATGCGGAAGAAGCACTTAAACTTTGTGATGAGAACACCATTGGTGTGGTTGGCATTATGGGAACGACCTTCACCGGCCAGTATGAAAATGTCAAAGAGATCAATGATGCCCTCGATGAGTTGAACAAAAAAACCGGATGGGATATTCCTATCCATGTCGACGGAGCATCAGGAGGATTTATTGCTCCCTTCCTCCAACCAGATCTTGAATGGGATTTCCGGCTTAAATGGGTGAAATCCATCAATACCTCAGGACATAAGTACGGATTGGTTTATCCCGGAGTTGGCTGGGTTGTTTGGCGTGACAAAGCCGAACTACCTGAAGACCTGATCTTCTATGTAAATTACCTGGGAGGAGAGATGCCAACTTTTGCCATTAACTTCTCACGGCCTGGAAATCAAATCGTTGCACAGTACTATAATTTCCTGAGATTGGGATTTGAGGGGTATAGAAAAATCCAGCAAAACTGCCAGGATGTGGCCCTCTATCTGTCAGGTAAAATCGCTGAATTAGGTCCTTTTGAACTGGTTACAGATGGCAGCGATATCCCTGTCTTTGCTTTTAAGCAAAAAGAGGAGATGAATTACACGTTATACGATCTGACCGAACGTTTGCGTGACCGTGGCTGGCTGATTCCGGCATATTCAATGCCTGCGGACAGGGAAGATCTGGTGGTTGCCCGGGTTGTTTGCAAGGAAGGATTCAGTCATGATATGGCTAATCTGCTCCTTGAAGATATAGAGCGGCATTTGAAGTACTATGCCTCACAACCTGATCGTAAACCAACAAAGGAGGGTTCATCATTCCATCACTAAGATGGTGACGTGGTGAAATGGTGAGATAGTGAACTGGTGAATTAGTATATCTCCAGATCTTTACCGAGCACCACTTTTCCGTCATAGACCGTGGAGACCTCTTCCAGGATCTCTTTTTCCGTTCCACCCCATTCAAGGACATGGTAAAGGATGACGAGTTTCGGATTGGCTTTTGCAGCAATCTCTCCAACCTCCATCGTTGAGGTGTGATGTCCCTTATGATACGTTTTCCATTTCTCACTTTTTGTCTCCCAACCTTTTTGAAAGTAAACTTCATGGATCAGAATATCCGCACCGGTAGCGTACTCAATCACTTTTTCATCAGGCCTGGTATCTCCGGAGAGGACAATGACTTTATCGGGTGTGGTGAACCGGAATCCCCACGCATTAGGCCAGGAGCCGTGATCCACTGGAAACGCTTCCACTGTCACGTTTGAATCCTGGTAGATAACGCCTTCTTTTGTAAACTCATAACTATTCACCCGCCATCCGATGTCATTTGCAGGCTCATCTCCGTCAAGGCGGTATTGGATATCAGCATCATATGCTTTCAGCACATGTTTTGTCATCCTTTTCAATCCTTTTGGACCATATACCTCCAGCGGTTCATCCCGTCCCATCACCCATGGAGTTAAGATCAGGTCGGGATAGCCGGTCGTATGATCGGAATGGAGATGAGTCAGAAACGCATGTTTCAGGTTTTTGGTGGTTAATCCTTTGATGGGACCGCCATACCTTGGCGACAAGGCAGCTGCATTCCGAACTAATCCGGGCCCGAAATCGACGATATATGGCGTGTTGTTCACCACGATTGCCACCGAGGGCCCCGACTGATGAGGATCGGGATTGGGATTGCCTGAACCCAACATGATGACGTGGGTTGTTCCAAGCGAATCACTTTCAGCCCAACCTTGTTGTGTCAGCAAGATCAATAAAACGAGAAATGATATGACTTTCATTGACATAGAAATTTATATGCGGGCGGATGATCTCTTTATCTGACCTGAAATCGATGATCATCCGGAGTTTCACGGAACATGGGACAAAGGTAGGGAATTTGTATTTTTACTCTGCTGAACCCTGAATTACAGTTGCTGATATTCGATCGAAGGGTAGCCTTTCTGGCCAACATCATTGTAGAAGCCGATAAAACGTAGTTTGTAATAGAAACCTGTGTGGTTTCGGATCACATAGGTGATGCCGGGTGTCACTGTGTAACTCCCGGCTTCAAAATTATAATATTTCCAGTTGTAGCCGATGGCATCAAGGTTAGATGAGTAGATCATCTTCCGGGCCATATCGAATGTGATGGACGAAAAATCATTCAGTGTGTCCTTTGCTACTTCCACTCCGTTTCTGTTGACTAAAACACCCGTTACGAGATATGGATAAGCTTCTCCAAGGTCGGTAAAGAGAAGAGTCGTGTATTGAGTAAAAAGGAGATCCCAGGTATCTTTCGGGGGTTGAAGTTGTTGAACCGATCCTTCTGAATTAAAACTGAAATAGAGGTAATTCACTGTTGGGTCCTTCGGAACAGAAGCATATATTATGGAATCTTTAAACAGCTCCGCGAACCGAAAATAATAGGTGCCGTTTTTCAGACTGTCGAAGATCACCTGCATGAATCCCAGGGGTTTGCCGAGATCATCCATCCCCCTGTTAATCGCATATACATGCTGGTTGGAGATGGTGTCGCCATCTGCAGATATATCAAACCATACTCCTATTGCCGTGGAGTCGGGATTTCCGTCCGATTTGTCGAATAACCACGTAGCCCCAGTCGTATCCTGCGGGATGCCAAATTGAATAACACCGAGATCAGCGGCATTCATAAAATCTGCAGTATTCAGCAAAATTTGCCACCCTTCAGGAGAAGTCTCAAAAGCAAGGTCGCTGGCCGATCTTTCATTTGAACTTACCGTGCCCAGAATATCAAGATCGAAGTAGACCTGGTATTTGTAGTACTTTGTCATCGCAATCGTATCGGTTTTCGCATCACCTCTTTGATAAGGCGCTATTCTCTTATCTTCCTTGAAACAGCCTGCGAGAAGAATGGTTAGAAGAGAAATAAGAAATGCTATTGATTTTATGCGGATCATTTATACTGATTAAAATTGAATGTTAACCGAACAAACACTGTTCTTCCGTATCCTACTGCCACCCCTTCACCCCCATCACCAGTATGTCCGCTTCCTCCCAACCCGGTGGATGGAATAATCTGGTTGTTGAAAATATTTTTCATTCCTGCAGCCAGGCGAATTCTGTTTTTCCAGAATCCCTTGGTGATCGTGAAGTCCATCGTGTTGTATCCATTGATATACCCCAGCGTCAGCGAATCTCCGTTGAGGTATGGCTGTTGCTTTTTCCCCGTATATTTATATAGCAAGGCAATTGTTATCTCCGGTTTAGCAAACCGATAAGAACCATTGGCACTGATATCTGTCGAGAAAATGAATCCATTTGTACTGGTTCCATCTGCCATCTCTACATTGATCCCTGTTTCTGCCAGTCCAGCTGTAATTTTCAACGGAGGATAGAGAGAGAATGTCAAATTGGCCTGCCCTCCAATCGTTTTGTATTTATCGAGGTTCACATAGGTGTAATTCAGGTCGCTGGTTGCTCCTGGCACCTGGGCAAGTGTAATGATATTCTGAATCGCATTGTAAAATCCACTGATTTCGGCCGACCATGCTGTTTTTCGTTTCTCTATTGCGTACTGAAGATTCACACTTACGTTGTTGGATGTCTCAGCCTTCAGGTCAGGGTTGCCATGGATATCGTGGTTGACATCCTTGAAATAGAGGTACAATTCCTTGATGGAGGGTGCCCGGAAGCCTTTGGAATAGGATACTCTTAATGCCAGCGTTTCGATAATATTCCATTTCGTACTCAAGGCATAAATCAGGGGTGCCTTGTAGTTGGTGTTGTAGATAAAACGGATACCTGGTTGTATCGAAAGGGATTTCACCGGGTCCCATTTTACACTGATGAAAGCTGCATAGTCACCAATCGCCTGTTTATCATCCAGGATACGCTTCCCCAATCCCGATTCGTAATTCAGATCCACGCCCAACTGGTAGTTGAATTTTTTATCCGGTTTATTCTTTGCAAAAGTCAGTCGCCCCATGTAGGTTCTGAGTTTCGTTGTATCCTGTTGCTCCGGATCCTGAGTGCGAACCTCTTCAAGGGTGGTCAGATCAATCAAAAATGTCTCCTTTATCCTGTTATATGCCGAATAAGAGAGGATGATATTTAAAAAATGTGCTTTCCATAGCTGCCAGTTTACATCCAGCCTGATGTTGTACCTTACTGTGGTAAAGTATGAATCAAAAGCTTTTTCAAAATAGGGTGGTTGCAGGTTGCCTTTATCCTGCAACAGTTCATTGAAATAATCGGCACCGATCTTGATCTTCAGCTTATCCAGTGTATATGCATAGTATCCATCTGCGAAGTATTGCCGGCGGGGTTTAAATATCACAGATCGCCCGGTGTCTGATGAGGGAGAGTATCCTCCAAAAAAATTTCTTCCACCGGCTACTCCGAATGAGCTGCGATCCAGATTCATTGCCACACTGCCATCAAAATTCCATGTACCCACCGATTCATAATAGGTGTTGAATATGGTGCTCAGGTTAGCCGAGTTGTTCTCTTTTGTGATGATATTGACCACTCCGGCAAGGGCGTTGCTGCCATAGATCACCGACATCGGTCCTTCGATCACTTCAATATGGTCAACATTATTGAGGTTGATCTGGTTGAGGTCGAAGTTGCCATTCATCCGGCCGATCATCGGAACCCCGTCCATCAGGAATTTCACATTCTCTCCTGAAAGTCCCTGGATTTTCAGGCTGGTTCCAAGAACCCCCTGCTGGGTCACATTCATACTCACCTCGTCTTTCAGCAGGTCAGCCATGTTGGTGGCAGCTTTCAACTCGATTTCCCGGGCATTGATCACATTAATTTTATAGATAGATTTATCTGCACGCTCCGGAGTATATTGAGCGGTAACCACCACTTCATCCATATTAAGTATGGTAGGTTTGAGCAAGATTGTAGGGGACTCTCCGGGGCGTATAGTGTCTCGAAAAGTCTCGTACCCGACAAATGAAATAGCCAGTTTCGATTCCTCTTTCACATCATTTACCGCTTTCCCCTCAATGGAGGTTGTACAATACTTCGGCAATCCATTTTTCAGTCCTTCAAAACAGACGTGAGCGTAAGCAACAGGCTCCCGGCTTTTCTCATCCAGTACAGAAATAAAATCCTGCTGACCGAAGGATGTCTCCACGGTCAGCAGGATAAACAAAAACCAAAAGACGCCTATACCATTACGTCTTATCACGAGTTACTGTTTGAGAAATTTATAGGCAGATCGATCGTTTCCGGTAGAGACAACCATGAAGTAGGCTCCAGGAGACAACCAGTTGATATTCCGGGATGTTTTCTTCTGCCCATCTGGAAGAACCTCCCGGCGTAACGTCCGGCCAGTCATATCCATCAAGGTCAATGTCATTTGCTCATTCGTCGGGTTGATGATTTCAATCTCAACGTTGATGATATCTGTTGCCGGATTCGGATAGAGGCTGACATGAAAGTTGGAGTACTTGCTGTCACCGATCCCGGTAGTACTGCCGACATGGGCTATTCCAAAGTCGATAACACCGGTGGACATGCCCTCGAATCCGGTAAATACGAGACGATAGACATCCTGAACCTGATCTTGCACATAAAAGACCATGGAATCTTCGATGACGTATACCATATTGGCGAGATCAAACCACTTCCAATCCCATCCTATATTCGACCGGGTGCTATCCCATGAGCCCTGTTGCCAATCGTTGAAATCAGGATCGACCGGGTAAAACCTTTTTGTATAGACAGCGGGATTACTGAGAACACCTGTCACAGGATAAGGAGACCCGGTGTAATGCATAGCCATGTATTTCGTAAAGAGGATATCCCAACTCTCCTTTACCGGTTGATAGTCAACCGGGAGGTTCGTCTGCATATCGAATCCGACAAAATCTTTATCCAGATATAAGTTACAGTCTAATGTAATTTCATGAGAATCTGATCCATCCAGGTTTGCATATCTGAAAAGATACTTATTTTCCGGTGAGTTTTTCTCGATGATCCATATTTTCTTAAAACTGCCATCCACCAGTTTCATTATGAAAATAGAGTCGCCTGTAATGACATGGGTCACGGTATTATATACCCCCCAGCCATAATCAGGGTGCCCGGTTGCGTTGCGACAAAAGGCACCATTCTCCCAGTCTGTGGGATCATTGTACAACGGTGGCCAGGTGTATAGATCAAATGTGTCGATGGCTGCCCATCCGGAAGTGTCTGCGTAGGGATATGCCCACAGTACCGCCTCTGTCCCATCATTAATCAGGATGCTGGAACTCATCACGGTTGTTCTGAAAGAGATATCCCAGACATCACGGGCTACTGTGGTTGTATTATACGTGGAAAACTGGTAGTAAACTTCGTTGGCATACCCCTGCCCCATTACAACAGTTTGAGGTAACATCGGGACTTGCGTCAATCCTGATGTCCCGAAGATCATCAGCATAAGTCCGCTGGCAAAAGTGAGTAGGTTTTTTTTCATGATACTAATTATTAAATTGATACTATATTTCTTTTATTTAGCCTATGAATCATATTTATATGATTGTAACCATAGAAACAAAAAGAAAAAGAGGGGAATAAATTACGCAATTGGAGGGGCTCGAAGGCCCACAGACATAAGGAATCTAAAACCAGGATCATTAACTGAAACATCATAGCTGAATACAACTACTTGCTGGAAAACGTTTGTTTCATCCTGGGCATCAAATACAAAGAAGTCTGTAAAAGAATTTTTAATGTCCTGGATCTTCAGGACTTTTGCTTTATCTCTGGGTGTGACACATGAGTATGGCAAGAGTTGTTCACCCCAGATTCTGTTCTGGTGAAAATTGATCAACGACCCAAACGTGATCAGGAATACGGGAATAATCCAGATCGGCAGGAGAATCAGAAAGTGTCGTTTGCGTTGTTCAATCATTCACAAGAAAATTTCGTGACAAATATATAAATTACTTTAAGAATACAACGCAAGTTTTGAAAAAAATATGAAAAATTATCCCAGATATTTTTTCAATAATTTACTGCGTGAAGAGTGTTTTAACCGGCGGATCGCTTTCTCTTTGATCTGTCTCACCCGTTCGCGGGTCAGATCAAACATGGCGCCAATTTCTTCAAGGGTATAACTATGCGGATAACCAATCCCATAAAACATATTGATGATTGTCCGCTCCTTCTCCGTCAGGGTAGAGAGTGACCGCTGGATCTCATGGGATAGGGATTCCTTAAGTAAAATTTCATCTGTTCCCATAGAGTTATCAGGCACAAACACATCAAGGAATTTCATCTCCTCATCCTGGTCGAGGGGTGCATCAATAGAGAGGGCACGTGACGATATTTTAAATACCTCCCTAACCTTATGCTCAGGGATATCCATCTCTATGGCAATTTCATTTGCCGAAGGAGGCCGCTCATACACCTGTTCCAACCGGGATGACATCTTTTTTACTTTACTTAACGACCCAACCTGATTCAACGGCAGCCTGACAATCCGTGCCTGCTCGGCCAACGCTTGAAGAATTGACTGACGAATCCACCAAACAGCATAAGAGATAAACTTGAATCCCCGGGTTTCATCAAACCGTTTCGCTGCTTTGATCAAACCCAGGTTACCTTCATTTATCATGTCCGGGAGACTCAGTCCCTGGCTTTGGTATTGCTTGGCTACCGAAACAACAAACCGCAAATTGGCTTTGCAGAGCTTCTCCAGAGCAATCTGATCACCCTGTTTGATCCGCTGAGCAAGACTTACCTCCTCGTCAGCAGTGATCAACTCCTCCTTACCAATATCCTGCAAGTACTTGTCCAGGGAAGCTGTATCCCTGTTAGTAATTGATTTCGAGATTTTTAACTGCCTCATTCTATCTTAAATATTCGACCAATCTTGACAACTCAAGTTACGATTTTATAACGGGTTTGCAAAATTTTTATTTAGCCTTTTTTAATTTTTTTTCATTCAATCTTAAAATATTCTTTTAACTTACTGGGATACAAGCCTTCCAGTGGAAACAACCACTTCGAAACAGATCTAACCGCTCTCCTTTGACAGATCACTCTGTAAGGTAACAGGAAGCACTTTGATCTCACCGTCACGCCGGATCTTTACTTTTACTATCTCACCCGGACTGTGCTGTCCCATAAACTCTGTTAGTTCCGATTTGCTGTTGACAGATGAATTCGACAGTTGAAGGATAATATCTCCTTTACGAAGACCACCTTTTTCCGCTGAGCTGCCTTCAACCACACCCTGAATGTAGATTCCCTGTGGAACGTCCAATCCTTGCTCTTTTGCAAAACGGTCATTTATTTCACGATAATAGATCCCGAAATAAGCCCGCTGGATTTTTCCATACTTCATTAAATCATCTACTACTTTCCTGACAATATTCACAGGTATGGCAAAAGAATAACCCTGGTAGTAACCGGTCCCACTTGCAATGGCGGCATTGATCCCGACCAGTTCTCCCTCTGTATTGACCAACGCTCCTCCACTATTACCTTGATTAACAGCGGCATCGGTTTGTATAAACGATTCGATGGCTCCCTGTGATCCCAGGATATTGATATTACGGGCTTTCGCACTAACGATCCCTGCAGTTACCGTTGAGGTTAAATTAAACGGATTTCCAACAGCAAGCACCCATTCACCTATCTTTACATCATCCGAATTTCCGTATGAAAGGATTGGCAGGCCTTCCTCATTGATCCTGATTAATGCAATATCAGAACTTGGATCTGTTCCGACGATGGACGCATTGTATTCACGTCTGTCGTTGAGAGTCACAGTAACTTCGTATGCATCCTGAACAACATGATTATTCGTTACGATATATCCTTCGGGAGATATAATCACTCCGGAGCCCATGGCTTCATAAAGAAAAGTCCGCTCTCTTGGTGAAGGCTTTCTATAGTGGAAAAACTCGAAAAAATCATTATATACTAAGCTCTTCCGCTGAAATTTGGTCTTGATGTGAACGACTGCATTCACAGAAAGCTCAGCTGCTGCTTCAAAATCAGGCAGGTTCATTGGGGTGTTGGAGGCAAAGCTTGCCGGTTTGACAGGAATGGATACCGGTATATCAGAATAGACGGGGCTTTCTCTCTCCACCAGGTGAAACAAACCCAGTGACACAGCTCCTCCTGCTATCGCTATGAGTAATCCAACTACTATCTTCTTCATATCTAAAAATCTTTATCTGTTAAGAAACGTCTATCCACTCAGGATAGTACGATGCCAATGTTAAAAAGTGTTAACATTTTCTCCTACTTATGTATAACCTTTTGACTTCAACCCGGATTAAGAAAGAAAATCTACAACGCCATGAATAATTTTCTTTTTGTAACCGTGCTTGTAATCCTGGCACACATCTTTCCAGCTGACTCCGATAATCGTGCCATACCCGATAGTAACCTGATCATGAGTCAACATGTCAGAATCCTTTTCTGGAATGTGGAAAACCTATTTGATTATCATGATGATACTACCACAATTGATGAGGCGTTCACAGGTGCAGGAGCGATGCACTGGACCTATTCAAAACTTAGGAGAAAGCTTGCACATGTCGCTAAAACGATCCTGGCGGCAGGAGCCTGGAATCCTCCCGGCATCATCGGACTCTGTGAGATAGAGAACAGGTACGTTCTGAACAGATTGGTCTATGACTCTCCCCTGAAACCGTTTCATTACAGGATTATTCATAGAAATTCACCTGACCGGCGCGGAATTGACGTAGCTATACTTTACAGGGAGACGATCTTTAATCCAACCTATTCGGAATGGATTTCCATCCGGTTTCCGTTTGACACAATAGTAAAAACCCGGGATATTCTTTACGTGAAAGGAGTTTTCCATCACACCGACACCATCCATCTCTTCGTCAACCACTGGCCCTCACGCCGTGGTGGAGAGAAAGTTTCGGCTCCAAAAAGGAACTACGTAGCCTCCGTGCTGCGCATAAAAGTCGATTCAATTTTACGAGCGCCTACAGAATATGGGATACGCGATACGGGATACACGAATCACGAATCGCGAATCGCGAATCCCTATATCCTTATCATGGGTGACTTCAACGATGAGCCAGATAATGAAAGTCTCCGTACCATACTTCGGGCAGGGCATCCCGACACCACAGAAAATCCATCCGGGCTGGTGAACCTGATGTATCCGAAATTGCATCTTGAAGGCAGCCATAAATTCAGAGACCATTGGGGGCTGCTGGATCAGTTCATCATATCCGGATCGTTGATAATGGGTAAAACCAATCTCCGGATTGATCCAGGTTCAGTAACGATATACAAACCAGACTTTTTGATGAAAGATGATCTCAAATACCTCGGCAACAAACCCAACAGGACCTTTCTCGGACCTCGCTATCTGGGAGGGTTTTCGGATCACCTGCCAATTTATTTGGATATAAAGATTATCG
>CAZTSX010000037.1:0-3077 GCA_964616825.1 uncultured Prolixibacteraceae bacterium
GGAAAAAATATCGTCGGGGTTATCCTGGGATGTAATAACTTTGACGTGATCGATCTCGGCGTTATGGTTCAGGCAGAGAGAATCCTGCAGGAGGCATCCGCTCAACAGGTTGATGTGATCGGGCTGAGTGGTTTGATCACGCCGTCTCTGGAGGAGATGGTTCATCTAGCGACTGAGATGAAGCGGACCGGATTAACACTTCCATTACTTATTGGAGGAGCAACTACTTCAGAGATCCATACGGCCGTGAAGATTGATCCGGAATGCAATTCCCCGGTGATTCATGTCCGAGATGCATCCCGGGCTGTGGGAGTTATGCGTTCCCTCCTTTCAGAAAAATCACAATCAGATTATACGAATCACATAGAGAAACAATACATGGAGATCAGGGAGAAGCACGAAAAGAAGCATCAACGTAACTACGTCACACTGAGTGAAGCTCGCAAGAACAAGTTGAAAGTAAACTGGGAGGACTATTTCATCCCCAAGCCTCAGATGACAGGCAATATGGTTTTTTACGACTTTCCGATACAGGAGATCCCGGGTTATATCGACTGGACATTTTTCTTTCATGCGTGGAAACTGAATGGGAAGTATCCGGCAATACTTGAAGATCCTGTAAAAGGGGAAGAAGCGAAGAAACTATTTCAGGACGCTTCCGATATGCTGAAAGATATCACCCAGAAAAAGATGCTGCTTGCAAAAGGGATCATAGGTATCTATCCATGCAACTCGGTTGGGGATGATGTGGAGATCTACTCTGACGACAATCGCTCTGAATTGATCACAACCATGCATTTTCTCAGAAACCAGGAGAAAAAAGAGCAGGGCGCGCCCAATTTTTCGCTGGCTGATTTTGTGGCTCCTAAAGAGTCCGGAGTTATTGACTACATTGGCGCTTTTGTGGTGACTGCCGGATTGGGAGTAAAAGAGTGGGTGGAACAGTATGAACAGGAATTGAATGATTATCAGGCGGTGATGATTAAACTGCTGGCTGACAGGTTGGTGGAAGCCTATGCCGAATGCCTGCATGAGCGGGTTCGCAAAGATTATTGGGGATATACGAAAGAGGAAGAGTTGACTATTCAATCTCTGCTGAAGAGTAAATACCAGGGGATCCGTCCGGCACCGGGATATCCGGCCTGTCCTGACCATTCCGAGAAAGAGGTTCTATTTAACTTACTGGATGTAGATAAGAATATTGATGTCAGACTAACAGAGAACTTTGCCATGTACCCGGCAGCAAGTGTTTGCGGGTACTACTTATCTCATCCGGAAAGCCGTTATTTCAACCTGGGGAAAATCAGCAAAGACCAGGTATCAGATTACACCAGGAGAAAAAATGTGAGTTTTGAGCGTGTTGAGAAATTGTTGAATCCTGTTCTAAATTATTGACTATGAGAGTAATTGACCAGATACAAAAAGCTGATAAAACCCTTTTCTCCTTTGAGCTTTTACCCCCTCTTAAGGGTCACAATATTGAACGGATATACAGATCCATTGATCCATTGATTGAGTTCAATCCTTCGTTCATTAATGTGACCTATCATCAGGAGGAGGTGGTCTATAAAAAGCACCCCAGCGGATTGCTGGAGAAAAAAACGATCAGGAAGCGACCGGGGACAGTTGCCATCTCCGCTGCCATCAAGTATAAATATCCGTCGGTGGAGGTTGTCCCGCACCTGATCTGTGGTGGTTTCTCTAAAGAAGACACCGAATATGCCCTGATCGATTTTCATTACCTGGGAATCAACAATCTGCTTGTATTGCGGGGAGATCCTCCCAAAGGAATCCGGAATTTCATTCCCGAACCCGATGGGCATGCTTATGCGTCCGGATTAGTGAAACAGATCATGGATATGAATAATGGCACCTACCTGGATGAAGATCTTCGCAACACCATGGCAACAGATTTCTGTGTCGGTGTAGCCGGATATCCGGGAAAACATATTGAAGCGCCCAATTTTGCCTACGATCTGAAGTACCTGAAAGAGAAGATCGATGCGGGAGCTGAATACGTCATTACCCAGATGTTCTTCGACAACAAGAGCTATTTCGAGTTTGTGAAGATGTGCCGCGATGACGGAATTACCGTTCCGATCATACCCGGGTTGAAGCCTATTGCAACAATAAATGATATCACTACGTTGCCTCAGGTATTTAACATCGATATCCCAGAAGAGTTGGTGAAAGAGATCCAGAAATGCAGTACAAACAAAGATGCATTCAAAGCAGGTATCGAATGGACTACCAATCAATCGAAGGAACTTGTTGAGTTTGGCGTTCCAGTCCTTCACTACTTCACAATAGGAATCTCAGAGAATATCAGGCAAATTGCCTCGGCAATCTTTTAAACAGAAAGCTATGCAGATCTATTCATCCCTGGTTCAAGGAGCACAAGACGGCAATAAACGGTTTGCCGTACTGATCGATCCCGATAAGTATTCGACGGAACAGCTAAAAAAACTGATCAACATATCCCAAAAAGCCGGAGTTGATTTTTTCTTTTTCGGAGGGAGTCTGTTGACACAGGATCAGCAAGATCTCTTTATCAAATTGATCAAAGAGAGTTGTGACATTCCGGTCGTTCTTTTTCCCGGGAATCATTTTCAGATCAATGTCAAAGCTGATGGCATTCTTTTTCTCTCACTCATTTCAGGTCGAAATCCTGAATTGCTGATCGGAAAACATGTTGTTGCCGCACCTTACCTTAAGGCCAGTAAACTTGAAGTTATTCCAACCGGATATATGCTTATCGATGGCGGGAACAGAACGACTGTCGGGTACATGAGCAATACAGATCCGATCCCTGCTGACAAAAGCGAGATAGCTGTTTGTACAGCCCTGGCCGGCGAGTTACTGGGGCTTCGTCTTCTTTATCTCGATGCCGGAAGCGGAGCTGACAATCCGATTCCCCTCAACATGATCACGCAGGTGAAAAAATATACGACAATGCCGCTGGTTACCGGAGGCGGTATCCGAACACCATCGCAAGCATCCGGCGCCAGCAAGGCCGGAGCCGATGTCGTGGTGGTTGGCAATGCCATCGAACAGGACCTCAAGCTGGTTCCAAAACT
>CAZTSX010000037.1:3177-5174 GCA_964616825.1 uncultured Prolixibacteraceae bacterium
ATTCCTCTCCTTGACAATAAACTAACAAATCCCGTCGGTATCTTTATTGAGATCGACACAGGCTACCACAGGTCTGGTCTCACGCTTGAGAACATAAACCTGATTGAAACGATAATCAAGGGTTGTGAGCATAGCCACAAACTTGATTTCAAGGGTTTTCTTTCACATTTCGGGGAGAGCTACCAGGCCAGGAACCCTGATGAGATAGAGAAAATCTTCTATCATGGGATCAATAAACTTCAACAAATCAAGCGTTCCCTGCATCCCGGGCAAGCGGGACTAATCAGTGTAGGCGACACCCCAACCTGCAGTGTAGCAGACGATTTCCAGGGGGTAGATGAGATCCGGCCGGGGAATTACATCTTTTACGATGTAATGCAACTTGAAATCGGTGCATGTACCGCCGATCAGATCGCCCTCTGCCTGGCTGCCCCGGTTGTAGATCTTTACCCGGCACGTAACGATGTGGTCGTCTATGCCGGAGCAATCCACCTGTCGAAAGAGAGACTCCGTCGCAGCGGGGAAGAGATATTTGGCCTGGTGGTTTGGCTGACAGATGAGGGTTGGACAGAACCTCTGGAAGGATGCTCGGTCACTCAGCTATCTCAGGAACATGGCGTTCTGCAGCTTGATCCCGACACCATGCATTCTCTCCGGCCTGGCTCACTGATCGGCATCCTGCCTGTTCATGCCTGCCTGACAGCAGATTCCATGAAAAAATACATGACTATTCAGGGTAAACCGGTTTCTATGTTTACCGGGATTTAACCCTGTTTAAACTGATTTTTTCGCTATTCCGTCGAATTTCTTTTTCCTGACTCTGAATCAGTAGTAAATTTGCTATTGAATGATTGATTACACAGTTGCAACATTTTTTAATCCTTCACGTCTTATTACACATGAAAGCAAAAAAAATACAGATGTTAAGCGTCTGATAATCATTTGTTAATTTGTTGTTAAAAACATAATTATCTGTAACCTTTTCGTTTTATTTGCATCTGATTAACTGAAACTTTAAAACTGGAAACAATGAAAGCGATCAAATATTTAGTAGCAATAATCATTTTCGCTCTGAGCACACACATCGGATTTGCCGAGAATGATGGAACCTCCCCAGACAAGATCTCTGTAAACGTATGTCTTAAAATGAAATCATTATTCCCTGTGGTTCCTGCAATGGCTGATTTTTCCGATGCAGAGATTGAGAATATTACCACTCTTCTTGCAGATCTTTCAATGAGGCTTGCACCGAAATACCCAATGGAAGCTACTTTTGCCGATTCTGATGTTGAACGTGATGAAATTCTCCTGATGAAATCTTCCAGCAGGTTTGCTCCGGAACAGCCTGAAAAGGCCGATTTTGATGATCAACTAACGGACAAGGAGCTTTTTTCGCCGGATGTTCCGCTTTACGCTCCTTATAGCGAAGCTCTTTAGTACCCCCCTATATATCCCCCTTTGTGCTTAAAAGAAGGCCGGTCCGAAAATTCGGGCCGGCCTTTCTGAATATGTCTATTGCAATGCTATCTTATGATCAATTTCATTCTGAATTTCAAACCATTTGAAACCACTTCACCGATGTACATTCCCTTTTCCAGATTTGATACATCAATGGTATTTATTGAACCTTCCCGATGGATTACTTTTTGTCCGATCTGGTTATAGATCGTTACTTCGTCTATCCTGAATCCAGGTTCTGATGAGAAAGATAATTTATCATTTGCCGGATTGGGATAGATTGAAATTTCAGATTCAATATCTATAGACGGAACGCCAAGTCCGCAAGCAATATATACTTCTTCCTGGGTATTGCATCCGGTGGCATTGGACTCGATTACGACAGATCCCGAAGGGTTGGCAAGGTAATTACAGATGCTTTCTACATCACATTCAGCAAGAAGATCGTTATCAACGATCTTCAACGAATTAATTGAACTTGCTTCTATACTATCCAGGCCTGCTAAACTGATAAGTGCATCATTATTCTCTATCGCAAG
>CAZTSX010000037.1:5274-8587 GCA_964616825.1 uncultured Prolixibacteraceae bacterium
ATTCGTAATATCAACTTCCTTCCCGGTTCCAATTTCAAGAAGGCCTTCTATTTCCGTACAGCCAGGATTATTTACCTGAAAACTGTCTATCTCCGCCTGGGTTTGAAATAATACTCCATCAGGGAAACAAGTGGTTTGCGACCATGCCACAGTGGGGATGATGCATGTTAAAACAATTAAAAATATAAATTTCTTCATGGTTTCAAATTTTGATGAATAATCGTAGATTGTTGGACGTTTAATTGTCAAAATTATAAAAACCTTTGGATTGATACGATAAATAATCTATATCAAAACAGAGTTTTACTAAAGACAATCGTTATCTGCTATTGGTTGCGTGAATAGGCGCTGATTCTGTTCGCTCAGTCAGGATCATTTAATAAATTTCCCTATTATTCTCCTGTTCCCACATACCACTTCTATTACATACATCCCTTGCCTGAGCATGGAAACATCAATGGGTTGGTTAACTGGTTTGTGATGTAATACTTTATGCCCGATCTGATTATAGATGATTACTTCTTCTATTATTGCTCCATTGTTAGTCGAAATGGTCATAACATCTTTTGCTGGATTAGGATATATCGAAAATTCAGCTTTGAAGTAAATATCTGGAAGACCAATAGCCTCACAAGCTTCATTAATCTCACCCGGATTATTGCAACCATCTGCATTTCCATAGATCACAAATATCCCTGTCGGGTGGTATAAATATTCACAGATGCTCTCTATTGCACAAATGGATAAGGAATCATTGCCGATGATTTGTAGATCCATGATAGAAGCAGGATCGATATTGTTGAGACCCGAAAGGCTTTTCAGGCTGGTATTTCCCTGGATGGAAAGTTTTCCATGGATAGAAGCCAGGTTATGAAAACCGGATAAACTTGGAAGGAAATAGTTGTCACTGATGTTCAGGTCACCAACAATTGACGTCACACTTGATAATCCGTCCAGGTTTACGATTTTATCTTGACCAAAGATTAATACAGATCCTTCAATTTCTGTACAATTCGGGTAGTTGATCTGAAAACTGTCAATCTGATTCTGGGTAGAAAACGTAATACCTTCTGGCAGGCAGGGCTGAGAAGTCTGGGATGATGCTGTTGTCTGCAAGAAAATCAGTACAAAAATGATAAGCGGTAAATTTTTCATGATTCTACTTATTAAAGTTAATACTGGAGTAAGCAGAGAAGCTGGCAGTTGTGTTTCAGGATTATACCGCTAACGAATTGCTAATATACAGAAATTAAATAGATATGTCAAGTGAAAATTAGGTCGTCAGAGAATATCCGGTCATCCAGTGATCCAGTTATCCAGTTATCAAGTCATCAACATAATTTTGGAATGAGAAAATCATTTGTTAAATAAAAAAGAGCTCCTGATCATATAACCAGAAACCCTTTAATTTACAGAGCCTCTCAGCGGACTCGAACCGCCGACCTGCTAATTACGAATCAGCTGCTCTACCACCTGAGCTAAAGAGGCGTGGTCGGGATGAGAAGACTCGAACTTCCGACCCCCACGTCCCGAACGTGGTGCGCTAGCCAACTGCGCTACATCCCGGCTTCCCGGAAACCAGAACGTTAATCCCGATTACGGGGGTGCAAAGATATAAATAATCGAAAGGATCAGACCTTCTTGCAGACAAAAGCCCAGGCCTTATCCATGTCGTCCACATCAAAGTACTGTTCAACCAATCCCTTCTTCATCCGGTTAAAGATAGCCCCATCCATCCCGACAAGGATCTTTTCAAATTTACTGTGTCCGACAAATGCCAGATGGCCCAGGTTGTTAATATGCCTTAGCGCATATACACCATCTTCCCAGAAAGCCCGGCAGGTAATATGGGTCACCGGAAGTTTGTCAACCTTTACCAGGAAATTAACCCGGTCATGTCCCTGAGCCATCTTCTCCTCAAACCATTTTTTGCATTGTTCAACATCATCATGTACATACTCATTGGCAATTTCAACTGCCAGCACATAATCCCTTTTAGCATGTAGTTTGGTGATCATAATCATAGATTTTACGTGAATAATCTGATAAAGGTACGACTTAAATAACAGAAATGAAATGTTCAATAGATAAAACCTGAATTAGCAGAGGTCAGATGATCCGGCGAATCTCATCCTCCAGTTCAGCAAACGTTACTTCCGTTCTGATGACCAGTGCAGGTTTAAGATAGTGCAGGGCGCCTGCTTCTTTTCTGAAACGCTCCTCACCTCCACCGGTGATGTTAAGCATAACAACCTCATCGGGTTGAACCTGATCCTCCCGAACTGCTTTCATCAGAGAAGCTGTGGCAATAGCTGCAGCCGGGTGAATATCAATCCCTTCGTTCACTTCAAACAGTGAAGCAGCCTCTGCAGCCTCTTCATTCGTCATGGAGACCATGGCTCCGTCTGTATCTGACAGGGCATCGTAGAGGCCACCAACCAGGGAGTAGGGCGGTTTGCGGTTGGAGAGAACTTTGGCATTGATCTGCATCACCTGTTCACGTGCCAGCTGATCATTCATAAAAAAAAGATCCCTTGATCTCGCATTCCAGGCAGCTGCAATCGGCTCAAAAGGGAGGTTTTGAGAGAGATGAAGTTTCATTTTGTGACTACCAAAACGACCATCTTTAATCAGTCGCTGGTTGGCTTCCCAGGCAGCTATCGCTCCGGTACCGCTTCCGACAGCCTGAAAATAAACATCAGGAATCTGTCTGATGAACGTAGTGGCAGAGAGAACGGTGGTAGCCATTCCATCCCGCCGTGCAATATTCTTCGCGCCCCCTTCAGGAATAAATCCTTCCAGCTGGCAAACCAGGTTTGAAAGATGAATCGCATCGTAATAGTCTGATCCCGGAGGAGGAGAGATCAGGGTAACACAATCGTTCAGTGGAGTGTCAAACCAGAGTGCATCGATCGTATCATAGGGTACGGAGAGAAGAAGTGGAATCCGGTTATCGGAACAGACCCTGGCAAACGCCCTGGCGGTATTTCCTGCAGAAGCTACAACGAGGATCTTGTTCTGTTCCGGACGCATCCGGGCGCAAACTGAGTACGCTTCCGTTTCCTTGAATGAGCAAGTTCTCATCAATGCTCCTTTTTCCGGCCAGTAACCACTAAAGGTAATATAAAGATTCTGTAACCCGAGCAGATCTGCAAATCCCTCACTTTTATAGGTTATAGGCGCTGAAGATCCTTCAAGCACCCGGTGTAAGGGCAACCAATCAGCAAATTGATAGATCCCAAACCTGTTATCTTTTACATCAAGTCGAGGCATGTCATATACACTGGAAAGCAGTGAAGGTGTTGGTTCTCCT
>CAZTSX010000038.1:0-5557 GCA_964616825.1 uncultured Prolixibacteraceae bacterium
CCTTCGCATTTCTCATTATGGTCGCGGAAGATTTCGAGAATTGTTTTTTCCGAATCTTCGATACCCAGATAGTAATTTCTCGGGCTTAGCGGAGTGATAGGTTTCCCCTTTTCTTCCATCTCTCGTTTCTTCAAGAGCATATTGGATTTGACAAAATCGAGATAGGAATTTATCTCCCGAACCTCTTTTGTAGTGCCTAGAACATATCCTTTTTCAGCATGCCACTGATCCTCTGCAACGCTACGTTGCATGCCGAATTCAGCTCGTTGGTTGTTGACTGTGATACGGGCATAGATGGGTACAGTTCCATCTTTTAGCACCTTAGTTCGTTTGATGTAAAACAGGAAAGTGAATGTTGCTCGTGTCATGTCCACCTGGGTTATGCTTTTTTATGCGTTATTTAGCGTTTTTTGAAAAAACAAAAACCACTGAATGTGCAGTATTTCAGTGGTTTACGTTTTTTTGCTTTATTACCCAGCGGAGAGAGAGGGATTCGAACCCCCGGACCCTCGCAGGTCAACGGTTTTCAAGACCGCCGCATTCGACCGCTCTGCCATCTCTCCGGGAGCAAAATTAAGAACTATTTCAGAGATAAAAAAACCAATCAATCCGGCTTTTCTGTTGGCCCAAACATCCTATCGGTGAACCCAGACTCCCATTCAGTGAAAAACCATGTCAAATCAATGACCAGTTCGTTATTTTTGTACATTCACATTGGATTTATTAAGGGAAAACCACACCATCATGACCACAACCAACATCATTGCCTGTATCTTCCTCTTCTTCGTTTTGCCCCTGGAAGGGCCAGTATTGATTGACGGAGATCCGCCCGGAACACAAACCGACCTCGCTTCAATCGAGGATAACAGCGAAAAGCTGAAACAAATGATCGAGTTAGCTGAACAAGCCCTCAAAAAGAAAAAGTCATTCCCGGTAGCCGTTGAAATGGTGAAAAAGGCCTTCGCCCTGACCAAAGACAATCATATGAAGGTTCCCTATAAACTTAACTGGCTTCAGGCGAAAGTAGCCTTCCAAAAGGGAAACATCTACCTGGCTGAAGCTGCGATGGAGTAAACCCTGAAGCAACTTCGACATTCCGGAGAGATCAAAGCCATAATCAAAGCACAAAACTTTTATGCGAGGATATTGAGCCAGAAAGGAGAACTTAGCAAAGCGCTTGAGATGTATCAAAAAAATATGAAGATGGCCAAAGATAACGACATGACCTCTATCTACCTGGAATCGATCAATCGCCAGGCTGAGGTCTACCGTTACCTCCACGATATTGAAGAGAGCAAGAATAACTACCATTCGCTATATGCTGAATCCGTCCTGGCAAAAGATACATTCTGGATGACCGAAGCTCTTTTCCGCCTGGGCTCAATTGCCCTCACATTCGACAGCAACTTCAGAAAAGCAGCTAAATACCAATCCAACTGCCTTCGTATCGCCCGGCTTGCCAGGGATACCGGCAGGATAGCCTGGTCGATGAACTATCTCGCATGGGACCTCTACATGATGAATAAAAAAGACTCGTCACTCGCTCTCTACAACAAGTTGATCAAATTAAGCATCAAAGCCAGGATGCCGGAGATGGTCACCAATTCACTCGGTAACATCGGCACCATTTACCGGGATAAAAAAGAATTCTCCATGGCGGAAAAATATTATCAGAAAAGCATTGACAATGCTCTGGACGACCGCAACAAGGATAACCTGAGATGGATCCATCAGGATATCAGTGATATGTATGTCACCATGGGCGACTATAAAAAAGCTTACAAACACTATGTTCAATTCAAACAATACAGCGATTCTCTCAACAATATGAAGTTCGAAAAAGGGCTGGGAGAAGCCCGGATGAAATATGATGTTGACCAGCAGAAAAAAGAGTTGGAGTTGCTGAACATGGAACTCGACAAACAGCGATACTTCACTTACGGGTTTGCCGCTCTATTTATCCTTATTATTGCTGTTGGACTCCTGGTGATCAGACAATACCGGCTCAACGCCAGACGAAAGATCAGCGAAATGAATCAGCATGATAAAGTGGCTACCAATAACTATCTGACCAAATTCTCCAGCCTGATCCGGAAGATCCTGGAAAACTCGCAACACACGTCCATGCTGATCCAGCCTTATGTAGAGAATGCAATCTGTCATGGACTGGTCAATAAAGAGGATTCCGGTGAGCTGAAAATTGCACTTTCGCTGGAATATGACTATATTTCGTGTGTCATACAAGATAACGGGATCGGAAGGGAGGCAGCTACAGAGATCCGGAAGAGCAAAGAGTTTAACCATAATTCGTTGGGAACCAGGATCACAGAATCAAGATTGAACCTGGTGAATGCGCTTTACGGAACCTCTCTGAAAGTGATTTACAGTGACCTGAAAAACGATGCCGGGGAGGCCATTGGCACCCGTGTCGAGATCCACATCCCGATCATGTCATGAGCGACCAACTGAAAACATTGATCGTTGACGATGAGCCAGATGCAGTAAACTTCATCCGTTCAATCATCACAGAGTATTGCCCGAACCTGGAGATTATCGGAACAGCAAACTCCGTTAAGGAGGCTGTGGAAGCCATCGCTGCAGATATGCCCGATCTGATATTCCTTGATGTGGAGATGCCACATGGGAGCGGATTCGATCTGCTGATACAGTTTCCTGAGAAGACCTTCGATGTTATTTTTATTACGGCATTCAACCACTATGCCATTCAGGCCATCAAGTTCAGTGCGGTCGATTACATCCTCAAACCCATCAACATCAACGAGTTTATAAAGGCCGTTGCCAGGGTATTCGAAAAACGGTCGCAGGTCACAGACAGAGGAGCAAAATATGATATCCTCCTGGAAAATATCCGCACCACTCCTCCTACCCGGCTGGCAATCCCGACATCTGATGGAATGGAATTTCTCAACACGCGGGAGATCGTCCGGATCGAAGCCGATCGCAGCTATTGCTGGTTTTACATGACAGATAAACGAAAAATCCTCGTTTCCAGAAATTTGAAGGAGTTCCAGGAGCTACTGGCCTCCCGTAATTTCTTTCGTCCTCACAACTCACACCTCATTAATCTCGAGCATGTAAAGAAATATGTAAGGCATGAAGGTAATTCAACCATCATGGCAGATGGTTCCCAGATCCCCATCTCCCGGAACAACCGGGACCTGTTCCTCGCCCGCATGGCAAAGTTGAGTCGTTAGTGTAACTGCATTTTTTTTATCCTGGCTGAAGCAGTATACTATCATCGCAAACAGGCCGCTGATGGCTTTATCTGTAACGTAATCTGTTAAATCCGGATTTTGTTTTGAGACAAATGGAATCTCAACACAACCGGATCAGCAGGTTGTTGATCAAGCTTCAGTGGAAGCATAAAATCAGTAAGTTCTCCTCTATGCACCTGATTTGTGAGAGTCAAATAGAGCGGCAGGTTCGTGGCTCTAGTAACACGCTTATTCGGACTTATGGTGACCCAAAACTCTTTCACCTCACCTATATCTATATTGCCTAGGGTTCCCTCACCATCTTCAACATATATATTCTCATCGCGGGAACGAACAAGGTAACGTGTGTTATTAGCCACATTCTGACCAACATTCTGGACAATGATTTTTACCTTCACTAACTCTCCTGCCTGGAGTTGCCTATCTTCCTTTATAGCTGCGGTCCCTGGTCCAATATCCACCAATTCAAGTCCGGAAAAAGCCAATTCAGGAGCTTGAAATTTTATGGTGTTGACATACAAATATCCCTGATCCATATCGTAGCCAAAGTGCTCATTTACACTAATTTCAATTTTATGTTCTCCAGATCTTAAATCCATACCTGCTTCAAATGGGAATACTACCTGGATTGATTGATCAGGAAGGAGAAAAGGTATTGTTCGAGCAGAACCAATTTTCAACGCTTTGTCGTAATTGAGATCTCGAGCCGATACAGTGAGTCCCTGAGCCTTCCCTTTCCCTTCGTTGCGAATAGTAATTGTCAGGCGTGCCTTCTCAGTAGCTTCAAGAATGGAGTTATTATTATCATCTTCAAAATAGAGATCGGCATATAGGATTGGTGGAAGTCCGCGCTGGTATTCGGGTGTTAACGTATGTTTTGTGGGGCTACTTTTCCCTGATACTATCTCCTGTGCCTGACCATTTAGTACGGCAAAAAGTAACACCAGGAATGAAATAATGAGATGATTTCGTAACATTGGGATTAAGTTTGGTTTCTTCCGTACAAATATGATATAAATATCTTTCATTTCAAAAGTCAAGAGTGAAAAACGAATAAAAACCAAACTTTCAATGTGCGAAATTCCAAACATTTGAAAATTAGCTATAAATTTGACTATTCACAAACCCAGATCAGTCATGAACTTTCGACATTTGTTTCTTGCCATATCATTCATCTCTCTTCTTTCCATCCTCTCTTTTGGGCAGGATCAGGAGATTATCGTTGTTCATGGGGAGGCTCAGGTACCATTGCCGGAGCACAAATCGATGATGGAGGTGAAACAGGAGGCAGAGGAGTATGCTATTGTGGATGCGCTGGAGAAGGCGTTTGGGATAGCTGTGATTGAGGGGAACACCACGTTTATACAGGATGTGGAAACCGGAGAGAGGGTGGAGACCAATACAGTGTTTAACTCTATTGCCAATACGTTGGTGAAGGGAGAGGTGATTGAAGTGATTGAAAAGCAATTTGAAGAGGTGTTAGGGACAATATCTATTGATGGAAAAGAGAAGCATGTGAAGGAACTTAAATGCACGGTCTTGATCAGGGCAAGAGAGTATGAAGATAATCCGATAGATTTTGAGATGTATCCACTCAATTGCCTGAACATTAACTGCAAAACGACTCTATTCATTGCAGAGAAGGATGATTTCTACATCTACTTTCGTTGCCCTGTTTCTGGATATCTGGCTATCTTTTTGGATGATGGGATGCAGGCTCAACGGTTACTGCCCTACCGACAAATGGGCACAGCATTTGAACAAGGGGTGCCTGTTGATGCCAATACAGAATACTTCCTGTTTAGCAAGGAAGAGCCCTATCAGTATTTTGAAACAACTGCTGATGAATATGTCTTTGACGCTGACCAATTAGTTGATCAAGATCGCTTGTTTGTTGTCTTTTCACATAACCCCATTGTTCAACCATACATTGAGAAAGGATATGGAGATGATGAATTATCTGAGCAGGACAAAAAAGCTGGATGGAAGATGCCTGATGGGTTAGCTTCAGAAGATTTTCAGAGGTGGCTGATTGATAGTAGGATCATGAACCGGGATATTGTGGTTGAAGTGGAGGATATTACGATAAAACGTTGAAGTACGTGAAAGGTGAATCGTGAAACGTGAATGGCAGATAGCAATTCGGTGCTCGGGGCCTGGGGAGGTTGCTTCTCCCGAGAAATCGGGATCGCAATGACACGGGCGCTATTTTGAGGTTGGGTGTTGTTGCTTCGCTACGCTCGCAATGACAATGATGGTGAAAAAACCATAAAATTTCCTGTACATTATTAAAAATATTGTAATTTTATGGATATATTCAT